>VXLY01000016.1:0-55091 GCA_009841335.1 Rhodothermaceae bacterium | reverse complement strand
GAGCGCCTGCCTTACAAGCAGGAGGCCGGGGGTTCAAATCCCTCACCGCCCACACCTTTACCCATCGTGCCGCTCCGTGTTCTCTGTACCGTCAGGACGGGAGCCATACCTCGCCTGGGGGATCCACCATGAACTCGATGCCTGTTTAGGATTCGCGCTACATTCTCTCGGATACTTGCCTGCCTTGTCAATTCAAATACTTGCTGCCCACTTATTCCGGTCTGACGAAAGGAGAATGAAGGACGACGCGAAAAAACGCCCTCTTTTGACTGGACTTCTCTTCAGTGAGGTATCAAAAAGACCAATCGGGTGACATCTGAGTCTGTGAAGATCATGCTGGACTACGCGAGGACTACGACTACTAGACTAGCCGCTGCGATCAGGTCAGTAGAGGAGTCCTTCAAAAAGTAGTAAAAGAAGAGTAACTACGTGGATCAACTCAATCTGATGATAATCCTGATATTTCGCCAATGAATTATGTGTTAGTTATATAACATATGTACACGGTATGGTTTTTTCGTTACGTCGCTCGTTACAAAGGTATGAGATTGGGCTTCAGGAAGTCTTTCCTCCTAAATAGTATGTCCGACTAGCAGAGTAGCTGGAGATGTTTGTAATAGGCTGTATTCCTGTCCTTGGTCCGCCCGAAATTCCAACCTCAGTCTGGAAATGACCGTCATACGAACACGAAGGGCGTCACTGCCATCAGAAATAGGACCAACGGCATATCACTGATACTCTTGAATTGGAGGGATAAAACGGTACCGTAGGACTGTAGGGTTGCCTACGTCACCATCGGGAAGCAACTCAGGATCTCCCTGGCTGTAGATATAGCCGTCTCCTGTTGCTAACGGGGAAATTGGAGAGATCGTGCTGCGACTGGGAAACTGCTTGATATTGCTTGCAATGCTTAAACCTAAGTACACGGAGAGGCCTTCCGTTTCTTCCGGTCGCCATCGGTCGTCAATGTTTCTGTAAACTAACATGCGTGTTTGACCATCCAGAGCAAAAACTCCATCTGTCGTAATGTAGTTGTTTCATTCCCTTCTTTTCGCCTCCAAAGACATCTCTGTAGTGAGATCCCTTGGACGCTTTTTGTAAAACTCTGGGCGCTGTTGTGAATAATTTTCATTGGGAAGTGCAGGTATGGCATCCATGCTCCCCAAGTATGTGTAGAATGGTCCGTCGCTGAAGCAATCAATGTTGCGCCCAATGATCCCACCACGCCCCGCATTAAGCACGGGGAATTCAGGTAATTCCACATAAATTTCGCGCAGTTTACGAAGCTCGGGCGAATATACAATTATGGCATTTTGATCTGAGGTCCTGGCCATCATTGACGGAATGCCTAAAAAGAAAATGGATTCGTCACTCGTGCAAAATCCTTGGGAGGGTTCCGGTAGCCTCCGGGTGGCCCCGATACAGCGACCATCTATGCTGAATACTGCAGCGGCCCCTCAAAGGGTCATCACAACTACGCGATCTTCGCCCAAAAACCGCGAACTAAAAGGATGAAAACTTTCCAAATCAGGTAAACACTCCGGCACTGAATAGGCTCTGACATATTCTCCATATGACGAGAACAGATTAACACTGCGTCCTATACCGTCTGTAACCAGTAAGCTTCCTGCTTGATTGACGTCCAAGAACGAAATCCAACCTGTAATGACGGACGGGTCCAAGCGTATAGTATCTGCGGAAGCGAACAATTCATCAAAAGACACTACGGGAGAGTCCAAGACGCGGCTCTGCTGTGGAGACGTAGCACATCCAACCGGTAGCGCAACAAGAAGTAGCAACCTAATCCACGACATATTTCCCTATCACGGACATCATTAAAGGCAACTGAATCCACCAGGAGCCCTGCGAGTCACAACAACTATGGCCCATGCTCCGCAAGTAATGTCACCAGTATGAGGCTACTGCCCAAAAGCTGCAGTGAGTGGTATACTACCCGAGTAAGTCGTTTTTTCACCAAACCTAAGTACCAGATTCACTCACTTGGTACACAATCAGGGTACTTCCCTTGCTATGATCCACAGCATAGGCTCGGCCCTTCCGAATGGTAATCAGATCTGTGTGTGAGGGAAGCGTAATCTGGCCGTAGAGTTGGCGTTCTTTGTCAAGGATTAGCCACTTAGAGATGGTGTCCGTTAGTGACGGTGAAATCGTTTTTATCCACGTGCGCTCCAGATCGTCTACGACAAATGTCTCAATGGCTGGCTTGTTTGCCGGTAGATCTGCTGATAGAACTGCATTTTTGTACCAATCCCTACTGTCTTTGACATAGTCCTCCACCTCTTGGCGCAGCAGCGGGATAGGCGTTAGGGGGTATGTGATTGAATCACTGAGTACGCCGCTTGGAGGAATGACCTTGATGTTGATAGATTCCGTCCAACCAGCATACATCCTACCTGCTAAATCCATGCGCAGAACTGGTTCACGCCCGAAGGGGTTTCTAATCGCGAATTGCTCTTCGCCCGCTGGAGAGACAATCCATTCGGCAGATGGTACATAATGTATCGGTGGATGAATGACTTCTCCCTCCCAATCAACTCGCATGACATACAAACGTCGGTCCGTCAATACGTCCCCGGGCGATACGGGCCAATCGTACGTTACGAGAAAACCCGTATCGAGTACCCCAACCAACCAATAGGGCAAGCCTAACGAATCTTGCGACACAGTAAAGCTATAGGCCAACTCTAGCCCCTCTGGCTCAAATACAGATATTCGCTCCAAACGAGAATCAAAAGCATAAAGTGTGTCTGCAAAATCAGTATAGATTGACGCTAGTCTTTGAAACTCGCCAGGAGCACTGCCTTCTTGGCCGACAGTTTTGAGGAGATCTCCCTCTGCCGTGAAAACATAGATTTGCGGATATTGCTGTTCTCCAACAAAAATCCGGCCGGATCTGTCAACACTGACGAGATCCCCAATCCCACCGAACAAAAGCGTGTCTCCAGCAAGTTCGTCGCCCAGTCGAAAGAGCTCAGTCAACTCAAATCTGGCGGGCGCTACATCGCTTACTCCGTTGTTTTCACTCGTCGTACAGGCTGATATCAAAGAAATTGCGACAATGCAAACCAAGAGAAGCCAGAATGAGCATTCAGTTAAGCGGGGAACATCCTGGTTTCCATACGGGGCAGGAAGCTTCATCGTGTTTCTGGTATTCTAGCGTTGGTATACGCAGATGAAATGTCTACCTATTCACATAGCCTGTGCCCAATGGATCCGATACCCTGCCAAGCTTAATTCCCACTTGACCGCGGTGAGAACATCCATGGTAAAGAACTCCATAGCATTACTTCCGACGCTGCGACTTGCCTTTTGTGTCACGGTTTCGCGCCTTTTTCTGCCGATCAGGTTGCATCCTCCTCTGGTTCAGTTCATCAATAAGCATAGCCATTAGCTCTGGTTCCTCTTCTGCCAGGGCCTTTGCCATTGGAATGAACCGTGCTAGGCGTTCGCGTTCTAGCTTGGTCTTATTGCGGAATTGTTCTTCAAGAACAATCGCTACGCGCTGTGTAGTACGCGCAACAATCTCTTCGGAACTTGGCAACTCTCTTTTTTCCATGTTGATATCAAATCGATGAGCAATGGCCTTTAGTCTAGCCTCTTCTTCCCACGTTGCAAGCGTAACAGCCACACCTGCCTTGCCGGCACGAGCTGTTCTGCCCGTGCGGTGAATATATAATTGGGCCTCAAGCGGCACCTCAGCCTGAAACACATGACTCAGTTCCGAAATATCTATGCCCCTTGCTGCCACATCTGTGGCAACCAGAAGACGTATTTGACCTTCCCGCAACCGGCCCATAGCCTTTTCCCGCGCACGCTGACTGTAGTCTCCACTGATTGCAGTGGCATTAAAACCATAATTCTGGAGGAAGTCCGTAAGAAAAGAGACTTCGCGCCGCGTATTTGAAAAAATTATGGCTGAATCCGGATTCTCGAACTCAATCAGACCGGCCAGTGCGCGTGCGCGATCCATTGAATTGTTGATCTTATAGTAACGGTGATCTATCGTCACCACGCCAATCCCATCGGCACTAAGTCCGAGAAACTGGGCATTCTTCAAAAACTCCCTCCCCAACAGACGCACTTTCGGGGGCATTGTTGCACTGAACATGCAGGTATGCCGTTTACCCGGTAGATAAGACTTCAGTGCCACCATAGCAGGATAGAAGCCCATAGACAACATCTCGTCGGCCTCATCAAGAATAAACAGGCGCAGTTTATTCAATGTGAAGGTACGGCGCTGCAAGTGGTCCAGAATACGCCCCGGCGTACCAATTACAACCTGACATCCCGCTGTGAGCCCTTTCGTTTGATGCTGATATCTCACGCCCCCGTAAACCAGGGTAGCCTTGAGTCTCCCTGGAAATGGATTTAGTCGCTTGAACTCACTATATATCTGTCCTGCCAGCTCTCTCGTTGGGGCAAGTACAAGTGCCTGTGCGCTACGCACTGACGGATCCAGGTTGTCAAACATGGGCAAAAGGAATGCCCCCGTCTTCCCGGATCCAGTTCGGGATTGTACGATCAGGTCCTTTCCCTCAGCCATGTGCGGAATCGCACGCGCCTGTACGGGCATCAGGCCAGACCAATCGCTTTTCTCGAACGCAGCCCGCGCCCATTGACCAAGAGAGTCAGCCGTTGACTCCTCAACCTCGGAATCCACTGTATCAAAGACACGCTCAGCAGCGGTTTCCCTGCCGGCCTCCTGGGCCCGCGAAGTGAAATCTAGATGGGTGGTAAAAGGTTTTGTCACAAGCTACATGGCTAATCCGCCGTCAACAGTAAGAACCTGGCCAGTAATGTATGCGGCCTCTCTGGAGGCGAGAAATAATACCGGAGCTGCAATTTCCTCCGGCACAGCCGTTCGGCGAACGGGAATAGAACGAATCATGTTTTCTTTCATCTTTTCACTGATCCCCTCCGTCATATCTGTTTCCACATACCCCGGAGCAACCACATTCACGGTAACTCCTCGTGCGCCAAGTTCCTTGGCCAGACTCTTTGAAATACCGATGATCCCCGCCTTGGACGCAGCATAGTTGGCCTGGCCTGGATTTCCTGTGAGTCCAACGATCGATGAAATATTGACTATCCGCCCATAACGCTGGCGCATCATGACCCGATAAACCGCCTTGCTGTAATTAAAAATGCTTTTGAGGTTTGCATTGATAACGACATCCCAGTCTGACTCACTCATACGCATAAGTAGATTGTCCCGGGTGATACCAGCATTGTTAACCAGAACGTCTACACCTCCCCATGCCGTCACCATCTCTGTCACTACCTGCTCCGCTCCGTCAAAGTCTGCGGCGTCACACTGGAAGGCTAGGCCCCCTGTGGCTTCTTTAAGCTCCTCTGCAACGGCCTCACTACTTCGGTAGGTAAAGGCAACCCGTGCGCCCTGGGCCGCAAACGCCTCAACAATACCTCGACCTATACCGCGGGTCCCTCCGGTTACGAGAACTCTGGTTTCCTTGAATTCCATGACTTGTTGCTATGATCACTCGGCCATAAACGTCGCAACAGCTTTGGCCGTACCAATGAAAGAGACTTTAACCTTCCGCCCAAGCGTGCGTCGCACTAGACCAGTCAGAACGCGCCCGGGGCCCACCTCCATAAAATGCATGTCTTCCGGCATATTCTGGAGTGACTGAAACCACCTTACCGGACTGGTAAGCTGCTCAAGCATACGAGCCCGGATATGTTCCGGGTCCCGGGCGGGCTGCGCCGTCACATTAAGATATATCGGGCATACCGGGGGCTTGAGAGTCACACTGGCCAGCTCTTGGGCCAACGCCTCCCGTGCTGCCGAAACCAACGGGGAATGGAATGCCCCACTCACTGGCAATTGCATCAGACTGCGCGCGCCTGCACTCTTTAATGCGCACTCCGCCAACTGCAACGCTTCCCTATCGCCGGAAATTACTACCTGCTCAGGTGCGTTGTAATTCGCGCATACCACGATACTTTCGCGGATACTGACTTTTTCACAAATAGACTCCACAGCCTCGGCTGACAAGCCAATAACGGCAGCCATGCCCGCAGGACGCCCCTGACCTGCCATAGCCATAAGCTCTCCCCTGCGACGCACCAGACGCAGACCATCTTCAAATGAAAGGGCCCCGCATGCGTGCAATGCGCTGTACTCTCCCACACTATGCCCCGCCACGAGATCCGGTGACAGCTTTAAGGCCGCCAGTATCGCTATGGAGTGAGTATAAAGTGCTGGTTGACAGATGGCCGTATGTGTCAATTCCTTATGCGCCCGTGATTCATCATCGGCACCGTTCCCAAAACAGTAATCTGTGAGCGAAAATCCCAGCACTTCGTTCGCAGTCTCAAAAACGATCCTGGATTCAGGGATTGTTTCAAACAGGTCCAAACCCATACCAACGACCTGCGATCCCTGTCCGGGAAACAGTGTAGCGATTTTTTGCTCAGACATCAAGCTCAGCTTTTTCCGAGTTTTCTACACCATTAGTCGGGACAGGAGCGGCGTTGTAAGCCCAGCGTAGGTAGGTTGCACCCCAGGTAAAGCCACCACCGAAAGCAGCAATCACGATCCGGTCTCCTTTTCTGAGCTCGTGCTCCCATTCATGAAGGCACAAGGGGATGGTTGCTGCTGTTGTGTTGCCGTACTTTGAGATATTAAGCATCACGCGGTCAAGCCCAAGACCCATGCGACGGGCTACGGCACCAATGATGCGCTGATTTGCCTGATGGGGGACCAAATACCGAACATCGTCCCCCGTGAGGTTGTTGCGCTTCATAATTTCTACAGCTACGTCCGCCATGCCCTTGACCGCGACCTTAAAGACGGCTTGTCCATCCTGATGGAGGTAGTGCATCTTCCGGTCCACCGTGTCGTGGGTAGTCGGATTAAGGCTGCCGCCCCCCAACATACATAGCGTCTCCCAGCCTCTACCATCTACATTCAATTCGGAATCTATGAGACCATACCCCTCATTGTCCGCTTCCAGCAGCACACCCGCCGCACCATCACCAAAGAGCACACATGTCTTTCTATCCGTGTAGTCCGTAATGCTGCTCATCTTGTCCGAACCTATCACCAATACCTTTGCTGCCCGACCACTCTCAATAAGTCCGGCCCCCGTATTAAGCGCAAAAAGAAAGCCGCTGCATGCTGCAGACAAATCAAACCCCCAGGCTCCTGTCGCGCCGAGTTCAGCCTGAACCAGACAGGCTGTCGCCGGAAACGACATATCAGGTGTCACTGTAGCAACAATTATTGCATCAAGCTCTTCGGGGGCTATGCCCCGTTTCAGCAAAACCTCCCGTCCAGCACGGGCTGCCATGTAGGAGGTTCCCTTACCCTTACCCGTGAGTATGCGACGCTCCTCGATACCTGTCCTTGACCTGATCCATACGTCATTGGTATCGACCATTTGACTCAGATCTTGGTTGGTCAGCCGGGTCTCTGGCACATAGTGACCAACAGCCGTGATTGATGCACGTGTTATATGGCTCATGATCGGAGGAGCTTGTTCAAGGGATCAGGGCTTTCCGGACCGCATAGTTCAGATTGACTCTCGCGGCCTGCGCAGCCTTCAGCACACACTGCTCAACTGCGCCAGCGGTCGTGTCTCCATGCAGTATAAACACTTCGCCCTCCACTCCCAACAATGGGCTCCCACCTCCATAATGCTCAGGATCAAAGCGACGCTTGAGTCCGGAAAAAACCTTTTTTAGCATGTCGACGACACCTGGATCCGGGTCTAGCCGTTGCAGGTCTTGCCATATCATTTCTGGAACTGCCGTTTTGATGCTCTCACTCAATTTGAGGACGATATTGCCGACAAATCCATCGCATACAATGACATCTGCTTTCTGGTGCAGAATATCCCGCCCCTCTATGTTACCGATAAAATTCAGATCTAAGGTATTAACCAATAGTTCATGGGTCGTTCTCACCAACTCATTGCCTTTGGCGGGCTCTTCGCCCACACTCAATAGACCTATTCGCGGCCGGGCAATATCCATCATAGCCCCGGCATAAGCCGATCCCATTTTGGCAAACTGCAACAGATGTTGCGGTCGACTGTCCATATTCGACCCCACGTCCAGAATGGTGCAAACGCCACTAGTAGTTGGGTAGAGCGTAGGAATGGACGGCCGAAACACACCTGGCAGACGTCCCAGCACAAAAAGGGACGCAGCTCCAATGGCCCCGGTATTGCCTGCACTCAGGAACGCATCAGAACGACTCTCCTTGTGGCTCATGAGTCCCAAGTGAATGGAGGAGCGTGTCTTCGTACGAACGGCTGAAACTGGGGAATCACCCATTCCGATGACCTCGGGAGCATGAACAATACTGACTTCGGGTGGGGCTCCCCAGAGGTCAAGGACCGGCCCAATCACATCTTCCGGGCCGTAGAGCTGCACCTGCAACTTACCCTCTGAGGCTGCAACGGCCCGCGTAACCCCCTCAACAATCACCGCGGGGGCGCGATCCCCGCCCATTGCGTCGACTGCTACACGAATGGCCATGTATCTTCAACCCAGTGTCGTGGACTGGCTCGTATCTGTCTATACGTCTTCTGCCGGTTCTATGATCTGGCGTCCGCGATAGACTCCGCAAGAACAAATACGGTGTCTCAGCTTTACTGTCCTGCCGCACTCGCACTCCACCATAGTGGGTTTATCAATACTCCCGTAGTATACCGCCCTGCGCTTGCGCTTGCGCGCTTTTGAGTTTTTTCTTCTGGGATTGGCCATGGTCTAAATTTTGTTAGCTTGCTCCTCTCGCATCGCAAGTAAAGCTGACCAACGATGATCAGACTCCTCTGCGGGAGCACCAAAAACTGTTTGTATTTGCAATTCCTCCGCCTCAGGTGCCACCTTCCTGACGGGGATGGCCAGTATTAACGCATCTCGGGCTATACTGGTCAAATCCAACACCCGCTGCCGGGGCTCCAGCTCAATTTGCTCCATCGCAACATCGGCGTCCGGTTCCTGACCATTCCTCAGGAGAAGCAACTCATGCGAATTACGGATGGGCTTTACGAACTCCTTCAGCGTGCGATCACATTCCAGAAGAGCGTCCGACTGAACCCCAATGGTCACACTTACGGTGTCGTCCGACTGCTTAACTTCCAGGTTTACCTGAATGTTGGAAAATATCGCTGGATCCAGGTCCAGGTCTGAAGCAACAAGTTCAAACTGTCCCCCTTGAGGTTCAGTTAAATCAATCTTCAACATGGTCTCGTAAAAAGACAGCAAACGTAAACCTGATAATAGGCCTACAGGTTTCCTTATGTCTGTACTTCGTGGTACAACCAACCTTGTTACGGGTGATTTTTCGGAATGATAAGCCAAGCTGCGACAAACATAAGAGATGAGTGGCGTGCCCCGTCTGGTGCTCCAAGATGGCCAGGAAGATCAGACGAACGCCTTTTTGATTCGCGTGGAATCACTATTCTTGAGGACCTTAAGGCCAATAGGAGTACAAAAGAGGCTCGCCCGGTAAAAAACGTGAAATAGAATGCAGGGTTGAATCGCTACCTTACAGTACGTCTCTGACCTCTGCGCAGATTGCGCGGAGGCGTACGATCCCGGAAATGCGCGATCAAGAAGCCGCATTCACCCTCCCCTTCGCTCCTCCCCGACCATATTGCTACATCATACTGGTTAACGTAGTCGGGAAATAGATCCCGTGCTCAAAAGAAATAGATGTAGAGTGCATTGGATCCTTGGAGTATTCTGGTGTTTATGGTTTCTGACTAATTGTTTACGTTGTGCGCGAACTAATTACACCTTGCTACGAGAGCAGCCAAGAACATCTTATCAATTATGTACCTATTGGCACTGTTAACTTTTTTTGCCGTATTGGAGTGGATCACGTCTACCGCGCAAGTCACACTACAGAAGCCAGGGATTGTACGGTATGCATAGATTGTGACGAAGACGAATGCGGCGTTCCCATGGCTTGTTGCATGGGATTAGAGACCAGTGGGGCGAAGGGTAGCGGGGTGTACACTCGTGATGGGGATTTATTAACTGCGGTGGTTATAAGGGTTCTCGATAGTACGTATGCGGGGACCGCAACGGGTAATATTTCTTTCTTGACTAAACAATGCTTTCCACTTAAACCACGTTAAGTGCCAAACGTCTTCTTGCTTTTTTGTGCATTGTTGCTTTTGCCGTCGCGTGCCTAAACCTAATCCAACCTAATGATCATGTTCATGCCAAGGAAGAGACAGCGTGCTTGGTTTCAGTCCGTTGTAGTGCCTGTCCAAGTGAGGGTGAGGTGGAGTACTCAGGTGAGATTTGTGCGCCGCACATGGCTCTCGGGGGCGTTGTATGTGATGGCGAGTATACGTTCTGTCCTATTTACTGTTAGTAAAACCATGGTTTACGATTGCATGCGAGTGCATGTGTTCGTGGTACTGGCGTGTTTATCGGCCAGTGTGCTAGGTTTGATAGGATGCTCTACGGAGGATGGGAGGTCACAGGAAAATACTCTTGTCGCAACCAGCTTCGTCGAAGCCGTAGAGGGAGATCGGTTTATGGAGCATGTTTGGGCCATGCATAAATCTGGGGATGTGCTGTATCTAAGTGGACAGGGTTATGGTCATATTCTTGCCTTGGATGATGATTTAGGAGTCATCCGGACATTTGGCCGCAGTGGTGAGGGACCAGGAGAATTTTCTGGAGCACCGCGAAATTTGTATGCTGAAGGTAATAGGGTTTTCGGTTTGCAAGCCGCATCCAATGACATTCACGCATTTTCGCTCGAGGGGGATTATCTGAGATCTTTTTCAGTTGATCCGGAAGCGGTTATCTGGTCCCAGGGGATATCGGTAAATAATCAGGGTGATGTATATGTTGCCAACTCATTTCCGGTGGTTCCATATTCAATAACAAAATTTGACTCTTCGGGCACGGTCATCAAGACTTTTGGGGAGTTACTTACGACGTCGTACTCCGAGACGTTGAATCGTAGACTGAGCGGGCGGCTCATCACCTTGATCAACAATAAATATTTACTGGCAGTAGGCTTATCTATACCAGTTATTGAAAAATATTCGCTTGACGGTGAGTTAATCCAATCTTCGGATTTATCTGACACGCCCTATTTTCGGGAACGGCTTGACTATGCAGAGGATTCTTACTCACAAGCAGACGGTGGGCGGGGAGGCATCGTGTCTGTTATTAGTCACATGGCCACACTCAACTCCAGGCTTTATCTAATACCAATTGAAGGCCATGCTGAAGTTGGATTGCGTGTGAATAGACTTTTGGAGATAGACGTGGAATCGCTGAATCTCTTGAACGCGTACACTTTGCTGGATCATCAGGAGGAGCCGCTGAGGTGGGTGGAGGCATTTGAATTTGTTTCGGAGGATGAATTGTTAGTTTTTCATTACACTGACGGCATGTTTTATCGATACGAAGACATAGATCTGATTCAGTAGTGATTATGAGCAGGGCACGAGATAAGCTACACATCCTGTTGTTATCAATATTCTTGTGTGTCTGCATTTTATTTATTGTTTTGGGTTGATTGGTGAGAGAAATATTGACGCGGGGCAAGACAAAATGAGTGAAGTAGGGGTTAGACGAATGAATCTGATTGTGGAGTCGTTAGTGGGCAGGTCGGTTTACGCCGAGTTTTCTGTCGAGCCCAATTTTGCCTGGGGTAGCAATGGAGCTTTATTGTCATATACGCCGATCAGGATTGTGGCGCATGTAATTATGAGATGGCTGAGTTTACCGAGCAGATCTCCATAGACCATGAACTACCTACTTTTGCTGCAAATCGGATAGGTACAGGTTTGTTAAGAACTCGGTGCTATTTCAGGAGAGCTGAGAGACCGTCAAGATTTTCGCGCAGGGTAATTCATAGAAACGCAGTAAGTGCGAATTATTTCGAGTACGAACAATGCACGCAATATTCAAGTGTGTGGCCTTAACAGTGACGTAAACACAGCATTAACGTCTCGGCCTCAAGACAGGATACGACAAAGGCATTAGCTGGGCCGAGCGTATGTGGAGCCGATGTAAGACCAATGACGGTGAAGTGTAAGCCCGGAAATCACTTGCTGAGACGTCAAAAGAGAATCAACCGGAATGCACTTTGCCTAATTCCAGCTCTCCAATTTTGGTTCCCCTTATTTCGCAGTTGACTGGTCATCGCCAGCAATCTGATTGCGACAAATTTTTGTGGATAACATGCAACCTTTCCCGGGCAATAGTCCTCAAAATTCAATCTGAAGCGATATTTTTTTAATCTTTGACCCAAAATGCGCGTTTTGGTTGAGGTTTAACGTGTGTTAAGGCCATTTCCGAAAATCTGCGGTAATACAGGGGCTGGTGCTATTCGGCAAGTTTTTGTGAATAGATTGTGGATAACTTTATCAACTTGTTTTCACGAAACCCTTAACTTTATTGGTCGCGCTGTCTGTGCAATCGCGTGATTATCTTATTTTCATGTTGTGTGTTGTGTTTTTTTGAAACTTTACCCTGAATGCTAACTGCGGATTCTGTTTGGGAGGAGTGTCTTGTAGTGATCCGGGACAACGTTAGTCCTCAATGCTTCCAAACTTGGTTCACGCCTCTGGAAGCTGTAACCTTGGAGGAAGAAGAAGGCTTCTCAAAGCTAACCCTGCGGGTGCCCGGTCCCTTTCACTACGAGTACCTTGAGGGACAGTATAACCTGCTCCTCCGGACAACCCTGACCCGCGTACTTGGCGAGAAAAATCGTCTGTCTTACGAGGTAGTCGTCATACAGGAGGATTCACGACCCCAAGAGACCCAAGAGACCCAAAACACGTATCAGGTGCCTGCCTCTGACAGTGTCGGTCACCACAAACCTGTACCTCAACCAGAGCCAACTGCCCCCTCTGTGGTGAAAAGTCAACTGATGGAAAATTACACGTTCGACAAGTTTGTCGTTGGTGATTGCAACCAGTTGGCCTACAGTGTTGCCCGGGCAATTGCAGACTTGCCTGGCGGTACCGCCTATAACCCGTTTCTCGTGTACGGCGGCGTCGGACTGGGAAAAACTCACCTCATTCACGCCATCGGAAACCATATCCTGAATTGGAACTCGGACAAGAAAGTCTCCTACATTTCGAGCGAGCGGTTCACAAACGATTTTGTGCAGGCAATCCAGGAGAAAAAAGTTCAAAGTTTCTCCAGATACTACCGAAATGTAGATGTCCTAATTATTGACGATGTCCAGTTCTTCGGCGGGAAAGAGAAAACACAGGAAGAATTCTTTTGTGTCTTCAACGAGTTGCAGCAGAACGGCAACCAGATTGTACTTAGTGCAGATCGGCCTCCAAAAGAAATCGAGGGCATTGAGGATCGTCTGCTCTCCCGCTTTTGCTGGGGCCTCCAGGCAGACCTTCAACCCCCGGACCTAGAGACCCGTACGGCCATATTGATGCGGAAAGCGAATGAGATCGGCCTGACCCTGCCTCATGGCGTGATTGACTACATTGCCCAGAACATTACAAAAAACATTCGTGAACTTGAGGGAGCACTTGTGCGTCTGCTGGCACAGGCAACCTATACAACACAGACGATTGACGAATCCCTGGCAAAAAATGCTCTAAAGGATTTCGTCACGCGACCGCATGCCATGCTGTCCATTGACAGGATCCAACGGCTGGTTTGTGATTATTTCGGTATTGACCAAAATCGCCTGCATGAAAAAACAAAAAAACGGGAGATAGTACAAGTACGTCAATTGGCTATGTATCTTTGTCGTGAGCTGGATTACACCCACAAGGCGATCGGTCTCCAGTTTGGAGGTCGCGATCACTCAACCGTTGTTCATGCTGTAAAAAGTGTTAATAACCTCATTGAAACGGACATTAATTACCGTAACCGTGTGGCTGATATCCGACGCAAAGTTAATCTTCTGACTTAACGCAGAGATTCTCTGCACTCTCCATGAAGTTCTCAATCAACAGCAACGTCCTTTCCGAAGCGCTGGACATCGTTAGTGGTGCCTTGTCGAGTAAACCCAAGTCGGATATCTGGAAATGTGTCCACTTACACCGACTGGGGGATACGCTCCAATTGAGGACGATGGATTCCGAGCTTGGTTTTTCCACTCGACATACCCTCTCGATGGACTTTTCCAGCGAACCGGATGAGGACCTTGACCAGATCGCTGTACCTGCCCAACATTTCCTGGAGGCTTGTCGAGCCCTGCCGGATGTGCCGATAACTTTTGAAGCCCGTCAAGACTACAGCATCGTGCTCGAACACGAAAACGGCAGATATGTCTGGATGGGCTACAATGGCACACAGTTCCCTGACTTCCCGCTGATTTCCGAGGAGGAATCCGTAACGATCGACCGGAGACGCCTGAAACAAGCCTGGGACTTAGTGGGCTTCGCCGCAAGCAAAGATTCTTCCAGGATCGGCATGATGGGCTTTTACCTGGAGATAGAAAAAGATGTCGTGCGGGGTATTACCACTGATGGCCATCGGCTGGCAATGTGTGCCCTGAAGGGGGTTGATAACGATACCAATGCAACCGCCCTCATTCCACTCAAGGTGTTCCAACAGGCGACTCGCATTGCTGGCGAGGACGAGTGTACCATACAGACCAATAAGGACAGCATCAGTTTCTCTTTTGGTTCCACCTGTTTGGTGAGCACACTTATTGACGCCAAATTCCCAAATTACCGGCGCGTGATCCCCACAAGTAACGACAAGGTAGTCCACCTGCGCAAGGACGATCTATACAACAGCGTGCGTCGAGTAAATATATTCGCATCACGTGCGTCACACCAAGTTATCCTGGACTGCAAAGAGGCAGAGGTTGAGGTCAGCGCTCATGATCCTGAGCGATCCAGCAAAGGACGAGAGAGGATCCACTGTGAATACCTCGGAGACCGTATGCAGATCGGATTTAATGCAACCTATCTCCAGGAATCCCTGAGGTATGTCCCTGCAGAGGACATTAATCTTGCATTGGGTACGCCAAGTCGCGCGGCACTCATCACACCCGTGGAGCAAGATGAATCTTTTGAGTGCACGATCCTGATAATGCCGGTCATGCTCAACACCTTCCAGCCCTGATTTCCGGGTGTGAACTTTGCTGTTTCCTTCAGCGTACCACTCGGCTACGCTGAAAATGCGCCCGAGACTGCAAAGTATGGAAACTCAAAGTTATAAGACCACTAGCGCCAATGCCAAGATGGTGCAGCGGAAATGGTATGTCATTGACGCAGAGCAAGCCGTGGTGGGGCGTCTGGCCTCACGAGTGGCAACCATCTTGCGAGGCAAGCACAAGCCGATTTATACCCCGCATGTGGATACTGGGGACTATGTGATTATTGTCAACGCAGATAAGGTCCGCTTTACCGGTAACAAGGAGGATGCAAAACTCTACTACAGTTACAGCGGTTATCCGGGTGGCCTAAAATCACGCACAGCACGAACCATGCGTGCGAAAAAGCCAGAGCACCTCTTACGCCATGCTGTCAAAGGTATGTTGCCGAAAGGTGTACTGGGCCGGCAAATGTTGACCAAGCTTAAGGTCTACGCGAGTGCCGAGCATCCCCATGGGGCACAGAACCCTGAAGAATTACCCGCTAATCCCGAATAAGTCCTAGTTGATCCATTAATGACCAACCCATCTGAGTTTGTTGCTGTCGGCCGCCGAAAAACTTCTACGGCGCGTGTTTATATGCGCCCGGGCTCCGGTCGCGTGACTATCAATCGCAGACCGCTTGAAGAGTACTTCAAAATGGAAACCAGAAGACATGTGCTTCTGTCTCCCTTTGAGGTCACCGAAACCTCAGGAATGTATGATCTGGTGGTCAACGTAAAGGGTGGCGGACTCACCGGACAGTCCGAAGCAATCCGCTTGGGTGCGTCGCGCGCACTGGTCCAGGCTGATGAGGAACGCCGGAAAGCACTTCGAGAGGCCGGATACCTGACGCGTGATCCCAGAATGGTGGAGCGCAAGAAGTACGGACAACCCAAGGCCCGCAAACGCTTCCAATTCTCTAAACGATAACCAAAAATCCCGCACAGGTTCTGATGCACGGCTGGGTGCCCTCCGGTTGGCCCTGCAAGTGATGATCCTGGTGGTCTAACCCAATCTCAAAATCATGAGTAATGCCGTAACCGATCACGGTTCAACCCAAGACCGGGTTTCTGTAGAAGATCTTCTGAAGGCCGGCACACATTTCGGTCACTTAACCAGTCGGTGGAATCCCAAGATGCGCAGCTACATCTTCATGCAGCGCAACGGAATCCATATTATTGATCTGCTACAAACCCAAAAACTTCTCACACGGGCAGCCGATACCGCGACACGCTTTGCCCGACAAGGTAAACCAGTACTTTTCGTCGGAACAAAAAAACAGGCAAAGCAAACCGTCCGGGAAGCTGCAGAGTCCTGTAAATCCCCCTTTGTTGTCGAACGCTGGCTCGGTGGAACGTTGACCAATTTTCAGACAATCCGGAACAGTATCCGCCGTATGGAGAATCTGGCCAAGATGGGCAGAGACGGGACGTTGGATCAGCTCAAAAAGAAAGAGCGCCTGATGAAATCCAGGGAACTGGAAAAGCTTCAGCGAAACCTCGGCGGTATCGCTGATATGCCCCGAACTCCTGGTTGTCTCTTCGTCGTGGATATGCGTCGAGAACGCATCGCAGTCAATGAAGCACGTAAACTTGGTATCCCGATCATCGCCATGGTTGATACCAACTGCGATCCTGATCTGGTGAATTACGTCATTCCCTGCAATGACGATGCATTTAAGTCCATCCAGATCATTACACATACGATTGCCCAGGCCGTAAATGAAGGGCGGAAGCAGGCAGAGATTACCGCGGCCAACAAACAGGCGGAAAAGGAAAAGCGTCGGGAAGTAAGAGGGCGGAAGAGACCTCGTAAATAATTCAAACTCCAGTCTGTCTGGGCATCTGGCAAAGAATGTTCAAAGGTACACAGGCAGGTTCAATTGCAATAGTCAGCTATGTCTCAGGCGACCAGTCTATTCAGGGGTCCATTCGAAACTGTACGGCCGGGATTGTATCCCGGAGGGTATCGTTCCCGTTCCGACATGGCTACTGTAGCTTAGTGGTATCACATTCTGGCAGCCTGTAAGATTTTAACAACAATAATCCAACCCATGACTCAGGTATCTATTTCAGCAAAGGATGTCAAGCGACTCCGCGACATGACCGGTGCGGGAATGATGGACTGCAAGCGGGCGCTCGGCGAAGCAAATGGTAGTCTTGACGCAGCCGTAGACCTTTTGCGCAAGAAGGGACAGCGTGTTGCTGCAAAGCGTGCGGGCCGTGAGGCCCTCCAGGGGCTCATTCTGACCCGTATTTCTGACTCCGGGCATACCGGAATCATCGTTGAGGTCAACTGCGAAACTGATTTTGTCGCTCGCAATGATGAGTTTGACGCTTTCGCCAATGAGGTGGCAGATCTTATTCTCGCATCGCGCCCGTCTGACCTGGATGCATTGCTGGCTTTGCCCCTCGCAGATGGACGTACCGTTGGCGAAGCCCTGATTGATCTTACTGGCAAGATTGGTGAGAAACTGGGCATCCGGCGTTTTTCGGTCCTGTCCGTTCAGGATGGTCAAGTGATTGACTACATCCATCCCGGCTCCCGCCTGGGTGTGTTGGTCACACTCTCCGGCACCGGCTCACTAGAGGAAACCGGAAGGGATGTCGCCATGCAGATCGCTGCATTGAACCCTCTTGCTGCACACCGTGAGGACGTGCCCTCGGACGTTCAGGCCAAAGAATTGGAGATCGGTAAGGAGTCTGCAAGACTTGAAGGCAAGCCGGAGCACCTCTTGGAGAGGATTGCCAAAGGCAAACTGGAGCGTTTCTTTAAGGATAATGTCCTGGTGGAGCAGCCTTTTGTCAAAGATGCTTCACTGCGCGTTCGGGATGTGCTGAAAAAGTCCGGGGCCAATGTTAGTGAATTTGTGCGCTGCGCATTAGGCGAGTGACCCGAACGCGGTCTCAGCTATGCCAAACCCTGAACCTCAAAGACCCGTCTACAAGCGTGTGCTTGTGAAACTCAGCGGCGAAGCGCTGCAGGGAAAGCTTTCCTTTGGTATTGACGACAAAGTACTTGCTACCTGGGTCAGGGAGTTGCGGGCCGTAGTAGAAACCGGGGTTGAGCTGGCCGTCGTTATTGGCGGCGGCAACATCTTCCGGGGCGTTTCTGCAGCTACCCGGAACATGACTCGAGCACACGGGGATTATATGGGCATGTTAGCCACTATGATTAATGCCATGGCCCTGCAGGATGCCCTGGAACAGTTGGGCGTGCAAACACGACTGCAGTCAAGTATCAAGATGGAAGAAATCGCTGAATCTTTCATTCGCCGACGGGCCATACGCCATTTGGAAAAGGGGCGTGTAGTTATTTTTGGCGGAGGAACCGGCAACCCGTATTTTACTACTGACACGGCTGCTGCGCTCAGAGCTTTGGAGATTAGCGCGGATGTGCTAATCAAGGCTACTCGTGTGAGCGGGATATATTCGGCTGATCCAGAGCAACACAAGACCGCAGAACACTATGCGACCATTGCTGGCGATGAGGTTATTCGCAGGGGGCTGAAAGTTATGGATAAGACCGCCTTTACATTGTGCGAAGAGTCCAAGATGCCGATCGTGATTTGCAACGTGAACGAACCGGGCAACATACAGCGGATCGTTCAAGGAATGAAAGTGGGCTCTTACGTACATTGGGAGTAGCTTGCCCTGCCATCACCATGTTAGACGAATTATTGGAGTTAATACTGTCGGACGCTGTAGACCACATGGAACGCTCTATGCAACATCTGGGAAAAGAGTTGCGAGCTGTCCGGGCGGGTCGAGCAACCCCTGCCATGCTACAGAATGTCAGAGTTGAATTCTACGGCAGTATTTCCCCGCTGAATCAGTTGTCGTCCATCAACGCCCCACAGCCGGATCTTCTGGTTGTGTCACCCTGGGATAAGTCCTCCATTAACGCCATTGAGAAGGCGATCCAGTCCGCCAATCTGGGACTGAACCCTTCCAATGACGGCGTACTCATCCGGGTACCGGTCCCTCCCTTGACGGAAGAGCGTCGAAGAGAACTCTGCAAGCGGGTCCGGCAGATCGGTGAACAGTCAAAGATTGCGATCCGCAATATTCGACGCAGCACCAAGGACGACCTAAAGACTACTCAGGAGGAAGAACATCTTTCAGAAGACATGCGATACTTGGCCGAAGAGCGACTGCAGAAGGAAACGGATCGTTTCGTGTCGGCAATCGACAATTTTCTTCGCCAGAAGGAGGCAGAAATAATGGAAGTTTAGGAGAGGTGCCGGAGCGGCCTAACGGGCTCGCCTGGAAAGCGAGTGTACCCTAACCGGGTACCGAGGGTTCGAATCCCTCCCTCTCCGCAAGATGCAGGCATATGCACAGACCTTGTCCTCTGCCCTTTGGGATCCTCATGCCGAGTTTGCCTGATGGGGTAATGATCGGAAGCTTGCCAGCCATGTGAATCTTCAAGCTGTTCACCGCCGCTCAAACGGATGCTTCTGTCCATGAGCCGTCAAAAAATTGTTGGCCTGACTGCTCCAAGCGGTGCTGGAAAGTCCAGTATTGCCCGGCGGGTCCTGGATGCATTTCCCGGTATGCATCTAGCGGTCTCGGTGACAACGCGTGCGCCGAGGCCTCATGAGGAGCATGGTAAAGATTATTTCTTTGTCTCGTTACCTGAGTTTGAGCGTCTCCTTGCGGAAGGGGCACTCCTTGAGTACGAGGAGGTCTACCCTGGCTGCTTCTATGGAACACCACAATTCACTTCAGAAGAAGTCAACGGACCGGTCCTTCTGGACATTGACGTTAAGGGGGCAGCGAATGTCCGTGCTACCATTGGAGGTTTTTTTATCTTCGTTGCCCCTCCATCTGAAGCCGAGCTGGAAAGACGTCTACGTGAACGGGGGACCGAAACAGAACAAACTCTCCTCACACGCCTCAAGAGAGCCAAAAAGGAACTGGCTTATGCGGATCAGTTTGACGCCCTCGTTGTAAATGATTCACTTGATGAGGCTGCTGATGAAGCTATTTCCCTGATTGCGTCATACCTCCAACATGAGTAGTACCAGTCGAATTGGCAAATTGAAGGGTAAGCGCCTACTCTTAGGCGTGAGCGGCAGCATTGCTGCCTACAAAGCCGCTGAGATCGTCCGAGCCTTGCGTAAACTTGATGCAGAAGTACAGGTGCTCACAACCCGGGACGCTGCTCAGTTTATCACAACAACAACCCTAGAAACCCTGTCCGGTCACCCCGTGCTTACGGAACTCACCGACAGTGGTGAAACGGGGGCCTGGACCAGACACATTACCTTAGGCCGCTGGGCGGACGTTTTTCTCATCGCCCCGGCCACCGCACAAACTGTGGCGAAGCTGGCGCACGGGTTTGCAGACAACATGCTGACGGCAACCGCTTTGGCTGCTCGCTGCCCCGTACTTGTGTGCCCGGCTATGGATCATGATATGTACCTGCATTCTGCCGTCAAAACCAACCTCCGCACCCTACAGGATCAAGGTTACGAGGTGTTGGAACCCGGCTTTGGGGAGTTGGCGAGTGGGCTCGTGGGGGTCGGGCGCCTTCCTGACATTGAGGAGATCCTAGAGCGTCTTGCAGAACTCCTGCCCGGAGAGCTTCGGGGCAAGCACGCTCTTGTTACAGCCGGCCCTACCTATGAGCCAATAGACCCCGTCCGGGTGGTCTCCAACCACTCAACTGGGACCATGGGGTTTACATTAGCCAAAGATCTCGCCAGACGCGGAGCCCGTGTTACGCTGGTCACAGGCCCGACTTTGCTTGATACCCCGGACCGCGTCCACCGGGTTGATGTTCTCACAAGTGCGGAGATGCTTGAAGCCGTCCTGGTTCATCGGAACGCGGACTTTGTATTTATGGCCGCCGCAGTAGCGGATTATACACCCACTGAATTTCATTCCTCAAAAATCAAGAAAGCGGCCGACCATCTGGTACTTAAACTGCGTCGCACTACCGACATCCTTGCAGAACTCGGAAAAAACCGCCAGGAGCATCAAACCCTGGTGGGGTTTGCTATGGAAACCGAAAACGATCTGACGAATGCCCGCCGCAAGCTTGTTGAAAAAAATCTAGACTGGATTGTGCTCAACAATCTAACCGAGGACGGCGCCGGGTTTGGTACCGGGACCAATCGCGTAACACTCCTTGGAAAAGACGGCTCCTCCTACCCTTTGTCTGTAATGCCGAAGAAACAAGTGGCCAGAGTCCTCCTTGATCAGATTTTGGCAGATAATTGTGCATAATCTGTTGAAATTTGGCGAATAACTTCGCCCTTTTTGTTGAGCATTGTTGAGCACTTTGTTGAGCGTTGTCGAGCATTTTGTTGTGGGTGGGTTTAATACCTTGGGATGCGCCGCAATTTTTGCACGACCATGGTTGAGTTGCTTCGAGGCTTGAGGGACTGCCTGTATGCTGAGGCAGAAATGCACGGTCCTTTTGTGCCGGTTGAACCTCTCAATGGCTTTGCCAAGAGGATAACAAATCTGATCCCCAGTGAGAATCCTGTACGAGCGCTCACGTCCTTGGAAGATCTCCGACAATATGTGGCGAACGTTACCTTGATTCCCATTGATGCTGCGCGCACTAATGCCGTCTTTGGCGAGGGCAATCCTCGGGCGCGGATAATGCTCGTGGGCGAGGCTCCCGGTGCAGACGAAGATCGTCTGGGCAGGCCTTTTGTCGGCAGGGCGGGAAAACTTCTGGATAAGATGATTGCTGCTATCGGACTCTCGCGGGAAGAACTTTTTATTGCAAATATTCTGAAATCCAGACCTCCCGGAAACCGGAACCCTGAGCCGCAGGAAATAGCTGCCCATTTGCCGGTGCTGTACAAACAGATGGCCCTTATCCAGCCCAAATTCATACTTTGCCTGGGCAAGGTTGCTGGGCAAACATTGCTTAACTCCAAGGGCACATTGGGTTCACTTCGAGGAAAGATTCATGATTATCATGGCATCCCGCTGCTTGTGACGTACCATCCTGCAGCCCTCCTGCGTAATCAGCGCTGGAAGCGGCCAGCCTGGGAAGATCTGCAGCGCTTGCAAAAACTTTATACACCGGGCATTGCCCCACAATAGTCTCCCCTTATTCTCTATGCAATACGAAGCCTCTCGCCCTCAAGGCCCTGTACTGGTTCAGAACCTGAAGGACTATTCCGGGCGCGTTCCACCCCAAGCTTTGGACATCGAACAGTATGTCCTAGGTGCGATGTTGATTGATTCTGAGGCCGTAAATATTGCATCCGCAATCTTGCCTCCAGACTCGTTTTATCTGCCCAAGCACACGCGAATATATCAGGCGATCTGCGAGCTTTTTGAAAAGGGACAGCCCACGGACCTCATCACGGTTTCGGAGCAATTGAAGAAATCCCAACATTTGGATGTCGTCGGCGGTTTGCCGTATCTAGACGAACTCACTGAGCGGGTTGCCACTTCGGCAAACACCGAGCATCACGCGCGTATCCTGGGCCAGAAAGCGCTATTGCGAAAGCTCATCGAAACGATGAGTAAGCGTATCACGGAGGCATATGATCCGGCAACAGATGCCTTTGAACTTCTTGACCAGGCTGAAACGGATCTCTTTTCAATCTCAGAGAGTCAAGTGCGTCGCTCGGCGAAAAACCTGACGGACATTGTGCGAGACACCATCCAACATCTCCAGAATATTACTGAACATGACGGAAAACTCACGGGGATAACAAGCGGCTTCAGCGAACTGGACGAGTTGACGGGAGGGTGGCAGGACTCAGATCTGGTAATCATTGCCGGTCGACCTTCCATGGGAAAATGTGTCGACGCGGATACGCCGATCCTGCAGTCTGACGGGAGCTTGGTCCGCATAGCTGACCTGTATGAACGGCAGCATGCACGCTTACTGACCCTGGGAGCGGATCACCGCTTTTCCATTACTACGCCTTCTGCGTACGTTGATGATGGCCTCAAGCCCGTCTATCGGGTCACGACTCGTCTTGGCCGTACCGTCAGTACGACGCTTACACATCCTTTTCTCACGCCCCGAGGCTGGCAGCCCTTGGGAGAACTAGCGACTGGCTGTTCAATAGCAGTTCCAAGTGAGCTTCCGGTATTTGGGATGAAAACCGTTCCTGATGCTCATATCTCGCAACTCGTTGCATCTATTCTGCACCCCGACCGAGTGATGCGACCCATGGCGGATGCTCGTGGCCAACTTGTAAAATCCCGAGGATTGCAAAAATTGCCTGGCTGGACCTTTACGCTTGATCATGACTGTCTGAAGAGCTTTGTTGATCAGCTGCTTGCAATCAAACGTAGCTTCCGTGTGTCCTCGCGCCAGCTTGCCCGGCAACTGGCACATCTGCTGCTGCGGTTCGGTATTCTGGCCCGCGTCCAGCATACGGCCGGAGATTGGACCGTTACCCCCATGGGGACCGGCCGACGGGAAGAAGGAAAAGAACAGATTGTTTATGACGAAATCACGCACATTGAAGCACGTGGCCTCCGGCCAGTGTTTGACCTGACCATTGATGACACACATAATTTTGTTGCGTCGGATGTTTGTGTACACAATACTGCCTTTGCGTTAGCCTGTGCACGTAACGCGGCAATGTCTTCTGACCGGCCGGTCAGTTGTGCGATCTTCTCCATGGAAATGAGTGCACGGCAGCTGGCCCAGCGCCTGTTAACCTCAGAGGCCCGTGTCAACGCTCAAGCCGCACGCGCTGGCAAGTTGCGTCAGAGCGAGTTCGACGCCGTTGTGCGAGCGGCAAACGCCTTTGCCCATACCCGAATCTTTATTGATGACACCGCTGGACTCGGTGTGCTGGAGCTGCGTGCCAAGTGCCGCCGTCTAAAATCGGAGCATGACATCGGCCTTGTCCTGGTTGACTACCTGCAGCTTATGCAGGGACGATCGAAAGACAATCGCGAACAGGAGATTGCAAACATCTCACGATCCCTCAAAGGGCTTGCAAAAGAGTTGGATATTCCTGTGATCGCACTCAGTCAGTTGAACAGGAATGCCGAAGACCGGAAGGATAAGCGACCGCAGTTGTCCGACTTGCGGGAAAGCGGCGCCATAGAGCAGGATGCCGACGTCGTCGCATTCATCTATCGTGCATCTTACTACGGAATTGAGTTCGACAAGAACAAGGAGCCAACGGAAGGTGTTGCGGAAATCATCGTCGGCAAACACCGTAACGGGCCGACGGGAACCGTGAAGCTCTCCTTCCTCAAGGACTACGCCCGCTTCGAAAACCTGGAGCGGTATCGTAGACCGGAGGATGAATTCATCACGGATTCTGATGAGGAACAGGCTCCTTTGTAAGAGGTGACGGACGGATTCGAACCGCCGTACAAGGCTTTGCAGGCCTCTGCCTAACCACTCGGCCACGTCACCCTGTGGTTGCACGCCCGGCAGGACTCGAACCTGCAGCCTGCGGATTCAGGTTTGTGCCGGTTTCCCGACTCCCCGGACTATCCCTTCACCTTTTTCAGTGACTGAACGAAGGTGGTGGCCGTCTAGTCTCTACACCTTCCCCATTGGGGCTTGGCTCGGGATTACCGTAAGCTGAAGCTTCGCAGGCTTCCCCGAATTTGACCACTTACACGCCGTCTGTTTCCAGCCGGCGGCCCGCTTTCTTGCAGAAGTCCGCTGCTCTATCCAGTTGAGCTACGGGCGCCTGTATGTTATAGAACTGATTTATCCGCACCAGTCGGGGCGGCCGGATTTGAACCGACGACTTCTGCGTCCCAAACGCAGCGCTCTACCGGGCTGAGCTACGCCCCGAGTCGGGCCAATCAGCGGGTAGCGGCCTTCAATTCCGCCTGTACGTTCTGCTGAGGGACCATTTTTTCCCTGAAGCGAAAACTCCCGTTCGGTTTTTTCTCCGCGATAATGAGCTTGGCCATCACCTGGCGCTCTTGACGGCGCTTGCGGACCTTGTCTCCGAAAGATTGACTTTTGGCCATCCTTACTTGATTTCTCTGTGCAAAGTGTGTTTACGCAAGACAGGATTGTACTTCTTGAGCTCAAGTCGCCCGGATGTGTTCCGACGGTTTTTCACCGTGGAATAACGGCTCGTTCCGGGTGCCTCCGTACACTGGAGGATCACTTTGAGCCGAACATCTTTTCCTTTTCGTGCCATTATTGTGAACGCTGTATCTAAATACGGACTCCTTGCTTGCGAGCTTCACGCAAAACTGCCTCAACACCTTTCTTGTTTATGGTTTTTATAGTACTTGCCGAGACTTTTAAGGTCACCCATCTTTTTTCCTCAGGGAGGTAAAACCGTTTGGTTTGCAGGTTTACGCCAAAGCGCCGACGCGTTTTATTGTGGGCATGTGAGACATTATTGCCTGACATGGGCCCTTTGCCGGTTAGACTATCCTTTCGTGCCATCCGTGTCTTTTCTCTTTTGGGCGACCGAGTTGTATGTACTGGCTCGACATACGTTCCCACTAACGCTTTAGCGATCCTGAGCCACCGCCTTGGCCGGTTCGATCCGAGAAGCGCGCCATGCTGGATAGAGCGCTGCCAGTAGGCAAAGCCCGAAAGATACAATGGCGATCAACATCAAGTCCAGCATCTGGATGGCGACTGGATAGGCTTCAATAACAAAGGACTCTGCTCCCCGCAGCGGTACCAACTCAAAGTACTTCTGTACCAGAACAAGCCCCAACCCGATCACAAACCCAGATCCTGCACCAAGTGCTCCAATTATCCCGCCCTGTATCAAAAAAATCCGGCGAATATCGCTTGCGGAAGTCCCCATTGCCTGCAAAATCCCGACATCCCGCTTTTTCTCAACAACGACCATAGATAGTGATCCGACAATGTTGAAGGCGGCGACTATGCTGATTAATATCAGTATGAGTGATGCCCCCCATTTTTCCAGACGCATCACATCATACAGCGACTGTTGCAATTCATACCAGGTTTGGACCTCGAGGTCCTCCGGGTACAGCGCTTCTAGGCTTCGCTTGACTGCACTGGCATGTTCCAGATTCGAGAGACGCAGTTCAACGCCCGTTACGGCATCGTTCATGTGAAAAAGGCGCTGGGCTTCCTCAAGTCCAATAAACACATGCGTATTGTCATAAGTGTCTTCCAGTTTATAAAGACCTCGAACATCAAATGATCGGATCGGAGGAGGAGAAAACACACGGGTAAGCATCAACCCCAGTCCTTGCGCAGAAAAAAGTGTCACCCGGCTGGTTTCTGGGCCAGGAGAAAGTCCCAGCCGCTGACCGAGGCTTAGTCCCATGATGATGCCACGTTCAGCGGTGTCAAACTCCCCAACTACGATGCCCCCCCTTACTGCGTTACCCATTACACCCCGTACGATCACAACACGGTTGACTTCTGTTCGTCTAGCTGGAACCAGGAGAGCCTTCCCTTCAACATAGGGCTCGGCACTTATAACCTGGGGCAGCTGCAGGGATGGATCCACTAATTGGTCTGCTTCGGTCTGCTGCAACCCGTGCCCGGACTCAGCAACAATGCGAACATGCGGGTCCAGCGAAACAAGTAGGTCACGTACGACATCGTAGAACCCATTCATGACCGAGAGAACCACTATCAACGCAGCAACTCCTACGGCCACTCCAGTTACCGAGATGCCGGAGATCACGGTGATCAGACGAACGCGCTGCCGGCTGCTCAGGTACCGCCGTGCGATGAACAGCCGGTAATCCATCACTCCCTCACCGCCCCCGGCGTCAGTTTAGGCACTCCGGTGGTAAACCAGTCATCGGGGACCTCCTGCGGCATCCGAACACCCCCCACAACAACCTCAAAGGGACGCCCAAGCGCGCGTTTGCGGATTGACAGCACGACTTCACCAACGGGCGTGACGTAACGCGTATAATCTCTCCACTCAAATCCCCGGAGTGGTGTATCCGGCCCATCCGCAGGGGTCCGGTATTTCCACTGAACTATTCTCCCCGTCTCGCGCGCAATGTATAGATAGACCTCGTCCGTTGGCGCGCGATCTGGTAAAGTGAACCGGATACGCAGCACGTCTACGACATCATTTGACGAATCAGGCAAGAATGCCCGTTCAACCCCTGCATCAAACAGCCGAAACGGCATCAGAAGCCAGAAGGTGTCATTTACAAACCGCTGGAACGCATCCGCGACCCGTGTTGCTGATTCCTTATTTCCGAGCTCTACACCACCCCAGTAAGCTTTTCCCTGTCGCGTATCCACGTCAAAGAGAACAACATAGGGTTCTCCTGTCGGTCCTGGTGTTTCCAGGCGGTACTGGTTTGTGTTTCGGTTCCACAGATGGCGTACCACTCGGCCAATCTGGCGATTCTCTTCTACGCCGAAACTGAATGCCAAATAGGGCACGCGTGACCATACCCCGGGTCCTCCCGCAGCCTCAAACACCCGCTGAGAGAGCGAGTCAGCTAAGGGGTCTTCTTGCGCCCAAACCGTAACGGATATAAACAGACTTAAAACAAGCACTGCTGCTTTCTGCATTTTCGATCTTTCTATCATCTATACATTGAATCGAAAGAGAATCACATCCCCATCCTGAACTACGTACTCTTTGCCTTCCGAGCGCATGATGCCGGCGTTACGGGCCGCTGTTTCTGAGCCGACACGAACAAAATCATCCACATTTACGGTCTCTGCACGAATAAATCCGCGCTCAAAGTCACTATGTATCTGGCCCCCTGCCTGCGGGGCACACGTGCCTGTCACGACTGTCCATGCACGCGATTCTTTTGGCCCATGCGTAAAGAATGTAATCAAGTTCAGCAACCTGTACGCCGCATGAATCAGGCGCTGCAGACCTCCTGAAGAAAGCCCTTCACTTTCCAGAAAAGCCGCTTTCTCCGCCTCATCCAGGTCAGCCAACTGTGCCTCAAACTCCGCGCTTAAAATTAAACATTCTGCCTGTTCGCTGTTGGCGATGTCACGGACCTGTTCGGCCCATGCATTCCCTTCAGGTAAATCAGACTCACCCACATTGGCAAGATAAAGAACAGGGCGTCTGGTTAGCAAAAACATTTCGTCGACGCTGCGCTGTTCTTCTCTGGTGAGTTCTGTCATTAGCCGCGCCGCCTTTCCTTCGGCCAAATGCGTCATTAGCCGCGCCCCCAGTGCTGCCTGACTCCCGGCTACCACGTCTCCTCCTTTCGCCGCTTTCTGCCATTTTTCCGTGAAGCGCTCCACTGTATCCAAATCTTTCAGTAACAGCTCAGTGTTGACGATTTCTATATCTCGCTCGGGATCTACTTTACCGGCCACATGAATGATGTCCTCTGACTCAAAACACCGTACTACATGAAGGATGGCATCCACCTGTCGGATATGCCCAAGAAAAGCATTCCCGAGGCCTTCTCCTCGCGAGGCCCCCGCCACTAAACCTGCGATGTCCACAAACTCTATCGTCGTCGGAATAGCCCGGGCAGACGAGTTCGTAGCGAACAGCCTATCTAATCGTTCATCCGGGACGGGCACCACTCCGCGATTAGGATCAATGGTGCAAAATGGGTAATTCGCTGCGGCCGCACCTGCACCGCTAAGCGCATTAAAGAGCGTAGACTTACCAACATTGGGCAATCCAACAATACCACACCTGAGGGGCATCACCGAACAACGGCTGAATCCATAGGGAAAATTATCTGAACCGCTCTGAAAACGATTCTCGTTTGAACATTTTCGGCCCGACCACTGCAGGAAGCCTACCTTCTGGACAGAGCGGCGTCATTATACGTCTCAACTGGCCTTGATGTGCATACCGCCTGATCCGGTCCTCGCGGACCTCCGGGGTCTATTTGATGCACCCTGGGCTGTGCTTGCAATTCCCTGATGATGCTCGACCGCAGCATCGTGACGCTGGGATCGCCTGCCGGACACCCTGAATCAGTCAAAGAATTTGTTTAGGACTTAAGTGAATAGTTGAAAAAGCTTCACTGTATATGTGAGTACCCGTCAAGCGGCAACCCGTGTCTATTCCTAGAACCAAACCTTCGCGTGTATAGAACCTATCATATCAAGTAAGCACTTTTCGGCACCTGCGCGATTCATGGCGTTAAAGAGCATAGAGCTTCTCCAGCATCGGCTACCACAGATGAATAAACCGTTGCCTCTCTTCAGGACCACCTACTGCCTGCTTTTTACCTTGGTTCTAAGCGGATTATCCGCCCTGGCACAGACATCTCAGTTGCAGGTCGGGCTCGGCACCTGGCCAAGAGCTGGATTCCAGGCCGGACTCGTTCAAGCTCGGAGCGTCTACACACTTGAAGTGATCACGTCCGTTGATTCGGAACTCTGGAAGGAACGAACACCCGTGCATCTCTCCGCAGGCGTCGGATCATCACTCCAGCCTTTGGGGATTTTGCGCGTTATCGGGCGGGCCAATTACGCGTATGATCTATATCTCGGAGTGCGCCCTGGACGTACATAACTGTGTTGACGATGAAGTCAAGCTGTCCTCAAACTTTCCTGCAAACGCTGCGGTGCGAGTTTCCAGTTTTTTCGTCAAAGGCCGGCAATATCACTCCCTTCACCCCAGATTCAATGTTCGGTGGAAATTCGCGACGAATGTCGCCCTCAAGTACAAAATCTTGATAGAACTCGCCTCCGTTCATGTTCCGTCGTACACGGAGTTTGCCCGTAAATCGTCGGCCACTCGTTGTGTGGTCACAACGGCTCGTTAACCGATATTGCAGCAAATGGGGTGTAGTCGCGCGGAATTGCCATTCTGCTTCAGTCGCTGCGACTTTTATCAATGCGTGCTTTGATCACCAACTGGGATCCGTCATCTGCGGCGCTGACGGCGTAAAGAAAACCATGCCTGATGACCGGGATGGGTGTCGGGCTAACTGCAAAAGGTGATCTCAGTGTCCCCATCAATGTCCCGTCTGCGTCGATAATGTCAAACAGGTGGTGTTGATCTTCCGATGAAGGGGCGCGCTTGTCCACCCAGATACGCCCATCTTCGTCCACAAAGAAAGAATTGGCGGCCGGATGCGTACTCGGGATCTTGTCGAGATCTAACTCTGCTCCGCGCTCAAAGAAGCGTTCGAGACTCTCGTGGGCTTCCTGCAAATCCTCATCCGTAACCCGCACCGGATCAAACGGCATCGCAAAGGTCCGAAGAGTATCACCTGACATCGAGACCTCGGATATCTCATATGGTCGTGTAAGCAATGTCCAATAGTTTCCGCCGGGAGCAAACCGCCAGTGGAATTCCCCTTGCAACGGCACATCCTCAATCATTACACTGTTTTGAGCAAAGTGGACGTACTTCTCAAAACGGACCGGACTATGCGGCATTGGAACTGTGTCAATGGGCGTTAGTGATGCGCTGTAGCGGGCGAGCACTAAGTGGTTGCCTCCCAGAGTGACTTGTGCGCCCGCCTCCCCCGAATATGGCACCTCAACAGCCGCATTGTAGCGATCCTGCCAGTCAAAGCCGCCGAGGTACGCATCGGCGACAAAGCCTACGTCCCAACCAAAGATGTCAAGCTGTTCCTTCCGCAGGTAGTGTCCGGTAGAATCAAGCAACGTGAGTCGGCCGGTGCGCATTTCCATTACCCACAGGTTACCATCAGGACCGACATCAATATGGACCGCGTGTTCAAATTCACCGGGACCGGCGCCTTTGCCGCCTATCGTACGAACAAGCTCCCCCTTTGCGTCAAAGACCAGAACTTCGCTCGCCTGACGATCCAGTACAAGGAGCTGGTCGTATTCATCAACGGTAATGGCAGAGACCAATCCGAAGAATATGGCACCATTCCCGGTCTCATTGCCCACGCGAAATTCTTCCACAATGCGCCATGTTTCCTGACTGCCATCCGGCAGAGTCATGACCCCTGAAACCTCAGATTCTGGCTGATTGGCCGTGTATGGCTCGCGTGACGAGCAACTGGCAAACAGAACCAGTAGTGCAAGTGAGGTAGGACGCAGCATCAAGCGTATAGCGGCTAGAGGCATATGGTTATTGAGCTTTCCGGGCACTGGCTGTAGTATGCAGCAATCTTTCAGACGTTTCCACATTTGGTTGGTGCTTGCCCTAGAAACTTGTGATGGCCCGCCCGTGGACCGTAGTCACGAATCCGCGACGTTCCCCCATCGGTTGAACGAAAAATGCCGACACCCGTCGCCGCAAGCACTACACTGGCATTGGTGGGGTCTCCAACCAAGCAATAAACCCATCTAAAGCCGGTATTGATGATTGTAGATTCAGGTGCGTCCGTGTTCGACCCTGATCAGTTGACTTGAAAACCCCGCTTCCGGCCACGGCAACAATGCCGGCGTGACCGCCAAAGCCCTCACCCGTGCCTACGTACATGAAATCACGGTTGCTAGCTCCGATGGCTTGGATCACGACCGCCGGCTTTGGAAGATAGTCGCTCAGAAAATGCCAAGTCGTGCCGCCATCGGTCGGTTTCCACAACCGCCCGGACACGGAGCCTGCATACCACGTGTACCGGAAGGGGTCATTAGGGTCTGACAGTAATGGGCGCGTGCGCCGACATTGTCGGGTTCCCGTTCAATCCAAGGTGGCTTGGGGTGCTCTTCGCCGCAGTTAGAGCCTTCCCGAATTCCCTGATCTTGCAGCCCATCGGATATTGGTTAACTCCGTGCGGGGAGTAGCTAATTGCGTGGTGGCTCTGGGCGAACAGATCCGAGTTATCCTCAGTATTTCCATCACGGTCGCGGAGCAATCCCGATGCCAGCACGGCTGCATCCGACTCCCGCGCGCCGGCGGGGCGACCCGCAAGTAAACGAATGTGGCAAGCGCCAGTGTCTCTGCCGCGACCAACAAAGCCTTTTGGGTTTTCATCGCGTTAAAGAGCATAGAGCTTCTCTAGCACCGGCTGCCACAGACGACTAAACCATTGCCTCTCTTTAGGACCACCTGCTTCCTGCTTTTTACTTTGGTTCCAAGTGGATTTTCCGCGTTGGCACAGACCTCTCAGTGGCAGGTGGGGCTCGGTGCATGGCCGGGAGCTGGATTCCAGGTGGGACACGTTCAAGCCCGGAGTGTCTACACACTTGAAGTGATCACTTCCGTTGATTCGGAACTCTGGAAGGAACGAACACCTGTGCATCTCTCCGCGGGCGTCGGAACAGCACTCCGCCCTTTGGGGATTTTGCGCGTTATCGGGCGGGCCAATTACGCGTATGATCTTTATCTCGGAGTGCGCTTTGGCCCTGCATTAACCTTTCTGCAAAACGCCACTCGTGCCGAAAAAAACCGGCAGTTCAGCCTTTTTCTGGATCCATATATTCGATATACGGTCTCGATCGGGCGGCAGCCCGTTTTCTTTGAAATCGGCTCTCAGCGTCCGTCTTTTCGCTTTGGGCTTTGGGTTGCTTTGTAACTTGATCCCTCCTTCGGCAGGGTAATATTCATTTCCAGCGTATTGTGAGACATTCCTGATGTACGGAAGAAGTGACATAGCCTCATCCATTATCCATAGTTCATAAGCTCAGGGCCACCTAAAGGGAGGTTGCTTTTGCAGGATCCTTACTATTCTTAGCAGCGCGCGGGGCATGGATCGGAAGGTCCTCCGTGCAGCCCCACCTCAATGAAGGACAATTTTTCACCATGAACCTTTGGTAGTCTGCGACGGCAAAAAGGATTGTTGCTGAACAATATACACCTGAGAACAAATCCCTTTATCTGAACTCCTGGTTGGCGACCGCAACCATCTCGCGCTCAGGCAATCGGACTGCGGTCAGGCGCCCCAGCCCCAGGCGTTCTGGAAAAACACAACCCGTATCAATGCCAATCATCCGATCCGTCAATATCGGAGCCGAATGTGGCGTATGCCCAAACACAACGCACTTTTCCCATTGTGGTACCGCCACCCGGAGATGTCCCCGGTAGTGGAGAAAGACTTCAGCTTCCGCGTGACGGATGTTTTCCTGGACCGTACGGTCTGGTCGAAGTCCCGCATGAACAAAGAAGAACTCGGGTGTCTCCAGATATAAAGTGGTTGATTTCAGAAACGAGAGATGTGTAGCCGGAAAATCCAACTTCCCTCCTTGCATGTAACTCTGTAGTGTCTCTTCTCCTCCATAATGCAGCCAGTACGTTCCCTCCTCACCACTCAACCAGTCCAGCATTGCCTGTTCATGGTTGCCTCGCAGGAAGGTGCATCTGACCCGCTTGGATAGAGCTATCAGTTGATGAATCACTCCCCTTGTGTCCGGGCCACGATCCACATAATCCCCCAAAAAAACAAGATGATCTTCTGCTCCAAGAGATAAAGCCTCTAACAGCACCTTCAGTGTTCGCGAGCAACCGTGAATATCACCGATAGCAATCAGTCCCATTCGTACGCGGTTTTCCGACCTCTCAAATATCAATATGGATCGATCAGATGGGTGTGCTCCCGAAGTTGATCCCAGGGCACATGACTTCACAAAACCCTAGTCGCTTACTTCGTCCGCTGAGTGTTCTGTCTGTGCACCATTTCCTCCCAGCCTTGAAGACCTGCTATACTTTTGACGAGCCTGCCCTCCTTTCTTAATTTAAACGCGATCGAATCAAGTACGCCATTCACAAAATCCTTGCTTTCTTCAGTACTGAACATTTTTGCGAGCTCAATAGCCTCGTTCATGGTCACTTTGGGAGGGATCTGTTTGAAGTACAGAAATTCGCAAATCGCCATGCGGAGAATGATCAAGTCTATCCTGAGAATGCGCTTCAAGTCCCAATTTTTTGCATTCGTAGCGATTATTTCGTCCAGCGCATCATGCTCTTCTATCACCTTGCTGAAAAGTGCTATTCCCAGATCCATGGCACCCTCCTGCGGAGGCAGCCGCGGCAAGAGAACTGTCTTATTGACGTGAGACCGGGAATCACCACTGAGTGCATATGCATAAAGCGCTTGCAGCACTGCACAGCGTGCTCGGCGGCGAGGTGGAATCGCCATCCAACTTGGTGGTTATGCCAGAAGCTAGGCCTCTAGCCACATGGGAATATTGACCTCGTGCAACAGACTTGCACTCGTGGATCCAAATGCAATACGGGATAACGGGGAAACGATATGCGCTCCGGCTACCAGAACATCTGCCTGATGGCGCTCGAGTGCCTCTACGATCTCCCTGCTTGGATCGGTTCCTTCAAATGCAAGTGTCTGAACGGAGTATCCATGTGCTTCGCCATACGCTTTCACATGCGCGAGCGCGAGCAACGCACTGGCACGATCTCCCTTGCTGTGCACATTGATTGCTTCTACGGACACTTCGCTCCCAAAAGGCTTGAGTTGGAAGAAACTGCGCATGGCACGAACCGAGGCTGCACTACCATCATAGGCAATCATTACCCGCTTAACCTTTCTGTAAGAATTGGGAACCACACAGGTGGGACTCACCACATGACCGACAATCTTTTCCAATTTTGTAAACGTTTCATCAGGATGGCCATAAAAGAAGTGTGGCTCCTTGCCGATGACCAGTAAATCCCGGCAGTTCATATCCTCAATGATTCGTTGAAGTGCTACACCTTCCTCAATAACTACCTGTGATTGGATTCCGCTGTCGTTCACGGCATCCCTGAATGCTCGCGTTAGCGCCTGAGCAATCTCACGAGCCTCAACCGTAAGGCTCTCCTGAACCTTGGACATGAGATACATGCTGCCGATTCCTCCGCCTTTTGAAGATGCCGAAATGCTGGCCGTATCCACGACGGCCATTCCGGTTAGTTCAGCATTGTGTTCACGTGCAATTTCCGTCGCATAACGTGTTGCTACTGGGGTATCAGTGTCAGCGTCCAGCGCCACTACTATTCGCTTAATCATAGGAACCGTTCAAACTAATAAGCTTTTTGCATCATGTCACACATGCTAACATCAAGTGCACCGAGATGTCTAAGCATTACCTATCTCCGCCGAAACCACTAAAATAACGAGCGTAAACTATCTCCAACCGACAAGGCCATCCACCGAGGCGGTCAACATCCAGGATACGGAAACGTTCACGGTGCCCATTAGGATCGTCTGTTGAGATGCAACCGGCAGATGTACTGGAAAGGTTGGTTATCCACACCCTCACCCTGGCTGTATCAATAAAATGTTTCCAAAATATATCCGTAGTGTATGGCCCAAAACCATGCCCGCATAGGTAAATAGCCCTGAATTCTCCCCAAAAGACACCTCCAAGCAGGAAGAAGCCCCAGTCTTCACCTGAAAAACCTTCCCTATGTTCTCAAAGGTAATAAACAGTCTCTCGAAGTCGCAAAGTTTTCACGGAGAATTCCACATGTTATCCACGAGTCGTGAATTTTTGAAATCCGCCCAAATTCTACAGAACTCCTGGCTAAGCTAAACCTGTTCAAATAATCTCTGTGATGCCTCTGTCGAATACGCATAAACAGTCAATTTCTTCAATGGGACTGGCCTGTTGGGCGCCAATGAACGTCTCCTGTTGTTCCCATAGCCACATTCCCACCGAGGGCGTTTTTCATGGCCGTCAATTTCTCACAAATAGAACGTAGTGGGTGTGATAAAGGGGGTTATATAGGTATTTATTGCATTTGCCCGCCCCTAAACGGAAAGTTTGCGCTGCTTCGATGGTGTGGATAGCAGGGGGGGGCTTGTTTTTATTTGTGACGCACCAGCCGGCCCGTAGCGACCTGATTGCGGGCCTCGAGGCGGTACAGGTATACGCCGCTCGGCCAACTGGGCGCGTCCAGCTTTGCGGAGTGCGATCCGGCGCTTTGCCGTTCGTCCACGAGCACGGCCAGCTCGCGTCCGAGCACGTCGTATACCGTCAGTCGGACATGCCCCGGCGCCGGCACGCGGTACTCGATGGTCGCCCTTTGGCGGAACGGATTGGGATAAGTCGATACTTCGATCTCCCCGGAGGGGACTCCATCCGGGGGCTCCGACGACAGGGAGGTGGCGCCGTATTTGGCGATGAAAAGGTTGCCTTTGCCCCGGGCGTACAGCGTATCCGCACCCAGAATCGCCCGATCGGCCCCGAAGCTGCCGGCCACGTACACGTTTCCCGAAGCCCCTATCCCCAGCACTTCAATAAAATCCCCCGTGTCACCGGTGGTCTCCAGATGGAGCGCCCGCACAAGATGACCGCTTTCGTCGTAGTGCGCCACGAAGCCGTCACTACCCTCGGCTTCTTCCTGCGTCAACCGGACGCCCTCGAACTCGGCGTAACGCCCCCGGAAAAATCCCCACACATATACGTGGCCATTCTCTGCGACCTCCAGGCCGCCCGGAGACACCACATAATAGTTGTCCAGCCTCCTGGCCCACAAAAACGTCCCCTGCGCATCAAACTTCGTCAGGACACGTATAGACCCCTGCTCCCGGCGGTGCAGCGTCGTATCGCTGATCGTCAGCGAATTGAATAGGGCGGCCTTAGCTGTCGTCTTGCGCCAGATCGCGTACATATTTCCGCTCCTGTCAAGACGAATGTTTTGCGGAGTCGCTACGTAATCGCCCGCAAAGGCGCGGTAAATCGGCCCCATATGATTACGCAGCGTACTGAATGAAGGGATGTAGGAGATTCCAAGATCGTTTAGCGTTTGAATGCGTTGCAGTGCGCCGTCGCTGCTGCTGTAATGCGCCAGCACGACGCCGTCTTCCGCAGCGCTTAAAGAAGGAGGTAGTTCGCCACTGGCGACGGCCCCGAGCACCACATTGCCTGCTGCGTCCACGTCAAAGGCCGCCCTGCCGAACCACCCGTTCGAAATCCACAAGTCATCTGTACCGCCTTCTACCTGGTGTGCCCAGCGCACCAGGCCGTCCGGCGCGTAGCTGGCCACGAAAACATCCCATGTAGCGTGGTGGAAGCTTCTGGACGGAGCCAGAACCACATCCGGCGAAAAGTAAAGCGTGTCTCTGTATGTGCCAGCCAGGTAGAGATTGCCCTGCGCGTCGAAGCGGATCCCCTGTATGTAAATGGTCCACGCTAGTGGCCTACGCTCGCGTGGTCCGATCCGGTACTGTACCGAGCCTGCCAGATCACGCACGGTAACCATGGCCGAGCCCGCCCTGTAAACCTCATTTGGTCCGAGACCTTCACCATGGAACAGACGACCATCAACTACGGCAACGGAGTAGCCGGTGCTGTATTCACTGGCAATGAACAGGGGCCATTCACCAGGGATCACGCTCCCTGGCTGCACGAATCCCAGTTCGCCGGTCTCGCCATCGTATCGAACCAGAAACCCGGTTCCACCTAGTGGCGTGTCCAGCATAAGGATATCCGCTGAATCCGCCGAAGCCTCAAACCAGGCATCTTCTTCCAAGCTCAGCAGGCCGGTCACAAAGACTTCCTCGTGCGGGCCAATGGCGATATCCATGGGAATGATGTCGTCCTCTGCGATCCAGGCCTGCCGGATCCACGTCGCCGGTCCGAAGGACTGCGCTTCCGCCGGTGCGTGCACCAGCAGCAGTGCACACAATCCCGGTATCAACAGGCCGGATCGCTGTAATTGCATGAATACAGGGGGCAAATGGTGGTCCTGTGCCTACTTGGCCAGCATCATCATGCGGGTTTGCCGATAGGCCGACGTTTCCATACGCACAAAATACGGCCCGCTGGGCTGCCGGTTTCCATCAAGAGCCATGGTGTGTTCTCCTGATGCCTGAATGCCGAATGCTCTGGAATGCTTGGGATTTATTGCTTCCAGAATGTGGCAGGTGTAACGGCATATTGCTCTTAATCTTTGTTCCAGTCTCTATGTCATTTTTGGTCTGTTGCGGTTGTTCCTCGCCTATTTATCTACCTTTGCTTAGTTTCTGGAGATAAATAGGATTGCTAATTGAGGCAAAAAATGATTTTGTCGATTTTATTGGCGGTTTCCATTGTTGCTTGGTTTTTATGGGATAGGTTCGTAAAGTCTGTGTCTGAGCAAGCTAAATTCTTCGTTGCATTGACCTATTTTATTTCCTGTATCGCAACAGGTTTGAGTTTTTTAGGCTTTCCTAGCATTGGTGTGGGACTAATGCTATTGGTTATGGGTCCTTTTGTATTTAAGCGTGGTTTAGACTGGTATCGAAGCGTTCAAGTGCAATGATACCTGAGCAGGATTATCAGAATAATTCCGGTGAATTCAAGGCGAGTCAGGGGCGGGGAAGTAATTGAGCTTTGCTGTTTTTTCAGAAGCTGTAGTAAACGTAGGTGAAGGAACACGTCGGCGGTTTTGTGAATTTGTACCTGGTTTGGAAAAGATACCATTCACATACACGTGGAAACTCGCACAATGAATCACCGCAGCGGTGGTCTGTAAACGCCTGAACTCAGGGCCATCTTACCTCTCTTCTACGAAGCCCACTGCAAGTTCTCTGCGGCCCTCCCTCAGAGAGCTGCTCATACAAGGAGGGCCTGTCATGGGATCTTGTTATGCCGACTGCACAGAGCTACGGTCACACCAATTGAGGTCTATCAGTTTAGCATGGTACCTGTTACTGGAAGTATATCCCGAACATTGCGATTCGACCTCATCCGTTACTTGGGTGCTTGCTCCAGAAGAAGGCCCCAAGAGATGGACAGAGATAGTTTCAGTTCAACCATACGAAAGCATACCACCATCAAGCCTTATGGAGGCATAATTACTATGCTCAGGGCTCACTAACAATCTCTGCAGACTAAACGCCAGATTCACGAGTTTTAGGTAGCGTAAAAAGTTGTCCACAAGTGACCAGATACATTTACTACACGAAGCTTTTAAAATTTCCAACTTTACATACTCGTTGACTCTGTGGATTTGTGGATAACTTAGAGTAGCCCTCTACATAGTGGGAGAAAATGCACAAGAGTGGGCAATATCTCCCCTCAAATAGGTGTAAACACCGATTTTAAATCTGTGAGTAAGACGTGAATAATTGCATTGATATCCACAAGTCTGAAGTTAACAGTTGGCGTGCTTGAATTAAATCAAGAGGATGTAACATTTTATCCACGAGATTATGCAAGATAGAATCACGGTTGAAGAAGCATTGCGGAAAATTAGCGCGGAGCTACGGTTGCTTCCGACAGAGAGGGTGCCTCTGTCAGCGGCGCTGGGACGGGTTTTGCGAGAGACAATAATTGCCCGGGAATCAATACCTCCTTTCGATAATTCGGGTATGGATGGTTTCGCAGTACGCATGGAAGATCTTGCGGTAGTTCCTGCGCGTCTCCGTTTGGACGGAGATATTCCAGCTGGCAAGAACCCCCAAAGTGGAGTAAGGCCCGGAGGCTGCATACAGATAATGACGGGGGCAAAAGTCCCACCGGGTACGGAAGCAGTGGTTCCAGTAGAGTGGACCACGGAGCATGACCCTGGCTTTGTGAGAATTAATCAATGCCCGAAGAAGGGGGCGTATATTCGGCGCGCAGGGCAGGACGTAAAGGAGGGAACATCAGTAATAAGTGGAGGCACGCATATTACGCCGCCGGTTGTGGGTATGATTGCGGCCGCCGGCTACCAGGAAATTAAAGTGGGCGCTACTCCACATGTAGCCGTTATTGTGACGGGGGACGAGTTGCACTTGGAAGCAGATGGGCCTCTACCGCCCGCAAAGATTCGCGATGCTAATGGTCCGGGACTTGTAGCACAGATATTGGATGCAGGCGGCCTGGTGACGGGGCCGCTAATTGCGCGGGATAATCCTGACAGCTTAATACAAGCAATTGAGGCCAGTAAGGGTGCGGATGTGCTGATTATCAGTGGAGGCGTCTCCGTGGGCACACATGACCTGGTCAAGGATGTACTTGCGAATATGGGATTTCGTCAGAGTTTCTGGCGCGTACGCCAGCGACCAGGTGGACCGATGTTGTTTGGTAAGCTTGGCTCCCAACTGGTTTTTGGTTTGCCGGGCAATCCTGTCTCAGCGGCGGTATGCTTTCTTCAATATGTCCGTCCCGCATTGTTCAGGCTCGGGGGAGCTGCCCAGGTAAACCCTCCTTTTTTATGTGCACAGCTGGAATTTCCAGTGAAAAAGCCAGCGGGTTTGTATCATTTCGTCCGTGGAAGAGCTGTCCGCCAGGAAGATGGGCGACTGCTTGTGCAAACTACTGGACCACAAGCATCAAATCTGTATTCTTCGCTGCAGCATGCCAATTGTCTCATCCATCTGCCCGAAGACTGTGCAGATCCGTCCGGTGGGGAAGAAGTGAAAATCACACGCCTGCCGTGGGCAACTATTGACTGAGAAGCGCTAACTTCTCGGCTTCAGGCCAGAGTAACAGACTCTCCTGGAAGGTTTCGTCAATGGCATGAAACAGCGGAGTGGCGATCCGGGCTCCGTATAACTGTCGGCTGAGAAGAGCTTTGAAGTAAAGGCGGATTGTTTCACTGTTATCATTGAGTTCCTTGTAAGTGAACTGCAGCTCTTCAGTCGAAGGATCAGCTTCCACAAAAGTCACAGGAACTTGGGAGGAAGCTCCAGAAACCCACAGAGCATCCCATTGTGCAGTCGAAAAAGTGAAATCGTTCAAGAAATCATCTGCCCGATCTTCCCAGGTGGTTCGCAGTACCTGTTCATTATTTTCGAACCAGAGGCGAAAGCTTTCGAATAGTGCACCGCCATAAAGTGCGCGGAGTATGCGAGGCCTGAGGGAATCGCCTTCAATAAAATGGTCCGGCATGATTCCTCCGCCCCCAAAGATGGTACGCCCGTGTGTGGTGGTGAATTTTAGTGAATCTGGAATGCTTTCCGCGTATTTATCGGGATCCTGCTGGGCTTTGATCAAACCTTCCAGTTTAGCCTCAAAGTATCCTTCGCGATCCCCCTCCTCGTACGGAGTCTGTATTAATCGGCCGGAGGGGGTATAGTAACGGGCCGTTGTTATTTGTAGGTAGCTGCCATCAGGTAAAGGAAATTGGTTTTGCACCAATCCTTTCCCAAAGGTTCGTTGACCAACAAGCAGTGCACGGTCGTGATCTTGCAAGGCTCCCGCGACAATTTCACTTGCGGAAATGGAGTTACCATTTACCAAAACGATAATGGGTTGGGTTTCGAAGCGCCCAGTACGTTGAGCAACAAAAACTTCACTGGGTACGCTGCGGCCAATAGTGCTGACGATGTATTCATTCCCGGCCAGCATTTCATCAACAATTGCAACCGCTGACTGCAATATTCCTCCACCATTGTCCCGAAGATCCAAGAGCAAACGTTCCATTCCTTGTCCCTGCAGTTCGTCAAGGGATTGAATGAATTCAGCATAGGTGCTCTGGGCAAATCGGCTGATTCGGATATAACCGGTGATTTCATCCACCATATAGCTACTGGTGATAGAATACAATGGGATTAGGTCACGTGTGAGGGGCACAGTGAAAGGCTTTTGAATACCCAAGCGTCGTATAGTTACCTCTACTTGCGTACCCACCGGTCCCTTGAGGCGTCGCTTCACTTCATCCTCACCTACACCGACCACCGACGTATCATCAACGGCAATGATTCTGTCACCTGCTCGGATCCCCGCTTTTTCACTGGGACCATTCTCTATTGGGGAAACCACGCGCGCGGTGTCGCCGTCAGGTATCTGAAACCAAACGCCAATGCCACCGAAGGAGCCCTGAAAAGACTCGGCCACCTCCTTAAATGCAGAAGCGTCAATGTAGGAAGAATGCGAGTCGAGGGATTTGAGCATTCCTTCGATCGCGTCTTCGGCGGCTTTGTTGGGCTCCACTGGATCAACGTACCGGCGGTTGATCATGAGAAAAGCCTCTTCAAGCTTGCGCAAATCTTCCGTTATGTCACCGAAATAGCGACTAAAAGAAGCCCCAAGCAGCCCTCCCGCCAAGAGAAGCAGCGTGATCGGTATGATGAAGCGCAGTTGAAATTTCATTAAGGCTAGATGTCAAAATCGTTTTGGGAGCCAGAAGAATCTCTCAAAGAAAACAGGAGCGTACACAGAAAGTCCGCCCTTGTTCTGTAAGGCATCCTTTTACTAAAGATAGGCATAAGACAAGAACATGCTTAAGGGTCACCAGGCACTCATAGGACACAAATTCCAAGAACAAAAGTACCCAGAACGACACGGTATTCTCGGACAGATAGAATACGGGGCCCACAAAATATCACAGACCTCTCTTGAAGAGACGAAAGCGTAGAAGAAAACAATATGGATCGAGCATGCGAGCTCTTTATCAGACAATCGCAGAACCTGCTACGGAAAGACTATTTGCTGAAGATAGAGAAGTGCCTTGAGGTCCTGCCTGAGTCGGATCTGTGGTGGAGGCCAAATCCGTCCTCAAACAGTGTCGGAAATCTGCTGCTCCACCTGTCAGGCAACCTGCATCAATGGATTGTAGCCGGGGTTGGTGGACTGGAAGACGATCGCCAGCGGGCACAGGAATTTTCAGCTGATGGTGGTAGCAGTGCAGCCGTGCTGATCGGAAAACTGCGAGCCACCGTGCAACAGGCCGTCTACGTGCTGGATGGCCTGGAGCAGGACCTATTGGAGCAGCCCCGGACCATTCAGGGTATCCAGATAACAGTACTTGGAGCGATCTATCACGCAGTCGAACACTTTTCGATGCACGTCGGCCAAATCATCTACATAACCAAGCTCCGCACAGGCCGGGACCTTGGATTTTACACCATCGGAGAAGACGGCGCCGTGCAGCGAGGGTGGTGCAGTACCTAGCGGATCGGAATCGTATCTGCCCTGCGGAACTGATCTACCCCGCTCTTCTTGGACGTTCCATCTGCACTCCCAACACCGAGCATCGAGATACGCTGAGCGTCAATCCCGTTTTCGATATAGTGATCACGAACAGCCCGCGCACGGTCAACCGACAGTGTCTGGGCATTACGTTCCAGAGGGCTAGCCATACCTTCAACGCGCACCTGAAGATTCAAACACTCGCCCAGAATCTCGAGATTGTCGTCTAATGCCTGCTGGACGGCATCGGTCAGCAGACTGGAATTACGCTCGAAAAAGACGGTACTCATTTCTGCGAGATCTGCGCAATAGGGCGGTTCAAATTGCGCCACAGCAATATTTAGCGTGCGGGCGTCTCGTCCATGCTCATTGGAGACTTCCAGCGATACGGAATACTCTCCCGCGGACATATAAGTGTGCTGAGGTCTGGGAGAGGCGGAAGAAGTGCCATCCCCAAAACTCCAGGCATACGCTAGAGGTGCGTCCCCGAGGACGTTTGCAGAAAACTCGACAGGTGTGCGGGTATCCACATTCGTAGAACTGGCCAGAAGGGCCAAGACCTGTGCAGGTACCGGAGGATTCATCACCATTACACTGGCGCTTTCGGATACCGTGAATCGTCCGTTCCTGTTGCTTGCTGTGACGGTCACCGTGTAGGCCCCTGCTTCTTGGTAGGCATGTACAGTATTGGGGCTGTCAGCAGTACTGCCGTCTCCAAACGCCCAGGTATATTCGATCGGGGGACGGGCATCGTCATTGGCCATTGCCGAGAAATCACCTGACTGATTGGTCTCCAAGGTTTCAGGAGCATTCATGGTTAGGGTTTCGACGGCTCTTGGATTACATCCGGTGAGAATGATAAAAGAGAGTGCTGTGAAAAGCAGGAAAGAATAACGCATCGAGGTCATGACGGCTGTTTCTGACGGTGAAAATAATCTACGAGAACACAAAGGGCTCCCGACTAAGATACCAAATTAACGGTTAATCGGAGGAGGTTTTACGGAAAAACCTAACATCATTCCGGACGAAAGATGTTCGGCGATATGACAATGCGCCATCCAGTCACCCGGATTGGACATGTCTACCAGAAAATCCACGGTTGAGCCAACCGGGATAGTTGCTGTGTCTTTCCAGACAAGGTATTGATTACGAAGCCCGTCCGTTTCCAGGACAAGAAATCGTTGACCGTGGAAATGGATAGGATGCTGCATGGGATGGAAGGTGCGGGGATCGTTAAATATCCGCACCTTAACAACATCGCCAACCTGAAAGTCCCAGTGAATGTCCATATTTTCGAGTCCGGTATCCCTCTCACGCAAAACCCATTCCACCTGTGCGCCCGTAGACAACCAATTCATCATTGGCATGGCATCGTTCCATTCAATGGGCGGTACGTAAAGCGTGTCTATTTCCATTGTGAGCATGATGGGGATAGGGAGGTTCCGCACGCGAAGCGAAAGCGTAAGGAACTTGTCAGGCGGGCGGTCAAAATGGTCGCGAAAAGAAGCAATGTTCGCTGAAACATCGGGGCTTGCTCTCAACTCCGAGAAGGACGAGCTGTAGTCCGGGGATGCCGGAGTTTCTCCAACCATCGCGAGGGCAAGCGTGTCGACATGGGTATAGAATTCCCCCCGAAAATGATCAATCGCCTGGATAGTATTCGTGATGGCTACAGCTCCAGACTCAGGAAAAAGGACCTCAACAACATAGCGTTCGGCGGGAGAAATGGCGATGCTGTTCACCCAGGCTTCCTGCTCAAACCGGCTCAGGTCAGAGGCCACGACCTTTATGGGCAGCCCTCCAAAATTGACATTGAAAGAGCGCGCGTTGGCCACATTCGTGAGGTGAAAACGAACAACGTCGCCGCGATTCACCTCAAAGCGGTAGTCGGTCACTCCATTGGTCAGCATAACGTTGCCAAAGCGCCCCATGAGGGCATGGGTCGGAACCTCCTTTCCGTACGGGATCAAACCATTTTCGTCGAGAAGAATGTCGTCCAGCAAGAGCACCTCCTCCCTGTTTGCCGGACCATAGTAGTCTGATGTTTCGGAAAGGACCAGCATATTGCCGTAAAGCCCGAGGTCCTGCTGCACATCCTCGCGAATATGTGGGTGGTACCAGTAGAGTCCGGTATCGGGGAAGTAGAGCTCGTAAATAAAATCGTCGCCCGCTTCGACAGGTGGTTGTGTCATGCCGGAGATTCCGTCAAACCGGTTATCAAGCCGGAGGCCATGCCAATGCACCGTGGTTGGTTCGGTCAGAGCATTTCGGAACACGACCGTTATGGTCGATCCCTTGGAAACCTTCAACAGGGGACCGGGATATTGCCCATTGTAGCCGAACATCACAACCTCCTGTCCAGCGATTTGGCGGCGAACTGGGGTTGCTGTCAGATATAGGGAGTCTCCGTTCGCGAGCGCCAGGACTTCACCAGGGATTGCCTGGGGGAGGCCTGGGTCCTGCAGAGGCAGGTCCGGGGGCGTCGGGGGAAGTGCGTTCTCCAGGCCGGGCAACATTGGCATGCTCATATCCATGGGGGGCATCCGCCAGACTACGCTGTCAGGGGGGCCGACAGGCATGGCGTGCCCATGGTGCTGATGCTGTGAGTACGCGCAAGGAGCAAAGCTTAAGGTCGCCAGAAGCAACAAGACAGCTCTCATGGATCAGTAATAACCATAAACCGTGCAGGGCTCCTGCTCAAAGGGTCCATGTCCTGCCATGGTATGCATCAGTCCGCTGCGCGAGAGGCCCCGCATGACCACGGGGCCAGTCCATCGCACGGGAGCACTACCTTCCGGCTCAAGCGTGATGATAACTAGAAACTTGTTCCAGGAAACCGAGCCGGCAATGTGGCCCTCGCGCGAAAGAGGCCCGAGACGCACGACTTCTTTTAGGTTGGGTGTAGAGAGCCAGACGGTGTATTCGTGTCCAGGCACGGGGCCCAATCGATTGACTTGAACATCAAGGTTATAGCGATAGCTACCAATTGGATCGACAGCAACGCCAAACGGAGACGGAACGAATGTTAGCCTTACAGAGCCCTCCGCTTGGAACGCGGCAGGAACCCGACGTGTCCGAATCAGGTCAATGGCATAATAATCATCTGTGCACTCACTGAGTTGCGCCGGAGTGGGCAACGCCAGCAATATCAGGTAGACCACGCTAATCATGGTAGGCTGTCCCAGTCCTGTACACTTGAAATATTCGGAACTCCCCAGTCTTCACCGTTCCATCCCCGGAAACCCTCCATCCGGAAGGTCCAAAAACCGGTAGACATATCACTGACCACAATAAGTCCGTCATCATTGCGCACATCCACACCAAAAGCCCCGTTAAATACGGGATACCGGTCCGTGTTCTCTGGACCCAGATACGTATCATAGTAGGCGACCGTCGCGGGGTTTTCCGGATCAATAAGGGTGAAAACCTGCAAGCCATCCAGGTAGCCGGATACGAAAACATATGGCCAGCGGACCTCATGGTTGTGAACCAGGTTACGCCAGTCTGCAGTCCAGGCACTGATGGGGCGGTTTATATTTGACTCTTCGCCATCCAGCGCCGGTTTCAGGTCAAAGATGCGTAGCGGTGCGTAGCGATACTCGGTTTCGGCGATCACAAACCGGCCATGCGGGCCTGGGGTAAACGTGTGCCCGCTGCGAACCCCGTTTATGCCGGTCAGAGTTACCAGAAGAGACGGCGCCTGTAAGTCGGTGATATCATAGACAAAGTAGCCTCCTATGCCGCCGCCGTAAAAACGGTCCTGTCCGGTTTCTGCGTGATAGCCAACATAGAAGTCGTGATATCCACGTGCGCGGCCACGCCCAAGTGGGGATTCTGGAACGGGCACGCGGGCAACTAGGCCTTCTTCCAGATTGCCCTCAACAATCTTCCCGAGGTCATACACGTGCGCAAAAGGTCCGGAAACCGTACTGAAGAGCAGCGGGCGACCATTTGAATGGGCATACACAAAAATATTGTGGAAGCCTCCCGGCAAGTCAGGTTCGTGAATGCGAGCAACCTCGCGTACTTGCGTGGAGTCGGGTAACCCGGTTACATCCAGGATTACAGCTCCGAGGTCGTTGTTGGGTCCGCCAGCACCAAACTGCAGCGACTGCACGACATAGTAGCGATCCTTCCACTTAAAGTATTTCACATCCATCCCGCCGGTTCTCAAATGCAGGTCCTGCTCCTCTATTCTCCATCGGTAGATCACGCGGGGGTTTGCAGGATCGGAAACATCAATGATGTCTGTGCCTTTGGAGCCCTCGTCTCCGTACACCATGCGGGAGACATACACAAAAGGTCTGGACAGCTCCTGTTCCATATCAAGATCCGCCACACTGAGTCGAGGTCCCAAGGGAATATGTCCCAGCACAGTTAGGTTGTCGCTTCCGGGATTTTCGGCGGTCCATTGAGCTGTGGCGATGCCAGGCAGCAGGAACAAGAGGAGAACAGTTAATCGAAGCATTGTAGCAAAAATTATTTTGGTGCGGGACCGGAATCCCAGTTCTGTGCACTGGAAATGTTTGGAACGCCAAAATCTTCGCCGTTCCATCCATCAAAACCGTCTACGCGGAATGCCCAAAACCCGGTAGACATATCGCTGACTACGATAAGACCGTCATAATTACGGACATCCACGCCCCATGCCCCATCGTAGACATTCCAGGTGTAGGGACTTCCCATGCGGGCGGCCGATTCGTCACGGTTATTGTGCCGGCCATTGAAGGTGTCGTAGTAAGCAATTGTGTGGGGGTTGGTAACATCCTCCATGTTTACCACGCTAAGCCCGGTCTCATAGCCGGCAACGAAGAGGTAAGGCCACCGAACTTCGTGGTTATGTGCGAGACTCTTCCAGTCCGCATGCCAGGCTCCCACTGCGTGGTCAATGTTATCGACCTCGCCATCCAGGGCAGGCTGCAGGTCAAAGAAGCGCAGAGGCTGATATTGAAATTCGGTTTCACCGACAGCAAACCGGCCGTCGGGTGATGGGGTAAAGGTGTGTCCCCAGGACACGCCGGGGACGCCAAGAATAGTCAGAAGCAGTTCGGGGTTGGCCAGATCCGTCACATTGTACACGTAATACCCGCTGCCCCCGCCACCATAGAAGCGATCCTGTCCGGACTCAGGGTGGTAGCCAATGTAGAAATCGTGATAGCCGCGAGACCACATATTCTCGCTCTGCGCAATGGGAACGACGCCAACCAGCGCATGATTTTCATCTTGAATCCGGGCTTCCACTTCTGTCTGATAACCTTCAATAAAGCGACCCAGATCAAAGACCTTGGCTGAAGGTCCACTCGTGGCGAAAAGGAGGGGCGAGCCTCCAGAGTGTTTGTAGGTAAAGATGTTGTGAAAGCCTCCGGGAGTTTCGGATTGGCGGATGCGCCCCACTTCCCTCGGTGCTTCGGGTAGATCGGTTACGTCAAAAACAATAGCGCCAACCTCCGAATTCGGACCTCCCTGCCGAAACTGCACAGACTGCACGTAATAGTATCGTCCGTCATGTTTAAAGTAACGACCATCCATCGCCCCACCCTGATGCAGGTCTTCCTCTTCAATGCGCCAGCGATGAATCACGCGGGCCTGGGATGGGTTACTCAGGTCAATAACATCAAACCCTTTTTCGTGAGACCTGCGGGCAACATATGCAAAGGGCCGGTCGGGATCCTGTTCAATTTCTATATCGGACACACTTCCAGGAATTCCGAGTGGCAGGTGTGCCACCACCGTAATATTCTCGCTTCCACGCTGCCCCGGGGGAGGAGGGTGAGAGGGGTGCTTCAGTCCCTGAGCGAGCGTGACGGCTGGCCAAAGAAGCAGAAAGCACAAAGCATATAAAGGTCGAGTCATTAGTATGGTCCGTTTACCCAATCTTGAACTTCAGAAACGTTGGGGACTCCCCAGTTCTGACCATGCCACCCTCCAAAGGCTTCCAGACGAAGAAGCCACAAGCCATGTGTATGATCTGTGGCCACAATCAGGCCATCGTGGTTGCGTATGTTTACGGACACGACGCCTTGCCGTTGACGCAATAAAGGAGCGGTCTCGCTGGGAGGATCCGGTCGGAACCAGGCATCGGTGTAGGGTGCAGCGGGATCGAAAATATTAATCACATAGAGCCCGGACTCCAGCCCCGCGACGAACGCGAACGGCCAGCGCACGCGAACATCTTCAAGTTCGCTCTGCCAGTCCTCCATCCATGCTCCGACAGCCGTTCTAACCCGCTCACCGGTAAGGTCAAAGATGCGTAGCGGAGCAGTACGATAACTGGCTAGCGTGAGTGCGAAGGCGCCGTCTGGAGTAGGGGCAATGGCATGCCCCTTTTGGACGGCCGCAGACAGTACACTGGTCTTGAGTACTGGCTGCTCGAGGTTGGTGATATCATAGACGAAATATCCTCCCGCGGCAGCTAAATACAAACGATCCTCCTGAGTTTCTGGATAGAAGCCCGCAAACAGGTCCCCAATACCTTCAAGGGTTCCTTGATGAGGAGGCGTAGAGAGTGAGGCCTCGACTGAGACAGTGCCTGTAACAAGGGCGGAAAGATCAAGTGCAAGGGCCTGTGAGGAGCCGGCGCCAAAAAGAAGTCTTTGACCCGTGCTGTGCTTATAGGCAAAAACACGAGAGAACGGTTCCGGGGAAAGTTGCTCTGAGAGAAGCACGGCCTGCGACGCCTGGGAGACGTCGACTACCGTGAGGCGATTTCCTGCGATAATTACAAATACCCGGCCCTCTGCAACGAAAGTGGTGAGGTCGTGTCCGCCGGACGCGGTTACCCGGGAAGAGACAACAGGTGCCGCAGGGTCGGAAAGATCAACGACATGCAGCACAGAGAGGGTGTCCAGTGTGTATGCGAGCGGGCGGTTTGGGTCTTGGTCCAAAACTGTTGCCAGGAAGCCTCCTTCCAAAGACAATTGTCCGACAACCTGCACATTCCGGCTGCTTTCCTGTGCCTGGCATAGGCTAAGGCAGGAAAGAAACAACCACGCAGAGAGTAAAGAAATGCGCATTCAATTGAGAAGAAAAAACGGGTACGTTTTAAGGCGCGGCCGATGTATCCGAAACGGGCGTTTGAGACGGTTGGTTCCCTTCCTGTCTTGCAGCGAAAAAAACGAAGACAGCGACAAAAAGCAACACTGGGTTGAATTTACGAAAAAGGGGCATCGGAAAAATCGCGACGACAGCGAAACCAATGGCAAGAATTTGCGCTGCCCATATGGTTACGCGTGTAGCCATTCGATAGGACATGCGCATAGCCAAAAGGGCCCGCAGCACACGTCCTCCGTCCATAGGAAAGACCGGGAGCAGGTTGAAGGCCGCGAGCGCGAGGTTCAGCCAAAGCAGGCTCACCGGGATTGGAGACTGCGCGGAGACAGAGAATCCGGGGTTGTAGCCGTTGGCTAGCGACCAGAGGAAGAATCCAGCGGCGAGGAGCAGGTTGACAAATGGGCCCGCGGCGGCGATAATGAGTTCCTGGCGCGGGACAGCAGGCATACGTTCCAGACGGGCAATACCTCCTACGGGGTACAGTGTAACGTCCAGCGTACGAACCCCAAAAGTCCGGGCGGCGATGGCATGGCCAAATTCGTGACACAATACACAAAGAAAGAGCAGCCCGGTAAGCAGCAGGCTGCGCAGGGCAAGAATCAAGCCAACTCCTTGCCAAAGGAGTACTCCGAACAGCCCAATCAGGAGTACGATCAGAGACCAATGAGCTGAGGCATTGATCCCCACTATTGTGCCTAGAGGGATTTTATCGCGCATATTTATAATTTAGTGCTTATGTTTAGCCGAGTCGGGCACGGATGGTTGATCATCTTGTGTCTTGTCCGTGTATAGTGTTACGGGAACGAATCCGTTTTGAACTGATTTCAGCCTGCATGCGGGTGCTGTTATTTCTACTGACCGGGATTTTACTGATAGCCTCAGTGTCCCTCGATGTTCGTCTTCGCTATTTTAATGCGGAGTACAGTGGGGCAGCTATGGTCGTTACCTGGGAAGCGGAGGCCGAGCCAGGAGTACGAACATACGAACTTCACCGGAAAACGGAACAGTCCGAGCAGTTCCAGTTGCTCGTGGAACTTCAGGCTCATGGTGCAAATACCCCTTATACGGTACGGGATGAACAGGTCTACAAGTCGCCGATGGCGATGGTTGACTATAGATTAGAGGCGGTGCTGACTAACGGATTGCGGCAGCGTGTGGCCGAACGGAAGGTTAACTATACGCCTACTGCCATTCCAAGAAGTTGGGGCAGCATCAAGGCTATGTTCCAGGATTAATTCGCACGGCACCGCCATGCGAACTTTGATCCTTGGAAAGGAGCGAATGGAGCGGACGCTTGCACGGCTCGCGTGCGAGTTGGATGAGCACAATCGTGGTACGGGCGATCTGGTTTTGTTCGGGATCGTACCGCAGGGGATCCTTGTAGCCCGGGCGTTGGCACGATACATCAGCGAAATTGCGGGGCGCAGAGTAGATCCCATCCCGCTTGACTTGCGGGCGGATAGTGGGCAAGCGGTGGAGGTATCAGGCAAGCAGGTTGTGGTAGTGGATGATGTGCTTCATACCGGACGCACTGCCCATCGCGGTGTTGACGCAGTATGCAAAATGGGTGAGCCTGCCCGAGTTCAGTTGATGGTGCTGATAGACCGGGGTCATCGCGAAATGCCCCTTCAGCCAGATTATGTTGGACGAAGAATACAAACCAAGTACCGTGAGCGGGTACAGGTAGATGCGAGAGAGGGGCTGGCCGTGTACCTTGAAGAGTGACGTTGCGGGCGAGCATCAATTCAATCGTGATCGGGTTTCGCCAACACAACCGTTACAGCTCACCATAAGATTCAGGATTAGTGAATTCTATGAAGGATGAGATTCCTGCGTGATGTCGAAATCAACGCGCAAATGGACGCCGGACTATGCAAGTCCGCCGGGTTGGTTGCTTGAAGAGTACCTTGAAGTTCGGGGCTACTCGCAGGCCGAACTTGCTCGTCGTTGCGGGCTCTCGCTCAAGTTGATCAGTGACATAATAGCTGGTAAGGCTCAGATTGAACCAGAAACTGCATTGCAGTTTGAAGAGGTTTTTGGACTCAGTGCCACTGTATGGGAGAACATGGAGGCCATATACCAGCTCCAGTTGGATAAAGAAGCTGAAGCCAAGAAGGTGGAGCCGAAGCCGAAGGGGCAAAGTCTTTCCGCTTCGCGAGCCAGTTAAGCCTAATTGCTTTTAGCGTCCAGAATCAGAGGTTGGTCTAGTCTCCAACAGTTTGACATTTTTCTCTCCTGCCCCCAGCTATGCATTGCCGCACGCAGGCGCACGCTCAGGTTAAGAACGGCATTGCGTACGCTCAAAGAGACACAGGACAAGTGCGGGAAACGTCATTTGTACCGCGGTACGATTCTGAAGTGTCTGAGCGGGGTTCGCCACTCATAGCGAACAATTTGAGCATATGCAACTTGTAATCCGGGCGGAAAATCCGGATCCTGGCCTGACAAGAAACTGATTCCATGAGCAAGGGCAAGCACAGCGATTATGTGATCTGCGTGCGGCGGGGCGGGGTGACCTATACGGTGTATGACTTGGAAGGGGAGCTGGAAGCAAACGGCCACAAACATGCGCTGCAGCGGTTCCTGCTATCGCTTGATGCACCGTACAAAATCCTGCGCGTTGTGCCTGTAGGGGGGGGACTCTCTACCATTTATGCAAGCCTAAAGCGTTAAAAATTAAAAGCTTTCTTTGACCTGGATCCCAAGCAAGTCCCGTACCCGCTGACGGACAAGCTGCGCGGCAAGCAATATGCGCGGAAAAGTGCGCCGTGTGAGAAAGAGAAAAGAGGCGCGGCAGCATAACACCAACACATTAACTAAACGCCGAGGGGTCGGCAAAATCATGCTGAATTTTAAAACAGAAGTAATGCGCTTCGGCCAAGGTCCAATCAATGCTGGCACTTTACATAGAGTATTCTATCTTACATGTGAGCTCCTGAATTCTGAAAAATATGAACTGCCAGAGTTAGAAGGATATTGGATCACCCCCCTCTCAAGCAGTGGTTATGAACTCCGTTTGTTTTCTAAAAAAGGAATCACAAGTATTTCAGATGAAACTAAAGAAAAAGCCAGGTCCTTTTACAAAAAAGCACGTGAAGAAGCTGAAAAGATGGTCAAGGAGGGACAGCCTTTTTAAAAATTCCCGAATTAGATGATTATTGAAATAGGTTCCAGCGACTTGGATTTTGCGCTGCGAGAAGGAGATCCATACGATGGATGACGAAAGAAGGAAGTAGTGAATCAAGTTGTGCGACTTGTATGCGAACGATGCCCAGGTATGCGCGTGTCACGTGGTCATATTGTGGAGGCGATGAAGGATGTCGATAGTTATTTCCAAGATTGTGCGCGTGAGGACGCGTTAATGGAATTGTTAATCGATGAGATCAGAAACCGGCTTCATCTGATAGGCAAATGAGGCAGGCAGAATTACGATTCGGATCATGTGTAATCTGTATGTCTGGGGTTGCGGATGTTACATTAGGGCCATTATGTCGCACCCATCAAGCCGAATCGGGGCGCGTGGCCGCGGCTTCCGGAGATAGTTATATGATCGGCCAAATTGTCCGGCGGAACTATACTGCTCTCAAGGAGGGTAGTCCTCCCCTCTAAGAACGCCATCGCTGGCGATCCTTCGTAAAAATGAAGTACGTGCTTAGTTTGGCGGCCATGTGCCTTTTTCTTTTCGTTGGGGGTGTTCTCCCTGTCTCATCTCAAGCTACAAGCGATGCGCCACATAGAGCGCTCTCTTGCTGGAATGGTGCGTGCCTTACTACTGTTGTGGAGACAGGTGGCGGGTGGACGATGTTAATTTGGTGCGAAGGAGACGATCAAGAGTACGAATATTATGGTACTGGATCCTATGGGGGTTCCGTGTGCGGTATGACCATGGAATAATGTGTTGCTACCTGAGCTGCATGAACAGATGAATTTCATTTCGATTCCCCGCATACCCATCATGTGGAGGTATGCGGGGATCCTGTTTTTATTGCCCTTTATGGCGTGTCAGACCGGGGAAATGCCGCTTACACGGTTTGAAGATTCTCCGATCATTGACCGCTTATTAGATTCTGCCCCGCATTTTGTGGTCAATACAGATATTGAGCCGGAAAATTGGATTGCAACGACTAGGTTGGGTATTCCAAACGATTCATTGATTCTTGGTAGGCCGCACCAAATGGTCGCGGTTGGGGATAGTATTTATATCTCTGAATGGCTTGGTCACCATTTCTTCGCGGTAGGGAATGATGAATATTTGAGCCGTAAAATTGGTGCCCAAGGGGAAGCTCCGGGAGAGTTTAATTATACGGTAGGGGTCGATTATAACGGTTCGCAGATATTCGTCAAGGAGCTGGGCCGCATTCAAATATTCACGGAAACGTTTGAATACGTTGGTTCGTTTTTCAATACCGGCACAGGGATGCGGCACCACAGAATTGCGGCTTCTCCTGATTACATATTTCTGGAATGTATTGGGGTTGATTGGCTGGTCTGTCCATACAGTACCTCGCCTCCACATGCCTGGGCTGAGCCCGCTAAATTACTCCCGGTTCTGGATCTTCCCGATCGATCGGCGGAAAACAGCAACCTGGTAACGGTTTCTCCCGAGGGGGATAGGATTGCCGTGGCTTACAGGGGACTCCCCTATCTCTTCGTATATGATGGTCAGTTCAGACACTTGAAGACCATCCGATTCGAGGGAAGCAGTGTTCGTAGTTTCAATCCTATTGCTGCCCCGCCCGGTGGAAGTCCTGCAGGAATGGAACCCGGCATTCGCGTATTTACAAGGACCATAAGGTTTTTAAATTCCCGCTATCTGATTGCATATGCGGGACCTGAGAGGCATGATACTTATATCTTTGATTTGTCTGGGGACGATTATAGAATGGCTGCAAAAATGATCTTCCATCCTATCAGCGATACGAAGACCATTTCTCCTGGCGATTTTCTTCTGCATGGGGATCACCTGTATGTATCTTCAAAATTTGAGGAGTACGTATACGGTTACCCGTTTGACCTAGAGTGAGGGAGTGTTGTCATTTAAGGCGTTCTGATGTCCTTATTTGCGATCAGTGGGATAAATAAAGGGTACCCTCCACTCAAACGCAGATCATTGATCTTGTGTCATCCCTGCTATGATTTGCCCTAGGGGATCGCCCTGACGCGCTTATGAAGAAGAACGGAGGGGAAGGTCAACGATATTCATCATCCGAAAACAGTTCTCCCTGGACGAATTGATCGTCCGCGGCAGTGTTCTCTGTTGTCGGATTCCGGGATGGCGCGGCGCGGGACACTTTCACCGCCCCGCGCCCCAGTTCCGGCAAGCGCTAGGCGCATGAGCCGGGATTTTGTCAAGCCAGTCACTTCTGCCAGGCTTGACAACGCCTCGAACTCG
>VXLY01000012.1 GCA_009841335.1 Rhodothermaceae bacterium | reverse complement strand
CATCCATTAGTGTGTTCTGACCTGCCGCAACCATGTGCACCGTGGGAACGCTCACCCCCGCTGGCCACCATCGCGGATCACCGAGGGTTGCACCATCCATGCCCGCCCCGATGAGCGGGCTGTTTGACATAAGCGTGAAATCGCCGCTTGCCGCATCAACAAACATTGGATCCACTGCCAACAAGTTCATGACCGTCGGGTCCCCTCCTCCTCTCCAGCCTCCACCAAGACTGACATTGAGCGTGTCACTGTAAGAAATGGAGGACCCTTCAACCATCCAGGGCGCGCCCAGTGTCTTGTTAGTCGCATTGACGATGTCGTAGTTATCCACCAAAATCGTGTTGGTCACCGTTGCATTGTCTACTCCTTTCAGGTTTAGGAAATAATGACCCACATTATGCATGGTCACATGATCAATGACAACTTCGGGGCCATCATGATTTGGATCTGCCTCCGCAAACCCACCATACACGCTGATTCCATCGTTCTTTACATTCCAGAAAGTGGAATTGGAGACCTCGAAATACTTCACATTGAAGAATCCGAAATCCGGACGGTCACTGTCTTCATCGCGCACTCGGATCCCCTCCTTACCTAAATTGAAGAACAAAGAGTTTCGGACAATAATTGAATCCGCCATGGTCATACTATAGGCGCGGAACGCATTACCGTCGCTCGAGTGCACGATGTCATGAAAGTAGCAATCGATAATCTTTAGCACATAGCCTTTCTTCACATTGTCCCCTGCATCACCAGAACCACTGCCTGTACGAATCCCATACTTTGTCTGCTCACCCTGATGGTCCAGCCCATCAAATTCAAGACCGATAAGGGTCAGATCCCCGTAGAGACGGATGATATCCTTCGTGCCGTCCGTTCCATTATTTATCAGCACCGGGCGTTTCATGAGCCCGGGCGCCGCCATCATCGTGAGCGAAAGCGAACTATCGGGTTTAAGTTCATCGTCATTTAGATACTGGCCTCCGTCCGTCGTTAAGACGAGCGTGTCTCCCGGCACGGCCATTGCTATTGCATCCAGTAACGTGTTCTGGCCAGCTTCCACTTCGTGGCTTTGCTGGGCAAGAGCCGGCCTCAATCCCAGGAATACCAAGGCAATGGTGAGCCCTAAATAGGTAGTAATAGTTGTGCGCATCGCGGCAATCGTTTAGTTGATAAGCGTTAGATGTACATCAAAAAAATGTATGATGTATCACAAGTTGCAGGCTCCTCTATGACATAACTAAAGCCATTATCCTTGCATTGTCCGTCCAATTGGACAACATTAGAACTTTTGTGGTCAAAATTCTGGGACTATAGGTTGTGGTTGTCTTTGGACTCTAGTGCAACAACATAACTCCATAGGCAGGTTGCCAGTTGCATAAATCGTGGAGAGTCCTCCCTTTTAGCCATTGACGTAGCACAAAATGTCAACAAATATTGGGACTGTGCCGAATCGTGGGAACCTTGAATTGGAAACAATGGCTAGCTCGTGTGGAATACGTAATTATTTCGCAAGTGCATTTCCGTGCGCATGCGGCAAATTGGCCCTGCGGGAAAGCGTGTGTGCCTCCTTGGCAATCACGCCCCGCCGTTTGAATTGCTGTATCCTAGAGACGGCTCGGCGTTTCATTTCACCAAATGAGCCCCCTACCACCTAGCGGGCCCAGCACGTGTGACTACTCGAATCAATGATGTAGTACTGTGGAGCACTCCGCTCCCTGGCTCGGAGCGACACTCTAATCTTCAGAATGTCCTTGCTTTTGCATATGTTCGCATAAACCGAATTACTAACCGTGGAATAGACCATGGCGCCATCTCGCGCAATTAACAGCTGGACACTTGGAGTAACCGTTGCTTTCTGCATCACCTGCTGTCGGCCGGGCAGTTTCGATGCGAATGAGGCTTGGACCGGCACAATGGATACGCTTGCTTCCGGCGAGATCGTTGTTCGAAACACCGAGGAGCCACTGTGGGATGAGGCAGACACGTGGCAGTTCGTGGAGGAAATCAGGGTCGGAACAGATACCAACGACGAAGCACCGATTTTTGGAGATGTCATTTCCTTTGATGTAGACGGGCAAGGACGGATCTTTGTTCTCGACTTTCAGGCTCAAGAGATCAGCATTTTTGATTCGGACGGGACTTTTGTGCGCACATTTGGAAGCAAGGGGACAGGGCCGGGGGAATTTGAGCAAGCTCTCGCAGTCGACATCAACGAAAACGGAGAAGCCCTAGTCATGCAGATGCTCAAGGCACAGCTTTCCATTTTCGATCCGACCGGCAGATACCTGAGAACGGAGTCAATAGGTAATCCCGGCGTTGGCATCCGTCCATATCCGGGCGGATTCGACTTCGCGGGGCGATACAACGCGGTAGTCGTATTCTTCCATGAATTCAGCATGACCCAAGCCATGGCCCGATTTGATCAGTCACTCACTCCGCTTGATACCATCGCGATTCCCGAGGCTACTGTCGAAAGGGAGGCATTTACACATGTCAGGGACTTGGGCGGCGGGCGAAGCTCGTCGATTGGCGAGACGATTCCCTTTCAGGGATCCTTTGAGTGGCGCTTTTCTCCAACTGGGAATCTTTGGACACTGACTACCAAAGAATATGAGCTTGTTGAACTGAGTCCGGTTGGTCAGACACTTCGAAGAGTCTCCAAAGAACATGACTTGGTCCCGGTGAGCGAGGAAGAGATGGCTGACGTGCGGGAGGAATTTCAGTGGTTTATCAATCTAGGCGGGATGGTCGATTGGTCGAGGATTCCGAATTCGAAGCCCGCAGTTGTTTCATTCTTCTGTGATGATGAAGGCAATCTGTGGGTGAAGCGGGAAGCAGTGATGCCCGAAGACGAAGGCCGTCTTTTCGATCTATTTGACCCCGAAGGACGTTATCTAGGAGAGGTGCGCCTTCCGTTCATACTGCAATCTGATCCTGAACCGATCGTGAGAGACGGAATACTGTATGGCGTCACCACAGACGAACTAGGCGCTCCAAACGTTGTGAGAGCGCGGATTGAAAAGCCTTAGCAACCTTTTTCTAGTCATTGACCGGTGGGGACGTCGCGAGACGGATATCGCGAAGGACCCCACACACACCTAAACCGCCGACGCTTAGCTTCCTTCACCTAACGCGCACAACTCTACCCAGCAACGTCGCGCCGCGCGCATCCGTCAAGCGCACGAAATATATAGCAGAAGGGGCAGATGAACCGGACTCCGTATATCCATCCCACGTGAAGCGGATAGTCTTGGTGCCGACTATATGTTCTGCTTCAAGTTCACGTATCCGTTGGCCCAAGAGATTATACACCTCTACAGTTAGTGGGCCGGTACGGTTTGCCGATGCCTCCAGTGTCACGGAGTGACTAAACGGGTTTGGGTAGGCTTGTAGCTGCTCTGGCGTACTATTATCGGGGATCAGTTCAATACTCGTCTTCTTCAAGCCAATCAATAGACGATCCGTTTGAAAAGTAAACGGGCTTGGCTGCCCATTAATACGGACTTCCTGCACCAACTCTGCACCCCTCATGACTATTTCGATCTGTGCGGCTGGATGCACCGCGGGCGTAGCAATATCAAGGACTCCACTCGTGCTAACATCCAGGGCAAGCGTCACCTTTGAATCTGATGAAACCTCTATCTCTGCATTCTTGAATAGGTTCGCTTCGCGAAGCGCCAGATTCTGCCATCCCGTATCAGTGTTCCGTAACCACGCAAAAGTGGCATCGGTAGAAAATTCGCCCAACTCACGCAACTCAGACCGTACCTGGAGAAAAAAGTAATCCAGCGAATCAGATCTGACAAGCCTTGCAGCTACATAGGATTCACTACTTAAATCGTCCAGTTCTGGAACGGCAGACCCGGACCTTGCTGGCAAGAGTAGCTGCATGAATGCCGCCTCCTGACCGACTTGCTCTGCTTCAACATACCGCTCATGACGCTCATCCTTGAACAGGCTGATGTAGCCGGTTGATACTGTCAAGCTCGCAGACTCGGGTAAGATAAATGCGTCCAGTCTCGCTGCCGCCCCGTAACGATTCCCGAAAGGAGACCACGATAGGTAGTGACCTGCTTGATCAAATGATCCGCGTCCATGCAAATAAGATCGATAGGTGTGCCCTTCGGACCCGTAAAGCAGATCTGAAACAACAAAAAAATCCTGATCGATAAAGGCGATACTCCGGCGCAGAGTCACATCGTTCGGGCGAACATATCCACTCTCTTTTTCTGCAAACCCAAAAAATTCGGAATCAATCTCATAACGGGCGAAAGGAGTAACGTTTAACACAGTCGGATTACTATACAGATCATCCGCCACCGGCGGAAACCCATCTGCAGTGAGAATATTGTGTGCGTGAGCTTTAAGATACCAGGAGCCGCGCCGATCATCCGAGAATCCGTCAGGACCATAGCCTGCATCCGGGGCCAAGATGGCATCGTTCCCGCCCAGAAAAAAAGATAGTTGATCTGGATGATTATGATTGTCAGCGTCTGCAACCCCGTGGAAAAGCAGGTATCGGTCATCTGATGAGGGTTCCCAGCTCCTGCGAAATACCACCTGACCACCTTCCAGGAACTGATTGGGAGAAGCGGTTGGTGCTGCTGATTCTATAGAGCTGTCAAATAGGATGTACTCGTCAATCTCCCACGTTACATCTACAGTTGCACCCGTGTAGTTATGTTCAATCAGGTCGGTATTTTCAAAATTCCACTGACAGATGGCTGCGAAATCTGCGTCTGTATTCAAGGAGGTAGGTACGCCTTTGTACGCCGCTGCTACCATATGGGTAGGTGCTGGCTTGAGGTAGGAATCCTCTATATTTGGAATCTGGCCACGTCCCGTACGTACACGTATTGGCCATTCAAATGCCGGCTGATAATCACCAAATAAATCCACCCCTGATACATTGAGGTAGTGCCACAGAAAAGGGATAAAGTTTACTGCATTATACATCCAGTAGTGACCACCTTCACGGTAGATTCCATCCGCGCTAAACTGGTATCTCGTCACTGTATTTGCCGCTTCCAGCGCATGTGAGAGCCAGTCTGCGGCCTGATCATGGTCAGAAAGTACCAGTGCTGCGGTACCGATTGCCCAGGCCGGCTTGGACCGGTGATTATGCGGGCGTGGCGCTAGGCGGGCCCCAACCATAATATTGTCCCTCAGATACTGAGTCTCTTCCGCTATGCGACGACGAATTTCGGTGTTCTGATCTGAGGTCAACTGATCATAAACCCAGTCATAGGCGGCAGCGTAATTCTGCAACCAGGTCGCGCGGTAAATCTCATCATAAGGTTTCTCCCCAGTCTGGGGCACACCGTCATAAGCCAATAGTAGCGCCTCAACTGCTTTTTCGAGGGCAGTTGAATCTTCCTCCATTATCCACCAGAAAGCCAATGTCTTTGCTGCGCGAGGACGATCATTTTCATCCATAAGCGACATATCTTTGGTGATGTACCTGAGAGCATCCGCTCTGAAGTTCCGCCAAAGGGTATAATACCTTGAGCCCTGATCAGCCTTTCGCAATCGGAGCTCCGGTATAAAATCCGCAGAAAAGTATAACGACGGATGTTTTTCAGCCGCCGGTAGTACGGGCGTAGTATCCGTAGCAAAACCCGTGTACGTGTCGTACCTGGGGTGCTGAGCTAGAGCGTGCGCGGGAACAAGCAGACCAATGAACAACAGCAGCAGCCAATAAGGCACAGCAACGTCAACTAGACCGGAGAAAATCCTCATAAATAATCTTCGTATCGCTTGGCAGTGATGTTACAGGCCCGGCCGGCTTCTAAAAAGTGTAGTACACACCAAAGAGCACATTATGCTTGCGTATCCGGTTGTAGTCTACATTGGATTCCCATCTATCTTGGTAACGCAAGCGCTGGAATTCATATGCAATGTCCAGCGTAAGGACGGAAATACTCGTCCCGAGTCCGGCACTGAATGCGTCTCCGGTGGCCGTCTGCCCGACAAGTCCAAAGCCCTCAATCCTGAACGGCTGCGGGTCGCGCCTGAACCCTGCACGCAGGAAGGCATCTCCCTGAAAATTCCATTCTCCTCCCAAGCCTATGCCTTGAACCATGCCCCAGTCTGGAGCTGTAGTCACTCCACTGCCTGTGACCTTTAAGTCCGAAAAGTTCTGCCAAGAATAATCTGCTGCAAGCGTAACAGCAGGAATAGGACGCAGAGCAACCCCTGCCCTTACACGGGCAGGCAATCTGACTTTATCCACTCCCACCTGCGTAAGACTTCGCGCCTCACCATCCGGTGTACGCGCTTGTCCGGTGTTTCTGAAATTGCGCCGCAGGTTACTCGCAGATTGGTACGTGATTCCTACAGTGATCACATCATACTGCCACTGCAAGCCTAGTACCCCATTCCAACTGCTGTATTCCGAGGATCCATCCCACAAAATGGACCCATTAGCGGGTTCGTGATCATAGTCGTGTGCATCTTCGCGCAGGAAAAATACACCTGTTTCGCGGATCTCCTGTCGATCCGTTGAGCTTCCCCAAGCACGAGAAATACGCAGTCCAACATGAAAGTTTTCACTCAACTCCAATCCAGCTGCTGTGGAAACCGCCTGCATATATCCCGTTCGCTCCCTTTCAAAGGCTGACCATCGAACAACAATTTCTTCTCCGGGCTTGGGGCGTTCAATTGGATCCGGGCGAAATTGGCCGATGTAGGGATTCAGCACATTGTCGTTGCGATCATAATCGCTCAACTGTGCGGTCTGATGCAGCATAACTCCCACAGTCAGTGCGCGCTCTCCTAATTTCAGCGGGATTGCTCCTCCTATTGCCGCCAATCGAAACGTGCCCTGACTATGGGTCCAGTCCGGCGCCGAGAGCGGCTCGCTCCGATATTCATCTGGATCCGCGAAGAAGAGCGACATCCCCGCGTAATAGCGATTGGGATTCCAATGCTGCGTTTCTGCCCAGTCCTGCTGAAACCAAGACCCGCCCGCAGAAAGCGTTGGACGAGAAAGACTGGCCAGACCTGCCGGATTGAGGATCACAGTTTCAATAGAACCCGACAGGGCGGTTACTGCACTGCCCATCCCCCGTGCACGCACAGTCACGGACTCCTGACGCTCCACCCCCTGTACCGATAGTGGCTGCATAACCCCCTGTCCGTATGACAATGGGGCTACAAGTAACAACAGTAAGGGGAGTCGACGAAGCATGTCCTGTTGTCAGTCTAACGAAAGTGAAAATCCAAGCCGGTGCACCACTCCAAAGGCCTCGCTCATACTGCTGTAACTGTAATCAAATCCGAGCCCAACCGAAGCGATTGGCTGACGTATCCCCAGTCCAAAACTGTAGGACGCGACGTCATAATTGTGCTGATAACCGCCCCGTACATGTATGCGCTGTAAAAATGCATACTCCAGTCCTGCTGCCCACTGTTGATCATAATCATTCGGCTGGATGAGGTCAAAGGTGGCGGTCAAGCGGTTCGCGTCGTGAAATGTAATAAGACCACCGCTGCCAATTACATCCACCGCACCACCAAGTCGGAACCGTAACGGAACCGGATAGGAATCTTCCTCAAAGACCACCGGAGCACCAAAGTTCATCACAGAAGCACCTAGTCGTAGTGAACGAAAACCCGTGATGTACGTCATTCCAAAGTCAAACAGGAAAGCGCTCGCCTCCGACAGCCAGAGGTTTTCCTGCGCCATCTTGGCCGTGAGGCCTGCGGAAAACCGATCCGTGAATGCTCGTGCGTATGACACGCCAAGCACCCAACTCCGCAAGGAGAAGGTCGTACCAGTCAGACCCGGGTTGTACACCTGCGTTCCCCCCTGGTCGACGAATCCGAGATGGTCTACGCGTGTCTCTTGAAAATCCCCCATATCTGCCATGTAAAAATGTACGCCCGCATGCCCCCAGGATCCAAGTGATGCACCATAGGCAACACCATAGTGTGCCGTATCCAGGAACCAGTCTACCCGATCAACCACGAGACTGTGTCCCGCTGTCCGCGTTAGCCCCGCTGGGTTCCAATAGAGCGCGTGCGCTCCTTCGGCTATGGCAATGTACGCCGTACCAATACCCATCGAACGGGCGTCGGGGGCCACACTCAGAAACTGCATCGACGATGTTCCCACCTTCTGCCCATGGGCGGTTGGTAAAAACAAACCACCGGCGAACAGAAGGATCAATGCAGCTATGCTGCTTGTTGTTCTCCGTCTCATTTGATCACCGTAAATTTGCCGCGATAGGTTTCCCCGTCGGGAGTCTGTACGACGAAGAAATAGACTCCCGAAGCAATCTCCTGGTCGTTACGGGTAACTTGAAACCACGGTGTGGAATACTGAGCTGCATCGTGCTCTATCGTATCAACGAGCTGTCCGCTGTATGAGTAAATCTCAATCGTAGCGCGCTCCGGTAGCCCATAAAAACCAATTTGCTGCGCTGAATTACCACCCCCTCCAGTTGTGAAACCACTTCTGAGATAAAAGGGATTAGGCACCGCATGTACCTCAATCAGCTTCTCGGCAGCTCCAAGTTGGGAGGTTACTTCCATGAGGTTGGTCTTCCCGCTTTCATTGCCCTGGGCATCCAGAGACGTAACTGCATACCACTGTGACTCTCCGACCGTCGTTTCTGTATCTATGAACTCATACAAATCTGACTCGGTCAAATTATTGGCACTGCCAACAGGAATCTCTGCCAAGGTCTGCCATGGACCGATCGCTGCCTGTGAGCGCTGTACACGGTAAGTAGCCACCGGGCCCGTCAATCTTGGATGTGAAAAAGATTCTTGTGCACGCCCCCAACGCAGAACAGAGTGTGCCCTGTCGTTATTTGTGATCCTGACAACCGGTGCTGGAGGCGGTGTAGGTATCTGATAGACCCCATCAGGCGGGTTATCTTCCGGCCAAAGAGGTAGCACGGGTGCCCTACCTGTGTAGGCATTGTAGGCCATATCGGCCACATCTTTGACGGTCCGGACATCCGAGTTTACATAGTCTGGATATCCAAACTCTCCGATATAGTTTTCTACGAGTGTTTGACCGGATGCCGGGTCAATCACCCGATCTGCAAAATGTGGGACCTCATGCCACGGTAATTGCTCGTCAATAACCTCGCCAAGTCCCCCGCCTTCGTCCCATTCCCCTGGTCCATCGGCAGCACCATAGCCCACCACTTCGGCCATTGAGAACTCCACCTTGGCTCCCGGCGGAAGGATATACGGTCCAAATACAATGTGGTGACCAACCGCCTTGTAGGATTGTCTGAAATTGTATGCTCCACGTCCGATCCACCTCAGAGAATCGGGATCTTCCGTGCCCGGTGGAGGAGGGAATACCGTTTCGCGATAAGGCGTATAGGTACCACTCCAGCGCGTGTACGGGACAAGCTTGGGTATCATCTTGTCCTCTCTGGAGTTTCCGCTTTCGACCTTGTTCATGAAGGGTTGTTTGAGCGTGCTGTCGGTATCGATCATGCGCTCATTTGATACCCTGGGATCAAGTGCGATCGTGTTACCCTTAGTAGCCAAGTAGTTGCGATCGTAATACAACATTTGGATACCGGGAGCCTGAGGGGACATCAATCCCCCACCCTGCTCACCGGTAGCGGCAAAGTTCGCGAAATATTTTGGATCCGGCTTGCCGGATTGGGCAAAATCCGCGTTTACCCCATTACCGGTGTTAACCACATACCTCAACCAGCGATGCCGGTCGAAATAACCACGTAGATCGTTCTTGTACATGAAATCATACTCCCACGTGCCATACCACCGCTGAAATCCCATCATAGAAGGTGCCACTCCATAATGAAACCCTATCAAAACCTCATGGAGTGTTTCATTATTGTCTGGATTGCCATCCCCGTCCTTGTCACCGGTATTTTCAAACGTGTACTCGAATATGATCAAATCATCATAGTCCGGATAACTCCAGGCGCGACTTGTGCGTGTGACAGATATCCCGGTGTTGGTGCCCCACTGCGCAGTGATGATCTCCTCGGCTTCATTGGGATCATAAGCCGGGTTCAAACTGCCATCGTCTAGAAGCGGATAGTTCTCTACGCGTTCGATGGAAATCGGAAACGAATACACACCGGCAACCGTGATCGGGATATGCTGCCCGGATGATCCACCAAACGAGTACATGCGCTCGTCAAGGTTGAATATGTTTGTGCCGCTGTACGAGGCAGAAATTGATATTCCACCTCCAATTATGTTGTGTTGCCCACTGTACTGCAGACCATCTATAGACGTAGCTGAATTCCCCGGCCACTCCATAAGCGGGTCCAAGGTAATGTCGTGATCTCTGTAAAACCACTTGCGACCGATCTCTCCAGTGTTATAGACCGTCTCGTGCAACATGCCACGACGGTGTACACGCTTGTCTCGCAGAACTTGTGCCTGAGTTTCAGGAAGCACTGCTGCCAAAATAAGAATAAACGCGAGGATACGAGCCATCTTTGTTACTATGCCGTAAGTGTCACATGTTTATGACAACACCAATCCGTATTGAGCGGGGGGCATTGTTGTAGATTCGAAATGTCTGCACAGCAGCAAGGTCAGGGTTGTTGCTGTCTGGCAGCGCGAATTCAATGTCTTCTCCGTTCTCGTAGCGACGCAGTGTTTCAGAATCCAGAAAAACCCTGTTATAGTGAAATATCCGTGCATTAAAGAGATTGAATATCTCAGCAAAAACATCCACTTGTGCAATACCTGCACCAATAGTCTTAGTGATCTTGAGATCCGTGTTGTGTTCCCCAGGGGTGCGTTCGGTATTCAACTTGGCAAAGTTGTCCCCCAATAATTCACTGGGCGTATACGGCCTGCCACTTCGGGAGTCATGAAGGAAGTTTATCCGAAGACGACCTAACGGGTGTCCACCAGCGATCCTTGGCCCCCATTCCCGTGGAAGATTAATCCCCGCAACCAACACAAGCGCATGTCTGCGGTCAAAATTGAGAAGGATATCACGCGGACTGGGAGCCTGTGTCTGTTCGTCGGTTTCGTCGATGATTGGGCTGCGCCCCGTTGGGGTTGAATTCTTCCCGGTGGCCACCGAAAAATGATAGCGCACGGATCCAGAGATAGTCCCCCTGCGCTTGTTCAGGCGCAAACTGAAACCACGGATGTTTGCGTAGTCCCGATTGCCGAGTGACTCATAAAGATTGTCATTGGAATCAATGTAGACCACACGTTGAATCAGGTTCTTGACATCTTTGTAGTATCCACTCACATCCAGTGTGAACCCACGTGCTACCCCGAGCACCAATCCGACATCGTAGCTCTTGGTTTCCTCCGGCTTTAAGAGAGGATTACCGAGTCGTCTAGGTTCTACCGTTCCTAGGTTTTCGTTAAAGAGTGTTGTTCTGCTGCCAATCAGACTCTCTAGGCCGGGACGCTTGAGGTAACTGCCATAGTTCAGGTGAAATACTGCCCGCTCACTGATCGGAAACGAAAATCCAAGCCGTGGCTGCAGACGCGCTACGATGGGAGTTTTTGCAGTCGCTGCATTGGTTTCATTGATGAGTGCGGGGTTTTCAGGGTCTCTGAATGGAGAGAATTCGTCTGTGTAATACTCCACATTCTGATCATAGAAATCAAAGCGCAGTCCCACATTTGTGATCATTCCCTGAAATTCCATCTTATCCTGCACATAGATAGCTCCTTCATAAGGGCTGGCCTGAAAATACTCCTGCACAGCGCTGGACCGGGACGAATGATTCAGTCGATTCTCTACATCTATATCATACAGGTTACCTTGGACCCCAACTTTAACTTCGTGATTATTGGAGATCTGGCTGGTTATGAACCCGACAGCGGAATATGTCCAAGATTCTTCGTCGAAAAAATCATCATCCATAACTCCGGTTCGGAATCCATCCTCCCAGTAGAGTCTTTCCCAGACGGATCCATCTGTGATATCATCGCGGAACCGATCTGGATCAATCACATCCACGCCTTCGGTGAGCTTGGTCCGCATACCGTTCACGGTTAATTCATAGTAGGTCCGATCATTGAGAACATGGGAGTAGACCAACCCTATACCGACACTTTTGTCCAGCACCTTATTCGCGCCGATCACGCGATCATAAACCCATCTATAGAAACCGCCAGCGGAAGAACTGAACTCCTGCTGGTAGACGCTGCCGTACATTCCACTCAACTTCAATTTCTTTCCGGGGCCGGGCTTCGTGACGAGATTTCCCATAACCTGCATTTGTCTATCGGCCTCTGGTGTGGGTAACATAGGCCACACCCTACTGATCTGAGTTGCAACAAAGAGACGGCTGTCCTGGGAGATCGGACCACCTAGTGTAAAGTCGATGAGTGCATCCCACCGGTCGTCGTACTGATACCCTACGTCGCGATGCGTCCGCTTCCACAGGTCGTATGCAAGCTGTGCACCCTCTTCTGGATCAACCCTGGATCCAAATCCACGGCCGACCGCCCCCTGCCATCTTGGTTTGTCATCATTTTCCGGGTCAGGCGCTTTCCACCAGTCCAGATTGTTCATCAGGCGGATGTAGGGATTGTTCGCAGGATCAAACACGCTTCCCCCGAAGTGCTTGTAGTTGGGCGTGCGTGTACGAATTTCAGCCCGACTGCTCCAAGAGTCTCCTCCCTCCTTGGTGGAGATATTGATAACTCCACTCATGGCGTTGCCATATTCAGCTGCGAACCCGCTCGTAATGACCTCCACTTCTTCAACTGCGCTCAGCATGGGGGTGAACGAGCGCGATGAATTCAGGGGGTTCACGATCCCCATGCCAGCCAGCACATAGAGTTCCTCGTTGGATCTCCCACCTCTGAAATGCCCATCGTTCACTTCCGCCTGGAGTCCAAGCACATCAGAAAGGTCGGTAACACCGGCAATTTGCTCGACTTCTTCCGGGCGGATAATTTCTAGCGTGGCTGTCTGATCAACCTGTACATCCGGACGCACAGCAATGACGAGTATTTCGTCGCCTTCGGTCGTAGACTCTTCAAGCACGAAGTCAATTGTGGTCGTCTTATTGATATTAACGACGACCTCGGATTGAGTCACGGTTCGGAACCCAATAAAGGATGCTCGTAGTTCATACGTGCCCGGCTCCACATTCAGAATAAAGAATCTTCCATCCTGATCTGTGGATCCTCCTCTAGTCGTACCTACAATAACCACATTTACGCTGACCATAGCTTCCCCTGCTTCGTCCGTTACGATCCCCGTGATTTTACCGGACTGAGCGCTCACGGAGGCGGCTATTAAGAGGTGCATAAGGCCAAGTACCACCGCGCACGTAATACCAGGAACGCGTTGTTTCATAACAGATCGCCCGCTAATTGATATATGTAGGATGTCATACACATTTTAACCAATTCTGATCAAATATGCAACTGATTCCATCACAGAGTTTTGATTAATCACAGCAAGGCGTATTCATGGTATAGCATTTGATGCCTGATCCGTTATCTCAGACAATTTAGGTTGGCTAACCAAAAAGATCAGTTGTAATGCTCCAGCACAGTTCGTGCTAGCAACAAAATCTCCTATGGGGACGATCCTATCAGTTCAACGAGAAGGGCCCACAACCCAGCCCTAAGGTGCCGGCTGGCTCAGATTGTCAGTTGAGGGCACTCCTGAACCACGGGAGTCATAACATCCAGAAGGAGTCATCTCTGTCTATGCTCTGATCCCGGACTATATATGAGGCGAATCACCTGAGCGTCGCTCTGAGTGGAAGCAACACACAACGAAAAACCGCAGCCTGCAATTGGAAGCTGCGCATCCTTACCAATAGAATACGAGTGGGCCGTGCGAGCTGCTTGAACGGGAGACGCTTTGGGCGAGGTTCGCCGAACTAATAGCGGCGATTGTGCATCCTTGCGTTGCGGGCCGCTTTTTCCTCAGCGATCCGCCGCTCCTCAGAAGGCTTGGTGAAAGCCATGTTCTGTCGATGCAGCCGCAATACCCGACTGCGGTTGACTGTGCGCTTAAAGCGCCGAAGAGCCCGGTCAATATTCTCCTTGTCCTTGACCTTAACGCCGATGCCAATATGAAATGCCAACTGACTAACCTGTAATTAAATGTGAATGTGAAACCCGAACGGCTGATATTTTATTACGCATATACTGACTTGTTCCTTGGAAACCCTTATTGGACGCCTTACAGCACATATTCAGGCGGATCCCATTCTTTTTGGAGTTACCTGTTGTTCACGATCTGAATAAGTTGGAGCCTCTATGATTCTTGGAACCTGCCTGCCTCAGAATCTGACAGACACCAACGAGCTTTTTGGTTTCGTGTTTTCTGTTTGATATTATTCCCTGACTCATACTTTTGGATTGAATGGCATCCGGCATTGGATAGAAGTGGATGCACTAGAATTTCCAGGTAAGTTCAAGTACAGCTATATCTTTTGTCAGCGATTCATCTATCTGAACCTGTGCATCCTGCCTTGGCCCTCCGGCATCAGAGGGGTAGGCATGCCAATAGTCTTCGGAGACTACCCTCTGTATACCGAGATCCATACGAACTCTGTCTGTGAATCGGAATCCAAACCCGAATGACGCAGCGGTAAGTGCTCCTGGTTCTGGAGTATCAGAGACTGCGCTTTCCAGTACATTGGACTCGTATGGAGCAGGACGAGCGGCAACGCCTCCACGAATATTAAACCTGCCAAATTCCCACTCAGCGCCTAAAGCAACATTGATCGCCATTTCGTATGTGTTCGCAATCTCACGATTTGCTTCGCGGAAAATATCTTCTCCTTCATCTGAACTCAGCTTAAGCTTCCCCCAGTCAACTAACTCCCCTTCCGCAGTGAGCTTAAACGACCCGCTGTGAAATTGTAGTCCCGCGCCTAACCGCCATGGCGAACGTAATGAGTACTCAAAGTAACCGTTGCCAACATCATCACTGCGTTCTCCGTAGCTAAGTTCACCACCGACATCAAATCGTGTAACGAACTGCTCGCCATAGCTCTCCTCTATATAGCTCCAGGTCGGAGATTCAAATGTAGCTCCAAGTCGGAATGCGCTGCCCAGTTTTGTGCTGATACCGGCCCGAAAATTAAATCCTGCCATGTCGCTCCGTAATCGCTGCTCATAGATGAGCTCGTCAAAGCCCTGCAATAGGCCGCCGTCGTCAAGAAGCACATCATAATGCTCTCCAGTATTCTCGTTAAAAATGTCCCTCTCCGTGAACCTGTAATCGAAGCTGTAATGACCAAGAATCAAATTCGCCGAAACACCAACCATCATATCCTTGGTCGCCTGCCAAGCTACTGCCGCAGTAGCTTCATATAGGCTACCTCCCTCGGTCACATCCCCCAACTGCTCAATTGCGCTGCCAGGTACTACGGCTTCATAGAACGGATACTCACCCTGTAAATAGAGGTCTTGGTAGTACTCAAACACGCCGGCGTTGAAGGCCGCGAATGGAAGATCATTGAGTTCTAGAAGGTTACCCTCATCGTCTATGCTGTATTCGTTATCGAATGGCAGGAAAGACGTGGAGATCGTACTGTTGGCATTCACCCCTGAAAAATTCAATACTCGCGTAAAATCACGTACCCGGCTAACGCCAAGCCCGCCAACAAGTGACCCTTTCGTCACGGGCACATCATACAGAACACCTATACTCCCTAGCCCCGACCGGTCGACCGTTGACCTATTGTTGTCGAGTCTAAGCCCTTCGGTCCAGAGGTCGTTGGCAATATCATTTCCCCTAATGGAAATGTTGAATTGTGAGTCGCCGACGTATCCAATCCCAGCCGGATTACTGTGCAGGGCACTGTAGTCTCCGACTCCTGCAAAGCCACGTGTGGACAATCCAGTCATGCGGGCGCCGACAGATACTTCTCGCTGACTGAACCTCAAGGCGTCAGCAGCAGTTTGTGCTTTGGCCGAAGACACTGTAACCGTCATGACAGCTACAATGCCACCCATGAAAATTCTGATGATGTTACTGCTCAGCTGTTTCATTGTAAGAAATGTACGCTTGGTGATTGTATATGGCACATATGTCCCCTAGCCCTCTCTGGGTTCTGTTTCTGGCAAGTGGTTTTCTAGGGTGTCCCTACTCCTCTAAGCAAAGAGCCTAGTTTCCTCCTCGGCGGGACGAAGGACGACTGCTCGAACTTCTTGCTGGAGCCCTGGATGAACTACTGCTTCGCGGTGTTGAGCGCGTCGTAGGAGTTGAACGGCTGCTGCCCGAGCTCCGTGTACGCGGCGTTGAGCGCGTCGTAGGAGTTGAACGACTACTACTGCCCGAACTGCGTGCACGCGGCGTTGAGCGCGTCGTAGGTGTTGAACGACTGCTGCCCGAACTGCGTGTACGCGGCGTTGAGCGCGTCGTAGGTGTTGAACGACTGCTGCCCGAACTGCGGGTGC
>VXLY01000023.1 GCA_009841335.1 Rhodothermaceae bacterium | reverse complement strand
GAGTTCATCTGATCTTCGATGAAGATACCAAGTCATTCTCGGGCTCAAATACCATCACGATGACGCCCTTGAGCGACAACTTCACAGAGCTCTCCCTGGATGCGGAAACGTTCGTGGTAGATAGCGTGCATAATGTAGCAGGGGAGATGCTTTCCTTCATCCAGGAGCCTCATAATCTCCAAGTTAGATTATCCAGAACGTACGCATATATGGATACGCTGCGGTTCACAGTGTACTACCATGCGTCTAGTGTAGACATTGATTCGGAGGCTTATGGCATGTCAGCGAATTACGATCTCGGAATTGATTTCAAGGATGAGACGGAAGAGAATCCGCAGTTAATCAACACGCTCTCTTTCCCGGAAGGGGCACGGCACTGGATGCCCAGCTACGATCATCCGAATGACCGGGCGTCTCACGAGACGCTGCTTACCGTCAGGCCCGAGTACAAAGCGCTCTCGAATGGGTGTCTGGTTTCTATTGCAGCAGATGAGAGTGTAGCAATGGAGAAGCGAGGTAGGCCTGTTCTGCCGACACACATCTAGGGAAACATTCTATGCTAACACCTTTAGTCTGTACTGAATGGATAACGCTCACAAGCCTATTGGATTGGCTTGGCAGCAGAAGCAGGCTAATTAGGGCACTTTGAAAGAGTTGGCGCAATGGGTGCAAGTGACGGATATGTCCACAAGGACTTTGGGGACTTTACTCTCCATATTGCACGTGGGGCAGGCAACGACTCGCTTATCCAGTGCAGGCGGGAGAACTCCCGCTGATGGACTTTTACCCAACGGAATCGGCCAGCGACGACCCGCCTCGTCAAGTGTCTTGACCACGGCCATAATGGATGCTTGAAAAAACTCCTTTCCAAGATTTAACCGGCAATCACTCAGAGCGCGATGCACAAAATCTTCCGCTGCCCGATGATCGGATACATGGACAAAGTATGCTAACTCAAACTTACGGTACACCGAAGTAGACGAACTGAGCTGCTCGACCCGTTTTGATGGGGAGACTGTGGTTTGTCCGATCTTGTAGACCGAGTCTACGAAGCTCGGATTCCGTGCAGCGTATAGCCATCCAAGCCGTTTATACTCGCGACGGCGCTTGTCAAACCCGTCTATTGCGAGAACACTACTCCACTCTTCTATGTGAGTATACTTCAGGATTTCAGCCAATGGGTTCTTCATCCTAAAGGGTTATGAAGTCTCTATCAAGCTATGCATAGCTCGGCTCGAAGATTGCTGCCGACAAAAGTGCTGAACATGGTTAATCCTGTTAAGCAGGCTATGAAACCACTCTATTTCCACTCTTGATCCAGTCAACTTAGGGTCGTAATCAATCGAATTTTGTGCCACATTTTGGCGTTTTGATGATTCATGGGCGGCAATAGGAACCTTAATGTGATAACTATGGTGCGCTTTGAATCTCCGTACCCTGAAGAGGGTGACCGGATAAATGTTACAGTTTGAGTTATAACTCCCTTCCCTTATATATTTCTGTGGTGGACTGTACGCGGAGTGCAATTACTCAGGGCATTTTCGGTGGGACTCCCGGACGGATACGCCACAGCAGTATATATTCCTGAGTGCGTCGCCGAAGGTTCGTCGGATACTTCAAAATCCAAACATCAATGAGTCAAATGAATGGAAAGCGGATTCTTGCAATTGCAATTCTACTGTCCTTGAACAGCCCAGCAATTGCTCAAATGATAGACATTTATTCAAGGCCTTTCCAGACAGAGCGTACTAGGACTTATGATGTGCTTCATTATCGCGTTCATTTGATTTTTGATGAAGATACCAGGTCGTTCTCGGGCTCAAATGCCATCACGATGACACCCTTGAGCGACAACTTTAAAGAGCTCTCTCTAGATGCGGAAACGTTCGTAGTAGATAGCGTTCATAATGCAGCAGGGGAGATGCTGTCCTTCATCCAGAGGCCCCATAGCCTACAAGTCAGATTATCCAGAACCTACGCATATACGGATACGCTGCGGTTCACAGTGTTTTACCATGCGTCTAATGTGGACATTGATTCGGAGGCTTATGGCATGTCAGCGAGTTACGATCTCGGAATTGATTTCAAGGATGAAACAGACGAGAATCCGCAGTTAATCAACACGCTCTCTTTCCCGGAAGGAGCTCGGCACTGGATGCCGAGCTACGATCATCCGAACGACCGGGCCTCTCATGAAACGCTGCTTACCGTCAGGCCTGAGTACAGAGCGCTTTCGAATGGGCGTCTGGTCTTTGTGAAAGAAGAGGAGAATGGATTAATGACATGGCATTGGCACCAGGAGTTGCCACATCCTACTTACCTGTACGTAGCAGTTGCCGGGCCATATGTCATATTGGAAGATTCCTTACGCCAAATTCCGGTCAACTATTGGGTTTATCCGAAGGATGTCGACGATGCAATGCGTTCCTTTGAACTTACTCCGGAAATCCTGGAATTTATGGAGGAACTCTATGGTGTGCCCTATCCTTGGACCAAGTTTGATCAGATCACGATTCCCGGAATAGGGGGTGGGGCGGAAAGCACGACCGCAACGGTCCTCGGGCACGTGACCATCCATGATGAGCATGCTGAGCAGGATTACCCCAGTGACTGGCTGGTTGCACACGAAGCGGCGCATCACTGGTTTGGTAATCTGGTTTCCTACCGTGATTGGTCACAAACATGGATAAGCGAAAGCTTTGCGACCTGGAGTGAGTATGCTTGGGCGTGTCATGCCCACGGAAGTGATGAGTGTTCGGTGAATCTCCAGAGCAAAAAAGATGCGTATTTCCGCGAGGCAAACGACCGCTATCGCCGTCCGGTTGTGTTTGAGCATTGGCAATATCCAAATCAAAACTTTGATCGACATACCTACCAGAAGGGGGCGGTCATTCTCGAAATGCTTCGAGGTATACTCGGTCCTGCAAACTTCAAGAGATCCATTCAGCGTTTTCTGAACGATCATGCTTTTCAGCCGGTGCACACGTACGATTTAATAACTGCAATCAAGGACGCGACAGGTCAGAATATGGAATGGTTTTTTGACCAATGGATTTACAGCGCAGGCCATCCTGAAATCACCGTAACCCAGAACTGGGACACGTCGGGTAAGCTCACGCTGACAGTAGAACAATCACAAGATATGGTTTCTCCATACGTGTACAGAATTCCTGTGAATATTCGTATTCACACAGACTCAGGAGTCCAGGAAGAGCAGATCTGGCTATCAGAGAGGACCAACACTTTCGAATTCCAGATAGATAGTCGCCCACGATTTGTTCGCTTTGATGCGGACGGTACACTATTGGCCGACTGGTCCTTCGAGAAGGATGTTGCTGATCTGCAATATCAACTTGTTCAGGATAATGTTGCCGGGCGCCGGCGGGCGGCACTTGACCTTGAAGCCCAAGCGGCCCAAACCGGTGTGCGTAGGGGGCTATCAGACTGCGCAGCGTCTGATCCTTTCTGGGATGTCCGTATGACCTGCTTAAATGTATTGTCCAGGAGTATAGCCGAAAATGATGCCGGGTTGTTTACTGCGTCTATTCGGGATCCGCACTCGCGTGTTCGAGCGGCAGCAGTCCGTGGTTTAGGGGAGTTGGGGAGCGAAGAGTACATCGAATTGCTGATTGAATTTTACAGAAACGACACAAGTTATTTTGCTCGTGCAGAAGCGCTCAGGAGCCTTGGAAAAATAGGGGATCCTACGATTGTCCAGTTTCTTGAAGAGGCTGCACAAGACAGTTCACCGCGTAATGTGACAAGATTAGCGGCAGAGTGGGCGCTTGAGAGGTTTGACTGAACCTAATCCATTCTTGTCATTCTCCTCGACAAGGATAGACTACAGACTCCAAACGTCTCTGACGTTACCGCATGTGTCTGCTTTGAGTGAGCTGTGCTTACGTTTTATGGCGCTATGGCCGTGCCACTAGATTATTGACGGATTGGTAAGACGTGGATGAGGCCATGATCATGTGCCAGATTCGTTGGGGATCTCCGAGCATCACGGCCGTCTCTACGGTCCCAAGGAATGAGGCCGGGCTATCCTTCAATTTCCAGTCCCCATATGATGGAGGCTGAGGTGCAATGAGAATAGCGGGCATTACGAAACAGGTACCTGACTTCATTAAACACCGGAAACGCAGATTGTCTGCGGTCACAAAAAGGGGTGAGCCAACGGCCGGACTCGAACCGGCGACCTGCTCATTACGAGTGAGCTGCTCTACCAACTGAGCTACGTTGGCCGGGAAACGGGTTTCACGCATATTCCGCGTACTGGTTTCTATAAAGAACTGGAGAAACGGGACTACATTCTGCGAAAGTGCCGAATACTACACGAAATTCATAATTGATAATTGGGTAATTCGGCGTAGTTTTGGTCAATGCGAAGAAAGCAATATATTTAAGCAAAATTCGGGTGTGGGTTACTGCATTCATATGAGTTCAACAACAGAATCTGATTTCCAAGAATTACTGGGAATCGTCCGGGCGGCATTTGATCTTCAAGCCGCTGCTGCTCTTTTGGAATGGGATCAGGAGACGTACATGCCAGAAGCGGGTACAGAGGCCCGCGCCCGACAGATAGCCACGCTTCAGTCGACATCACATGAGTTGTTCGTTCGAGATCGTACTGGTGAACTTCTTGAGCGTGTGAAGGACGAGTACGAGGATTCTATGAGTTTTCGGGCCAGTATTGTTCGGGTGGCCGCCAGGGATTTTGACCGTGCCCGCAAGTTATCCCCGGAACTAGTTGGGGAAATTGCGCAAACCACGACTCGAGCAAAGGTGTCGTGGAGGCATGCGTACAGCGAAAACAAATTTAACAGGTTTGCGGGCGACCTGGAAAGGATTGTGGGGCTCTGTATTCAAAAAGCTGAAGCGGTCGGTTACGCGGAGCACCCTTATGACGCGCTACTGGAAGAATACGAACCTGGCGCCACTGCTGCGCAGGTCAAAAAAATTTTTGATGATCTGCGCACATCGTTAGTACCCATTGTACGTGCAATTGAAGGCGCTCCTCAGCCAAGAAATGCGTTCCTTTTCCATTCCTATGACGCCGATATTCAATGGGATTTTGGGATGGAGGTCCTGCGGGATATTGGTTTTGATTTTCAGCGGGGGAGGCAGGATATATCAGTTCATCCTTTTAGCACATCCTTTTCGATGAGTGATGTCCGTCTAACTACAAGGGTTCATGAGCGGAATCTAACCTCGGGGCTCTTCAGTTCCTTACACGAAGCGGGGCACGGGATGTATGAGCAAGGTATTGATCCAGAACTAGAAGGTACTCCTCTGGCCCAGGGGACTTCGCTGGGCATGCATGAATCACAGTCCAGACTTTGGGAGAACCAGATAGGAAGGAGCCGATCTTTCTGGGCAGGTTATTACCGTGACCTCCAAAGTCGCTTTAAGCAGAATCTAGGTTCTGTATCTCTGGAAGATTTCTACCGGGCAATCAATCGGGTACAGGCTTCCCCTGTTCGGGTGGAGGCGGATGAGGTAACCTACAATTTGCATATTATGCTTCGATTTGAGCTCGAAATGCTGCTCATAGAAGAAAAAATAATTATCCAGGAATTACCCGAACTCTGGGGCGACAGGATGGAGGGTTATCTTGGTATTAGGCCAGAGAGTGACACGGATGGCGTGCTCCAGGATATACACTGGGCACTCGGGGCAATCGGGTATTTCCCAACCTATACGCTTGGCAACCTGATGTCGGCTCAGGTGTTTGCGTGCGCCAAATCAGATTTGGGTAATCTGGATGAACAAATCGAGTCAAGGGAGTTTGCTCCACTCCGAGAATGGTTACAGGCGAATGTACATCACTGGGGTCGCAAATTGTCTGCCGATGAAATCATTGAATGGATGACAAAAGGGGAAATCAGTGCGGCTCCCTGGCTTGACTATGTAAGCCAAAAATACGGTGACATTTACGGATCTCTTGTTCCAGATTCATAAGTATTCCCTGGAACATATCCGGACGGGTTCCAAAGAAAACAACAAGCAAAATATGTCTGAATTTGCAATCGAATACTACGTAGAGGGCACACATCTTAGCCAGCGGCAAAAAGATGCTATTGAGGTGCGGCTCAACAAGTTGGCACAGGGTCACCGTGATATTGCGGGAGCTTCAGTTGCCGTAGAATGCGTGAGCGGTGCCAATAGGCGTGCGGAGTACAGGGTGCGCCTGGTTGTGTACCGTAAGCCGTCAAACATCGCGGCAACGCGCACACAGGACTCTGTTCGAGGGGCGATCAGTGAGGCTCTTGAAGCCGTAGTAAGACAGATTCGTGAACAGCGCGAGCGTATGCGTGATCGTCATCGGGCGGCCAGAGTTTAGACCGAGTGTGATCCATGTAGATCCCATTTCCGCTCAGAGTTGGTAGGCTGAGGGGATATCTATGTTTATTCAATTGAACCGCCCTACGGTTCGGGAATGCTGATCTTAGGGGGTATATGTTTTACCTGTACGCGATAAAGCGAACATTTTTCTTGCCGTAATGATTGCGGCAGTTGGCGGCGGCGGGGGTTAGAGCGTTACGCAGGTATTTATTGGCGGACTCTACATGCGAATATCCACCAACCTGCTACAATTGCCAAGATTCAATCAACCCTCCGGCCTCTTATCTGTGGGGGAGATCAGCAAGCTTACGGAGGCGTTCACAGCTGGAATAGTCCCACCACAAGATCTAATTTCCTACCAATCCTGCGACAAGGCGTCCTTGACATGGGTTGGCATCTTGTAACTGATCCCGATGAGTTCATCATAGGAGGAGATCCCCAATAGTTCTGTAAAATTCTTTCTCTTGATAAACTGTGCATCCTTGAGCATGCTCTCAAGCACTATTCTGCCCCGAAACAGGAGGAGGGCGAGGAAGCCGTTGTATTTGGGGAATTGTAAATCCTTTGCCGTCTTCCGTCCGAGAAGAACGCGTGTGAGTGCGTACCCCAACTTCATCTGTTCTTCGGCTTCTTCTGCAGTCTGAACATCGGTTACCCGTGGTACGGCGCGAACCAGTTCATTGGCCACGGCCGCTGAATCATCGTCTGGCGGAGGTTCACATAGCAGGCCGATCTTAAAGATCTCCTTGGCGTCCTTTCTGCTCTCGTACAGTATGGCGTCGGGGATACCAAATAAGTATCCAACGTAACGGAAGACAGCCATAACGCTTTCTTGCTCTTCCTTGTTGAATCTCACACCAAGCGATTTGCAAAAATGCAACAAGCGGTCTGAAAAGACCGAAATGGCGAAACCCAGGTGAGCTGCACTCAAGGGGCACCCCCATGCTTCTGTATCCCATTCATCGGAGCGACCAAGCAAGTAGCGGACCTTGGCATGAACGAAGCGGATGCGCATGGTCATTTTCCATCCGTCGTTTTCCCGATACATGCCGCTAGGATAAAAAATCTCAAGTATATGCCGGGCATTATACCCTAGGCGACGCTTGGTATTCTTTGAGCCAACTCTCCCCGTGATCCGAAAAGACTTGGCTATCATGGTTGTAAATCCTTCTACAAGGGCACCTGCGACAAAAGCAGCAAGTACCAGACTGGCATTTTTATAGACCGCGCGGGTTGCAGGCCGAAAAGATTCGTAGGACAACCAAGGTGGATTGGTGTTGTCTACCCCGTGAAAGAATTCTCGCAAACTGTCCGGGGCTCCCGTCAGAAAATCTTCTTTCTGCAAAATACCAGCTCGTATGTACCGGCTAAATACATCAGGGGGCAACGATTCCGAGCACTCTTCAATTACCGGATCCAATTCGGGATCACCAATGGTCGTATGACGAACATACAGATCTGCCAAGACCCGGTCCACAGACCGCGCCTTTTCGTAGCCCAATTGGTAGCTAGTTGGAACGAGAATGGGGGAGGGCTCACTCATTTATTTGTGCATCCCAAGGTCAAGGAAACAAAAAATGGTAATTAACCAGCTTGATTCTTAACTTTCCAGATCTCTAGCCGCCAACGTAGCTGGTACGGACAAATACCTGTTCTGTTCTATGGCCTGAACACAACATCCACAAGATGTACGTCCTTGTTCGAGTAATCTCCCTTCATATTGATTCACCGCAGGCCCAGACAGTTGGTCTCTTTCAGATTCCTGCAATAATCGAGCTAGCACGAATATATGTGCCGCTGAAATACAAGAACAAGGGTAGGGTAGAGAGGGCACATAATTAACCCAAGTTTGTGTCGCTATGCGTGACAAACTTGGGCCAACAAAACACTGGAGACCCCGATGTTCCTCATAAGGGAGATATGCGGTTTCACGTAATTCCGTCCATCGTGGGTTGTCTCCCTGTTGGAGGAGCATTTGGGTTCGTTGCTTAAATGATGTAATTCGTCAGTATTCAAAAGGCGTTCGTGATGTGAAAGAAGTGATTGAGATAGGAGAAATGTTCGAACGACATTTTGACGGTGCCTGAAACCTACTTTGCCATGAACAATCCAATGCCACAGCCCACGACGACAAAATCCAAGAAGTCAAAACCATTCGGTAGAGAGTACAGAACGTTTAAAAACTTTGGAGTTGCCATTCTTTATTCTGTGGAGGACTTAACCTTTATCCACAACATTCCTGGTAGACTCTCATTTGTCCTTAGTATCTCACCGATCCCTGCAGATTCAAGCCGATCCCGCCCGGTGAATTTGCATGGGTGTACATGATCCCGAACACGGACACGTTGATGTAGTCCCGCGGCCGCAGCTCTGTGCCCAGGCGGTACATCCTTCCGGTGGACAGATGGGTCACGCCCGCTACCGATCGCATCATCCCGGCTTTGAGCGGCACGCCGTAGGCCATCTCCATCGCGGTCCGGTGCAGATTCCCTCCTGCCGGGGTCACGTCCAGGTGCTGACGCCGCAGCACATCGCCCTGTTGCGGCCCCCACGATGGGCGGACCGACACCACCAGTCCCTCGGGACCATCCCCAACCTGCACCGATCCCGACAGCCCCCACTCGGTGAACCCGTCCGCGCTGTGGATCACCAGTCCCTGCGTCCGCATCTCCCCCTTCAAGCGCCACGCCGGGTACGCAAGCCGGACCCCGCCTCCAAGCTCCAGTCCCGTGCCCGTCTCCGCACTCCCTCCATCCTGACGCACATTCACTTCCGCGTACGGACGAATCACGTCGCTGACGCGCAGATCACCCCCCAGTCCCGCTCGTACCCGGTAGACCTGTGCACGCACCGTATGCGCGTCCACCTGCGCCCCCGCAAACAGCACATCCCCGTGTACCGTCAATCCCGCCGATGCATTGGAAGCCCATTCCCCCTGTACACCCGCCGCGCCAAATGTCGAGGCCAGATTCCCCTCCAGCTCCTGAACCTCGGCCCGGCCCCGTCCATAGCCCATCGCCATCCATGCCCCCCAGTCCGCCCCCTGTACCGATACGTACGGAACCACTCCCGTGAGCCCGGACTGCACCACCCCCGACTCCTCATACACCCGGAACGAGCCGTCTCCCTGACTGTGGGAGACCAGTACGCCGGCCAGCCAGGCCTGTCGCCAGCGATAGTCCGCCCCCACCATGGCCGTCGTCACGTCTGCACGGATGCGCAGTGCATCCTCCCCGTGGCCATTGAACCGCGTGAACGCGCCCCGACCCCACGCGCTCAGTCCCCCCATCCCTCTGGATACATGACAGCCCGCAAGCAACTCGCCCGGCGAGGGGTCCCAACCCGTCGTCGCTCCCCATATCTGCGCCATCACCGCACGCTGCGCCGCCGAACACGAAGAGGCATCCGTCCGGGAACGGAAGCGTTGATGCAATGCCTCCACAATCTGTATCGTGGAGGTGCGCACAAACCGCGCCGTATACGCCTTCAATATCCCCGAATGCACCGGGGTCTCCTCCCGGATCGTCGCCACCGCCACCGCTTTCTCGATTCGTGTCTTGACCGAACTCTGCAAATGCACCGTAAAGGTCTCCTGGCGCCAGTCCAGCCCATCCGTCAATAGCTCTACCGTAATCTCCTCCTGCACCACGCCCGGCGCAAACGTGAGCACCCCGCTCGCGGCCTCATAGTCCTCGCCGGCGGTCGCCGTCCCATTCTCGGTCCGATAACTGAGCGTGACCGGAGTCGCACTCGGCTGCGACAAATGCACCGTGAACTGAATCCTCCCATCCTCCTCGAACGCCACCCCGTCATCAATCCGGACCGTGACCCCTGCCTGATCATCCACAATCGTCACGCGCCCGGTCCTCCGGGCGATGACCGCGTTGCGCGCATTGCTCAGCACCACCGTGAAGGTCTCGTCCAACTCCGGAATCTCGTCATCCAGAATGTCCAGGCGGACCTTCCCATTGGTGGCCCCGGGGTTAAACAGCACGATGCCTCTGGAATCCTCGTAGTCCGATCCCGCCTCGGCTTCCCCGGCAACAGCCTGATACATCACGCTCACCAGTTGGTCCGCCGGCTGGTTCAGTTCCACACGAACGTCCACATACCCATCCCCCTCAAGCACCTGTGCATCGTAAATCAAAAGCAAAACTTCTCCCCGGTCAATGACGCGCAGTTCCAGATGTGCGGTCTCGTTGTCATAGCCACCCCCACTGGCGTTGTGGGTTAATGTGTACTGCTCGTTGTCGGTGTCCTCGTCCTCCAGCGCCTGCACCGTGACCGTCTGGGGCGCATACCAGGTTGTGGGCGTGAAGGTCAACGACTCCCGATCCAGCGGAACCTCCACCGAAGACCCCGTGATGGTGACCGTCACGTCCGAGGTGGGCGCGGATTGAAGCACCACGGTATACGCGCCGGCCGGTCCGCCTTCCTCAAGCTCCAGCGAATGAGGATTCAGCAGGATCCCTTTCTGGTTCGTGTCTTCGACCGTCACCGTGACCGCACCGGTAATCCCGTCGTACTCCCCGCCACTGGCCCGCAAAGTGAGCGTCTCGGGAGCCTCGTCTTCCGCATCCTCATCCGCCGTTGCAGATACCGTGACCGTCTGCGGGACGTCCCAGGTCGAGGGCGTAAAGGTCAGCGTCGGCTGGTCATGGGTCAGGTCCGGATTTGTGAACGCGGGGATCTGGACGGTCACTGGGACCGTTGGCTCGGAGGCAAGTTCCACCGTAAACTCCCCGGATGTCCCTTCGCCGATGGTGAGCGCGCCCGGGGTGACCTCCAGGCGCGGCACATCCCGGTCAATTACCGTGACCGGCAGAGTGGCGGTCATTCCGCTGTAGTCCGGATCCACACTCGTTGCCGTATGGATCAGGGTCGAGGTCTCGTTGATTGAATTGTCATCGCGATCCGCTTGCACGGTCACCTGCTGCGATGCATCCCAGTTGGACGCCGCAAAGTGCAGCACGCGGGGGGACACCGCAACACTCCCGCTCGACTCGGCAATGTTGAGGGTCACGGGTTCAGCCGGCGCGGACAAAAGCCGGACCGAGTACGTCTCCGAGTATCCCTCTGTCACACTCAGCGAGGAAGGGACCAGCTCGATCCCGGTAAGATCGTTATCGATGACCGTGACCGTCACCGCCTGGCTCGCCTCGTCGTAGCCGCCGCCGCTGGCCGTTAATGTGATGGATTCAGATTCATTTACCGTGTTCGCATCCTCCGCTGAAGACGCCGTCACTGTCTGCGGCGCATCCCAGGTCGAGGGCGTAAAGGACAGCATGGACGGGTTCCGGCCCAATGCCGGGTCTGTGAAGGATGGAATCCGCACGGTCACCTGGCCCGTAGGCTCTGCCGATAGCTTCACGGTAATCTCCGCGGTCGAGCCCTCGTCGACTGATACCGAAATCGGATCAACTACCAGACGGGCCGCGGCAACATCGTTATCGATGACCGTGACCGCCACTGCCCGGGTCGCCCCGCCGTAGCCGCCGCCGCTGGCCGTTAACCGGATAGATTCAGATTCATCCACCATATTCGCATCCTCCGCGGCCGAAACCGTCACCGTCTGCGTTGCGTCCCAGGTCGACGACGTAAAGGTCAGCGTCGGTTGGTCATGGGCCAGGTCTGGATTTGTGAACGTGGGGATACGTACAATCACCGGACCCTCGGGCTCCGTCGATAACTTCACAGTAAACTCCGCGGTCGAGCCCTCGTCGACTGATACCGAAATCGGATCAACTACCAGGCGGGCCCCGGCGACATCGTCATCGTAGGCCAGGACGGACAGAATATGGGTCGCCCCGTCGTAGCTGCCGCCACGGGCCCTTAACGTGATGGATTCAAATTCATCCATCGCATCCGCATCCTCCTCCGCCCAGACCGTCACGGTACGGTGCCTCCACCACGCGTAGATACCGTCAGAAAGTTCAAAGGTTATCGGTCTGGGCCGACTATGTTGCAGCGTAGGGTTTGTGAACGGTGGAACCTCTACGGTGACCTCACCCGTGGGCTTCTCTGTAAGTGCCACGTAGACGGTAGTCCAGCCCTCCCCCTCAATTACGTCTGCCCGGGTAGGATAGACTCGAAGTGAAGGCACTTCGTCGTCGATAATTGTCACAGATACTTTCCCCTTCTTACCGTCAAACCCGATTCCATTAGCCGTCACCGTAAGCTCTTCCGTGTCATCCTGAAAATCATTGTCATGTCGAGCCGTCAGTTCCACATCCTGCCACTGATCCCAGTTCGCCTTTGTAAACGTCAGGCTGGACGGAGATGCAGTCAGATCTCCCTTACTTTGAGGAATATGTACGGTCACATCATTATTGCCCAAATCCCCCGGAGGTGCCGCCTCAAGACGAATGGAAAAGCTTCGTTTTTCTCCCTCTGGAATATCTAACGACACAGGAGAAACCTCAAGCCCCGGGCCATCGTCGTCTTTGATCCTGATATTGATTTGTGCGGAAAGCCCGACAAATTTCGTTTCATGTGCAGGCCCCGTTACCTCAAAGATCAGTGTCTCCTGGTCATCCTCCTCGTCTGCATCGTGCCCAGCCACTACCGTCACACTTTCCCCAGGCGAACAATAGAGATACCACGTTCCATTCTCATCAAAGCAAAAAATTATCCAATACCACGAGAATACCGTGTGGGTAACAGTCGACGGGGATACCATTAAGTCCGTACCCTCAAATCCGCTATAAGTCGCGGTTAAATCACTTTGTGGCGGACTCTCATGCGTGAATAGGGTGAGCGAAAGAGTAGTACTGCCTCCCTCTGGAATCACCAACTCGTATGGAGGTCGATCCTGGATGAGAACCTCTAATGAATAGGTTAAACCGTCGTACCCACCTCCCGCCGCAGTAAACGTAAGGGTCACCCGATCATCCCTGTCATCCTCATCAAGTGTTGCGAGCAAAACCAACGGCTGCAATCTTTGCCAGTCTTCTGCCGGGAAGGTAAGTGTCGTTGGATTCGTAACCAGGCGTGTCCCTTGACCCGTAATCGTGAAGGTTACATCCCCGGATGGCGGCCCTAAAGTCTCCAGAAGGGGGATGAGAATACGAAGGTTTTTACTCTCCTCAAGTATCACGGGAGTCAGCTCCCAGATGATTTCGTCGTCCACGATCGTGACGGCTCGCTCGACTGAACTCTCATCGCTTCCCTGCGTCGTGGTGATTGTCAGGGTTAATTCGTCATTGATTGCATCGTCATCCTCCCCCGCCGTCAGTGTGGCTGTCTGATCAGCCCAGTCGCTGGACGTAAAGGTGAAGGTGGTTGGACTCACGGTCAGGTCGGTGCTGCCATGGCCTGTAATAACCACCGTCACATTACTCGTTGGCTGCTGATCAATGGAGATGACTATGTCTTTCGAATTTCCCTCCAGAATCGTTATTGGGTTCAGTGCAGAATTGACCATTCCCTGCAGATCCCAGAACTGCATTCCTTCGATTACACGGTTCCAGACCGGACCGATCAATGCATCCGGTGAAAACGCATGGAAGGGATGAATTGGTGGCCTGGGAAGTCGAAACGGGTTCACGCCATCCATGTCCACATTCCAGAGTCGTGGATCAAACCCCTCCACAGACATACTAATGACGCCAATGGAGACCGCCGGTCGGCCGTGCTCAAATGTCGCTGAACGCGATTGCGGGAAATCGTCCGCCGCTGTCTTGACTTGGATCTGTGGCACACGCTCCTGTCCAACTGCGACAACAGGAAGAGAAACCAACAGTAGCACAAGCGCGTGTAGGCCCCGCCTGACGAAGAAGGGCCCAACACAATGGTCATTACATCGAAATCGAAAAGTCATTTTACCGACTCTGAATATGCGACTCGCTGCGCTGGCGAATTTCTTGCCGGACGACTACAACATCTTGGAAGAAGTCTGCAAATGCTCCCGAGGGCAACAATCAGCACAACTGGGCGTCTGGTAAGGAGCACGGCCCTTCTCACACACTGCACGCGCCTTGTGAATATTGTCAAGCCAGCAAATCACCATAGTCACCACGGATAGGAGTATGTTTTATCAAATATAGTTACGATTCAAGTATATCTCCCATCCATTGTATTCTTTTTATGTTATGTAATGGATAATACTTGTTATATTGTTGTTAAGTCATGCTAAGTTGTATATTGGGCCCGAGCGTTGAACAATCACAATCGCTTTTTCGGTCGGCGCGAGACCCGTAGGTTTCTTGCAAGCCAAGTCAAGATGTGGGCGAATGAATATATCTTGACTTCGGCGGTTTCTGGGCTAATCTACTCAGATGCCGAGGTGCTGCAACTTGCATACGCATATCAGTCTGAGGCAGACTTTCATTTACAGCCCCCGTCAATTCACTGAAACAGAGGAAATGAACCCCATATCCCGAACCGGGATGTCAGAAAGTATCGGCAGCTACTGGCGCATCATTTGAATACAGGGTTCTCGACTTTTACATATTGACAGCCCTCCTTTTCAGTAGGGGGAACTCTCGATTCCCTTAGGGTCTCACCGATCCCTGCAGATTCAAGCCGATTCCGCCCGGTGATTTTGCATGGGTGTACCCGATCCCGATCAAGGACACATTCATGTAGTCCTGCAGCCGCAACTCTGTGCCCAGGCGGTACATCCGTCCGGTGGACAATTGCGTCACACCCGCCACCGATCGCACCACCCAGGCTTTGAGCGGCACGCCGTAGGCCATCTCCATCGCGGTCCGATGCAGATATCTGCTTGCCGGGGTCACCTCCAGGTGCTGCCGCCGCAGTACACCGCCCTGTTGCGGGCCCCACGATGGGCGGATCGACACCACCAGGCCCTCAGGACCATCCCCATCCTGCACCGACCCCGGCAGCCCCCACCCGGGTAAACCCGTCCGCGCTGTGGATCACCAGCCCCTGCGTCCGCATCTCCTCCTTCAATCGCCACGCCGGGTACGACAGTCGGACCCCGCCACCAAGCTCCTGTCCCGTGCTCGTCTCCGCACTCCCACCATCCTGAAGCACATTAACCTCCTCCCTAGGAGAACAATTGAGAAACCACACTCCATTCTCATCAAAGCAAAAAATTATCCATATCCATGAGAATACCATGTGGGTAACAGTCGACGGGGATACCATTAAATCCGTACCCTGAAATCCGCTATACGTCGCGGTTAATCGCTTTGTGGCCGACTCTCGTTCGTGAACAGGGTGAGCGCAAGAGTAGTACTGCCTCCTTCTGGAATCACCAACTCATATGGAGGTCAATCAGGGATGAAAATCTCTAACGAATAGGTTAAACCGTCGTACCCCCCTCCTGCCGCAGTAAACGTCAGGGTCCCCCGATCATCTCTGTCATCCTCATCCAGTGTTGCGAGCAAATCCAACGGCTGCAATCTTTGCCAGTCGTCTGCCGGGAAGGTGAGTGTCGTTGGATTCGTAACCAGGCGTGTCCCCTGACCCGTAATCGTAAAGGTTACATCCCCGGACGGCGGCCCTAACGTCTCCAGTACGGGGATAAAAATACGAAGGATGTTACTCTCCTCAAGTACTAGGGGAGTCAGCTACCAGATGATTTCGTCGTCCACAATCGTGACGGCTCGCTCGGCTGAACTCTCACTGCTTCACTGCGTCGTGGTGATCGTCAGGGCTAATTCGTAACTGCTGTTATCGTCATCGTGCCCCGCCGTCAGGGTGGCTGTCTGATCAGCCCAGTCGCTGGACGTAAAGGTGAAGGTGCTGGGACTCACGGTCAGGTCGGTGCCGACGTGGCCCGTATTCACCACCGTCACATCACTCGTAGGCTGTTACTCGATGGAGATGACAATATCTTTCGAATTTCCCTCCAGAATCGTTATTGGATTCAGTGCAGGATTGACTATCCCCTGCAGATTCCAATACTGCTTTCCTGTGATCCCATGATTCCAGACCGGACCGATCAACGCATCCGGCGAAAACGCATGGAAGGGGTGAATGGGTGACTCGGGAATCCTAAACGGGCTCACGCCACCCATGTCCACATTCCAGGGTAGTAGATCGGCCTCCTCATCAGACACCCTCAAGACGGCAACGGAAACTCCCGGCCGTTGAATTATCGCTGAATTTGATTGCGGGAAATCGTCCATTGCTGTTTTGGATTGGATTTGTGGCACACACGCTCCTGTCCAACGGCAACAACAGGAATAGAAACCAACAGTAGCGCAAGAATTCGCGGGCCCCGTCCGATGCAGAAAGGCCCAACGCGATGGTCACTACATCGAAATCGAAAATCTACTTTGCCACCTCACCGGCTCTGAATATGCGACTCGCTGCGCTGGCGAATTTATTGCCGGACGACTACAACAACCTGGAGGATGTCTGCCAATGCTCCCGAGGGGAACAATCAGCACAATCGGGTGTGTGGTAATGGGTCCGGTCCTTCTCACACGCTGCACGCGTCCTGTGAATATTGTGTGGTCAGCGGACCACACGTCGCTGTATACGCTGTATACAACCCCCCCCGGTAAGGTACTAACGCTTCAATTTTGTTTTCTGTACATAATGTTCTTTATCTGCTATATAATCTGTGATATTGGTTATATTACTGTTAATTCATGCTAGGTTGTATCTTTGGACCCGAGCATAGAACAATCACAATCGCTTCATAGCATGGCGCGAGACCCGGATGTTTCTTTCAAACCAAAACGAAATGCGGACGAATGAATAAATCCAACGAAATTGACT
>VXLY01000035.1 GCA_009841335.1 Rhodothermaceae bacterium | reverse complement strand
ACGATCTCATGTGAAAGCAATGGTCGATCAATATTAGCACGGGAACGACAGGCCGAAATCCATGTGGGGTAAGCCTCTTCTATGTATCGGCCGAATCCCCGATTGGCTTCCCGAAATTGACCCGCCAGCACCTGGCGCGCGTCTTCGTCATTTTCCAGTTGACGGTCGTGATGAACTAGCTCACGGTACAGGCTTATCCATGCCGAGTGTCCGATACGATCGCCGAGAGCAGAGGAAATAGCCCCGAAGCGCTGCATGTAATCCTGGGACACCCGGGCGTTGCGCAGCGGAATGCTTTCCAGCAGCCGCTTAAGGGTAAGCAGGATTTGGCTCGGGTTGACGGGTTTGGTCAGGTAGTCGCTGATCTGTCCCCCCAGTGCCTCCTCCATGAGGCGCTCTTCTTCACTTTTGGTGACCATGACCACAGGTACGTCCGGGCGCTTTCGCTTGATGGCCGAGAGCGCTTCAAGCCCTCCCAAACCCGGCATGTGCTCGTCCAGGAGGACGACATCTACCAAGTCATCCTGGCCTACGGCTTCTATAGCGTCAGCTCCATTGGTTACACACGTAACCCGGTATCCCCGGTTTTCGAGAAAGAGCACATGGGAGCGAAGCAGGTCAATTTCATCATCTGCCCAAAGTATGTGGCCGGCCGTTGACATCGTCGGATGCAGGTTTAGTGAGTCGTAGCCGTGGGTTCAGATAATGGGTTAGCCAAGGTGAATGCACCGGATATACCATTAGCACAGTGTCATGTTCATGCAGTGAAAAGCACATGGCGCGGCAGGTTGCTCGGCCGGGCCTGATGACCGTGAATCGAAAATCAATCATTCCGTGCAAGTTCACATAAGGCCATTCGCTCAGCCTTTCACAGCTGAAGTTACTCGGTACGAAACCAGAGGGCGATCGAACACGACCGTTGCACATCGGTTTATGCCCGCAGTAACAAAACTGGTTTGACTGATGACTAAACGAGGATTATCTGAGCGTATGCAGCTTGCGCTGAATGCCCAGATCAAGGCCGAATTTGATTCGGCATATTTGTATCTGGCACTGGCAGCCGAGATGGAATCTCGCAACCTAAAAGGCTTCGCACATTGGCTGCGAAGACAGTGGGAAGAGGAATTGATCCACGGCCTAAAACTGTATGATTTTCTGCTTCAGCGTGATGCGAACGTAGATTTACATGCGCTGGATAAGCCCAAAGTGGATTCCACGCAATCTGCACTGGAGATTTTTACACAGGTGCTGCAACATGAACAGTATATCACGGCTCGGATACATGAATTGTACGCGCTGTCTCAGGAGGAGAAAGATTACGCCTCTCAGACATTGCTGCAGTGGTTTGTGGATGAACAGGTAGAGGAGGAGGACTCCGCCCGGGAGATCATGGAAAACCTGCGCTTGGTCGGAGGAGAGGGAGCCGCGTTGTTTCTTCTGGATCGAGAACTCAGTCAACGCCCGGAAATTAGTGCGGAGGATGAATGATGCAGCGGCCTGCCTTGGAGAAAATAAGTTAGAATACACCGGTTAATGTCCGTACTAAACTTTCTAACCCCTGGAGCTATCCCTCAGGAGGAGTTTGATGCAATTGAGATTGAGGTTCATGATGCCGCTCCTGGCGTCCTGATGCTGGTTGGACAGGGAGGCAACATTGGGATATCTTACGGAGAGGATTCCGTTTTTATGGTTGACACTCAGTTCGGGCAACTCACCGAAAAGATACTGGCAGCGATAAAGACGCGGACGGCAAAGCCTGTACAGCTTGTGCTGAACACGCACTGGCATGGGGATCATGTGGGTGGCAACAGCAATTTTAGTAAAAGGGGAGCCCTCATTGTGGCTCACGAAAGAGCGCACGCCCGCCTAAGTGTTGATCAGTTCCTTGGTGCATTCGGACGAAAAGTACCTGCTGCTCCAAAGGAAGCCATCCCTGTAATCACATTTACAGAAACCATCTCATTTAACTGGAATGGGGATGTGATAGAGGTATTTCATGCCCCCGAGGCCCATACCGATGGAGACGTCATTGTGCATTTCCATAAAGCCAATGTGATTCTAATGGGGGATACCTATTTCAATGGGATGTATCCGTTTATCGATGTGGATACCGGTGGATCAATTGATGGGATGATAGCCGTAGCAGACGCCGTGCTTGCCCGCTGTGACGATAACACAAAGGTCATCCCTGGGCATGGACCGCTGTCAAATCGGTCTGAACTGCAGGGGTATCGTGAAATGATGGTCGCTGTTCGCGATGCAGTGACAAAATTGGTAGGCGTGGGCAAGTCGAGAGAGGAGATCATTGCAGCAAAACCCACTGCCGCTCTGGATGCTGTCTGGGATGGAGGTGTATTGGACCCGGATACTTATGTGGGTCATATCTACGACTCGGTCACAGCAACTAGCGAAATGCTCCGATAAGTATTATCGGCAATCAGTGATTCCGTAGATCAGACCTTGGAATCCATCAAAAGCAACTGTGCAAGGATGTATGATACCCCACGTTAGTGGGAAGTCAGTCTCAGGATCCTTGCGCTGCTCTCCGAAATCCTTGTTGACTGCGACAAACAACAGTTGTAATCCTGGAGGGTCTTGTTAGCAACAAACGTTATTGTCTTTGCCAAAGACTATTCAAGCCCGGCGCTTGATTAACGATCCTGGCGGTCCACATAATTTTCCAAGATCGCCTTGGCTGCTGATTGCAATCCTGTATGTGGTGCGTCAAATCCGCAATTCTTCCATGTGTCCTGATCACCGTCAGCCAGAAGGGTGATTGCCCCGGCCAGTTCATCAGACTCAAGTACCTCGGAAAGATCCAGTACCCAAGCTAAGGACCTGAATCCGACCCCGGGTACCCGTTTATTTCGATATGCATCGTCGTGACACGTAAGGTGTCTCAGAGCTGCAAGCGCAATCCGTTGACGGGTATCATCATCCAAACTCTCAGGCCAACGTTTGACGACCTCTTCCAAGATGTGAAAGCATCCACCAGCTTCATGTAAGCTGATTCCAAAGTAGTTGGCGCAGTTGATGGCCTCATCCACGATTTGGGGCCCAAAGTCAAGGAGAGCATTCATGACACCCCAGCCTGTGGAGGCATTACGCATCAGGGAGGGAATGGTACGGGGATCATTCAGTGCGATGACAGGATACAGAATACTGAGAATCATTTCGCCTGGCATGATCTCGTAAGGCTCGCCGGCATACATGCGGGCATACTGGTCGCTTTCCTGCTCGAGTAGTTCGATCAGCGCCTCTACCAAAGGGGTGCTCGCCGTGAATCCTGACGCAAGAATCCAATAGCGTGGATTCTCTGGGTCGATATCAAGAGGAATTTCGCTCAGGGCTGCACCTACCGTGCGAAAGTCGCCGCTGAGCAAGTCTACCGCAATTGCCTCTTGGCTACGTTCTATGTCTTGCGATGCGCTTGAATGGGTCAGAAGTAGCATCCCGACCCCCGAAACCAACAAAGCTTTCCGAATCCACTGATATGACTGCATATTGACGTGAGCCACTTGAATCAGCGATTTTGTCGGTTCACAGGGTTTTCCACGATCGACTTGGCCGCTGAGATCATGTCGGGACGATCTGCCTCCGTTCCAATATCCAAGCCTTCACAACTTGCATGGGCGACGACGATCAAGGCAAAAAGCAGGTTGCTCATTTCGGTAAGGTCGTAATGAGATATGCTTCCTCCAATACTTCCCCATCCTACCTAACAATGTACTGAGTTTGTCTCCAATTTGCTGGACGATTGATAGGAATAAGCACAACAACCCCTGTCTCGACAGTCAGGTCTAACAGGTACCCAATTCAATCAAGTGTTCGCCCGAAGAAGCTGGCAACGCAATCGGAGCAGGCGGGCAGTTTCATCTCAACACACACTTAGTTTATTTCTAGGAATAATTTCAAACATTGCGTCTTGAACAGAACAAACTCTAGACTCCTGACAAGTAAAGCAAAATGCCGGTCCGTACGTTTCATAGTGGTCATTACTTTGGCCTTTGCTGCTTATATGGGTGGGGCGGTGATGAATCAAGTTTCTGCCACTACCGAGACAACGGCTGATAAGGCAGCCCCCTGTCAAAATGACAAAGGCTTTGGTAGTTGGTTCCTCGGCTACTGCAGTGACGTTCCTGGCGGCAATTCAGGGCGCAACATGGTACGATTACTAGGCGTAGTATCTACAAATGTGGTGATCTTTCTCGTCCAGAAAAACACTTCGTCCCCATGCCTGGCAGTTTTTCATACATCAGACGTAGTCTTGTTTTATCGGTCGTGATTCTGCTGCTTCCGCTGAAGGCGTCTGCTCAGTCAGTAATCCATCCGACGAAGGAAAATATTCCTGTTTCCTCGGATCCTCGCTTCGAATTGGGACATGATCATAACGAAGAGGTCTGGAGTTGGGACATGATGGATATAACGACGGTAGGTGTTAACGAGGGGAATGCCCACGAAATGATAGGGTGGATTATAGATTTTGATGTCGATCACAATGGTACTATGTACTACGTTGATCTAATGGGTGCACAAGTTCGAGCCTACGGTTACGATGGCAAATTTATTGCTGATGTGAGTACAGCTGGAATGGGCCCGGGTGAGTTTCGTGATCCAAGGGGGCTCGCAGTTATGGAAAGCGGCCGCAGGATAATTGTAGAAGACGTTTACGTGGACCATGTGTTTCAACGTGAAGGAGATACATTCAATCTAATTGCTACAAATCAACCTGAATACCTGGGATTTGGGGCATTCTGTGCCATGAATGGATATTACTATAACCAGCGTTTTGTTGACGAGCAACACGATGGTGTGATTCACAGATACACGCTGGAAGGTAATTGGGAAAATTCCTTTGGGAAACCGTACGACTACGAAAATCAATTTATTGTGTATGGGATTACTGCGGATGCCATGCTTGCGTGCAACGCGAAACACGGTGTGGTTGCCCAGATTATCAACCATATTCCTGCAATGACAGGATATTCGGAGGATGGGGAAGAGCTCTGGCAGGTTACGTTTTCAGATTATCGTAGCGACACAATACTAGAGAGCGTCAGGGATGGGGCGACTGTTCGCTCTGTTCAGGGTGAGGACGGTTCGTCAGTGTTTAAATCACTCTTTTCTGATGGAGATTATTTCTACGTGACCTATAGTTTTATAAAAACAGATTTGGGAAATATGCCACCTCTCAAATTCATGGAAAATCACATATTTCGTGTTGATGCACGAACAGGTTTGGGACATTATCTGGGTACTGGTCCAGAACCGGGTGAACATCTGTTGGCCGTAGATGGTGAGTATCGTTTCACCACAACGCAAAACGAGGGATTTCCGCAAATCCGCGTTTACGAACCTAGACAATCGCGCTGAGTCCGGAAAACCCTCGGTTGCCTGGATGGCGCTAGCTGTCTGACACAGGTCATGGAAAGCCCCCGTCCCGGTCGTATCCAATATGTCTTGCAACGGGCAATTGCCTAAAAATTACAGTTGATGCTGCAAACTGTCACAAGCACCGAAATCCTGTTGTGTTCATGAAGAGTAGCTTTGGCGCGCTACCGTGGATCTGTGTGATGGCTGCATTAGTATTAACGCTGCCGTCCGTGCGGGCTCAGGAATTGTCCTTCACGCTGATTGAGCAATTAGTCATTGGCAATAATGAAGATGCACCCGCTGAATACCTCTTTACCTTTCCGGAATTAGTCCGGACGGACTCAAGGGGCTACATCTATGTCCATGATCGACGGCGTGCGGATATTCGGGTTTTCGACAAAAGTGGACAGTATGTCACTACGATTGGAAAAAGAGGAGAGGGACCAGGAGAAATGCGTGAGATTGTCGGCATGCATGTTGACGCCTGGGACAGATTGGTCGTGGCTGATCGAATTAGTAGAAGATTCACGATATTTTCAGATCTAGGAGCACAGTTTGAAACGAAGTCATTTACCGATGATTTGTGGGGAGTGCCATCCCCAATCCTGTCTCTTGAGGATTCCTTCGTGCTCAGGTATGTGAGGGCGTACGATGACCCCGAGCGAAAACTGCCCTACATTATTGACACGAAGACGCTCCATCACTACGATATGGCCCTTAATTCTATTGAGGCATTCGCAGAATTGGGTGAGATCTTTAACCTTAACGAACCCTTTGAAAAGGCGGAGTCTGATACTCGTAGCGCACTTAGAATGGCTACAAATGGGATTGACAAGATAGTGCTGGTTCCCACGATCTACAATGGATACGCTTACCGATACACGCACAAAGGGGGTTCATGGGACGTGGAGAAGTTAGAAGGCGGCCCCGTGCCAAGGGAACCCTACATGTCAGTGAGCCAAAAGGAGTTTGACGCTAATCCAGAACTGCAAAGGTCCTCCATCTCAATTGGCGAATCATCGGGAGTGCACCATGCGAAAATCTTCAATTGGAGTCTGGGTGTTGTGATTCTGAGCAGTGGAGAGATCGTGAACTTCACGATGCAGACTCCGCTGCGGGGAGAGCTTCGCCATCGGGTAGAGCTGTTTGATAGAGCTGGAGTACTTCTGGGATACGGTCCCCTGCGCTTCGACGATCAGGGGTTGAATCGTAGCGTGGAGGTCATGACCAAAATTGACATCCTTTGGATCGACCAAGATGATCGATTGTACGTTCGGCGGCGAAGTAGACATGGCTTCTACATACTCAGCGTAGCAGAACTTGTGATCGGACGCCCGTGATTGATGGAACTGTCTGCTCGTGCTAGGACACTCGCTCGGAACATTGCGCAGAGAGCTTAAAGGGCTTCTTCGACGCTGACACTTGATCACCGACTGTCCGTATCTACTTCGGGATATCTCGGTTCCGAACAGTGACTCTCTGCCTTCAAGCGTATCGCGGTCAAGCGTAGTGGCGACGAGCCAGTATTTGATGAGATTCAGCCAAGAGTAACTGTTGGGGGTGGGTTAAGGTAGGACACGCTACACTAGCGCTCGATAAGTCCGATCGCAAGCGCAGCCTTATAAAGAAGGTGGCGATCGGCAGAATTCATGGGCACCACGTCGAGGTCAATCAGCAGATCTCCTGGTCGCTTTTTGTTCAATCGGACTCCGCACCCCTTGAGTCGAATCCGAATCCCTGGTGTAGAATTCGGCGGAACATCAACCGTAAGCACATCTCCGTATGGATCAGTGATCGTCCGAGCACAGCCGAGCAATGCATCCAGTGCGGTAACAGACAGCCGCATCAGCAGATTGTTTCTTTTTCGGCTAAAGACAGGGTGCGGGAGAATTCTGAAGGTAAATGTACGAGCTCCTGGCTCGTCTGAAGCACGGATACGAAACTTGTTTTTGATCCCACGGGGTAACACAATCCGGGTGAGCGAACCATCCTTTCCCCGAATCATTACGGGGCCTCCCTGGAGTGCTCGTTCGAATGAGATGTGCACGACATTGCCACCGCTACCAAAAATCTCTTCGAAGAATTCGCCAATACTCGAGAAGAGATCATCCATAACAGCAGGAATTGGCTCGCGATTGGTGAGGGACCGAAGCTGGTCATACTTCGCTCGCCGTTCAGGATCGGAAAGAATGCTGTATGCTTGCTGGAGTTGCTTAAATCGTTCTTCTGCCTGATCATCACCCGGATTACGATCTGGATGATGTTGTTGGGCGAGTCGTCGATAGGCGATTTTTATATCTTCCGCAGATGCAGAGCGTTCGATCTCCATCACGGCGTAAAGATCATCCAAAGCAGTTAAACGGGACATGAAAGCACACGTTAATATCAAAACATACGGGAATACCTGTTGAAAGGTACAGACAAGCTAATGGGAAGAATCTCAAAAATACTTATTGCCAACCGAGGCGAGATTGCGTTGCGCATCATGCGTACCTGCAAAGTACTAGGTATCCGTTCTGTGGCAATTTATAGCGAGGCTGACCGGGGAAGTGCTCATGTGGCCTATGCAGATGAAGCCTATTGTGTTGGCCCTGCACGATCGGTGAACTCGTACCTGAATCTGGAGCGCATTATGGCCGCCATTCATGAAAGTGGAGCGGATGCGGTTCATCCGGGGTATGGTTTTTTGTCTGAAAGGGCGGAGCTTGCTCAGGCCTGTTCCGAACAAGGAGTGATTTTCATAGGTCCACCCGCCGAGGCAATCAGCAGCATGGGTGACAAAATGCTGGCCCGTCAGCTCATGCATACACATGACGTGCCGGTTATTCCGGGGACGGAGGGAGCGGTGACGGACCTAGATGAGGCCCTCGAGATCGCTGACCGGATAGGCTATCCTGTACTCGCAAAAGCAGCTGCAGGAGGTGGCGGTAAGGGGATGCGCAAGGTGGACAGTGCACAGGAGATGAAGCAAGCCCTTTCTCGGGCGCAAGGTGAGGCGGGCTCGGCCTTTGGCGATACCCGCATCTTTATTGAGAAATACCTGGAAACGCCTCGGCACGTGGAATTCCAAATTCTCGCGGATGCAGATGGATCATGTGTACATCTTTTTGAGCGCGAGTGCTCAATTCAACGCCGTCACCAGAAATTAATTGAAGAAGCACCTGCTGCATGCATGACAGAAGAATTGAGAGCGCGAATGGGTGCTGCAGCAGTGCGTGCAGCTCAGGCCTGTAACTATGTAGGCGCAGGCACGATTGAATTCCTGGTTGATGAGGCGGGCAAATTCTATTTCATGGAGATGAACACACGTCTCCAGGTTGAGCATCCGGTAACTGAGTACATTACGGGCCTGGATCTGGTAGCCGAGCAGATCAGAATCGCAGAAGGGAAGACTTTGCCGTTCACGCAGGACGCACTCACAATTAATGGGCACGCGATTGAGTGCAGGATATATGCTGAAGATCCGGCCGCCAACTTTATCCCGAACCCGGGTGCAGTGACGTTTCATCAAGTGCCTGTGGGAGTAGGTGTTCGTGTTGATGCAGGGTTGCAGACTGAGGGAGATATCCCGATCCATTACGATCCACTGATTTCAAAGGTGATCACTTGGGGGCGCACACGCGAGGAAGCAACTCAGCGAATGATCTTCGCCCTGGAGGACTATTGTATTGCGGGTGTGAAGACGACACGAGGATATTGCCATCGGGTCATGGAGAGTGCAGCCTGGCGGGATGCTCGCTTGAGCACCCATTTTGTGGACGAACATCCAGAGCTTCTGGCAGAGGAACCTGTGCCTTCTACTGAGGCAGCAGCCGCGGCTGCTGCCCTGTTGCAGAGGCAATGCACAGCAAGCCCTCTGACAGACCGGTCTGCTTGGCGAACCCGATGGCGCAAGGGGCAGAGTTCTACCAGGTGACGGATCGGTGACAGGCGTGTGGGCTCGGGAGACGGGGTTTATTGAACTACTCCATTTTCGGTATACGTATGCTTTTAACCGATTTCACGGGTCATCGGAACTGGGCTCCAAAGTTCCTCGCGTATAGTTTTTCCAACCACTGGATCTATAGTGACAGATCAATCCTAATCTGAGTTGCAAATTCACCGCTAAGGGGTGCATGGTATGTCCCTCACGCCGTCCGCTCCCCTAGAAACGGGAACAACGATTGACAACTGGCGAACCAGGGAAGGATAAACTCAATGCTACCGCTCAGTGGTAATGCCAAAGAAACTGGTTCCTGGTCTGTATGACAAGGTTTTTACGGAAGGGAATCAGCATGCCGTCGAAGGGGATCCATCACTGCGGGTGCACACCGATAAGCTACAGAATCACACAGGAGTCCGACTTCTGTCCCAGCATCTGAATCAAATCATTGAGCGTGCACTCGCGGGTCAGTCTGAAAAAGACCGGGTTGAACTAGCTAACGATCTGATTCGGATTATCGAAAAAAATACCCGAGATGGCGTGGTACAGCAATCAGATTTCGTTACAAATACCTGGCTGAAGGAGCTTTCAGAAGGCGTTCAAGCCCACGTAAATACACAAACCAGACGACCGGGGATACCACTCTCACATTCAGAGTTGTTAACGAATGCTCCAAGTGATCACCGCATTGGGTATGAACTAAAGCGGGAAATTGAGTCTGCCAATCGGATTGACATACTGGTAGCCTTTATCAAGTGGTCCGGGCTTCGTCTTGTACGCGAAGCACTGCAGGACTTCGTCGCAAGAGGGGGAGGGCTGCGGGTGATTACGACGACGTATATGGGGGCAACCGAACGGCAGGCCATTGATGAACTGATCCAGATAGGCGCCAAGGTAAAAATCTCGTATGACACTCGCCGGACACGACTCCATGCAAAGGCATGGTTGCTTCACCGCAACACGGGTTTTTCAACCGCCTTCGTTGGTTCTTCAAATCTAAGTGCAGCGGCACAGCTGGATGGACTCGAATGGAATGTCAGGCTGTCCAAAGTGGATGCCGGACGAATCATTGATAAAATCGAAGTCGCATTCAACAGTTACTGGGGAGACATTGAGTTCGAAACCTATGATGGCAGCCTGGAATCCCAAAAACGATTTGATTCAACGGTAAAAGACGAGCCTCCGCCTACGAGACCAGAGGTTGAACCTTATCCGTTCCAGCAGGAAATCCTGGAGAAACTGGATGTGGAACGCACGGTCCATGGTCGAACCCGTAATCTTGTTGTTGCAGCTACCGGCACAGGCAAAACCGTTATGGCCGCATTGGATTATCGTCGACTGGCCCGCCGGTTGATTCCTCTGCGTCTCCTATTCGTTGCCCATAGGGCGGAAATCCTGCAACAGGCTCGCACGACTTTTCGAGATGTCCTGAAGCACAACACCTTTGGGGAAGACTATGTAGGCGGATCAAAGCCCAAAAAATGGGACCATGTATTTGCTTCTGTTCAGTCTCTTGCAAACTTTGATCTCGATAAGATCAATCCAAAGCAGTTCGGGATGATCATTATCGATGAATTCCATCATGCTGCTGCAAAAACGTACAAGAGACTTCTTGAGCATTTTCAACCTCACTTTCTACTGGGTCTGACTGCGACCCCCGAACGTGCGGACGGAAAGGATATTCTTTCCTGGTTCGGAGGCCGCGTTGCCGCAGAACTGAGGGTCTGGGATGCCATTGATCGTGGTCTCCTGGTTCCTTTCCATTACTTCGGGAGGCATGATGGTGGAGATTTGTCTTCTGTGCGATGGGTTCGGGGAAAATATGATGAGAGCGAGCTTACTCGTGTCTTTACCGCCGATGACATTCGTGTACGTAAGATCCTGAAAGTGGTCAGAGAGCACATCGCCGATCCGCTAAAGATGCGAGCACTTGGGTTTTGCGTCAGTGTATCCCATGCCGAATTCATGACGCGAAAATTCAATGATGCGGGCATTCATGCTGCCTGCATTACGGGGAAAACCCCTAGGGAAGAACGGATAAATGCACAACGCCGGCTGAGAATGTGCGAAGTGAACATACTCTTCTCCGTGGATGTGCTCGGGGAAGGAGTAGACATTCCTCCGGTAGATACCATCCTGATGCTGAGACCAACCAACAGTGCCACTGTGTTTATCCAGCAACTGGGGCGCGGACTTCGTTTTGCTGAGGGCAAAACCTGTCTAACCGTCTTGGACTTTATCAGCAACAGCGCCAGGCAGTTTCGGTTCGACTATGCCCTTGGAGCGATGCTTGGGAGAGTTGCACGCAAATCCGTTAAAGACGCTGTTGAGAGCGACTTCCCTGCTCTGCCGTCAGGATGCTCTCTCTAGTTGGATCAGGAAAGCAAGGATGTCGTTCTGAGCAATCTTAGGGCGCAACTTCGTTACAGGAGCAGTGAACTGGAGCGCTTGCTTCGTCACTTGGGAGACCGGGCCACCTTGAAGATTTTTCTGGATGAAGCGGAGTTATCAATCGAAGATTTCTATTCCAAGAAACCCAACAGTTTCACATTATTGTGCCGAAGGGCTGGCATTTCCACGGCTGATAAGGGGCCGGACGAGACTGAGATAGGAAGCAGGTTAAGACTATTGATTCATGCAGATGACGCTCCCCGGCTCAACTTTATACGCCAGGCTGCCAAGGGCGACCTAAACATGAGCGGGTTATCCGAACGGGATCGGCGCCGTCTCCTCATGTTGGTGTGCGCGCTGCTGGGTGGAGAGGCGGCATACGATCTAAGCGCAGGCTATAACAAAATCCTTGATCACCTTGCCATCTGCAAGGAACTCATTTCACTGACAGATTTACTGAAAGAAAACATCGCACATACGCCTTCCCAGTATGCAATTGCCCCGGATGTCCCGCTGGATTTACATGCCAGATATTCATTGCAGGAAATTGCTTCTGCATTCAATCTAGTAGGAAAGGGGGGATTGCTACTCCCCCGGGAGGGGATTCGTTTTGATAAGGCAACAAGCTGCAATATGATTTTTGTAACTATTCATAAAGATGAAAAGTACTACGCCAGCACTGCAATGTACCGGGATTATGTGATCGACGCCCACTACTTTCACTGGCAATCCCAGAACAGAACTAGGTCGGACACTGAAAAGGGCCGTCGCCATACAGAACATGAAACTCTTGGAATAACCCCTCTGATCTTTGCGCGCAGCGCCAAGAAGACCGACTACAGACTGACAATGCCTTACCAGTTCCTGGGGCCGGCATCATACCAGTCTCATGAAGGAGAACAGCCGATGAGCATTATCTGGAAAATGAAATACCCGATCCCAGCCGACATTGTCCGTAACATGCGCCTTGCCGCATAACGGTTGGACGACGTTAGGTACTTGAACACCAGGTCAACTGAGATATGGATCTTTGGCAAGGACCGGGGAGCCAGCGGCGGTCAACTGGTTTTGCATCTCCAGATCAATCATCAGGCTTGAGGACCAGGAGATTCTGGACGAAATTTAGCAATAAGTGCCACTGAGCGTGAGGCCCCGTTGGGTCAGCCAGCGACTGACAGCCCGAACGGCTTCGCTGCTTCCACGCGTTGCGAGTGGCTTTCCCAGATTCATGACACTCAGTAACAGATCTGCATGAGCTCGTCTCGCGGGGCGGAGCTGTATAAAAAGCTCTTGCACAAGCTCTGGTTCGTGAGTTCGGGCAATAAACACCAAGCCCTCCTGACCAATCATGCGCATCACATCAAGCACAACGACATGACCGTCCTCGAAATGGTGAACCAACTTGTCGAATTCTGTGACTTCCGGAATTAAACCGTTCAAGAGGGCGTGATGCATGCCGGGTTCTTTGCGAAATTGAGGTGGGATTGGCGAAGGATGTCCAGTATGTTTTTGAATGGATGCATGATAGAAATTGCGTCCTTCTGCATACCACTTGGTTGCATATTTTGTGCGAAGTGTAGCTGACGGAGGTGTGGTTTCTGTTATCCTGTAGTATCCTGAGTTGTGTGCCAAGATCAGGGCTTGTCTAAAGTAAGGCTCACTGTCTGTGGTAAGGAGAAGCTTACCGCCAGATTCAAGACGCGCAGAGAGTAATTCAAAAAATGAGGACTGGAGCAATCGCCGTGATGCATGCCGTTTTTTGTACCAGGGATCAGGGAAATTCACAAAAACTCTGGAAAGACTGTCGTCACAAAACAGGTTTCTCAGAAGAAACAGGCCGCTGCCGTGGTAGAGACGAACATTGGATAATCCTTCACGACGCACGCGCTTGAATGCCCGTGTGGCCGATCCATTGGCCGTGTCCGCTCCGATAAAATTCCATTCAGGGTGTTCCTGCGCAACCGAGGTTAGGAATCCGCCATCCCCGAACCCGACTTCAAGTACAAGTGGTGCTTCTCGCTGAAAAAACGCTACGTTCGCTGCCGGAAAAGACAGGCCTTGCAGGTCTAGCAGTATCGGCATACAAAGAATATCAAGCGTACAGGTACGCCATGTCTATGTGTCTGGCCCCGTTTGCGTCCGCGACGGCCATTCGTCCTTTCCCTCGAATACGTGCTCCTGCCACTTCACCGGCCTTATTGAGCGCGTAGAATGACACATTGAAGGCGGGTTCTCCCGCCTCATTTTGCAGTCGGGCCAGATGTGTATGTTGTGCAATGCGCTCACATGCATACAGACACGCTTGCTCAGGACTGTCTCCCATGCGCATACGCTCTACGATCAGAAAGCTGCAGCAGTTCTCTAAGTTTGCTTCACCTCGCCCAGTAGAGCCGGCCGCTCCGACTTCGTTATCGCAGTAGAGACCGGCGCCGATAATCGGAGAATCGCCAACACGCCCGGGGATTTTGAAAGCTAGTCCACTTGTTGTCGTGACGCTGCTGATATTGCCCTGCAGGTCAATGGCAGAGCAATGAATGGTTCCCCAGTGGTCATAGTTGCGTTGCATTGCTTCTCCAAGATCACGATCCTCCGGGCCGTGCGGTGGCAAATAATCATCCCGGTTAGAGAGATTTTCTCGCCAGCGGACCCAGATTTCACGAGCACGGTCGGTTAGCAGGTTTTCAGTCGGGAATCCGTGCATGCGCGCGAACTCTTGTGCTCCTTTGGCCACCAGCAGTACATGATCGGTACGTTGAAGAACACGCTGTGCTACCTTGGACGGATACTTGATTCCTTGGACCGAGGCGACGGCTCCTGCACGACCGGTTGGGCCATGCATGACGGCAGAGTCCAACTCAACGATTCCGTCTGCATTGGGGAGACCGCCGTATCCCACAGAGGTATCGTTAGGATCTTCCTCTACCAGGTTAACCCCTGCAATGATGGCGTCAAGGGCGTCCGCTCCGGCGTTGATTTCCTCAACCGCACGCGCCACAGCCGCGAGACCGTTACCGCTTGCAATTGCGACGGGGCCCGCGAAGGGGCGGATTCTTGGTCGGAGAGCTACTGCCGCACTGGCTGCTGTACTAGTTCGGATAAAATCACGTCGGGTTATGGGGTTGTTTGTCATTTGAGAAGACGGTGAGGCTGGCCGATTAGGTTACTCAATGTAGTTATTGACTGAGAGCAAGTTGCACAAATTCTTCAGCTTTGTTGACTTCGGGGTAGGTGCGCACGACCTTTCGCAACAGTTGTTCAGCTTTGTGGCGCGAAAGCCCTAGTGTCTCGAGAGCGGTACAGGCGTCTGCACGGGCGGTTGCAGCCCCGGCCATTTCTGTTTCTGCCAGATTCAGCTCGCTCATGCGATCAACCAGCTCCACCACCAGGCGTTCAGCAGTCTTGCGGCCGACGCCATTGATTCGCTGGAGCATAGGAGGCTCCCTCAAAGTAATATGTTGCACTAGTTCCGCGGGCGTCATAGTTGAAAGGGCTGCAATGGCAATCCGTGGCCCCACTCCAGATACACTAATGAACAACCTGAAAATCGCCCGTTCTCCAGAAGAAAAGAACCCATATAATTGTTCACTGTCCTCCCGGACATGATGATACGTGAGTAGTTGTACCTTATTGCCGGTATCAGGTAGTCGTTCAAAGGTGGACATGGGTATAAAAACTCGGTATCCTATCCCGTGCACATCAACAATTGCATGGGTTGGTCCTTTGCGACTGAGTGTACCTTTAATGTATTCAATCATGATCCCCGAAGGATACGTCCAAGATACGACAGCTTCCCAAACTCAATTGGACCATGGCTAATCCAGAGACGGGCGCACGAACCAATCGGGCGATTGTGGTAGCGCTGGGTATTATGGCAAGCCGGGTGTTAGGCCTGGTTCGATGGAGTCTCACCGCACGTTATTTCGGCAGCGGGCCTCATGCAGATGTCCTGAAAGCGGCCTTTCAGGCACCGAACGCACTGCAAAACCTGCTTGGTGAAGGCACAATGTCTGCAGCGTTCATTCCGGTCTATAGCAAAATGCTTGAGGAGGGTAAACCGGAAGCTGCGGGTCGGTTTGCCGGAAGTATTCTAGGTCTATTGACTGCCGTAGTCTGTACCGGGGTACTTCTCGGGATATGGTTGGCCCATCCGATCTGCTCTGTACTTATGCCGGGTTTTGTGGGGGACGCGGCCGAGGTGGCAAAAGGGCTGCGGGAGGTCGACCGGCTGCTGTTATCTGTGGATATGGTTCGCCTAGCATTTCCTATGGCGGGAATATTGGTGCTATCGTCATGGGCACTGGGCGTGCTTAACAGTCATCGGCGGTTCTTTATGCCTTATTTCGCACCAGTGCTGTGGAATGTGACCATCATAGGGACTTTACTTGGCGTGGGCAATCTGGTCGGGCTGACTCCGTGGGATCTTGGCGGGGAATCAGATGCGTCCATCTTGCCGGAGGAACTCACGCGATTACTTACGGCGGTATTTGCAGGCGGCTTGGTTGGAGGACTGCTCCAGTTTCTTGTTCAGCTCCCGTCCGTTGTTCTGGTGCTAAAGGGGTTCCGGTTCAGTATGTCCACTCGTGTAGACGGTGTGCGCCGGGCACTGAATGCGGTAGTGCCTGCGCTAGCTGGCCGTGGGATCGCACAGCTTTCGGCCTATTTGGACATATTGCTCGCAACGCATCTTGTGGGGGGTGCCGTAGCGAGCATTGGTTACGCGCAGGTACTTTATATTCTGCCGATTTCCCTTTTTGGTCTTTCTGTTGCTGCTGCTGAATTGCCTGAACTCTCCAGGATAGGGTCCAACAGTTTACCGCGAATGGCGAAGCGCATTAACGCGGGGTTGCGCCAGGGTCTGTTCCTGGCGATACCTACCGCGTTGGGGTATATAGCACTGGGGTATGTAATTGTCGGTGCTATCTATCGTGGGGGTTCGTTTGGTGTGGACGATAACTGGCTTGTATATGTCATCTTGGCCACCTACAGTTTGGGGCTCTTGGCAACCGTTAGCAGTCGGTTATTACAGAATGGTTTTTGGGCACTCGGCGACACACGCACCCCAGCCCGAATGGCCATGGTCCGTGCGGCGATTGCGTTGGTGATTGCAATTCCGGTAATGTTTGCACTTGACAGATTGTCGGTGTCACTCATTACGGGACCAGGGACATCAGAGCTTTATTTCGGTGCAGTCGGGCTGGCTCTTGGCAGTGCGGTGGCCTCATGGGTTGAGTGGTGGCTACTGGGACGTGTACTAAGGCGCCGTTTGAGCAACACGTTCATGCCTTGGCGGGCCGTGGGAACAATGACAATGTTCGTCATAGCAGCACTTGTCCCTTCTGGGATCCTATGGTATTTCGC
>VXLY01000025.1 GCA_009841335.1 Rhodothermaceae bacterium | reverse complement strand
TTAATTGATTTTGTGTGCGATTACTTGTATCATCCTCCATTATTTATTTGGTGTGTAGTTCCCGCCAGGGAACGATTTCGGCATCTCCTCGGGATTGAGATTGATCACCCCCATAGACGGCCATGGCAGAGCATTCGTAGTTAGATCCCTGAAAATGTCTCCGCACCCGACGGATACCGGTCAACAGGCTGGATGAGGCCGTAGTGGTGGATTTGGCATCAATCAGCTGAACATGTGAGAGCGTATGAACGATCAGATCTACCTCTGCGCCATTGTGGTCACGGTAAAAGGAAAGCGATCTCGTTGTTTCCCCGAGATTGGTTTGCCTCTTTACAAACTCTGAAACCACCCACGATTCAAAGATCTGCCCTCGAAGTGGGTGGGTGCGCAGTTGCTCGGGCGTACGAATCCCAAGCAACCAGCAAACCAGTCCTGAATCATAAAAATGCAGTTTCGGCATCCGCACAAGTCGCTTTCGCAAATTCCCACTAAAGTTCTGCAGTCTAAAGGCAATAAAACTCGCTTCAAGTACGCTGATCCAAGCCTTCGCCGTAGGCTGTGATATACCACAATCTCCGGCGAGAGAAGATAAGTTGAGTAACTGGGCAGTCCGTCCTGCACACAGCTGAATAAATCGCTGAAATGTTGTCAGATTTCCCACATTGGTGATCATCCGAACGTCTCTGTCCACATACGAGCTTACGTAGGCTCTAAGCCATTTCACTGGATTTAAGCCTGCATCAAAAATCCGTGGATACGATCCTGTAAACAACGCCTCTTCCAGGGATTGAGGATGCTGTGAGAAACTCGTGACTTCAGGCCATGTAAGCGGGAGCAGGTTGAATATGGCGGTACGACCTGCAAGGGACTGGCTGATTGAAGAGAGCATAAGGAAGTTTTGTGAACCTGTTAGAATCCACCGCCCAGGATTACGATTATCATCGACTATGCCTTGCAGATAGGAATGCAAATCCGGCACGCGTTGCACCTCACCAATAATCGCTCCATTGGGAAACTGAGCCAAGAATCCTCGGGGATCTTCCAGAACAAAAGCTCGATGATCTGGAGCTTCAAGACTTACGAAAGCATGATTCTCAAACAATCCCCTGCTTAGCGTAGTCTTCCCGCTTTGCCTGGGACCGGTGATGGTGATCACAGGAAATCCCTCGGCTGCCCGCTTTAAGGATTCGGTAATATCTCGCCTGATCATTTTCTGATTCAATTAAGCCATATAAAAATACAATTTTGAAATTGTCTATATTCTGGTGCCCATAATGATCTGTTTGTTCTTATCTGCCCAACATGGTTAACCTCTCTGCCGAGATACCGCTGACGCGGATTGCAGGAAATCAATCGTTTGGACAATGATCACTCACAAGAATTAACAATCCACAACTCTGGCAGTGATCTGTCTTCTTGACTAAGCGACTTCTACGGGTTCAGAGGATTGGCTCGCGGGAAGCGTACGGATTCCGGCTGAGCTGGGCCACATGGTCGCGGAGCATCTAAAAGGACAATCTTGAACATAGAGTATGCTACAATCCGTACGGCTTACGTATAACACACAAGTAAAGAGAACGGAATAAGGTCTCTGATTGATATTCGAGTAATTCGCTCCAACCATGGCCGAATACCCGCGATGTAGCGCAACATTGCCGAAAAAACCGGATTAGGCATCCAACGTCAAGCCAAGCCGTATACGGTTCAAATCCTGTCGAAACACACCATATCCGCTGAACGAACCAACACCTGATTCCCTTGTAATTCCGTATCATTTCCGTCAGCGTGCCACGTAATCGTCCCGCATCCAGGCAGACGTCATGTCCAGAGTTTTTCTCACAGGTTTCATGGGATGCGGCAAGAGTGTAACAGGTGCGTTGCTGGCCGCCCGCCTTTCCGTTGATTTTATTGATCTGGATGATCGTATCGCCAAGATGGCGGGATGCTCGGTAGAAGAAATCTTCTCTGAGCAAGGTGAACAGACTTTTCGGAGGCTCGAGTCTGCGGCCCTGCAATCACTGCCGAATGGTATTGTTTGTGCACTGGGAGGTGGGACGTTCATTGATCCGGAAAACCGGGCTTGGTCTCTGAATAAAGCCGAGGTTCTTTATCTGCGTGTAGGTGTACCGGAACTGGTGCGCAGACTCCGTGCTGACAGGACCGCGCGTCCTTTATTACAGGATCAGGAAGGCAGGCCTTTGGGCGTTGCTCAAATGGAGAACCGGATTCGTAGCATGATTGACGAACGGGAGCCCATCTACAGGCAAGCTCATCAGACCATCGATGTGGATGGTGTTTCCCCCGAGGATGCAGCAGATAAGTGCTGGGAAGCTTACCAGAGCCGGAATGATCGTCGATGATGCGTGCTGGGACCGAATTCACGGAGTGCACGGTAATGTTTGGTAGTAGGGTAGCCGACATTAGTGGCCCAGCCGTAGTCAGGGTTTTCCCGATGGAGCTGGTACATGAGATGATCACGGGTCACTTTGGCAACTATCGAGGCCGCCGCTACGGTCTGACTGCGTTGATCCCCTTTAACAAGTGCAAATTGTGGGCAGCTGGCGCTTGGAATATGACGGTTGCCATCAACCAGGATCGCCTGTGGCTGACAGTCAAACAAGTCGATTGCGCGTTGCATAGCGAGCAAGGATGCTCCAATAATATTGAGTTCAGCGATCTCTTCGGGGGTTGCGTGACCGATACCGACGTCAATGGCAACTTCGCAGATATTGGTTAGGGCATTTTCACGTGCACGTTTTCCCAGTTTCTTGCTGTCGAAAACTCCGTCCACCAATATAGTGGGGGGTAATATGACGGCCGCGGCAACTACCGGACCCGCCAGCGCCCCTCGACCAACCTCGTCGATTCCGACTACATGTGTCAGTCCCTGATTCCATAGGACATTTTCATATTTGAGCATATCCGTAGTTAACTTATCGGATCAGGAAGATATCAGAGTTGTACACGGGCACCTATATTGGAACCGTGTCCGGCTTTGGATGTTAATGGAGGCGTCGTAAGAACTATCTCGTGCGGTGGGTGGTGCGGACTGGAATGAGTTGTACACGATGTCCGGGATTAAGGGAACTGCACGGTGGAGTGCTCTCATAGGAGTTCCCCGTGATCCGTGAAAGGACATATACATAAGCGTTATCTGGGATACGGGTACATTGCGTATAATTTCCCAAGGTGTGCTGCGCAGTAGCATTGCGTCTGAAGCTCATCCCCCTTGTGTGCCCGATGTCTAGGCACAGGTGCTTTGTTCCAAACATAAATCGCTGGCAAGGCCAGCAATGCTGAAACATACGATTGATGGCTCCAAAAGCCAAGCGACCTGAGAAGCCGTTCAAGGGAATGCTCGAGATCATAGGAGACCGCAAGTTCGGTTTCGTACGGGCATTGAAGTCAGGTATGCCAAAGAGCAAGAGCGATCCGTTCTGCCCACCTTCATTTATCAGCCGCTACAGACTACGCGATGGGGTAGTGCTGGAGGGTTTTGCCAGACCGGGAAGGAGAGGAGATCTGCAGGTGTCCCGCCTCGTCACGGTGATGGGTAAACGCCCCACGGAATGGGCCGATCTGCTTGAGTTCAATAAGGGACAGATCGTTTACCCTGACACCAAATTGAATCTGGTCAAAGGCCCTGACGACATAACGATGAGGGTTGTGGATTTGGCGTGTCCGATCGGCAAGGGACAGCGGGCATTGATTGTGGCTCCACCTCGTACGGGGAAAACCATCATTCTCAAAGAAATTGCCGCGTCGTTAACACAAAATCATCCCGATATTCATCTGGTTGCACTTCTGGTGGACGAGCGCCCGGAAGAGGTTACAGACTTTCGGCGCAGCACAAAAGCCACGGTTTTTGCCAGTTCCAGTGATGAGGATGAGTTCAATCATGTGCGTGTGTCGGTGTTGGCATTTGAGTATGCCAAACGTCTGGTAGAACTGGGAGATGATGTCGTTCTCCTACTGGATTCATTGACACGTCTTGGACGAACATTCAATCTTTGGGGAGAGGGTTCCGGGCGAACTATGACAGGAGGACTGGATTCCGGGGCTATGCGGATTCCCCGACGCCTGTTCGGAAGTGCACGTAATATTGAGGGTGCCGGTTCGCTTACGCTCATTGCCACAGCTTTGATTGAGACTGGTAGCCGGATGGATGAAGTGATCTTTGAGGAGTTCAAAGGCACGGGCAACGCAGAGATAGTACTGGATCGGCAAATGGCGCATCGCCGCGTTTGGCCCGCGATAAATCTCCGAAAATCGGGGACACGCAACGAAGAATTACTCCTGGGACAGTCGATGCAAAAGCACAATCGACTGTTTCAGGTACTCAACAGTCGTCGACCCATGGAGGCTATGCAGGCGTTGACCCGGCATATGCGCACCTTCCCGACGAACGATGCGATGCTTTCGGCTCTGATTAGCGATCGCGGTTACTGATCTTCGGGCACTTGATCGCGTCGTGCAGGATGTTTGATGGCCGATCCCAAATGCAGCTTTGCCAGGGTAGATATCTCTTTACGTCCGCTTAAATTCGAATAGGGCAGAAGCTACGTTCCGTTGATCCTGACAGATCACGCTGGTTCCTACCGGGGGAGTGTTTGATTTGAATCAAATACGATTTGAACAAATCTGCTGCGTGTACCGGACCTTGAGAGGGCGTGGGAATCTGCACAGACTTCGAGAATCATTCATTCCGCGCAACTATGCGCGGATCAGATCGGGCGAAACCGGGAAATCCTGAATGTAGCGTTTCGCGTAACTGTACCACCCTCCTCGGAAGGGTTGTGCAAACGTCTGTACATGCGCTGCCATTGCGGGGCTGTTTAACTCCCTCAATAATGCTCCCAGATCAATGTTGAGTCGGGGTTTTATGCAGTACCCGGAATAAAAGAGCGTTTCCGGGTCTTCGCATATCTGGAAGTTCGGGGACGGATTCATTCCCGAGGTTATAATCTTTTCTCCCTGGGCACTCCGTATGCCAACCTCTCGTCCAAATCCAAACCACTTCTTGGAGTTGAAGGTACCTTTGTCGCGAGCAAGAAGACGTGCCTTATTGGCAAGCAGCCACGCATACGCCAACGGGAAATCCTCCTTGAATGCTTCTTCGGGAAGGAGCTTCCCCTTACAATCATATGGGTAGATCACTATCCGCTCAATCTTATCCTGCCCCTGCTTCATGACAGAGGCTTTCAGGATTCGGCGAACTGCCTTCTTTTCAACAGGAAAACGCCTGCCATCTGCCTGAACTATCACGAACTCCTCATTTAGCCCCAATACCTCCAGGATGAAAACCCTGTCAGCCAGTGTCTGAATTCCTACATGGATATCCGCAATGTCACGCAACTTCGCTGCACCTGCCGGTTTTGGTTTTACCGAAGCAGGATCAGCTACGCCCCAGCCTGAGTCGGACTGGACCAGTCTATATGAGTCATTAAAACGATTCCCGGTGTATCGGTACACTGCGGATTTCTCATCGGGGTTTCCCTTGCAGATGTGCGAGATACAAGTGTAAGTGCTCACGCCGGGGAATACCTGGTGATTCCCGAAGTCGTAGAGGGCCCGGATCCCGTGGTTCAACTCCAGGCTCTTGCGCAGAACCTTCCCTGCGTCATTACGGAGCCATCCACTCGGGGAGATGAATATGAGCTTGCCCTGATCTTTGAGCAGGTGCAGGCCTAACTCAAAGAAGATTATATACATATCACAGGCCCCGCGAAAATATTTCCAGCCACCGCTTCTGATTTTCTCTCTTCGATCCGCTTCAAGGTGCTGGATTCGTACGTAAGGCGGGTTCCCGACCACCCAGTCAAATGTACCCTGATCTCGCTTCCATACATCCAATGCGTCCGCATGGTGAATGCACCACTGGGAATCATCCCGCGACCATCCCAGTATCTTATTAACAATTTTGGTGAGTTTTTGTCGGCAATTCCTTACAGCCGCGCCATCAACATCATATCCTGTGATGTACTCGAGCGTGGCACGTAGACCTGCCCGCTCAAGTGCGGTCGCTCCCGCCATTCGTTTGCAAATCTCTTCAACGATCGGGGCGAGGAAGTCGCCTTCACCGCATGCGGGATCACACACCTTGACACACTCGAGGGATTCACCAAACAGGGGTCGCAACATGTGATCCACAATCCACTTCGGTGTGTAGACCTTCCCCAGGTATTTGAGCCCAGAGGTGTTCACTTCAATCCTTGTGTGCGGTTTTATGGGATTTACTGTTTCGAGATTTGCAAGCACCATTTAAGGTCCATCAACAATCCATGCGTCCAAAATACATACGGCCTGTCATACTCGTACGATCCAATTGGACTAGGTAAGCGCTGCTCCATGGCACTGATCAATAAGGGATTAATCTTGTGCCCTTATTGCAAAACACATCCATTCGGACGGTTACCTTGTCGTGCGGCGGTCATTTACACTGTGTGACATGAATTCGAATAATTCGAAGAACGTGGTAGCCCCCCTCAGGCTTCGCACGAGGTAAAGAGCCAGCCGCATACTTATAGTTGCAACTTTGAACAGCTATTGGCCAAACGTGCCAACGAGGATTTAATCTCTTTCACAGTGAGTTACGAGGTAGGGATTGCCCCTTTGGTCAGTCCACGGTTTTGTCGCGTCTTGCGTCGGTTGAGCTATGCCTGCAGCGCGGCGATGGTATCCCAGAATTCCGGGAACGAAACTGACGCAGCATGCGCGTCCTCAATGGTTGTAGTGCCGTGCGCTCCCAGAGCCGCTACTCCCATGGCCATTGCGATACGATGGTCGTCATAGCTTGATACTCTGGCGCCGTTCAGCGGCACCATTCCGGTGACTGCCAATCCGTCTTCAAATTCCTCTACCTTCGCTCCCAGTGTCCTGAGGTTGGTCACCGTTGCCTGAATCCGGTCACATTCTTTGTATCTGAGCTCAGTCGCATCGCGTATGGTGGTCACCCCTTTCGCAAAGGCACCAGCCACGGCGATTATAGGGATTTCGTCGATCACGTTTGGGATTTCCTCCCCCCTGACGGTGACCCCGTGCAACGGATTCTGGCGCACTGACAGGTCACCTACAGGTTCCACACCTGATGTTCGTCTGTTACTGACTTGAATGTTTGCGCCCATTCGTCTCAGTACAGCAAGTAGACCCGTTCGACTCGGGTTGAGTCCAACACCAGACATGTGGACAGGAGCGGTCCCCGCGATAGAACCGGCTACCAGAAGGAATGCTGCTGCGGAAAAGTCACCAGGAAGCGTGAATGTGCCATGAGGAATTGTACATGAAGAATTGGAACGTATTGTACGACCATCGTCAGTGGAGCGTATAGTGAGGTTCAACATTCGCTCCGTGTGGTCACGCGAGCGAACCGTTTCGTGTACGATGGTTTGCCCCTTGGCCCATAGACCTGCGAGTAATACGCAGGACTTTACTTGTGCAGACGGTACGGGCAGCTTATAGTGGATGCCAGTCAGGTTGTCACTGGGTTGTATTCTGATTGGTGCGTGTCCGTCCGTGAGGGATATGGTCGCCCCCATAGTTCGGAGAGGCCGTGCAATGCGCTCCATGGGGCGACTGCTCAGCGATGCGTCTCCGGTGAGCTCGCTACCGAATGGTTGTCCGGCAAGTACCCCGGACAGTAAGCGCATAGTTGTTCCAGAGTTGTCACAGTCAAGCGGAGCAGCGGGTGTGCTAAACCCGCTTCGCCCAACCCCGTGAATGATCACTGAGTTGTCAGGAGATGTCTCGATTGGAACTCCCAACTGTCGCAGACAGGAAAGTGTAGACTGTGGATCTGCGCTCGAGGGGAAGTTATGCAGGACGGAAGGTCCGTCTGCAATGGCTGCAAAAAGGGCGGCACGATGGGCGACTGACTTGTCTGCAGGGAGATGAGCTCTTCCTGAAAAGCTATCCGCGCGGGAAATGGAGTGTGTCATTATACTGCTCAGTCCCAGAGTGCGGGAATTGATCCAGATACCACAACATAGCTCATGCTTCGATGGGTGCACACGAGTTGGGGAAGGATAACCCAAGCTGTAACTCGGTTGCAGGTTAATATCTGGTTCAAATTCACGAGATTATGGGAAGTGACTAACGCCAACACTTCTCGCCGTGCCGTTGTGCCGATCTCGGACGCCGAACACAACTCTGTTGATCTGTACTATCCGTAGCGCAACCTAAGCTGTGCGGCGCTTCTTCAATAGCTGAGCTCCCAGTATGGTTCCAGAGGAAGAGAAGACCTTGGTTTATAATTGCTGATTGATCATTGCGATCATAATGATTGCGTGGTCTGGTCTACGCAATACGCAGGTTTGGTGCTGCAAAAGTAAGGACACTGCCATGTTCAAGCACTTTCTATTTGTTCCAATCGTACATTATCCCTACGGGCAAGCGTTAGCATTTGCGCACCAAATCTGAGCATATTCGGTGCGTTTACCGTCAGTTTGGCCCTTTACTTTCGCTTGAGTCGGGTCTATGGGAACCCAAGGCAAGTGCAAATGTACAGCTTGTCTATCGTGGTGTCAACTTAATACCTGAGAGCAAAATGGTACTGTTGTTTGGATTAGGAACATGGGAAATAGCAGTGCTACTGCTCCTAGTCCTACTAATATTTGGAGCCAAGCGCATACCGGAGGTAGCGCGCGGCCTGGGCAAAGGCATTCGGGAATTCAGGTCTGCCACGAGCGAGATCAGTCGTGAGCTCACGCTGGAAGACCGTCCGCCTGCATATCGTCCACCTGCATCGCAACAGACGCAGAACTACGCGTCGCCACCGTCATCGGAGGAGTCGTCGCAGTCGACCGATCCCACCCCTCCCTCCAAATAGCCCTCTTTGGCCCGGCACGGCCACTGAATGCTGATGGCTTTGCCGTTTTTTGCTGATTGCAGGCGTGCTTTGCTTGGAGGACAGACGAGTTGTGCAGAAATTGCGCAGTTGGCTCTGGACGTAATTCAAGCAAAAAATCCATCGCTTAATGCGTTTACGTACGTAGATGATGCGTCCGTACATCGTTCGGCGGAGGCTATAGATAAAGCCTTGGCTCAGGGTTCGGAGTTGCCGTTGGCCGGATTGGTGCTTGGTATCAAAAATGTATTGAGCACATTGGACTGGCCCGTCACGTGTGCTTCAAGGATACTTCGGGGGTATCGTCCACCATTTGAAGCAACCTCGGTTAAACGTCTGCGAGCAGCGGGTGCCTTGCTCATTGGGCGAACCAATTGCGACGAGTTCGCCATGGGTTCCACTACTGAGTCCTCTGCGGAGGGGCCCACGCTGAATCCCTGCAATAGAGCATATGTCCCCGGGGGGTCATCCGGGGGGTCTGCGGCCGCGGTCGCAGCGGGTATGTGTCATGCCGCGCTTGGCACCGATACAGGCGGATCTGTCCGGCAACCGGCAGCTTTTTGTGGTATTCTTGGGCTTAAACCAACATATGGATTGGTGAGCCGCTATGGTCTGATTGCGTATGCGTCTTCGTTTGACTGTATCGGGCCGCTTGCTCGCGATGCGGAGGTGGCTCTGCTCATTCTGTCACAGATGGCCGGAAAAGATCCTAGCGACGCAACCTGCGTAAACCACGCGGTCGACTACAAGAATGGACTGGAAGAGGGAGATGTTTCTGGTTTGCGCGTCGGTCTACCCAGAGAGTACTACGGCCAAGGGCTCAACAGTGAAGTACGGCAGCTCATCGAAAGGACCGCCGAAGACCTGGAGTCTATGGGGGCGAAACTTGTTCCAATGTCTATGCCCCACACGGCTTACGGTGTGGCGGCCTACTACATCCTCGCAGCAGCAGAAGCATCCAGTAACCTGTCTCGCTACGATGGAGTGAAATATGGTCTGCGATTGACGGACAAAGATGCCTCGCTAGATAGCATGTATACCAGAACACGGAGTCGTGGATTTGGGTTTGAGGTGAAAAGGCGGATAATGCTCGGTACGTATGCGCTTTCGGCAGGGTACTATGATGCCTATTACGGCAAGGGGCAGCGCGTCCGTTCGTTGATCCGGCAGGATTTTGATGAAGCATGGGAGCATGTAGACGTGCTTTTGACCCCCGTTACCCCCTCATCGGGGGCACGCATCGGTGAGTGGGGACAGGATCCGCTGCAGATGTACTTAAGTGATGTCTACACGGTGACTGCAAACCTAGCGGGTGTGCCGGGCTTGTCCGTACCCGTTGGAAAAACATCTGAGGAACTTCCTGTTGGTGTGCAGCTTTTAGGACCGCCGTTCAGCGAGCAAAAGCTTCTCGGAATAGGAAAGACCATCATGGAGTCAATTCGGAAGGTGCATTAACGTGTTTACCGACAACCTAAAAGCAGTTGAACAAGTGCAGAGGCCATTATATAGGTCGATGGGAATTACGTATCAAGTACACGCACTCATGGGTACAATAAACGAATAGTGGGTCAAGCAAACGGATAAATGAGCATACTGATTGACAAGAATACAAGGCTCGTGGTACAGGGGTTCACGGGCAAGGAGGGGTCATTTCATGCGGAACAGATGATCGAATTTGGTACCACGGTTATTGGTGGGGTTACACCCGGTAAGGGAGGCCAGCTACACCTTGACCGTCCGGTGTTCAATACGGTTGCAGAAGCCGTGGAATGTGAGGGAGCGAACACCTCGGTGATATTTGTTCCTCCCCCTTTTGCCAAAGATGCCATTATGGAGGCAGCAGGAGCCGGGATAGGCTTGATTATATGTATTACTGAAGGTATACCGGTGAAGGATATGGTAGAGGCTTTCCACTACGTGGAGTCGAAAGGGACCCGCCTGGTTGGCCCCAATTGTCCAGGTGCACTGACGCCTGGGCAAGCCAAGGTCGGTATTATGCCGGCTATGATCTTTGCAGAAGGTCCCGTAGGAGTCATTTCCCGGTCGGGGACATTAACATATGAAGCGGTTGATCAGCTTACGCGCCAGGGTTATGGTCAAACTACGGCGGTAGGGATTGGGGGGGATCCGGTGATTGGAACCCGCTTTACAGATGCGCTGCAGCTTTTCGAGAAAGACCCGGAAACCGCTGCTGTTGTTCTCATCGGAGAAATCGGGGGGACAGATGAAGAGGATGCGGCTGCATACATCAAAGCGCACATGACCAAACCGGTTATTGCCTTTATTGCAGGAGCAACGGCACCGCCTGGACGTCGTATGGGGCATGCAGGTGCCATTATTGCGGGGGGAAAGGGCACCGCGGAGGATAAGTTTACCGCGCTTGAAGATGCAGGTGCCTATGTTGTCCGTAATCCCGCGCATATAGGCCAGGCCGTTCAGAGTGCTGGAGTTTGACTTCTGACGGTCCGATGAAAATTCGAGGCATCCGCTTTGTGAAGAGCGCGGAAAGTTTGGATCAGATGCCGAATGAAGAATTTCCGGAAATTGTTTTCGTCGGACGTTCCAATGTGGGCAAGAGCGCGTTGCTTAACATGCTCGTCAGAAGAAATGCGCTCGCACGAATCAGCTCAAAGCCTGGCAAAACCCAGACGTTCAATTTCTATTGTGTCAACGAAGAAATATACTTTGTCGACATTCCAGGGTATGGTTACGCAAAGGTCAGTAAACAGAAAAGAGCGCAGTGGGGGAGAAGAATCGGAGCTTACCTGACTGGTCGGGCTACACTTAGCCTTGTGCTTCACCTTGTTGACAGCCGGCATCCGCCTACGAGTCTGGACAAGGAGATCATGCTGCTCTTATGCCAAAATCAGGTGCAGAGCCTATTAGTGCTCACAAAAGCGGACAAGTTGTCCGGGAATGGGATTACCAGAAGCATTCAGAGGGTGCGAAAGGATCTGGCTGCCTATGGAATGGAATTGCCAATCATTGTAACTTCCGCACTAGGTAATAAAGGACGTAATGAGTTGCTGGAGCGTATAGGAGATGCAATTCCTGCCGCCTCCTGACCTGCTGGACGTGTTGGCATATTAAAAACACATTGCTTATATTTGAAAAAAGCTCTAGTAGCGTCGGGGTGGCGATTGGGTATGCATAAGAATTGATTATGTCGTATCTTGTCCGCACGTGGTGTGCACAGAGCATAACCCAACAACACAACTAACTAAACAGATCACGAAATCTGGAACGGCTACCGCTTCTCTTTTCATGACCCTTCCTTTCCGTATCGTAGGATGCCGGTCGCTGTGGCCTGCGCCGCGCGGTCGGGGGAAATTCGGTCGTCGAGCCAGTTGTGCGCCCGTCGCAGGCGCATGAACTCATGAACATAAACACAAACAGCAGAGGTCCAATATGCTACGTAAATTGAGTTTGCTTATACTCATCGCTTTGGTGCTGCCTGTGGCAGTACTTGCCCAGACCACCGGCAAGATTGTCGGGCAGATCACTGATGCGGAGACGGGGGAGACGTTGCCTAGTGCGCAAGTGATCGTGATGGGCACCACCCTTGGTACCGTCGCGGACATTGACGGAAACTACCTCATCATCGGCGTTCCTGCAGGTACCTATACCATCCAGGCGCGGTTCGTCGGTTTCCAGACGGGCACCGTAGTTGGGGTCGAAGTCAACCCTGACTACACACGTGAGTTGGATTTTGAACTCACGCCGGGCGTTGAACTTGAGGAGATAGTGGTGCAATACGAACGTCCACTCATCCAAAGGGACGCAGTCGGTGTTCCGAAAACCCTGAATGCTGAGGAAATCGAGACACTCCCAGTTCGGGGGCCTGCCGAAGTAGCCAAGATTCAGGCGGGTGTTGTTAGCAAGGAGGGTTCAGGAACACTGAATATCCGTGGAGGGCGTGGTGGAGAAGTTACCTACTATGTGGATGGTGTCAAGGGTGGATACGGTGTCCCGCAGGGAGCGGTGGAGCAGCAAGAAATGTTGATTGGCAGCATTAGTGCACGGTACGGGGACGCCATGAGTGGCATCATCAACATTACCACCAAATCGGGAAGACCGAATTACTTCGGCTCGTTGGAGGCATTGTCTTCCACACAGTTTGATTCGTACGGTTATAACTTGGCATCCGCAACGTTCGGCGGTCCGATCATTCAGGACAAGCTTAACTTCTTCTTTGCCGGCGAATACAGTGGTTGGGCGGACCGTAATCCGCGGAATGTCCAGACCCCTCGACTCACGCAGGCGCTGCTTGATGATCTTTGGGGTGCACCAGCCGGCCTTACCGTAATGGATGCAGATGGCAATGAGTCCATCGTGGGCATTCCGATAACCTTGGCAGATGGCGCAAGGCTCCTGGTTGATCTCCATGGAGATCCTGACTTGAGTGGGGGTGGTTTGACCTTTGATGACGGTACGGTAATTCCAGTTGCTGAAGGCAGTACAGTAGCGCTTAATCCCATCGCTCGTGCGGAGCAGTTGACTGATTCCGATTTCAACTACACCTACAAAAAGGCGCAGGCGGCTAATGCTAATTACAGCGTCAACGGGAATATAACCTGGAACGTCTTTGAGAACGGACGACTAAGACTTGGTGGTACGTACCGCAATTTCACAGGAGAGAGTGGTTCCTGGCCGCGGGAGATATTTTCTCCTCAGACTGTCGGCCGGTATGACAATCATCAGTACTCAGCCGTCGCAACCTGGACGCAACACCTGTCAGGCTCAACCTTCTATCAGATACAGGGCAGTTGGAGGAGTTACTTCAATGAGAGCTATGATCCACGCTTTGAGCGTTCGCGTGATGCTGTCTGGCAATATGCAGACATTGACCACCCGGTCCACGCAACGCTCGCGGGATACAGGAACCTGAGTTATGTTGAGGAAACCCGTATCGATGATCACGGGACCCCCGATGACACGAGTGATGACACTGAAGTCACGGTACAGGTACCGACTTATGTTCGCAGGTACGAGGATGGACTTCGTATCTCGGGTGAAACCACGGCAGGCTTGGTAGGCGCCGTTGGTGGTTCGCGGCTTGGTTTTGGCAAAAGTAATGGCCACACATACAGAGTAGCCGCGTCAGCGACTACCCAGATTGGCTTGAATCAGCTGGAGTTTGGTGCTGAATATGAGACCAGTGTGGGACGGTCCTGGGGAGTCAGCACGGAGTATGTGGCCCGGATTTTTGCAGATGGCAACCCCGAAAATATTGCATCGGATGATCCAGAACTGAACACCGCCGGCTATACGAACTTTGCTGACTTGCCGACCCACATCCTTAGAAGAGCTATGGGTGGGACCGGCTATAACTTTTTGGGTACAGAGCAACACAGCTCTCAGAACTTCGCGGGGTATCTGGACACCAGTAAGGACAAGCCGGAATCACATTACTACCAGGCTCCCTACAAACCGATCTACTATGGAGCATTCGTCCAAAACAAGATTGAGTTTAGGGATATCGTCCTGAATATGGGCCTGCGTGTGGATGTATGGGATAGGAACCTTCCGGTTCTGCGGGATAAATATGCGCGTCGTCCGATTGAACGGGCTGGAGGTTTGGGGACAGGTCTGCCCGCAGGAATAGGGTCAGAGTATGCGGTATACTTCAGCGGCAACGATATTGTAGGTTACCGCGATTTTGACGGAAATTTCTTTGATAGCAATGGTAATCCGGCCGGCGCTGGCGATATACTGTTGAATGGTCTAGTGAGATACACGGGCTCGCAGGTCACGGAGGATATGTTTGAAGACTACGAGCCCCAAGTCACATTGATGCCGAGGATCGGGGTTAGTTTCCCCATCACAGACAGGGCACTGTTCTTCGCCAGCTACGGTGTAGTTTCCAAGCGTCCCTCTACGGGTCCTGCTTTGCTGGGTTGTCGGGCGGCTAGGGCTTGTAGTGCAAACAATAGTCTGCTTCCGGAAAACACAACGAAGTACGAATTGGGATTCCGGCAGCGTGTGGGAGCCCGTCAAGCGCTCACGATCAGTGGATTCTTCCATCAGATCAACAACCTAATCCAAATCCGTGACATCCGAGGTGCGAGCCCGGCGACCTATTCACGCTTTGAGAATGTTGACTTTGGTACCGTCAAAGGGCTTGAGTTTGATTATGATCTTCGGAGGACTCAGGGCGTAGCCATGCGGGCAAACTACACGTTGTCCTTCGCGCAGGGAACGGGATCTGCATCAGGAACAACCAGTGCCATTGTATGGATTGATGAGACGCCGCCAAACTTCATCAGTCCGCTCAGTTTTGACCAGCGTCACAAGATTAATGTTACGCTTGATTACAGTCTGGGTCAGGGAGAGGGCCCAACACTTGTGGGCACGAAGCTTCTGCAGAACTTTGGATTCAACGTACTCTTCACAGCAGGCAGTGGCTTCCCATATACCGGGATACAGTACCCGATACCTGCGAATGCCAGTAGAGCTCCACTCCCACGTGGGGGTATCAATGCAGAACGGATGCCATGGTCAAACCGGATTGACCTGAGGATTCAGCGGCGTTTCCCGCTGAGCTCCAAAGGAACGATCACGGCGTTCCTGTGGATGCAGAATGTTATGAATACGGTCAATGTTCAGAACGTGCACAGATTCTCAGGCTCGGTGGATGACGATGGATTCCTTTCCACGGCCGGTGGAATTCAGTTCATAGATTCTGCGCAGCCTGTGTCAGAGACACTCTATAGGTTCCACGCCCAGCGGCGTCGGGTGGGTTTGGGTGCCTACGGATTGCCGCGTTTGACCCGACTCGGTGTTCGCTTCGACTTTTAGTAGATAAATAGGTGATAAACCTGGGGCCCGCACGGGTCCCAGGTTGGTACTCCCATCCAAATAAAGACGACAAAAATGAGTAAACGCAAATACTTTCTTTCACTGGTCTTGCTGGTAGTACTGGGACTTGGTTCAGTACTCGAGGCGCGTGCACAGGTTGGAACGTGCACATCGGCGCTAGGTGAGTCCTACCTGGACATCAACAATGTCCGGGCTCGTATTTTTAACAACGGTAATCTATTCTGGCGTGGAAGTCCACACGTCTATAATGTACCGAAGGGCGGGGGAGCGCAGGCTATCTTCACCGGTGGTATATGGATAGGCGGTAACGTAGGTGGACAGTTGCGTGTAGCGGCAGCACGTTACGGCAACTACCATTTCTGGGCTGGTCCGTTGGATGACAACGGTGCGCCTCCTGCTGACTGTGCACCTTTCGATCGACTCTACAAGGTGAGCATCGATGATATTCAGGATTACGAAGCTACGGGGGTAACCACTCCGGACTTACGTGATTGGCCCACGGGACTAGGGGCGCCCACCTATGCTCCTCCCGGCAACGGGGTTGATGATGATGGAGATGGAGAGACTGATGAGGCAGGAGAAACGATTTTCGTTTTGAGTCAGCCTCTTGCGCAACGGGTAGATCGTGTGATTGACCTGGCCGGGGGGGAGCGGCCGGCCATTCTCGGAGATCAGTCGATCTGGTGGATTATGAATGACCGCGGGAACGAGCATAACGGAGCATCTTCGCCGCCGATTGGTCTGGAAGTGCACGCCACGGCATTTGCGTTCAGGACCGCGGGAGACATTGGCAATGCCACATTCTACAAGGTCGATCTCTACTACAAAGGGAATCAGCCTTTTACCGATGTGCATATGGCAATTTTCTCCGACCCTGATCTGGGGAACTTCCAGGATGACTGGGTAGGTTCCGATACGACCTTGGGGGTCGGCTATGTATGGAACTCGGACAACGAAGACGAGGGGAGTGATGGTTACGGTTCTCCTGCTCCGGCGGCTGGATACGACTTTTTCCAGGGACCGATCGTGCCATCGCCTGGTGATTCGGCCAAGGTGAGCACTGACTGGATTCAAGATTTCAGGAACCTTGAAATGACCTCGTTCACCTTCTACAATAATGGTGGCGGTGTCACAGAAGACCCCAGTACGGCCTTGGACCACTATAACTATATGCGCGGACGGTGGAAAGACGGCAAGTGTATCACGGAGGGGGGGAATGGCCGAGATTTCTCGGAAGACTGCACCGCATACATGTTCCCAGGAGATCCTGGTGCCAGTGATGATACCTGCCAATACTGGTCTGAGTGCAATTCAGACGGCGCGGGGACAAACATTGAAGCTGCGGACCGGCGCTTTGTTATGGGAACGGGGCCGTTCACGATCAATCCAGGCGATTTTCAGCAGATTGTTTACGGATTAGTCTGGGCACAGGGCGTGGACAATTTTGATTCAGTTCAGAAGATGAAAGGGGCAAGTGCACTTGCACAGGCGGCATACGACATTGATTTCCAGATCCCGGCACCGCCGGCTCCTCCCGAGGTAACGGTTACTGCTGTGGATGGAGGTGCAATTCTGGAGTGGACCAACTCGCC
>VXLY01000092.1 GCA_009841335.1 Rhodothermaceae bacterium | reverse complement strand
GCACTAGGAGGATAACGCCTAGCTGCCGAACCTGCCCACGCTATTATATCTTGCGGGCGTACTGGTGACAATCTGTGCGCCGGAACTGTCGATGTCGAGGGTCCCGGTCTCAGGTGGTGCTTGCTGGGAGCAGGCACCAAGGATCAAGGCAAGCGCGGCCACAAGGCTTCCTAGATACTGATTTGGTGTAATCATTTTTGTTATCTCGTGCTGGACGGGGATTCACGGGGACGGTGTCTAACGACTGCCAAAATATACAGTCGTGGGAGTCAATAGGGTTGCCATGGAACGCTCGCCTGCATTTAAACGGGCCGTAGCACGGCACAGACAAGGTTGAGCGATAGCAGACTACGGCACTACCGCCCCGGTAGGATTCCCCCTGTAAGATTCTGCATATTTTGCAGAATTCGACTGGCGTGAGCGGAGCTTTGTTTTCCAAACGAACGGTTGCCATACAGATTATACAATCGACACTTTTTGATGGCCTGTTGGCAATGGCGGTGGCTGCGTTTCATGTGGCAGTTCAAGTCTATTAACAGTGGCATAATTACCAAGATGGAAAAATCATTGATTTGCTGAGAGAACCGGACTGCGTCGCAAAAGGACTAGCCAATCCAAATAGAATCTCCGCCTGCGGAAAAGACTTCAATCATCGGGCAAAGTGTTTTCAAACTGTAATTTCACACAAACCAAAAAAGCCAGGCCAAAGATTGCACGGGTGAATAAGTTACTATTACGCGCTTATGGACTGACTGAGGAACCACTGTTGGACCAAATGCGCAGGATTTAAACGGGAATTGTGACGAGATAACAGCCAGATCTCATTAACATTCGCCAAGGGGTCCGATGTCCTAAAGAGGATTAAATCAAGACAACGAAACCAACTGAGCCCCGGCATCTATTGAGACTCGCCTCCACTTTGCGGTCCTGTCGCATAGAAAAACGCCAGTTGACCCGTGCAGTCTGCTGTCATGAAGAATGCCTTTGACAAGGCTGGGCCTGCATTGTCAGTGCTTCATACGTAGGCTAAGAAGGTGATGTGAGACTGTGCATCCGAACGGTCTGGACTCCAAGATCGGACCGATGGAGCAGGAGCACATAATCGGCTCCGAATTCCCGAACGGCACCGGGCAACTGGGTCATGTGACAAAGGAACTTGCCGTCAGCACCAAAGGCGAGCCATCCACGATCTTCCCGGGGCCGGTCGTATTGACGGATCCAGATGCGGCCGTCACGACCGATCCTTACACTGGAAATAGCTGGGAAAACGTCAGCCACCGGACGTTCCGGGCTGATCCTGGCGTCATCATACTGATCCCAGTCCGAAGGGTCACTCCGCTCCCGGTAATCCTCGCGCCAAGCACGTATGTCCGCACGCGTAACCTCACGGTTCGGTTCTGACCAGCGGAGGACCATCCGTAAGTTGAATTCATCGTCCAGAACCTGTACCTCGGGTTTGCTTCCGTGTGCCAGCACGGTTGTTGACCCCAGTGCGTCAACTATGGCTCCAGCACCAAAGAGAGGGTACAACGAGAAGTTGGAGGCTTCACTGACCTGGCCCCAGATTCTACTGGGAATCCGGGCAAGGTTGCCGACAAGTTTCCCCTCGGGGTCATGGATCTCCACGATCAACGTGTCTGGAGCGCCAAAGTCCGGGTCGCGCGTCGATGTCTCTCTGGCGTTCACAGTGTACGCGTTTTCGAGCACGCCTCCACCTCTTGATGTGTTTAGGTACAGCGGCTCGAGCATGATCCTCCGCACGAATTGGCCTTGGGCCGTGAATACGTTGTAGCTCCAGGGATAGTAGTTGCCCACCCAAAGCGTGTCGCCTGCCGTGACCCACAGGATAAAGGCATCGGTGAATTCACCGGGGCCTTCTCCGCGTTGGCCCATTGATCGTAGGTGACGCCCCGTCGCGTCAAAAATGCGAATTTCGGCGGACGCACGATCAACCACCGCAATGGAACCATCAGACAGACGCCCCATCCCCCGGATCATAGAGAACCACTGGTTGTCGTCTTCCTCGTTATCGCCGATGACCAAGACGGGTTCCTCGCTGAATGTGCAGGTCGCTTCCGAACTTGCGGGCGTGCTGGTTACGATCTGCGCGCTGGAGCTGTCGATGTCGATGGATTCGGTTTCAGGCTGAGTTTGCTGGGAACATGCACCGAGGAGCAAGGCAATCACGAGCACAAGGGTTCCAAGAGATTTATTGGGTACAATGATTATTGTCATCTAGTGCTGGGTGCTGGACGGGGATTCACAGGGACATGTCTAACGACCACCAAATATACAGCTGCAGGAGGCAATAGGATTTGCTATGAAAAGCTCACCTGCATTAGAGCGGGCCGAAGCACTGCACAGACTTGGCTGATCGATAGAAGACTACGACACTACCGCTCCAGTAGGATACTCCCTGCATAATTCCGCAAATTTTGCAGTTTTCGACTGGTGTGAGTGGAGCTTCGTTTTCCAAACGAATTTTCGCCAGACAGTATTGTACAATCGACACTTATTGATGGGCTGGTGCCAACGTAGGGGGATGCCGGTCACGTGATAGCTCAAGTCTATCAGCCGTGGCACAACTACCAAGATGGAGGACCTTGATTCGCTGAGAAAGACAGACACTTCGTGAAAGGACTAGTCAATCCAAACATTATCTCCGCTTGCAGAAAAGACTTCAATCTTCGGGTAAAGTGTTTCCAGGCTGCAATATTCACGGACACCAAAGAAGCCAGACTTTAGATTGCACGGCTGAATAAGAAAAGATTACCCGCTCATGGACCAACTGAGGATCCGCTTTTGGAGCAACTGCGTACCGGTCAAACGAGGAATGTGACGAATAAACAGACTGATCCCACTAACATTCCCCAAAGGGTCTGCCGTGCTCGAGGGGACTCAGCGAGATACCGAAACCAGCCATGCTCCGGGATCTATGAAGACGAACCTCCTCAGCAGACCATTGTCACACAGACAAGTGGGATACTGCTGGTTTTCCAGAAGTCCACAGAGCTCCTACGGGATACCAGAGTAAAAGCGGAATCGCTCTTCGTCCAGTTGGAAATTACGTGCAGGTGTTATCGGAGTCCAATCCTGTACCCATTCAGGAGAAATCTCCGGGTCCAACAGGGATTGTTCGCTGTAAAAGTGAAGAACGGTGCGAGGGAACGGACGCAATTCATCATCAGCGTGCCGGATGTAGTAGGCAAGTGCTAAGGTTTTTTTCCAACCTGGAATGCTTAATGAAATGGGACCCAAATCCAAACCAATGTAGAAATTCGCCGAAGGGCGGCTTTCGATGAAAGCACTGAACTGAAATGGATCTAGTACACAACTCTTGTAAGAGTTGCACCCGCGATGTTCGGATTCAACTCGGTTCCGCACGACCCAACCGACCAGTTCCTGCTCGTCATGCCTCTTGCTCTCAGAAAACATTGCCCGAGCCAACCACAAGGTTCCTTCATCGATATTCCCGGAATGGACCGGCCTGATGCCCCACGGATTCAAAAGCGCGGCACGGGTTTCCTCATACGAAGGCGTTACAAACGGCGAGGGTGACTCACCGAAGACGCAAACATTTCCGCTGGGAGGCGGTGCAAGAACAGTCCTCCCAGGCAGCAAAAACGCCGCTACAAGTACCAACAACGAGCACCAGCCAAAAGCTATTTTTGTGATATACATGTTCATTTACTTATGCAAATAAACCGCAATGACCACCCCAATGCCTGGCTGAGACACGGGTATGGAATACACGGTAAGTCGGCGTACTACGTAATATTTCAGATTTAGATACATGTTTTTGACGGTTGCAGATGAAAATATTCCGCACGTTCGCCAAGCCTTTGCCTCCATAGGGGATGTATGTATACTGAATGCTGAATCAATAACAGACAAAGTCTGTGCTAACGCCGATATACTGCTCGTTAGAAGTGTCACGAGAGTTGACCAGTCCCTGCTCTCGCAGAGTCGGGTACGGTTTGTGGGGTCTGCAACTGCTGGTGTTGATCATATTGATCAGGCATATTTGCGTAAACGAGGTATCCAGTTTACGCATGCAGCAGGCTCGAATGCAGACTCAGTTGTCGAGTATGTTCTGTCTGCACTCATCCGACTGAGTGCTCTCAGGATGCGTCCGCTTGCTGGGCTCACGCTGGGAATCGTGGGCTGTGGCAACATAGGCGGCAGACTTGCAGTGCGAGCATCTGCTTTTGGCCTTCATATCCTGAAAAATGATCCCCCGCTCGCCAATGCCGGCCACTCGGGGTTCGTAGACCTGGAAACCATTTTGGCCGAGTCAGACATCATCACATTGCACGTTCCTGGGTCATCAGATACATACCATCTCATTGAGAAGTCTGCCTTGCAGTCCATGAACCCAGGGGTGTGGCTCCTGAATACGTCAAGAGGTACAGTAATTGACAGCACTGCACTCAGCGAAGTACTTGATACCGACAGAATTGGGGCTACAGTTATTGATGTATGGGAGAACGAACCCACTCCTGACTTGGAGTTACTGCAAAAAGTGACGCTGGGGACCCCCCATATTGCCGGTCATTCTATGGACGGAAAGCTCCAAGGCACTGTAATGCTCTACAAAGCAGTTACAGACTACTTTGGAATCCAGCCATCCTGGGATTTTGAGCGAATACTGCAGCGAGATCTGCCGCCTCCAATTTCAGTTGACCCCGAGCCTAGTTCCACCTGGCTTTATAGACTGGTCCGGCGTTTGTACGATATCCAGGCAGATGATACCAGGATGCGGATGCTGCTCAATACGTCTCATGATCAGGTTCCCGGGCGATTCCGTCGGCTTCGGCGCAACTATCCCCCGAGGCGGGCTTTTGACAGACATCGGGTTAAAGGCATTCCTCCTTCTCTCCTGGGGACCGTACGTGATGGGCTGCGCGCTGTTTGTCAATAGCCATAGCTACGCAGAAAGGCCTCGCGGTTGCGCCAGTTTTTTCGCACGCGGACAAACAGTTTCAAGTACACCTTTCGATTCAGGAAAAACTCAATGTCCCGGCGCGCAGCGATCCCGATGTTCTTGAGTGCAATGCCCCCCGAACCAATCAGGATACCCTTTTGGCTGGGTTGCTCCACAATAATATCAGCTTCGATCAAGTCCTTTTGCACAGGGCGTTCAACAAAGTTTACAATCGTCACTGCAACTGAATAGGGGACTTCCTGTCTGAATTTCTCAAAAACCTTTTCCCTAATAATCTCAGACACAAAGAATCGTTCGGGATGCTCACTGAGCATTCCGGGGGGATAAAAAGCCGGCCCTGGCGATAAGTGCTCCCGAATTTCGTGCATAAGTGCTGTCAGTTGGGTGCCCTTCAGTGCACTGATAGGCACAACTGCCTCAAAGGACCTTAAATCCATGTATGCCTCAACCATGGGCAACAAGGTCTCCTGCTTCACCAAATCAATTTTATTGATTGCCAGAATAGCCGGTCGATGTACTATGCTTTCGAGACCGAGGAGATCAGGTTCAACTGCACGCGCATCAGCCATAAAGACGACTAGATCAGCATCTGATACAGACTCCTTGACCTTCCGCATCATGGACTGATCCAGCCCAGTGTTCGGTTGCATGATCCCGGGTGTGTCCAGAAAAATGATCTGGCAGTCTTCTTCCGTCAGGATACCCAGTATACGGTGACGGGTCGTCTGTGCTTTTGGGGTGACAATAGAGAGTTTTTGTCCCAAAAGGGCGTTCAGCAACGTACTCTTACCCACATTGGGTTTGCCGATCAGAGCGACGTAGCCACTCCTGAAGACCTCAGGAGACATTATGGCCTTTAACCAGTTGGGCCATTTCCGTCACGGCAGCACCTATGCCCACAAAAACCGAGCGTGCAACGATAGCAAATCCGATGGACACTTCGCACACATGAGGCACCGAGCGCGCAAACAGGCCGTAATTGTCGTAATCCAGCCCATGCCCCGCATGAATTGTGAGGCCGCACTCGTGTCCCACATCTGCTGCCTGCGCTAGTTTTTGGACCTCGTGCAGTTGCTCTTCGCCGGCGGGCGCATTTGCAAAATCACCCGTGTGCAGCTCGATGGCCGATGCACCCGTATCACGGACTGCACGTATCTGGTCTGGATCCGGGTCAACAAAGAGCGCAACCTCACTAATTCCCGACTGATGCAGTCGATCAACCGTATCCGACAGAACATTCTGATGCCTTATTACATCGAGCCCACCTTCGGTGGTGATTTCCTCCCGCTTCTCCGGGACAAGCGTAGCAAGGTCCGGATGCGTTGCGCAGCAGATCGAAACCATTTCCTCGTTTGTAGAGAGTTCGAAATCCAGCTTTCCACGGACCGCTTGCTTAAGCCCAACTACATCATGATCCTGTATGTGTCTACGATCCTCCCGCAAATGAAACACGATGCCGTCTGCGCCGGAAGCCTCGCACAAACGTGCGGCCTCCACGGGATCGGGGAATGATTCACGGCGGGCATTCCGCAATGTCGCAACATGGTCGATATTGATCAATAGCCTTGTCAAGGATCCATCCAATGTTTGCTCTTCTCAAACGAAACACACAGGCGATGGTTTATACATACGTTTTCGTTGTTTATCTTGTCAGCAGCATACTCAACCAAACGAGCTGTAGTGAGTTATAGTGCAGCTAGGTTTATAATTCTCTATATTAGGCATCCCTAAACAGCTGTATGTAGTAATGGTCAATAATAACATTAAGATCGCCATACAAGCCTTGATGGCTGTCCTGATTGTGGTGCTGGGAATATGGCTTTATCGTTCCATAACGGGGCCTTGGGCTGCCGTCGAACGTCAGCAGGCACTGACAGAAATGACGCGTCAGCAGATGACAAACGTTCGAAACGCGCTGACTCGCTATGAGCGTGCAGAAGGAAACTTCCCCGGCACGCTTGATTCTTTGGTCATGTGGCTCCAGGCCGATTCGGTAGTCTCTGCCAACCCAGATAGCATTTTCGGGATGGGCATCCTGTTGGATTCTCTCATTTATTCTCCCCGCACAGGCAGTGCGTTCGGGTACAGCCTGAATGACACCGGCCGTGTCGCCATTTATCTGTTGCAAGACCCGGATTCCGACGACCAGATCGGGTCAAACATACCAGACATCACACTTCTGAACGCCGCCAGTTGGGAGTAACCCGTGGGTGGCAGGAAGGTGATTTTCTTCCTAATTTGCTATCTCGCACTTACTAACGTGGGGGAAACGGGGTACCTGCCTCAGGACTTGAGGGCATGTTTCGTCGTACAAGTTCCTTATTGTTGCTTCTGCCCGTCTGGATTTTGGTCCAGATAACCGGTTCCGTTGCGCAGGCGCCAGATATATGGTATCCCTCTACGTACGAACCAGGAACACGAATAAATCTTTTTGCCAGTTGGAGCGGTGTATCAGCTGATGAAGGATTTGTAGCCTCATTGCCGCCCGGATGGGGGTTAAGTGCTGCGACCGGAGTACGGCAAGCCCATCGCCATGTGCCCCTTGACGTGGTGAGCCTTTCTAATGGCCAGTATTTGCTGAAGCCCTCAGAGCCATTACGTAGAACTTACGATATCATCCTGCAGATAGAGACCAGTGAGGACGAGACGTTCTGGAGTTCTAGGTTCTCAATAGCTCCCGCGGTAAAGATAGGTTCGACTTATGTACCCGACGAAGCCCATATTCGCCGGGGGGAGCTGCACTCCAAATCCGGCACCAGTTTCGGCTATGCCCTGGGCTTTGAAGAGGATTTTACCGCCCTTCATGTCCAGTCCCAGTTACTCGAAACATTACTGGACAGCCACACGCTCGAATTCTGGATCCGGACGATTGCACTAGATGCGGTAATTCTATCAACCTGGGATGGAGCAACGGACAGCCCCTATCCGATAGAGTTCACGATTGATCCTCAGGGACGCATAAGATATTATCGCAATACGATTGGCCACCACGTCACGCTGGCTACCGAGTTTCCCGTGGCTGATGGTATCTGGCACCATGTTGCCCTGGTTCATGATGCCGAAACAGATTGGACTAAACTTTATGTGGATGGCGCAATAGCTGACTCATTGCTGGATCCCGCAGGCATTCATCTAAGTGGTATATATCCTATTGCTCTAGGTGGACGCGTCGGTGAGCAGGAGATCGAATTCATTGGCGAGCTCGACGAACTGCGCCTGTGGCCCGCGGCCCGAACTGCGCTGCAGATACATGCTGCAATGCAACAGGAGTCCCCCCAAGGAAGCGCACTTGCGCTTGATTTTGAATCCAGAGAGAGCTTTGGATCCTTTAGAGAGGGTAATGCTATCAGGTACCGCGTACCAGGTGGGCCCTCATTTGGCCCTCTTGTTCACAGCTTTAGCGGGATTGCCTTTGATGAGGGAGTATCACTTACCTGGGAAGACGAGGACCCGGCCTCGGAGGCGTTTTTGATTGAGCGCTCGGAGGACGGTCTAGAGTTCGAAAGACTCACACGCATTGAACGTTTGTCCCGGAACACCCCGTGGTCCTTCACGGATCTCGAGGCTCCTAGCCGTGTCGTGTTCTATCGCTTGCTTCAAGAGACACGAAACCGACCTCCACGTATAGTGGGAACGATCAAACTTGGGCTGGCTCCCCAAAGCGAGCCACCTCCCGCTGAAATCGTAGGGAATTACCCTAACCCATTCAATCCTCGCACTTCAATTACCTATGAGGTTCGGGAATCTCAACATCTGCGACTTTCAATAATTGACCTTACTGGGCATCTGGTTACGGTACTGGTTGACAGGCAACATGAGCCTGGTACGTTTGAATCAACCTGGGATGCAAACGAATTACCGAGTGGTACGTATTTCGTGCGCCTCCAGGGGCTGAACGGGACCGTCCAGACCCGACAAATTCTCCTCACCAAATAATCATGAAAATCACCTACTTCGGACACTCCGTGATACAAGTGGAGGCGAACGACAAGATCTTGCTCTTCGACCCGTTCATCACGGGCAATCCTGTAGCAGAGAAAATTACAACTGCCGATTCCCTGTCTCCCGATGTCATTATTTTAACGCATGCCCATTTCGATCATTGGGGGGATACGCTGGCGATCGCGGAGCGAACAGGTGCGCTAGTCGTCGGAAATCACGAAATTACCGAGTATGCATACAAGCAAGGGCATGAGAACGTACAGCCCATGAATACGGGCGGTTCGTGCACTTTCGAATGGGGGAAATTGACGCAGACGTATGCACGACATTCTTCCTCCTTCCCGGATGGCACATATGGGGGCAACCCGAACGGTTACCTTCTCTTCGCCGAAGGATTTTGTGTGTATAATTCGGGTGACACAAATCCCTTTACAGAAATGTCCTGGATCGGTGAGGACCATGATATAGATTTGGCATTTCTGCCGATTGGTGACCTATTTACTATGGGGATTCAGGGAGCATTGAGAGCAGCGCGCATGCTCAAACCCAATCTCACAGTCCCTGTCCACTTTGACACGTATCCACCTATTGAAGCGGATACCGATGCTTGGCAATCATCTATGAATGCGGTTAGTCTAGCTACTCGTGTACTGAAACCCGGTGAGTCTTTTGATCTTTAGTTTTGGCGCATGAAAAAGACAGCCCCTCGGGCTGAGCAGGCACAGCGGTACGACCTGCAGGCGCTGTTCCAGACCAGCCAAGCATTGAGCAGTTCTTCGGAACTGCACTCTTTTCTTGGCAACCTGCTTCTGACGGCCATGGGCAGGCTCTTGGTTACTCGGGGAATCGCGCTGCTGTACGATTCTGGAGAGCGTAAATGGCATGCTGTTGTGGTCAAAGGGATCCGCGAAATCAAGGAGGGTGATTACCTTGAACTGCCGCCGCTGACACAGGATGCGGTAGCCTCGGGCGACGCATTACCTGCTGCTCTGCGGTCTCTCGGAATCCATCTGCTGTTGCCCATACGCGAGGAACACGAACAAGTCGGTGCTATTGCGCTGGGCAACAAGCTTATCGGAGGATACTTCGAAAAAACAGAGCTTGAATTTGTGCAGTCAATGGTAAACATGTCGGCGGCTGCAGTTCGCAATTCACTGATTGTGGAAAAGTTGCGGCAAGCGAATCTGGATTTGGACAACACTGTACAGCAGCTCAATACTCTTTTCGAGTTGTCCAAAGAGTTCAATGCCACTGTGGACCGTGAGCGGGTATTGAAGATCTTTTCGTTTGCGCTCATGGGCCACATGGTTGTCCAGAATCATTTGTTTTACCTGAAGCGCCCGGAGAATACTTTTGAACTTGTATCAAGTGGACGAACCAGTGCTGATGCCCTTGATCTCGAGTTTCTCTCGAGTGTGGAAGATCCCGTCAGGGCGGAGCCTGGAGATATACTGGATCAGAACAATATGGCGATTGCTCTGCCAATCCAGCAGCAGGGGTCAGTTCATGGAGTGCTATGCCTGGGAGCAAAAATGAATCGGGCACCCTATAACCGCAAAGACATTGAGTTCCTCTATGCTCTTGGCAGTCTGGCAGTGACTTCCATTCAAAATGCCGAGCTGGTAGAAGAGCGGATCGCCAGACAAAGGCTTGAAGAGGAACTTCGCATGGCCCGCGAGATTCAGCGCAACCTGCTGCCAGCTTCGATCCCGAAGATCCCCGGGCTGGAGGTTGCCACGCTCGCGTTGCCGAGCCGGGAGGTAGGAGGAGACTATTTTGATATCGTGTCCATAACCAAAGATCGCACACTTTTCATGATTGCGGACGTTACCGGCAAAGGTGCGCCCGCGGCACTCCTGATGTCCAGCATCCACGCATGCACACACGTGATGCTGCCAATGGACCTTACGCTCCAGGAAGCCATTGAACGCACCAATTCCGTCTTATATGAGAACACGGCCGCGGATAAGTTCATAACAGCCTTTGCAGCCATTTATTACCCGGACCGATCCCTCTCGTTTGTGAATGCCGGACACGAAGCTCCTCTACTCATTCGTGCGAACGGGGAGGTTGAACATCTTGAAGATGGAGGGCCACTCCTCGGTATCATTCCGAGCGTACCATATTTTCCGGGATACATAACGCTGGCCCCCGATGATTTTATCGTGCTATTTACCGACGGTGTAACCGAAGCCATGGGGGAAGCGATGGAAGAGTACACCGAACAGCGGCTTTTGGACCTCCTGATGGCAAATCGCAGTTGCTCGCCAACCGCCCTTATTGAATTGGTCCAAAATGATATAGAGAACTTCACGGGGCCCGTTGCAGCACTTAGTGACGATCGTACTCTGATAATTATGAAAGCGACTGATACGTAAACGGCAAGCTCTTGAAGTTCATCATGCCTTGAACACAAACCAGACCTACATCAAATGAAATTCTTCATTGACACAGCAGATCTCAACGAAATCCAGGAAGCCAGTGAAATGGGAGTCTTGGACGGCGTTACAACCAACCCGTCCCTGATGAAAATTGCTGCTGAACGTGCTGGACAGTCACTTGATTTTCATGAACACATAGCCCGGATCTGTGACATGGTTCCGGGGGATGTGTCCGCCGAAGTCACGGCCGTTGACTTTGACGGTATAATGGAGCAGGGCCGCTCACTGGCAGCAATCCGAGATAATGTTGTGGTTAAGGTCCCCCTGATCCTGGATGGAATCAAGGCCATTAATGCACTTGCCCAGGAGGGTATTCGATCCAACTGCACGCTTTGTTTCTCGCCCACGCAGGCACTCCTGGCCGCTAAAGCCGGTGCAGCGTATATCAGTCCTTTCCTGGGGCGTGTAGATGACATTTCCACGGACGGCATGAACCTGCTACAGGAGATCATCCAGATCTACGAGAATTATGGCTACGCCACAGAAGTCCTTGCTGCCTCTATTCGCCATCCCATGCACGTCCTGCAGTCTGCACTCCTAGGGGCGCACGTGGCCACGATGCCACTGGGAGTGATCAAAAAGCTGCTCAAGCATCCGCTTACAGACATTGGGCTTGCGCAATTTCTGGGGGACTGGGACGTCTTCAAACAGAATCAGGCGGGCTAAGCCCACATCATGATTGACTTTATTTCACTCGGCAACGCCAACGACATTGGTGCTAGCTGTCATTACCTCGGCATAAACGGTACCGGAGTTGTTTTGGATGTCGGTGCGGACCCGAATGAGGACGGCCCCGCCACATTGCCGGATTTTGTCCCGATAATTAATCGCGAAATTGATCACGTCTTCGTCACGCATGCACACCACGATCATATCGGAAGCCTCCCCGCTCTGAATGAAAAGTGGCCTATGGCACGGTTACACCTCACACCTGCCACACGCACGTTAACAGTCTCCATGCTGTATGCGTCTGCGAGGCTTCAGCAACGAAAGTTTGACGAGGGCTCATCCCCGTTCCGCGCACTGTTTGACGAAGAGGACCTTGAGGATGTCTTTGATGCCTTCCGGGCGCATCCGTACGGCGAATGGTTTGACTTGCAGCCAGGGCATATACAGACAAAGTTCTATTACTCTGGACACTTGCTGGGTGCTACCGGTGTACTATTGGCTACTGAGGATGGTCAGCGCATATTTTACACCAGTGATACCTGTGTGCATAACCAGACGATTATTCCGGGTGGGAGCTATCCCTCAGAACCGGTAGATATACTCATAATGGAGTCTACCCTCGGTGCTGATCCCGTGGCGGAGACCATCACACGGGCGGAGGAGGAGATACGTTTCGGTGAGCGGCTTGCTGAAGTCCTGAAGCGGGGCGGAACGGTACTCCTGCCCGTATTTATGTTGGGGCGAGCACAGGAAATACTGGCACTGCTGGGGGACTACAAGTGCCGAGGGATCATTGATCCGGAGACGCCCATTTACAGTGCAGGCGGATTACGCGAAGTTTCGCGTATCTATGACGATTGTGCCGATTCAACACCACGCCTTGATTCGGATTTCAAGGTTTATGGCGTAGAACAGAGACAGTTTCCCCGAAGTCATAAGGCACGACGTAGAGCCTTGAACCAGCCCGGGATTCATGTTTTGGCCAGTGGCATGATGATTGAGCATACGCTGTCACATAAGGTTGCCGTGGAGCTTCTTGAAGATGAAAAGCACGCCATCTTTTTCGTTGGATTTGCGAAAGAGGACCTGCCTGCGGGGAAGCTTCTTCATGCGGCGCAAAGCGGGGCGGAGGGTGTACTGCTAAGTCGCGAACGTGGTATGCAGAAAATAGTGTGTGAGGTAGATCGCTTCCGCTTCAGCGGGCATGCCAATCGACAGGATCTGGCCAAACTTGCCATGGAGCTCCAGCCGAAAACAATTATTCTGGTTCACGGAGAAACCAAGGCCCGGCAATGGCTCGCAGGAACCATTCGCGAGAAATGCCCCAATGCACGCGTGTTGACACCGGGCCAGGGCGAATTGTTCACTATCTGATCCGGGGTGACCTCCCAGATTACGAAAGTCCACTCTTGGGTTCGGGAACGTCGTTCAGGAGTTGGTCAATGACCCGCTCGACCGTTATGCCTTCGCTCTCCGCGTAAAAATTTGTCAATACGCGGTGGCGGAGGACCGGATAGGCTAGAGCGTGGATGTCCTCAATAGCCACATTGTATCTGCCGCGCAAGGCCGCACGCACCTTGCCCCCCAGTAGCAGGTACTGTGTAGCGCGCAAACCTGCGCCCCAACTCACCCAATTGGAAACAAATTCCAGTGTTCCATTCCTGCCCGGTCTTGTACTGCGTACGAGATCCACAGCGAATTGTGCGACGTTTTTGGGAACGAACACCTTGCGAATCTCACTTTGAAATGACAGAATATCCGCCCCAGACAACACAGTATCCAGGGATGCCTGCTCGCGTGTGGTCGTTTCCAGAGCTACCTGCAACTCATCCTCGGCAGACAGATAATCAATCACAATATTGAACATGAATCGATCCAACTGCGCTTCTGGCAATGGGTATGTGCCCTCGAGCTCAATGGGATTCTGCGTGGCAAGCACAAAAAAAGGTTTCTCCAGCGTATATCTTTCGCCGGCGGCGGTAACCTGATATTCCTGCATTGCCTCCAGCAGTGCCGCCTGTGTCTTGGGAGGCGTGCGGTTGATCTCGTCTGCGAGGATAATATTGGCAAAGATTGGTCCTTTAACAAACTCAATCGTGCGTCGTCCGGTGGTGCGATCCTCATCCAGCATGTCCATTCCTGTAATATCCGCTGGCATGAGATCGGGCGTGAACTGAATGCGTCTGTAGGACAAATCCAGCAGTTCTCCGAGCGACTTGATGAGAAGCGTTTTTGCAAGCCCCGGGACCCCGGTCAGCAGGCAGTGTCCTCCCGAGAAAAGTGCAATGAGCACCTGTTCAATCACATCATCCTGCCCGACTATGCGCCGGCGCACCTGCGACATGATTTGGGATCTGCCTTCACGTAAACGCTCAAGCGCAGGCTTTTCAATCTCTTCGATAGCAGTCAAAACAGTATAAGTTTAAGTGCAGCCATGATACCGGCTACGGAGGAAAATGTGGCTAGTTGCGCGTGTACTGCCTGATCAGTGTGTGAGCGCATACATCACAAAGTTGATACCCATTTGAAAGCTGATGGTGGATGCGTTCTCGAAATCCCGGTCAGGGTATTCCCAACCATCTCCAATATCCTGGTTATGGTTTGCCAGGGCCATCAGACGACCATTATCGTCAAAGTATCCCATGTACCGATCCGCACTTATGGATCCCAAATACCCACTCACTAGAGAAGGAGCGGCAACCGGATCAACATCAAAGTAGATACTCCATATTGGATGACTAGCCGGAAGCTCAATCGGCTCGTGATTCGGGAGCACACGTTGCATTTGTTCATAGAGATTATACCACTCATAGTCTCCCCGGAAATCATCAAAAAGCAGGAATCCCCCTCTGTTCAGGTACTCCCTCAGTTGCTCAACCTCTTCATCTGACATCTGCCAGTACCCTGGCTCGCAGAGATATAGAATGGGGTGTTCGAAGATCGCTGGGTCCATGAGATCCAGCACCAGATACGGCTCTTCGACATGAATCGAGGTAGTGCGCTCGAGTGCAATGTAAAAGTTCTGCTCAGCGACCGGATAGTCGTGTGCCCACATTGCTCCGCCGCCTCGTCCCCATCCCCGGCCGCGCTCACTCATTCCTGGTGTCTCAAATCGTACTCGTACAAACCGGAAGCCGTAGTCGGCCTGTGCCATGGCTTCTGTACCGCACAAGACCAAAACCAAAGTCACGATGATGGTTTGCGTGCATCTACTCATCGCCATCCACTATTTTCAGTAGCAGTCTTTGTGCTTCGCGGTAACCCGGTGCAATTTCAAGTGACTGAAGTACTGCTCGTTTTGCTTCGGTCATTTGTCGGTTGTGATACAGACTGGTAGCAAGTGCGAACTGTGCCTCAGCGCGGTTAACGGGATTGAGTGCTAGTATTGCCCGTCGCATTTCTACCGCCTGTGCATGTTGGCCCAGATCGGCGTACAGTTTAGCCAATTGTCCGAGAACGTTTGCGTCATAGGGTTGCGTGTAGCGCGAACGCGTCAGGTAGCCAACGGCCTGGGTTGTATCTGTACGCTGTAGCAAGATACCTGCCAGCTCTACCGCCTGTGCATCTCCGTAGGGATACCCTGCCAGGTGATTCCGCAGGACCTGGGCGAGTTCAGTGATCTGTCCCCGCCGCCGGTACACTTCTGCCAGGCCTTCATGAGGGTTGCCGGGACCGGTGTAGTCCAAATAGATGTCCAGGGCCATGCTGTACGCGGACTCGGCGTCGTCGAGGTTGCCTGCTTCAAGAGCTTCCTCCCCCTCAGTCAAAAGATCATAGAAGGAGCTTTCGCCTCTGCCGGCCAGATACTCCCGCAGGTTTCCACCGTGGAGTTCTTCGGTCAGCATATCCGGCCATCCTCGAAGTACAGGATCCAGCCGATCTCTTTCCTGATCCAGGTGTGCCCTAAATGCTGTATCCAACGCCTCACGCGATATGCCTATTGCGTTTTGAATCGCTGTCGACTCTGATTGCCCACTGGCCAGCGACTTCAGCAAGTCCATGATCACATCAAATCCATATTCGTCGACGACAAATTCAATGACGCGATAAGCGTGATAATAACTCAAAAGGGCCTGCCCCTGGAATGTCGGACGTGTGAAGCCCCGGTCAATGTCCTCCAGGCTGTGTAGTCGGCCCTGATCATACGCGGTAAAGAACTGGAGCTCCAGATCACGTTTCCAGGCCGGGTTAGCACGCACTTCCTCATAGACTGACAGCCCTTCGGTCAACCATCTTGGCACCCGATAATTACTCAGTCCGACGGTCATTGTGTGTGCCAGCTCATGCCAGAGCGTGCGGGCCCAGTTATACCGCGATTCTGATATTGCAGCGGGTGTATTAACGGCCACAACGTCTCCAAAACACACCCCTAACAGGCCTATATGTGGCACTCCGGCTACGCGAACTGCAAAGTCGTCCGCATCATTATAGGCCTCCAGCAGGATCCGGTCTTCGGGTTCGTATCCGTAGTAGCTCTGCAGAACTTCGTAAGCCCTTTCGGCTTCACGCAACATGATTGGACCCAATACATGCCGCTCATCCTCGTGAATGCGAAGCGTAAAATGCTGACTCGTCAGTGTAGCGAACTCATCCAGTGCATCCAAGAGGCTTAGAGTATTGGCTGCGTACAGGTTAAAGGCATCCCGATAATAGCTGCGCTCCATATACGCGCGTGCTGACTCCACCTCTCCCAGGCGCATGAGAGCAGTCGCGTAGGCTGCGTTCGCCGCGGCATCGTCGGGATGAGCCTCGACTGCTTTTTGGGCATATGTGGCGGCATCAGGATATCGGAACCGCAATGCTAAATCTTCGCTAATAATGCGATAGAAGGATGTGGGACGGGTAGTGAGCTCAAGCACAGCGGTTTCTGCTTGACTCACAGCCTCAATCGCTCCCTGCATATGTTGCGCGGCAGCAAAATGCGCCCATGCATCTATACTACCCGGATTTTGATCCAGAGCCTGGCGCGCGACAGATACAGCTTCGGGGAAGTCCCCATCCAATAAGTGCAGTTTGGCCTTAAGTGCCAACGCCGGCGCAAAACCGTCAGTGATCCGCAGTGCCTGTTCAGCAAGCTCCTCTTTCTGAGCATACGATCCGGTGACCGCAGCCAGTTTCACATATATGTTAGCGCGTCTCGAATTTATTCCTAGAGCTCGTTCGTAGAGATCTTTCGCGAATGCTTCGTCATACGTGATCCTGTACAAGTCTCCGTACCACAGTATGACTTGAACATTATTCGCATCTAGGCGAAGCGCCGTTGAGAAGGCTTCGTTAGCCTCGTGGTGATCTCCAAGGCGCATCGCAGCCCGTGCCCCAATTGCGAGGCCCAAGGCGGTCGTGAACCCTCCCTGTCTTAGCCTGGTGTTGATCACCGAATACAAGCGTTGGGCCTGACGTGAATTGCCTCGCTGGCGGTACAATTCTGCAAGCTCCAGACCTGCGAGCCAGTAGTCATTCTTGGCCTGGATCGCTGCTAAATAGGCCGCTTCAGCTTCATTCCAGCTGCCTGTGACGGTGTGTAGCCGGCCAATGGCATAGTTCACGTATGCTGGCTGAGACGTGTTGCGGAGCAATTGCTGCGCCCGCCGAAGTCCCGCTTGATAGGCCCCAGTTTGGAGGTAGGTCTCGAAGTAGCCCTCAATATTGATACCATACAGGCTATCCGAGAAGGCGGCACGCGCCTCTCGGTAACTCCCTTCATTCAACAGAGCGTCAGCGTTCTGGGCTTGTGTTACCAATGGAAACAAGCCCAGAAGAACGACCAGGAAGCCGACATCTCGCATGAAAATCAGTTTGAGTTGCGATGGGCTTCTACAATGCTTTCCAGGTGTTCGTCCAGCAGTGTACGGGCGTACCAGTTACCACGCACCATTACCCCAGACAGCTCCTGCAAGTGCGAAAGGTCCTCAAGCGGATTGCCATCCACCAGCAAGAGGTCCGCCCGAGCGCCCTCGCTGATGGTTCCAAATGTGTCTTCATTCGCAAAATATTCACCTACAGCTCGTGTACCCGAATGAAGGATTGCGTAGTTGGACATTCCTGCGTCCACCATTCGTTCAAGTTCGCGACGCAACGAGAATCCGGGTACACTAAAGAGTTGCGGGGAGTCGGTGCCCATAAGGATACGAACATCTGCCTCGTTCAGTGCGCGCAATACGCGCATACGGGTATGAATTAAATCCAAAGCCGCAGCTCTGTCATACTGTGGGTTGTTCTGTCGTCTCTCAACTGAACGAAACCAGTTTTCCACAATCGCCGGCGGCATATACTTCAATTCGTCGTACGCCCGCAAGTCTTCCAAATCAATGACACCAAACAGGACTTCACAGAGTGCCATGGTCGGCACGATCCAGCCGCCCTTTTCTTTGGTGAGCGCGATAGCCTCTGCCAGTGCTTCGGCTTCTGGGCGGTCCTGTGCACGGATATATTCTACATAGCCATCTATGTGATCGAAGGTTTCCTGTCCCATATTCAGTGCGTGCATCAGTCCAACATCGGCAGGAACATGACCGCCAAAGCGAATCCCTTCTTCGGCTGCTGTACGTGCCATGGCATCAAATTCGTCCTTTGACATGCCAGTAAGCACTTTCAGCAGATCCCAACCTTCTCGCACTTGTTCGTGCACCATTGCGACGGCCTGCTCCGGCGAGTTAACAGAGTTACCGTTAAAACTAGGGCCGGCCAAATAGAGTGTAGGTGCGAAAAGCTCGCTATTGTTTGTGCGCTGCTTAAGTTCCAACTGTCCAGGGGCACCAAGCATTCCCCGGACGGTCGTAATTCCGTTGGCCACATACAGAAATAGCACATCCTCGGTGTACTGTTCAGGCTGATCCGGTCGTGGTATATGACCGTGCATTTCTGCAAGGCCCGGCATGAGAAACTTGCCTGAACCATCGATCACCTGTGCCCCGAGTGGCACTTCAACATCTGATCCGACAGACACAATGCGATCTCCTTCAGTAAGGACCGTGTGTGCCTCCAGCATCCGATCGCTGTCCATTGGAAGCACGGTTACATTGGTGAATGCGGTGATTTCCTGTGCGTGTACGAGGCCGCAGGTAAACAGCCCGGCGGCAACAAACAATAAGCCTATTTGCGTTTTCATGTTTCTGAGGGGATAATGCATTGCTGACTATCGCATTGTCAAGTGGGAGTCCAGAAATTAAATATAGGTCAGTTTAATGTGTTTCATGAGGAGGTTTCGGTAGGATTTCAGCCGTACTTCGGATTTGTTGGGCTATTTTCGGTGTCTTGGGGGTCCTTTTGGACTCAGAGCTTTTTTCGACGAATGCTTGGTCATATCGGGCCGATTCAGTGTAGTTTGTATGTTTAGATAAATTGGATCTCATTCTTATGCTAGGAATTCTGGTTAGGTCGCTCCTCACAAAGTATCGTGCAGAGGAGAGCAGTATGCGTACTCGTTTTCTTTTCAATCTGTGCCATTGTGCAGCAAAAGCTACCAGACTCCGAGAATGGCGACCAGAACTGGTTTGCGCCAGCCGTCTGCGGATAATCCAGTTAGTGCTGACCATCTTATTCGTCGGAGTGCTGCCAAGTAGCACTTTAGTCGGGCAGCCTCGTGCAGTGGAGGAAGAAATAGCATTCACCGAAATACTTCGCGTGGGTGAGGAAACGGACGAAAACGCCTACCTATTCGGACGAATCGTAGGCTTAGCTGTGGATTCTAAGGACAGGATCCTAGTTGCAGACCTACGACCACCTTCGGTCGCTGTTTTCTCGGTGGACGGAGAATGGCTCGGTTCTATCGGTGGGGTTGGTGAAGGTCCAGGAGAATATGTCACTGTGGGTGACGTTTTTGTGAGCCCATCCGACTCAGTTTACGTTATGGATAGCAGAGGTGCGAGGAGCGGATTTCCCCGCTTGCATGTGTACGATCCAACAGATTTCACGTATGTGCGCCAGATCCAATTTCCGTACGACGAAGACTGGGGAAGCGTCTCATCAGCTGTAGGGGTGTCCGAGCATGGCCCCATCATGGGGTACAACACGATGATGCTACCCGATAACGTAGGAGAGCCCCGACACAGTTACGCCGTTCTTACGTCTTGGGCAGGTGAGCGTATCCACGAACTGGCACGCCTACTGGACAGAGACATGTATTTTGGTCTCAGCCCTGACGGGAACCTGTTCGCGCAGCAAATCAAGTATGCCCCTAGCTCGGTGTTCAGATTGAGTGCTAGTCAGCTTTTCTACTCGGGTTTGAATGCGGAAATTGACATCTTGGTGACGTCATTGGCCGGTGATTCGGTAAGAAGTATCCGGTGGCCTCACGATCCTGTGCCCTTGACGCGCAACGATATCCCCTCGGGGTTAGACGCAGAAGCTCGCAAGTTGTACCCTGAGTTCAAGCCCGCGTATGCGTATTTCGTAATTGATGATCAGGATAACATCTGGATTAAAGACTACGCTGAGGCCCCCGCCACCGAGGTACGGTGGCAAGTGCTTGATTCTGAAGGCAAGATGATCGGTCAGGTTCTACTTCCAAGAACCCTGAGATTGTACGTGATTGATACCGCCAACGAATTGGCTTACGGAGCCTTGCGCAGTGAGTCCGGTGAGTATTTGTTGGTGGTGTACTCGGTCGATTTTTGACGTAGCACCAGGAAGATGGGTCACAGAAACTACTGAGGCCCAAGGACACTGATGGATTTTGATAACTGGCTCCCTGCAGAATTACATGCGTATTGCAGACTGGGAAAGGTGCATGTGGACTTTATTTTCCAACGAGACTAGGCGGCTTGCTTGTATATGCTAGATCATGGGTGGGTTGCAGTGACGACTTCGACGGATCTGAGATAGAGGAGTATATGCTTGCAGGTGTGCAGGTCCGATTTCCCGTTGGTGGAGCTATTCACGCTGTCTTTTTTCAATAGAAAAGCGAGCGTTGCGTAGTTGCAATTAATCAGCAAGAAATTCCTGACACATCTGCTGCATTTGGCGTTGTTAATGTATACGATGTGAGAACAGGAGACCATCAGCATTACGTGCCCTTACCAGAAGACGGTCAAACCATTATTAAGGGTGGAAGAGTTTATCGGACAAAGGACTTGACGGTGGCCGTTTGGAAGGTAAAGGGCTGATATCCAAAACTGTAGGCTGAATAGGAAACTGCAGGAGTTTGCCAACACAGGTCTATATTCCGTCAGTAGTGGCGACCGCGAGATAGCCAATCATTTCAAATTACGGAGACAGGCATCTTTGGCTTGATTACCAGTATTTCCTGTGAATACCTGAATGGGGGTGAGTGGAGAATATTTGGGAGAAGACAGACCCAGGCAAGTGGCACTTTTTGAAATCAATCAGCTGGTAGCGCAGTTGGTTTAATACTGCGGTCGGTTCACAGTCTGAGGGCAACCTTTACAGGTTAAGCCCGTGTACGCATTAAAGGTAGGTCGAGCCCAAACTAATCCTTCCGCACGAATTCCGGTAAAACCAATTTGAACGGGTCGAACCGTGATGTACGGCAGGTTGATTTCTAGTGTTTGCCCGAGAATTAAATTGTGTTTTCTGGAAAATACGACTTAGCTGTTTTCACCGGGATCCTGCATGAAGTTGGCATTAGCACAAATAAACACGACCGTTGGCGATCTACGCGGGAACGCTAACAAGGTATCGGATTATTGCCGAAAAGCGCGGGACGCGGGTGCAAGCCTTGTGGTTTTTCCAGAACTTACGCTCACAGGATATCCTCCACTCGATTTGTTGGAATCCGAGGATTTTGTCGCGCGTGAACAGAAGACAAGAAAGGGTCTTGCACAGACGCTGCCTGCCAATCTGGGTGTACTTCTAGGGGGGCTTGCCCGAAACCCGGGACACGGCAAACCGCTCCACAATGCGGCGTACCTGTACGAGAATGGTGATTGTGCGGGCGTATGCCACAAGCAGCTATTGCCGGATTATGACGTGTTTGATGAGCGGCGACATTTTGCTCCGGGTGCAGATCCCACGGTGCTACGCTGGCGGGGTCATAAGCTGGGCGTACATATTTGTGAGGATTTGTGGAACGTTCGAGAGTCCAGCCGCCGGTCTTACACACATGATCCTATCGCCACGCTTGCCGGTCAAACCCCTGATCTTTTTATCAACCTCTGTGCTTCTCCATTTGCCATTGATAAGCATCTTGATCGGTATTCGCTCATGGAGACCGTCTGGCAAAGGTATCGTCGCCCCTACGTCTTTACCAATCTGGTAGGTGCCAATACAGGTCTGATCTTTGACGGACGAAGCTGCGTAATCCAGGGTGGTCAGGTGCTTGAAGCTGCTCCCTTTGAAGAAACCTTGCTCATGTGGGGTTCCAGCCTTCCGTCAGGCTCGGAACCAGTTTCTGCATCCCCGACCCAGCAGGTATTGGAAGCGCTGAAGCTGGGAATTCTGGATTATGTTGAAAAAACTGGCGTTTTTGAGCAAGTATTTGTTGGGTTGAGCGGAGGCATAGACTCTGCGGTGACTGCTGCGTTAGCGGCGCAGGCTCTTGGACCAAAGCGCGTGGTTGGCGTAGCCATGCCTTCTGCGTACTCTTCGAGTGGATCACTGGATGACGCAAGTCAACTGGCCTCAAACCTGGGAATTGAGTTGCATACAATTCCGATTCACGAGGTCATTGCTGCGTTCAACAATGCATTGAAGGGTCAGTTTTCAGGCTTGGGCGCAGGTGTTGCCGAAGAAAATATCCAGGCCCGGACACGAGGGACCCTACTCATGGCGTTCGCCAACAAATTCAATGGAATGGTGCTCGCTACTGGCAATAAGAGCGAACTGGCCACAGGATATGCAACCCTCTATGGTGATATGAGCGGAGGACTTGCTGTTCTCGGAGATCTCTATAAAACCGAGGTTTACGAGTTGGCCAGATTACTGAACGCGTCTGATGAGCTTATCCCAGAATCCTCGATCACCAAGCCGCCGTCCGCCGAATTGCGACCAAACCAGGTGGACCAGGATTCTTTGCCTCCGTATGAGGCACTCGACGAGATTCTCAAAGCCTACATTGAAGGGCGGCTAAGTGTTGACGAAATAGTTTCACGTACCGGGTACGAAAGAACGCTGATTGAGTCAATTACGCTCATGGTGGACCGGACCGAGTACAAACGAAAGCAGGCCGCGCCGGTGCTTCGCCTCCGCAGGAAAGCTTTCGGGAGCGGGCGAAAGGAGCCCATAGTTGCTCGTCGAACCTGAAACTGGGTATTCTGTACTTGATTGTCTATGTTATTATTAATCACATAGACACATTCCCCGGTGCTCGCAATTACAACATCAGGCGGCGCCACGACCGCTCACCGTCTTCCAAATCATGGCCCGGGCGTGGTGATGTATGCGTTTGAAAAGATCGGTTTAGCACGCACCTCCCCATTAGCGCTAACGCTATTTTGATGCGTGCGATCAGGGCTTCCCGTTGTATCCATGCCCAGCTCCAGGAAGGATCGCACTTGCGCTCAAATGCTAGCCCAAATATGCATGCCCTTTGGCTTGCCTATTTAATGCAGGTCGGGTACTCGAGGTAAGTGATTACCTAAAAATTCATCACCAGCCAGCGAAGGGCCAGGCTGTATCCCTCAATACCCAGGCCAGATATTTGTCCTGCACAGACCGGTGCCAAATAAGAAAAGTGTCGGAAGGACTCTCGTGCATGGATGTTGCTGATGTGCACCTCTACAACAGGGAGATCAATAGCCTTGATGGCATCCCGTAAAGCAATGGATGTGTGCGTATAGGCTCCCGGATTGAAAACGACCCCCGACATTCCTGATTCGTGTGCCTGATGGAGGCGATCAACCAGATCACCCTCGTGGTTGCTCTGGTAAAATGAGAGTTGAACATCGGGAAAGCTGCGCTGCAGCTTGACTTCGAGTTCCTCGAGTGTGGTGTGGCCATACTTCTCGGGTTCCCGCGCGCCCAACAAGTTCAGGTTAGGTCCATTCAGGACAAGAATCGTGTGTTCCATTGATCGTTAAGTTGTTTCGAGTACCATGCCATCATACCCCAACATCATGCTTTCCGTCAACTGGCTACTCTCCCGCGCATGAAGTACCTGGTGTGACATGTGAACAAATACCGTTTGTTTCGCGCGGATCCTCTCAGCGACGTTTTTGGCGTCGCTGATCGAAAAATGGCGTGGATGCCTTGTCGGGCGTAATGCATTCAGTACCAGCAGGTCAAGGTCTTCCAGTTTCCAGTACTCGGTCTCCGGGATGTAGCTCACATCCGTTAAATATGCAAAGTTACCAATCCTATAACCGTTGATGGGCATTTGGCCATGCAGAATTTCAATTGGCGTGACGCTGATGGTATCCGGCTTGTCGTAGCGGCTCTTGACTCTGAACGACGTTTCCGCCGGATAAAGTCTCAGTGTGCCCGGGTAAGCCTTACGCTTACCCCATATATACGGGAAGATACTTTGCAAAACATTCGCACTCTCAGGATGAGCAAAACATGGAATTGGTGCCTTGCAATCAAAGAAGTACGGCCGCAGATCATCCACTCCCATTATATGATCGAAATGGTGGTGCGTCCACAGGACGGCATCAATATGTCGCACATTTGCACGCAGCATCTGCTGCCTAAAATCCGGCCCCGTATCAATGACAATGCTCAAGTTCCCAGACTCAACATGGCATGCAGTACGCAGCCTTGTATCTCTGGGATCGGTGGATCTACATGTTTCGCACGTACAGCCAATCATGGGAATTCCCACGGATGTACCCGTGCCCAATAGTGTGATGCGCATGCATCTTCACTCGGATGAGTGCTGCCGGATAACGGACTCCACACGCCTGCGCATTGCTTTGCGCATAGATATCTCCGCAAGCGGTGTATCCCGAAGGATGCGGGCCAGCACGCCAAGGTGTGCTTCTGTTGGGTGGAGTCGATTCAATATTATGAGTTCTTTTCCGTCCAGTGTGCAGCGACCACCGCGAAAAGGTCCACGGTCCCATCGGACTACGTAACCGATTGCCTTTGCCGCGCCTTCCATTGCACGCAGTACAGCAGTATCCTTCTTGGTCATAGCTAAAACTTGAGTTCTACGGAGATTATATGTATGGCACTGGTGTAATCATATGCCTCGTCCACAAGGGAGGAAAGAACCCTTGATCCGTTCACGTTCCATACCTGGTAACGAAATATATAACCGATCGTGAGTCCCAGGCCGGAAAACAATTGATCGATCTCCAGTCGGGATTCTGCATCTGCGGCCCAGGAAAAGCCGAGCGCATCAGTGAGTTCGGTAGCGGTGAAGCCAGCGAGCGGCATTGCCCGCAGCTTGATTACCGTACGACTACCTAATTGCTGCTCAAGAACCCCGCCTGCCCCCAGCAGGATTGCCTGCGTTCCGAGTGGGGCAGTGTCATCATCTCCACTGGTTCGCAGCCACGCAGCTAAGGCCCCAATCGGGACGGCCACGATTGTGTTGTCCAGCCTTTTGAGTGTAAATGATGGTAGTAGCCAGCCAATCCCGGACAGATTGATCAAGGTATGTTTCCCGTCAAAGCGTGTGAAAAGCCCTGTCGCCCGTAGTTGTGGACCGGTATAGGAAAGTCCGAATGCTGGTCCCTGATAGCTAATCCCTCCCCCGACGTCCGCATCACCTGTATACCTGTGGTCTATAATGCCGACGCTGAGCCCTGCGGAGTGCATGCTAGACTCGAACAAATCTTCCTGCGCCGCGACATCAGCAGATACCAGTGTGATGAGCACTGCCAGAAGTGGAGGCTTGTTCATCCACATGCGTCAGGTTTTGTCGGCTGTCCGCTGAGGCTGTTGTTTCCGCCGGGGCTGCCCATTTGTGTTGGGCTTCCCCTTGGCGCTTGGTGCAGTTTTGGGCTTCTCGGATACATCACGGTCCGATGCTGCCTTTATCCGCACCATTCGGGGGCTGAGGTCAGTGATATCGTGTCCACTCTTCGCGTCCAGGAATCTGAATTCGTCCGGGCGCAGCGACTTTTCTCCAACTACTTTAATACGGTGCTTAAACTGACGCTGCCACCGAGACTTTCTGGTGCGACGCCATGAACCGTGTTCCAGCCAGGCTGCAGTCAAAGGGTGTACGTGCAGGTGCAAGTCCCCACCATCATGCTTACCCAGCCAGCGCTTAATGTTTTTTGCAATCTTATCTGGATCGGGCGGAGGCGCAAGATCAATCCGTGATTTGTTTGCGAGTCTATGGGTAGCAGTAACACTCACCCGCTTGCGCTCGCGGGTAATCTGTACGATACCATAGTCGCTCATGGGAAGGCTATGTGACGTCACCCTGTCTGTGGCTAGCCGTTCTGCAAGCAACTCATCCACTTGCTTCCGATTGCTTTCATGCCTCAGATCAATAAAATCTACCACAATCAGTCCACTCAGATCACGTAATCGAATCTGGCGGGCAATTACCTCGACTGCTTCCAGATTGACCCGCAGCGCTGTTTTTTCCGCATTCTGTTTCCCCCGGGTTCGTCCAGAGTTCACATCAATCACATACATAGCTTCGGTGGCTTCAATGATCACGGAACCGCCCGAAGGTAATTGCACCTTTGTCTCAAAGAGCTCATTGATCTGATCTTGAATTCGCGCCGCTGCAAACACCGCTTTTTTGCCTTTATGTTGCTTAACGACATTGACCATATGGGGGGCGACGGCCATTATGTATCCGCGGATAGCACGGTACATCCGATGGTTGTCAACCAGTACCCGGGAGAAATCATCCGAAAACAAATCCCGGATAATTGACGAAGCCAGCCCTACATCCTCGTACAGCTTCAACGGTGGTTTTGGGTGTCGTTGTAACCCCTTTTCGACCTTGTGCCACCGATCCAGGAGCAACTGGAGGTCCGTTTCCAGTACGTCTTCTTTCCTGCCTTCGGCAACGGTGCGGGCGATCAGGCCGAATCCGGATGGGCGCAATCTTCTCACGATTGAACGCAGACGATAGCGCTCTTTTCTGTCTTCGATCCGTCTGGATACGGCTGCGTAGTCCGCAAATGGAATCAGTACGAGAAAACGTCCTGCCAGAGAGATATCGGTGGAGAGTCGGGAGCTCTTGCTGTGATACGGTTCCTTGGTAACCGTAACGAGGATAGGTTGTTTGGTGCTTAGCAGGCTCGGGTCCCCCCATCGGCGACGCGACGAATGCCCACTTTTTGGGGGCTCCTTTTCCTGCTTTGGAGTCCAATTTTTCATGAAGTCTGCGGCCCGTGGGCTCTGCTCCTTCACAAAAGCCAGTTGCTGCTCCAGATTTGCCGAAAGGTCGGAAAAGTGCAAAAATCCGTTCTGATTCTCTCCTATATCTACAAAAGCAGCTTGAAGATTGGAACGAATCGTATCGACATGTCCCAGGAAAATATCGCCTACTGTTCGTTCACTATCCGGACTTTCAATGTAAAACTCCACCAACTGCCCCTCATCAACGATGGCTATTCTCGTCTCTTCGGGTGTGGTGTTAATGATAATTTCTTTTGTCATAAGGGTATAAACTGAGTGCGCTTGTTGCGCATTCCCGCAAAACAGGAAGGAATTTTAATAGAGTTGAGGACATCACAGCCCACTAGACGTCGATCGTGTCTGCAGAGCGGTGTGTCAGGGGTGCAAATGCATAACAAACTCCCTTCCCAACGGAAATATGTTCCAATTGATCCCCCAAGAGCCTGCATTGCAGCAAAATATGTGGTTAATCTACGCGAATGAGCCGTTTTGCAGCACGTTTCTCGGATGCAACCCGCTAAAGATTAGGGTTCTACTGAATTCTTGTGGAAAGGCCTGAGTTGCCGCAGAAGAGGGGGATTAGTGATCAAGAACCCTAGTGGAACAAAAAAATCAAGAGTCAAAAAATACTCAAGATCCAGACAGAGATCCGTGGATACAGGGGCAGCGGGACTACGAATCCGCTGTATTTTTCAGTTGTCGTCAACTTCGTTACGCATCGACACTATGTAGCATCTGAAGCCGTGATTTGTCGGGAGCACAAGGTGCGGACCTGAAAACACCTGCGCTATTCGGATAGGGAGTATGGCCGTTTATAGTGGTCGCTGACGGAAAGCTTCCGTGAGCGAAACTGTGATTTCAACTGACAAATGGACACGCAAAAACCGTATGTTCGGTTTGAAGTGCGGGTTCCAATATCGACTCGGGATCCAGGGATAAGCAAAAATGAAAACGAAGCATTACCGGTACAAAAATGAGCCTCATGCCGAGCACTTGATTTTTGGGATTTCCCCAAAAAAAACTCCCTCTGAGTAGATTTTATGCTGTAGATTTTGTGGCACATCACGCACGGTTCTTCGTTGAACGCCCCCATGCCTACGGGCTGCACATAAATCGCACTTATGAATTCATCGAAAATAGCCCCAACTGGCGGAGATCGTCATGCGAAAGGATTGGCTGGCGTTATTGCTCTAAACTCATCTATCTGCTTCTTGGATGGTCGCAAAGGAATCCTAGTCTACCGTGGTTATCGGATAGAGGATCTGGCAACGAACAGCACCTTTGAGGATGTTGCGCATCTCTTGTGGCATGGTCACCTTCCAAACGAGGCTGAGCGGAAGGGTTTGTGCGACCAGTTGTCCGGCTTACGCGATGTGCCGGAAGCGGTGATTGATATGCTTCGTGGGTTGCCTTCGGGGAATAATCCAACGGGAGCACTGCGAACAGCAGTTTCTATGCTGGCGCAATATGATCCCGAAGCCGATGATATGTCTGCTGAGGCGAATTATCGCAAGACTCTTCGTCTGACTGCTCGGATTCCTGTCCTGATTGCGGCCCTTGCTCGCTTGAAGCATGGCAAAGCTCCTGTTGCTCCACGCACCACTGGCAATACCGCCAGGAATTTTCTGTATATGCTCAACGATGAAGAGCCTGGGCCCCGTGCGGTGGAAGCTCTAGACGCAGCACTGGTTCTACATGCGGAACATGGGTTGAATGCATCAACCTTTACGGCACGCGTCATCGGAGCCACGCTCAGCGACATTTACTCCGCCATCACCGGGGGGATTGGAGCACTCAAAGGCGCCTTGCACGGAGGGGCGAACACGCGCGTTATGCGTATGTTACTTGAGCTACATAAGAGCGGTGAAGATCCTGAAGCGTTCGTACGCCGTAAACTTGCGGCAAAAGAGCGCATTATGGGATTTGGGCATCGTGTTTACAAAACTCTGGATCCGAGAGCAAATGTCCTCCGTCAAATGCTTTTGGAGCTTGGACGCGAGCGGGATGCCATGCATTGGGTAGATCTATGCTATACCTTGACGCAGGTAGTTGAACAAGAAAAAGGCATCAACGCCAATGTAGATTTTTACAGCGCCCCGATATACTACTTACTGGGCATTGATGCGGATTTCTTTACCTCACTTTTCGTAATGGGTCGTATCACTGGCTGGACTGCGCACTTGCTGGAGCAATGGGAAGATAATCGCTTGATTCGGCCACGGGCGGCTTATACAGGCCCCATGGGTCTCAAGGTCAATCAGTGATCCGGTCTATGCGCAGGGAATATTGGTCGGTGACATTGCAGGATTTCCATCACAATCAATTAGCTAGTTAACCTTGTTAATATCATGTCTCGTCCGGATGTCACGTTGGTATCGGCTCTCATGTCTCCAGTTGGCCGCAAGGTTTTGACTGGGGTTACAGGAATTGGCTTGGTTGCGTTCGTGATTGTTCATATGATCGGCAACCTGTCTTACCTGTCACCGGACCCACAGGCCTACAACGTCTACGCACACAAGCTGATGAGCTTGGGCTGGCTACTCTACACCGTGGAGATTGGCCTGGCGCTTTGTTTTCTTCTACATGCCGTTGTGGGCGTTTCTATTCAGGTGCGCCGACGTAGGGCCCGCCCGGTAGGCTACAAGGCATACAAAAGTTCAGGCAGCCCTAGTCGATCAGGGTACAGTGCACGCTCTATGATCTTCACAGGGATAATTCTGCTTGGATTCCTGATTCTGCACTTGAATTCTTTCAAATTTGGACCGGGCGAAGCGGAAGGCTATACGGCTATGCTGCAAAGCGGGGAGGAGGTACGCGATCTACGACGTCTCATGACCGAAAAATTCCGGGAGCCACTCTATGCGTTCGGATATCCTGTTGTAATGGTTCTTCTCGGGATGCACATGCGACATGGTGTGTGGAGTGCACTGCAATCATTGGGGATGATGAGTCGGCGCCTGTCACCATACATTTATGCATTTGCAGCGTTATTGGGTGCTCTGGTGGCCATTGGTTTTCTGGTCGTTCCGCTATATATCTATTTCTCGGCATGAGTGACGAGGTAGCTAATTCTATGTCAGAGGTATCACACAGCCCGCGCTTGGACGCGAAAGTGCCTACAGGGCGTCTTCAGGAAAAGTGGGACGCATACAAGGATGCAGTTTCCCTGGTTAGTCCAGCCAATAAGCGTTCGCACAATATTCTTGTGGTGGGTTCAGGCCTTGCAGGTGCTTCTGCTGCCGCGACGCTTGCGGGACTGGGTTACAATGTCAAGTGTTTCTGCATTCAGGACTCGGCACGGAGAGCCCACTCCATTGCGGCCCAGGGGGGGATAAACGCCGCCAAGAACTATCCGAACGATGGTGATACCATTTGGCGACTATTCTACGATACCATAAAAGGCGGAGACTACCGTTCGCGAGAAGCGAATGTATATCGTCTTGCGCAAGTATCAAACAATATCATTGATCAGGCCGTCGCTCAGGGAGTTCCGTTTGCACGCGAGTACGGGGGCGTATTGGCCAATCGCTCTTTCGGTGGTGCGCAGGTGTCACGCACCTTCTACGCAAGAGGTCAAACCGGACAACAGCTGTTGCTAGGCGCTTATCAAGCACTCAGTCATCAGATCGCTGCGGGGCGTGTAACCATGCTACCGCGCCGAGAAATGCTTGATCTGGTTGTAGCCAAAGATCGCGCCCGCGGGATTATTACACGCAATCTTGTCACAGGCGAGCTTGAGCGTCATGCGGGGGATGCAGTTCTGCTTTGTACAGGGGGATACGGCAATGCCTACTACCTGTCAACAAATGCCAAGAACTCCAATGTGACCGCCGCATGGCGTTGTTACAAGCGCGGTGCATTCTTCGCCAACCCCTGCTATACGCAAATCCATCCAACCTGTATCCCCGTTTCCGGGGATTACCAGTCCAAGCTCACACTGATGAGTGAGAGTTTGCGTAACGATGGCCGCGTTTGGGTCCCCAAAGATCCGAAAGATACGCGTGCACCGGAAGCAATCCCTGAGGATGCGAGAGACTATTATTTGGAACGTCGTTATCCGAGCTTCGGCAATCTTGTGCCAAGGGACGTAGCTTCGCGTGCAGCGAAAAAAGAATGTGATGCCGGACGAGGTGTCGGCGAGACCCGACTAGCGGTCTATCTTGATTTTGATGCTGCAGTCCAGCGCCTGGGTGCCTCGACGATTCAAGACCGCTACGGGAATCTGTTTGAAATGTACGAGCGCATCACCGGGGACGATCCTTACAGAACGCCGATGCGGATCTACCCTGCCGTTCACTATACGATGGGTGGGCTCTGGGTGGATTATGAACTACAGAGTACTATTCCAGGCCTCTTTGTACTTGGAGAGGCCAATTTTAGTGATCATGGTGCCAATCGTCTTGGAGCCAGTGCTTTGATGCAGGGATTGGCGGATGGGTACTTTGTTATTCCGTACACATTGGGAGCGTATATGGCCGGCATACGCCAGTCGGAAAGCATCTCCGAATCGCACGAAGCTTTTACTGCTACTGAAGAAGAAGCCGGCGCACGTATTGACCGACTGCTTAATAATAAGGGAGACAAGTCGCCCACACAATTTCATCGGGAACTGGGTCAACTCCTTTGGAATCATGTAGGCATGGCACGTGATCATGCTGGCCTGGAAGAAGCAATCAGTTCTGTGGAAAGCCTGAGAGACGAATTTTGGGAGCGGATCCGCGTACCCGGCTCTGCCGACCGGTTCAACAAGAATTTGGAATTTGCAGGCCGTATAGCAGACTTCATCGAACTTGGATCACTTATGGCCCAGGATGCCCGTCGTCGTGAAGAATCCTGTGGAGGACATTTCCGTGAAGAATATCAGAACTCCGAGGGGGAAGCTGTACGCAATGATGAAAATTTTGCTGACGTAGCAGCCTGGGAGCACACCGATCGTCGTCCTGTTTTGCACCTCGAAAAATTATCCTTCGAGAGTGTGCACCCAACCACACGTAGTTACAAGTAGTGCGATGGCAAAAGACATGACCATAAACCTGCGTATCTGGAGGCAAAAGAGTCCCGAGGCCCCAGGTAAGCTGGTTGACTATACAGTCAGTAATGCGAGTGAGCATATGTCCTTTCTGGAGTTGCTTGATGTGCTCAACGAGCAGCTTATTGCCAGCGAGGATGATCCTGTGGAGTTTGACAGTGATTGTCGCGAAGGGATCTGCGGATCGTGTGGGGTAATGGTCGCAGGAATTGCTCACGGCCCCCAACAGCGCACAGCGGTTTGCCAGTTGCATATGCGGAGCTTCGAGGATGGGGACACGATTACGGTGGAGCCTTTCCGTGCTCGGGCATTTCCGATCGTTCGGGACCTTGTTGTTGATCGGAGCGCGTTTGACCGTATCATTGCTGCCCATGGGTACGTTTCTGTGAAAACCGGGTCCGCACCTGACGCCAACGCCATTCCAATCTCAAAGGATGCTGCAGAGGAGGCCATGGATTTTGCGGCTTGTATTGGTTGCGGTGCGTGTGTGGCTGCATGCCCTAACGGCAGCGCCTCCCTCTTCACAGCGGCTAAGATTGAACATCTGGCGCTGCTTCCTCAAGGGCAGGTGGAGGCTTCACAACGTGCTGTGGCCATGGTGGATCAGATGGAAGCAGAGGGATTCGGGGACTGTTCCAATTATGCTGAATGTGAGGCGGTGTGCCCAAAAGGGATTTCCGTGTCCGGGATTGCGAGTATGCGGCGGGCTTACATGAAGGGGGTCTTTTCAAAATAGACATTTTCCCCGCCTTCCTAACAACCTTTTTCCCAGTACCATAGGATGCATCCCGTGGTGGTAGATATTTTGTTGCTGGTCACCTCGATCTATGCTATTGTACGGTCAAGTGACTTGCTGGTGGATCAGGCCAGTCGAATTGGAAATACACTCCGGTTAGGGGATTACTTTATTGGCAGTTTTCTGGTTGGGATCGGCACCTCTCTTCCAGAGCTATTTACTTCGGTTGCTGCCGTAAATTCAGGTACTCCGACCTTGGTAGCCCCAACCATCTTCGGGACGATAATTGCCAATCTGGGAGCAGGATTTGGGTTGGGCGTACTGGCACTCTACTTTTTTGTCCCGAAGGAAAACGGGTTCTATGTGTTCACCAGAAAGCATGCATTGTCTAATGGCTATCTGACTTTCGATACAAAAAAAACTTTACCTGTTTTTTTTGCTGGCACATCGGTGATTTTGGCAGTGCTCGTTTGTCGGGATAATGTCTTCAGCCGTACTGATGCTTTGCTGTTTTTTGGCTGCTATGCAGCCTTCATGTTTACGGAACTCAACAGCAGCCGCCGTCAGCGTCTCAGTAGTGCGGAGTCTGCCATGCAGCAGCATGGCGCACAATCCTCTTCTTCGCGCAGCTCGCGCGGAGACGCATGGCTGAAGATTGGCCTTTCCTTTCTGGTGTTTGCCTTGGTTTTTCTCCCTCCCATCTGGTCGAAACTACAGGAGATGTCAAGGGATGCAGGAGATGTTGCTCGCTTCTGCTTCATCGGCGGGCTGGGGCTGCTGTTCATCCTCCGGGTCTTTAGTCATATATCATCGGGTCAACTCAGGTCAGCATCTTCAATTAGGCCAGAAGCAGGAATCGCCTCAATACCATCATGGGTTTCAGGTATTCTGCTGGTCATCAGCATCGCAGTACTATATTTCAGTGGAGTAATCGTGGTACACGCACTTCTGGCACTTGACCAGGACTGGGGGATCGATTCGGGGATTCTCGCTGCTAGTGCACTGGCGATTGGTACATCCCTTCCTGACATCGTTGTTGCTTTGAATGTTGTCCGGCGTGGTCGGCACAAGCTCTTGGTCGGTCACATTTTTCAGTCGAACGTATTCGATGTCTTCCTGATTATGGCCATTTGTGGCTTCATTACTCCCCTTACAGAGGTTGCATCGGGCCCCGCCATTATTTCTATCTTGGCGTCTGTAGTGCTGACCCTGCCGTTATTATGGACGCTGCGCTCCAAGCGGCTGACGCTATCCGGCGGAATAGGCCTATTCCTAGGATTCGTGATCTTCCTAGGTCTGCTATTTGGCTAGGTTGGTATTCGGTCCAATAATCCAGTATTAGCTCCTTGATCACATTTGACGCCCCTTGATCTCCGCGAGGCGATCAGAGGACAGATTTATCAAGTTGTAGGGGGGTAAGGAATGGCGGTTGTCTCCATACCCCCACTTATAATGATACCTCCCGTTTTCCATGCAGAGACATCACGAAATCTTAAGTCGTAGAAAACTATTGTACTGCGAAAGCGTCATCACACAAAATGTCAAACCTAGGTTGTATAGCTGCAGTAGAGCCTCGGTTTTCATGTAGTTGAGTTGGGGGAACTCCTTTGTATACCGTAGCTATTCCATATAACTTCGATAGTTTCATCTGCTTACTTTAAGGTAGTAGCACAAGTTTTGCCCATAGGTTGTGTAATGGCAGGTAGGCGAACCGCTGAAATAATGTTTATGCAGGCGCTTGGTCAGGCACTGCAGCGGTCAAGCGCACACTGGTCCGCACAACCCGAATGTGTGAGAATAGACGAACCCGATTTGTTGCACGCAAACAAAACTACAGAATTAAACCCCGGCATTTTGATTGATGATGGATTATTCCCACCGATCATCATTGAATGCTCATTCAATGCTCGGACCGCAGATCGGGATGCAGTTGCCCGACTCGGGCTGGAGACGCGAAGAGACCGAACGCGAATCGTTACTACGATTGCCCTCTGCATCTCGAAAAAATTTCAAAAGGGAGGCATTTTCAATATCGTGGACCTCCTTTGGGCAGGAGACCCGATTATGTACGCAGTCCATCAACTCAATGGGGGCACTCGACAAACCCCTGGCCGCCGCGTGGAACAGCGCCGATGGCCCCAAAACGGATTTATTAAGGGCAATGTATTTGACTTTTCGTCATTCTTGTCTCAGATAAGATTACCGCAAGAAGAGATAGATGCTGTTGGAGAACGTGTAGCTCAACTCGTGGAAGACGCAGCAGGTGGACTGGAAGCAGCACTATCTCGCTTGGAGCAACAAGAGGTTGCGGGGCATCTGTACGAACACTCACCTCTCGGGGGACTTCGTACGGTAACATTATTGTGGTTGAATGCACTTTTAACACAGCAGAGACTCGCTAGGCAGGGTATGGATGAAGTCCCCCTCATAAGTTTTACGAGTAAATCCCTTCCGAACGTGATTGGACAGGCAGACGTATGGCACATCATTAACAAACACCGCCAGAATTCTGTATTTAAGCCTGCGATTGAAGCACTCCGGCTGGCCGGAAAATTCAATCCTGAAGAAACCCCACAAGTGCTTGCTAAGTTGATCGAAGCTACTCAGGAGATTGAGACGGCACGATTGGGACTGCATATCAACATTGGCGCTGAGCTGTTCCCAAAACTTGGTGAAGACCGGAAAGAGACGGCTGCCTTTTATACACAACCAGCCACGGCCGAGCTTTTGGCTGATCTCACGATTGACAATTCACTGCTCACCGAAGAGGAATGGGGGGATTCAGACCTTTTCAGAGAGCACTATCTGAGCGATTTGTCCTGTGGAACCGGTACGCTCCTTCGTGCGGGCTACCATCGTGTGTCAACACTTCACGAGCATGCCGGAGGCAACTTCGAAACCCTCCGCAGACTACACACGGCGGCCGTGGAGGGCGGTATCATCGGTACGGATGTGAACCCGATTGCCGCCCATCTTACAATGTCCTCACTGTCTGCGATGGGGTATGGTGATCGATACGGAAACACGCAGATCGGATGGGTTAGCGTTGGAGGAGAAAAAGGACAAACAGGGTCCCTGGAATATTTTGCGACGCAGCGCGTGGCTGATCTGTTCAGTGTAGGGGCAGGGAAATTCGCGGACAATGGCGCTAAAAATGCTGTCTACGTCCAGGATGCCTCAATCGACTGGATTCTTATGAATCCACCCTATTCCCGGACCCGAGGAGGCTTAAGTGCTTTCGATATTGGAGGTCTGTCCGAAATTGAACGAAAAGCCTGTCAGAGGCGGTGGAAGAGCTTGGTAAAGAATGAGGCAGTGAATAATCGGGCAGGATTAGCTGCATCTTTTTTTGCCTTGGCCCGCCAGAAATGCAAGCCGGGAGGACGGGTCGGTTTTGTGCTGCCGCTGTCTGCGGCCTTCGCGGAATCATGGGCCGTTACGCGGCGCATGATTGAGCAGGAGTTTGATGATATCTTGGCCATAACTGTAGCAGATCGTCGGGATTCGGGAAAACAGTCGCTTTCTGCCGATACAGGCATGGAAGAAATGCTTTTGGTAGGTACTAAACGGAGCACACATGGTCGTAAAGGAAAACTTTCGGTCGCGAACGTGTACTGTGTAACATTGCGTCAGCCCGTTCTTCGTACGGGGGAAGCCGGCGTGATCGCTCGCTCAATTCAATCGGCACTCAAACAAATCAAAGCTTCTTCAATCAATTATTCTATTAGAGTAGGTGATGATGAAGCAGGACAAATATGCACCTTTACAACCAAGGCAGACGGAGCTCCCTGGAACCCTTTGGGAGTTTTGCATGCCAGCCTTGCATTAACAGCCAATGCGCTTCTGGAAGGAGTCATTCGCTTCGACCAGCATGTTGCATCAATCGGTGTGCCAATGTCTACAATCGGAGATCTATTCAAGGTTGGACCCACACATGACCTGATAGGACACCTGTCAGGAAGGGACCCCCGCGGGGCTTTCGAGTTCGTTCCGGTTGTCAGTCCGATAGATGCAATTGGTCCAGACCGCGCACTCTGGAAGGCCGATAGACACACGCAGAAACATATGACCGTATCGCTCACACACAAGGGAATGTCTCCCACCGGGGTTGGATCGGTTGCGAAACGGGAGGCGATGCGGCAATTTCGCAGTACACTGTTCTATGCGCGAAACATGCGCTGGACCTCTCAGTCATTATTGTCTGCGGTAACAACGTATCCGGGAATGGGCGGGTCAACCTGGACTTCATTGCAACACGATGACCAGCACGTGCTCAAGGCTTTTGCCTTGTGGGCCAATTCTACATTGGGTTTCCTGGTTCACTGGACACAGGGCCAACGGACGCACAGTGGACGATCCAGAACACAGGTAAAAGCGTTGGCAGGTATCCCCTGCCCAAGACTGGATCAGATACCGAAAACCCGATTAGAGCAAGCGGCAGCTGCATTTGATGAATTTTCCACACAGAGTTTACTTCCGGCCTGTCAGTCCCATATAGACGAAGTACGCAAGAAGATAGACCGCGCGGTCCTCAACATGCTTGATCTGACGGGAGCCAATATTCCCGAAACCGTAGCCACATTGCAATGGCTGTGGTGCAATGAACCATCTGTACATGGTCACAATCGGGCAGCGCTTGCTCTCTTGGAGCCAACATTGTCGCGTCAGCAACCCTGATTGGCCACAGAGTCTCAGGAATCAATCGAAAGTCTCTGCCCAGGATAAATCCGGCTGGAGCGCAAATTGTTGATATTCCGAATACTTTGCACGGTTGTACCGTAACGCTGAGCAATCCTTGTAAGGTTCTCTCCTCTTTTGACAGTGTGTACGATGCGTGCACTAGTGCCCCCAATCCACAGCTTTTGCCCGGGATAAATCCGAGTAGACCGCAGATTATTGGCATTCATGATGTGCCGCACGGTTGTGCCATAACGTTCGGCGATCAGCCCCAGGTTTTCACCCCGTCTGACGGTATGTGTAGTCGCATGCGCACTGGTTCCTCCGATCAAGAGCTTTTGCCCAGGATAAATCGTGTTGGAACGCAAATTGTTGGCACTCCTGATGTTTTGCACGGTCGTACTGTAGCGTTGGGCCAGCATTCCCAGGTTTTCGCCACGCCTAACGGTGTGTGTAATACGTCCACTGGGAATCTTCAGCCGCTGGCCACGACCGATCCTCGTTCCGTTCAGTCCATTGGCCTGTTGGATGGCGCTGACCGTGGTTCCATACTGAGAAGCCAGTTTTGACAGGGTGTCTCCCCGGCGCACGGTATGTGTTATGCTTGTCTGTGCGTTCCCAGGTGAGCTGGAATTCTGGGCTGTTTGGTTCGACGAGGAGTTGTTTTCACTAGGGCGGGTTCTGGCATTGCTCGCAAGTTTGACGGGTGTCTGACGCACTGTTTCGGCCATTGTCACGTCAAACTCAATTGGCCTGATATCCCGTTTGCCCCACGCCACCAGTCTTGCACTATTACCCTCAAGCTTAGCCACACCGCGACCGGACATCCCAGGTATAACAAGCCGGTCATTTGGATGAATCCGCGTACGGTTCCCAAGCCCGTTAGCATTCTGGATCGCTCGAACAGTCACGCCATATCGCCTGGCGATCCTGCTCAGATTATCTCCCCTCCGTACGCGATGCTCCCCTGGCATCGCCTTCTCTTCATCCGGGAGTTTATCAAAGGCATCCGCAAATCTTGCAAATGTATTAGCCGGAATTCGCAGCGTGTATGGCGTGCGGTCGGGAGGCAATATTCCGCGCCGAAGCTCTGGATTCAAGTCCTGGATGTGCTTAGTTGTTGTGCCTACCATACGGGCGATCGTTTCCAGCTTCAACATCCCGCTAACCTTTACCTCATCATAGGTGAACTCTGGTCCATTCGAAACTGCCGGCAGTCCGAATTCTACGGGATTGGACATAATCAGCGTGAACCCAATATACTGCGGAATATAGCGCTGCGTCTCGCCAGGCAGGTGTCTCCGTATCCGCCAGAATGACGGCGGGTTTGTGCGCGTACCACCTGCCCGCCGTATAGCTCTTAGTACGCATTTGGGACTGCAGTTATATCCTGCAAGCGCCACCAGCCAATCACTTCCATAGTACTCATAGAGTTCCTTCAAATGGCGCGCTGCTGCACGTGTAGCCTTGACGGGGTCCCGGCGCTCGTCAACGAATTCATCAATACGCAAACCCATAGCACGCCCCGTGGCGGCCATGAATTGCCACATTCCGATAGCACTTGCGGGGCTTCGATTGTCTGGAATCAATGCGCTCTCGGCCACTGCAAGATACTTGAGCTCGTCTGGCACACCTTCCTCTGCAAAAATCTGTTCAATCATCGGGAAGTACGTGTCTGCACGATCCAAACTCCGGGTGATCATTCCTCTCCGGTGCTCCATCAGCCAAGCGAGGCGTTCCTCCACGAACTCATTCTGGGTCATCGGTATGGTCGTGGCCACGGGCTTTACCCTTGGCAGACCTACTGCCGCAGCCATGGGGGCTTCCATACGGGGCTGCCCTTCAAACATGGCATCCCGAAGAGCATAGATTTCCCTGAATTCCTGCGGCTCATTCAGACCTGTATCGGGGCCTGTCTCGTGCTCGTGAACGATCGTTCTGTAGAGTTCCCGGAATTGGGGTTGACGCACGAAATCAGACTGATTAGACAGTACCACAAGTTCATTCATAACCTGATTCATGTAGCGTTCGGCAGAATACAGATCTCCGTCTGCCAGCGACCGAATAGTGCGGGATTGTAACCGATATGCACGACTGACGCGACACGTAATCTGGTCTTCAGTCAGCGAACTCCGTGGATTGCCGCAGTCCTGGGATAGGGCATATCGGTCGTACCCTCGCGGAATAACCGGTTCCTGCGTAGTGCCTGCACGGTTAACGACCTGGATTCGTGCGGAGTACTCTGGCGCAACTGCGGGGGGTGCATCGGATAATATTGTGATTTCATCCTCTGTAATTTCCCTCGGGAGCCGTGTACCAAACATGGTACTTCGGCGTGCTAGGATGGACCTGTACTCGGGGAATTTATCCAGATCTGCACTATAGTATTCCTCGTGTTCATGGACGATCGTTCTGTAAAGCTCCCGGAATTGGGGTTGACTCACAAAGCCGGGCTGATCAGACAACACCACAAGCTCATCCATTGCCTCGGCCATATAGTCCTCCAGGGAGCGGGTATTTCCCAATGCCTGCGCCTGAATGATACGTGACTGGAGCAGGTATGCCCGACTGACGCGATACATGATCTGAGTATCTGTCAGCGGGGACCACGGATACCCAACCTTCTGGGACAAGAAATGCCAGTCATATCCACGCAATTCCTCCACCGGAGCCGGTTCAGGAGGCATTAACTCCTGTGCTTGGCTTGTCTCGACAGAGGCTGTTGCAGCAATGAGAAGGATAAAAAGTAGCTTTTTCATCATATCGTCGTCAAAAAGTCAACTACCTTTACGAAAAACTCTCTTGCCTTACTTAAAGTTTCCTCTTACATATTCGCCCTTAGATGCCTAACTAACAGGGCATTAAGCAAGATAACCTCTTAATGTACAAAAAACACATCTGTTCCGTATTGGCCGTAATCCTGGAAAAAGGGCCTGTCAGGAGACGAAAAAGTTTGCTATTTGTACTTAGAGGGGGATATTCCCGTGCTTTTTGCGTGGATTATTCAGCACCTTGTTCCTGAGCACCTGGAGACCCGTAATGATACGATCCCGTGTTTCCCGAGGATGAATGACCTCGTCGATGTAGCCGTGCTCTGCAGCAACGTATGGGTTGGCGAAACGCGCCCTGTAGTCACGGGAAAACTCCTCCTCCAACGCAGCTGCATTTTCGGCGCCTTGCAGAGCTGCACGGTGCAGGATTCTGACGGCTCCCTTGGATCCCATAACAGCAATCTCAGCACTGGGCCATGCGTAGTTCATATCCCCGCGAATATGTTTGGAACTCATTACGTCATACGCACCCCCATAGGCCTTCCGGGTTATTACGGTGAGTTTGGGGACGGTGGCCTCACAGAAAGCGTACAGTAATTTGGCCCCATGTCGAATAATCCCGTTCCATTCCTGATCCGTCCCGGGCAAAAAGCCAGGAACATCCTCAAGTGTGACCAGGGGCACGTTGAAAGCATCACATAATCGAACAAACCGGGCACCCTTTACGGAAGCGTCAATATCAAGAACTCCGGCTAGATGGGCAGGCTGGTTGGCGACAATCCCAACCGAATGTCCACCTATGCGGGCAAAACCACATATTAGATTGCGTGCAAACCGGTCGTGGATGGGAAAGAATGATTCACGGTCCACCAACAAATGTATGACATCGTGCATATCGTACGGCTTGTTGGGATTCTCAGGGATCAACGTATCCAGATCCCCCGCCCCGCCTCTAGGTGACTGGAAAGAGGTGCGGATTTCTGGCTGTTCTTCGCAATTTTGAGGTAAATAACTCAGTACAGTCCTGATGGCATCCAGACAAACGACATCATTGGGATAGGACGCGTGAACTACACCGCTGCGCTCAGCGTGCATTGCTGCGCCTCCGAGGTCTTCCGCGGTCACTTCCTCTTGTGTTACCGAATGCACGACATCAGGGCCAGTGACGAACATGTAGCTAGTGCCCTCAACCATGAAAGTGAGATCAGTGATGGCCGGGCTATATACAGCTCCACCAGCGCACGGCCCCATGATTGCGGAAATCTGCGGCACCACCCCAGAAAGCAGGGTGTTTTTCAGAAAGATATCCGCATAGCCGCCCAGAGAGACTACACCCTCCTGGATCCGCGCTCCCCCAGAATCACTTAATCCAATCACGGGGGCCCCATTCTGCAGCGCTAAATCGAGTAGCTGGACAATTTTGGAAGCATGTGCACGACCTAGCGATCCCCCAAAAACGGTAAAATCTTGTGCGTACACATAAACCAACCTACCGTGAACCGTACCATAGCCGGTCACCACGCCATCTCCATACGGCCGATTCTCCGCTAGTCCAAAGTCGGTGAATTGGTGCCTGACCAATTGGCCCATTTCCACGAATGAGTCCTCGTCCAGCAGAACGGTGATCCGTTCACGTGCGGTTAGTTTTCCCCGATCGTGCTGCCGGTCGATCCTTGATTGTCCACCCCCCAGGGTTGCTTCCCTGCGACGGCGTTCCAGATCCGAAGAACGATCAGTCATTGGCTGGAACTGCTAGATATCCGTACCACACGACCAGGCATCGCGCCAGTGTGCTCACCATTGTTCAGTACTCGGACGCCATTTACAAATACATAATGCATACCGGTGGCAAGTTGATGGGGCTCCTCGAATGTAGCATGATCTTGGATCGTTAATGGATCAAAGACGGCAATGTCTCCAAAATAACCTGTTTGAATCAATCCCCTTCGGTCAATTGATAGCACAGATGCAGGCAATGATGTCATGCGCCGCACGGCCTCCTCAATCGTGAGGACCTGTTCTTCGCGAACATATTTTGCCAATAGGCGGGCGAATGAGCCGTACGCGCGTGGATGAACCATATTGTTCAGCGAGACACCTTCTGGTGCTAGGGATGCTGCATCCGAATCAATTGCCACCCAGGACTGCCGTAGTTTTAGGTGTACATTGGACTCATCCATAAGAAAATAGACGGCTCCTACCCTGCTAGTGTCCTCTATGACAAGATCCATTGCCGCTGCTGGTACGGAGGTTCCCCGCAAATCAGCAACCTCGGTCAGTCGCATGCCCATATACTGACGCAGGGCCTGATTCCTGAATCCAATTAGCATCACATTCTCAGGTCCTGCCTCCAGCATCAGATTTTCCCAATCATCTGACGGAGTCATCATCTCGGTTTCCATTCGGGCCCTTACGATCGGGTCCTGGAGTCGTGCACGCCAAGCCAACATGCCACCTGCCCGGACATCAGGTGGCATCGCCGCATCAAGCCCGGTGGCTCCCGCCACATATGTGTAGACGTCAGCGGTAATTTCGAGGCCCTCTGAGCGGACTTCATTCACGCGCTCAATCACGGTTTCCATTTTGTGCCAATTGTTTTGTCCAGCCGCCTTCAAGTGATAAATATGTCCGCGCACACTTCCATCGCGTGCAATCTGGATCAACTCCTCTACGGATTCCAGAAGGCGAGCACCTTCACTTCGTAGGTGCGACGTATAAACGCCATTAAATTCCCCAGCAGCTGACGCGAGTGCAGTCAGTTCGTGTGTACTTGCAAAGACACCTGGCACATAGATCAATGAGGAACCTACGCCAAGTGCGCCATCGGCCATGGCCTCGCGCACCAGATCCTGCATGCGCACGAGTTCCTCGGCGGTTGGTGCTCGATCACCCTCGCCAATAACATGCTGACGCACCGTAGCGGCACCGATTAGAGAAGCAACATTGGTGGAGACACCCTTTGATTCAAGGAATGATAGATATTCATCCAGCGTGGTCCATGGAATCTGTCTGCCACCCAGGAGTGTGGCGGCTTCTTCTTCTGATCCGGCTCGTGCGACAAACAAGTCCCACAGTTCCTCTTTCATACGAGCGTTCAGTGGCCCATTGGATACACCCTCCCCAAATACCTCCAGTGTAACGCCTTGGCTGAGATCGCTCAGCGAGCGTCCATCGATGATCAGGCTTTCTGTCGCCCAGCTCAACATGTTAATGAATCCGGGAGCCACGGCCAAGCCTTCCACATTTATTTCTTCCGCACCACGCGTATCCGCCAGGTTTCCAACTGCTGCAATCGTATCCGCAATAAGGGCGACATCCGCAATGTAGGGAGCCGTTCCTGTACCATCGTAAATGGTCCCCCCACGTATGATGAGGTCATAGTCTGCCTCGCGCGTGCATCCACAAATCAACAGAAAAAGCACTGACAAGTATCGCATCAGTCGCTATCCCGTCGGTCGTGCGACCCGAACACGTTCACGCCCAAATTCATATTCCTCCGGAGGCGGAACTCCAAGCAGATGTTCTACAAAGTAGTCCCAGCGACGACGCATCCAATAGGTTCTTCCCTGGCCAAACCCATGTGAGCCGCTCGGGAAAATGACAAGATCAAAATCCTTGTTTGCAGCTATAAGTGCTTCCACAAGCAGCAGCGTGTTGGAGGCCGGAACATTGTCATCCATGAGGCCATGTGCGAGCAGAAGCTTACCCTCCAGGCTATCCGCCAGGAGGATGTTGGACTGGTTATCGTAATTTGTCGTTCCGTCCGGGTTCACTTCCAGGAGCCCCTGCCATTTCTCGCCCCAATCATCTTCATAGTTCCGATTGTCGTGATTCCCAGCGCCGCTGACCGCCACCTTATAGAAATCGGGATAACGCAGTATCGCACCAGCCGAGGCAAATCCACCTCCCGAGTGACCCCATATACCCACGCGATCCAGATCCATCCATGGATTTTGTGCACCGAGTTGACGAATCGTAGTAATTTGATCGGGTATGCCATTATCCCCCATATTTCCGTAGTAGGCATCATGGAAGGATTTTGAGCGGCCTGGCGTCCCCATCGCGTCTACCTCAACAACGATGAACCCCAGCTCTGCGAGTGCTTGCTTATCCCCGCGGGCCGGAGTAAAACTTCTTGTCCCGACACTGCCGCTCTGAGGCCCGGGATAAAGGTAATTAAGCACCGGGTAACGCCTGGATGGGTCAAAATTGCTCGGTTTATACAGTAAGCCATGAAGATCCGTCTCATTATCCCGCGCCTTCACTGAGAATGGCTCTGGCGGTCGCCAACCGGTCTCAAGAAGCTCGGATATATCCGCTTCGCCCACATTTACCGCTATGCTGCCGTCAAGATTGCGAACGGCATGCTTCTGAGGCACATCCGGACGAGACCACGTATCCAGAATATAATTTCCTCCGGGGGAGAAAGATACGCTGTGGTTAGCCTCTTCAGGGGTCAGCAATTCCGGCTCACCGCCGTCCATACTGACCCGATACAGATACTGGAAGTACGGATCAGGACCGTCCCGTCCTGATCCTGTGAAATACAACATGCGTGCGTCTCGGTCTGTTCGACGCACCTGGCGTACAATCCAGTCTCCGTCTGTTATCTGGTGCTTGAGTTCACCTGTACTGAGATCGTACAGGTACAAGTGTCCCCAGTTTGATCGCTCGGAGTACCAGAGTACTTCACCTGTATCAAAAAACACCTGCCAATTTTCCGCATTGACGCCGGACTCATAGTAGGTCTCCACTCTTTCGTGAAGTACCTCCCGCACGGCCCCGGATTCTGGATCAGCCACTCTCAGCCAGGCGTCTTTGTGATCTCTTGATGAAGACACAAAGGCCAGCTGCTCGCTGTCATCGCTCCATCGCACATCCATGAAGGTGCCGTCCCAATCTGCAATATGATCCGTAGTGGTTCCGCGGTGATAATCCGGTGCCATATCCAGTCGGACAGTTCGGGGTTCATCCACATGTATGACGACCCTGTGAATCATGAACACCACACTGTCCTGCGGCAGCGGATATTTCCACGCCTCTAGATTTGAGCGTCCAATCTCGGTAGAGACCATGTACATTTCGCCGACACCTCGACCGTCATGCTGAAACGTCGCGATCTTTTTTGAGTCCGGTGACCAGAGCAGGACCGGGCGTTCGTTACGGACCCATCCCGCGTTATTGGTCGCGTAGCCAAAATCCTTTTGGCCGTCAAAGGTAAGCTGCCTTTCCTCGTCAGTATCGACGGTTCGGATCCACAGGTTGTTTTCTTTTCGAAAGGCCTCATAGTTACCATCAGGGGAAATTGCTGCTGTTCGCCGGGCATTCTCCCTGTCTGTTCGCTCAATCGACTCGCAAGTATAGGAGATCACGCTGCACGCGATATTGCCATTTCCCTGGGGAGATAAGAGTCGATCTGCCTCGCCGTCATATGAAACGCGCGAAAAGTTTACTTCTGCGCCAGATATTCCAAGATGGTCGTTAATTGCTTCGGTCATACGCGCCTCATCAAACAATGGACGGTGCTCACCCTGGGCAGGATCTACCATCATGTATACGTTGTCTGCCGGCATTCTCTGGAGGTACCAGAAACGATCATCTTCCAGCCAGTTTGGCTGTATGCTTGTGTGGTAAACCATGCCTCGGGTTGTTGTCCCAAGTGTAGCCTCTGCCCGGGCATAGTCCTCCTCAGTAATGGTAATCTGAGCGTCAGCCTGTGCCACGAAAAACAGAAACAAAAACAAAGTTGAAAGCTTTACTCGCATTGGATCATTGAATTAATATGATTAACCACCCCGGCAAACTATAGGGATTGTACCCAAACTATAGTATGCAAACCGGGATCCACCCATAACTTAAACCAATTGGTCTCGTGAAACATTATTTGTTGCTGCTATCACTAATTCTACCTGGCCTGGTCTTGGCGCAGGCTGACCCCAACCCCGCGATGGAGGACTTCAACATGGAAGCCTCTGACCCACGGGCTATTGAGATCGCCGATCAGGTCATGATCAGCATGGGCGGGCGCACCGCTTGGGATAACGCCCGATACCTGAGCTGGACCGTTTTCGGTGATGATCATGTATGGGACAAGTGGACAGGAAGGTTTCGATGGCAAGGAGATAGTACGGTCGTACTTATGAATATCCATACAATGGAAGGACGGGCGTTCACTAATGGTGAAGAAGTCATGGATGCAGATGAACTGCTCAAAGGTGCCCACAGAGATTGGATAAATGCCGGTTATTGGCTTCTTATGCCCTATAAGCTCAAGGATTCGGGGGTTACACTGGGCTACAAAGGGGATGGTCAGACGGCTGACGGCAGGGACGCGCACATTCTTACCCTCGGATTTGAGGATGTAGGTCTAACCCCACAAAATCGTTACGATGTCTATGTCGATAAAGAAAGCGGCCTCGTAACTCAGTGGTCCTATTACAGGAATGCCGATCAGGAAGGACCTTCCTTCACCACAACCTGGGGCGGATATGAGCACTACGGCGGCATAATGCTTGCCAATACCCGTGCCGTACCTGGAGACGAGCCAAACGCCCGGATTCTCTCGAATTTGGGTGTTTATACGGAACTGCCTGATGCGGTCTTTGAAGATTCAGGCTGGATTTCTTTGGCTTCTTTAGGGACGTCGGAAGAATCTGCTTACTGAGCCCAGGCCACCAATCCTAAGCGCTGCATCGAAACTTGGTCCTGGTGTTTGGGCAGGACACGCACGGTGTATCCGGCCGAGCCGCTGTTCGTGCAGGTTACATTCGTGGCCTCGTATAGATGAGACGCTCCGTCTCCTGCCTCTGTCAGAATCATGGGGGTAATGGTTGCATCCACGATATCCCCCTTGGCAGTGACGCGTCCCAAGTATAGTTGAACCTCTACATCATCAGGCAACAAATCTCCCAGCTCTACGCATGCCCTGATGGTGAATGGCATGCCTGCCTTTTGACTCCCCTGCGGGGAATCGTCAGTTACGCACACCTGGACCCTTTGCCAGGCACCCTGGATCTTCTGCTGCCACTTAGACAATACACGCGCTCTTTCCAAATCTTCGGATTGTAGCGCTTTGGCGCGTGCAGCGGCGGTCAGGTAAACTCTTTCTGTGTATTCCTGCACCATTCGGTGCGTATTAAAGGAATTGTTGTATGTCGCAATCGAGCGCTTCATTCGGGCGATCCATTCTAGGGGCAGTCCTTCAGGGGAGCCATCGTAGAACAGCGGTACTATTTCGTATTCCAGTTGATCATATAATTGGGCAGCTTCCCGCTCATCCTGATAGACATGATTATCCATGACTTCGCCATTACCTATGGCCCAGCCAATTGATGGATCAAAACCTTCATCCCACCATCCGTCCAAGATGCTGAGATTGAGACTACCGTTAGCGGCAGCCTTCATCCCGCTGGTTCCACTTGCCTCTCTGGGGCGCCGGGGAGTATTCAGCCACAAATCCACGCCCTGTACTAAATACCGCGCAAGGGCCATACCATAGTCTTCGAGAAAGACAATGTGATTGCGCAGAGGCTCTGTGTTGGAAGCATCAACAATCTTCTGAATTAATTCTTTACCTGGATGGTCACGCGGATGTGCTTTGCCCGCAAAGATGATCTGAACCGGCTGTGATTCATTCGTCAAAATTCGTACAAGCCGATCGAAGTCCTGAAGTAGAAGCGTTGCGCGTTTGTAGGTGGCGAACCGGCGGGCAAACCCTATCGTGAGTGTGTTCGGATCAAGTATTTTTGCCGCTCGGTCAATTTTCGTTGTCGAGGCGCCCAATCGATGCAACCTAGACTGAAGAGATTTGCGGGCCTGCTGAACAAGTTGCTCCCGTTGTATTACGTGGGTTTGCCAAAGTATTTCGTCCGGGATCTGCTCCACCTGTTTCCACTGAGAAAGGCTGATTGCCATTTCGCGCCATTGTGGGCCTACATAGCAGTCAAGGTGTTGCTTCATTGCACCCGAGATCCACGAAGACGTGTGGATCGCATTTGTTACATGACTGATCGGAACTTCATTTTCCGGCAGCGCAGGCCAAAGATTATGCCACATGGCGCGACTTACCTCCCCATGCAGTCTGGCCACACCATTACATGCATCACTCATACGTAGTGCAAGCTTGGTCATGCCGAAGAATTCGTTATCGTTGCCTGGATGTTCACGGCCGAGGGCCAGAAATTCCCGGCGGTCAAGGCCCAATGCATTTTTGGCGTAAGACACCAGATAGCGATCCATGAGCTCTGGCGGAAAACGATCATGTCCCGCCTCCACCGGCGTGTGCGTTGTGAAGACCACGTTTGCAGCCGCAGCAACACTGGCTTCCTTGAATGGCAGATGATGGTCCACCATCAGCTTCCTGGTGTGCTCTAGTGTCAGAAATGCTGAATGCCCTTCATTAAGATGATAAACCTGGGGCCTTAGGTTCAGCAACTGCAAGGCTCTATATCCGCCAATACCCAGAATAATTTCCTGGCGGATACGGAGCTCATTGCCACCTCCATATAGGTAATCTGTCAGATTTCGATCTTCGCTATGCTCGTTGGCGTCGAAATTAGTATCCAACAGATACAAAGGCACGCGTCCCACCTGCAGGCGCCAGATACGTGCATAGACTCTGCGTCCACCTATTTCAGCGTGCACCTGTAATGGTATGCCGTTTGTATCACGTTCCAGGGTCGATGGCAGGCTGGTAAAATCAATTTCTCGATAGGACTCCTGTTGCCAGCCGTTTTCATCCAGAGATTGAATAAAGTATCCCTGTTGATACATGAGGCCAACTCCAACAATGGGGACTCCAAGATCGCTGGCACTCTTGAGGTGATCGCCTGCCAATACCCCGAGTCCGCCAGCAAAAAGTGACATGCACTCGGTCACGCCAAATTCAGCGGAAAAGTAGGCTGCTAGTAGTTTATCATTTTCGTGAGTGCGGGAGTACCAGGTTGAGTCTTCCTGCATGTATGCATCAAAGGATGCGCATACTTCATTCAGATGTGCGACAAAGCCCTCATCCTCCGCAAGTTCTTCTAACCGGGCCGCTGAAGTTTGGGTCAGCATTTTAACCGGGTTGTGACCTGAAGATTGCCAAAGGTCCGCGCCTAGCCTCCGAAAAAGATCCACCGTATTTTCATCCCAAGCCCAGCGAACATTATATGCCAGTTCCCGCAGCCGTTCGAGGGAAGGAGGAAGAGACGGGGTGATCGTTAGCGTACGTACTGGTTTGGGAATCATTTTCGTTTTCGGTAGCGTGTTACTGGAATGTCGCAGAACGCCGTGAGTAACCTTATTTTAGTGCGTTGATTGACAAAACGAGACGAAACAGTTGTAACCTCAGAATCCAATTGGCTTCAAGTTTTATGCCTGAGCGCGCGCTTATACTTGCAAACGGCCTTTTTGATAGCGTTTTCGCAAAAACTACACACGGGCTTCTACGCGGTCCCAGCCGGTATCCCATTCTGGGAGTGATCGATCCTGATTATGCGGGTCAGGATGCCGGTCGAATTCTGGACGGACGCCATCGGGGTATTCCTTTTTTCAATACCGTTGCAGAGGCCCTGAGGCTAACCTCCGCTCGCCCAACTCATTGTGTGGTTGGTGTCGCAACAGCCGGGGGAATGCTACCGGATGCACTCCGCCAAGAGCTACTTACCGCCGCATCTGCTGGGCTTACTTTGGTGAACGGGCTTCACTATCTGCTTTCTGATGACCCTGAGATTGTTGAACGGGCCACAGCTGGCATTATCGATCTGCGAAAGCCCAGACGCGCGTCTGAATTGAGATTCTGGACGGGTGAGATACTTTCGGTGTCCTCTCCACGCATTGCTGTTCTAGGTATGGACTGCGCGATTGGCAAACGCACGACGGCTATGCTTCTGCGTGCAGCGCTCCGAGCGCAGGGCATTGATGCCGAAATGATCTACACAGGGCAAACAGGCTGGTTACAAGGGCTTCGGCATGGCTTCATTTTTGATTCGACGCTGAACGATTTTGTGTCCGGCGAACTGGAAGGCGCAATCCTGGCATGTGCCAGGGAATTGAGTCCAGATGTTATTCTCCTGGAGGGGCAGTCGGGGCTGCGTAATCCCGCTGGTCCGGCCGGTGCTGAATTTATTTGTTCGGCGCGAGCAGCCGGGGTAATCTTGCAGCACGCACCTGCGCGAAGTCATTTTGAAGATTTCGAGCACCTTGATTGCCCCCTGCCTTCCTTGCGTGAAGAGATTGAACTGATTCGCCTTTTGGGTTCTCAGGTGTGGGCAATCTCTCTTTTCACCCGTGGACTTGATGAAACAGAATCCTCACAGATTGCGGCGGATCTTGAGGAATGTCACAGTCTGCCTGTGGTACGACCACTGGAGGATGGGGTGGGGCGCCTGGCGGAAACGGTCCAGGAAAAACTGTTCTCATGATTATTACCGGTGTAGAAACTTGGACTGATCAATTGCCCTTGACACGGCCATACGTGATTGCAACACGAGTGGTCAGTACGGTCGACCTACATTTTGTCCGACTGGAAAATAATCTGGGTTTTTTCGGTCTTGGTTGCGCTGCTCCCACTGCTGTGACCGCTGAAAATGCGGAAGCGTGTCTTGGTGCCCTGGACGCCTGTGCACGCGACATTCTGAAAGGGAGTGACCCCCGACCGCTCAGAGCTCTGATCCGCCGATTGCGAATGGAGTGTGTTCAGTATCCCTCTGCCATGGCAGCCATGGATATGGCACTATACGATCTATTGGCACGGACTGTGGGGATTCCCGTGGCTGCTATGCTCGGACAGTGCGTGAAAGCCCTACCCACCTCCATTACGATTGGAATCCTGCCATTGGAAGAGACCCTAAGCGAAGCGCGTGAATATCTTGGGCGCGGATTCAGATGTCTCAAAGTCAAACTCGGATTGAATTATGAAGAGGATATTGAGCGCCTGCGAGTACTGCGGGAGCTCTGTTCGGCGGATATACGAATTCGTGTTGATGCCAATCAGGGCTATACCATTGAACAGGCCCGGCAGCTTGCGCATGAATCGCATGCATTGAATCTTGAACTTATTGAACAGCCTCTTGGCAGGGGAAAAGAAGGGCATCTGCTCGGGTTATCAAGAGAAGCCCAAAAACTGATGGCAGCTGACGAGAGTCTGCATGGACCCGAGGATGCTCTTAGGTTGGCGGCTGATACGCCGTTTGGTATTTGGAATATCAAACTCATGAAATGTGGGGGTGTTACTGGTGCGCTGGGTATTTCAGATATAGCAGAGTTGGCAGGTATTGACCTGATGTGGGGTTGCATGGATGAGAGCGTAATCAGTATTGCTGCCGCACTGCACACCGCTTATGCTTGTCCCCAGACGCGCTACCTGGATCTTGATGGGAGCTTTGATCTCTCCCGGGATACTGCGACGGGTGGATTTATTTTGTCTGATGGATATATGCACCTCCTGGAAACCCCAGGTTTCGGTACGAATCTTGCCGACTGACAGCCATTGTCAAAAATGTGACATCTGTGATCGCAGGTGTTCGGGACGAAACCAGTCTGTCATATTTTCGGATTCATGATGCAGATGCGTTCAGGCACGATAACATTCTCGTAGGAACGGCATATTCCATGGTGTGGCGTAGCGGTTCATCCATCTATCGGGTTTCTGCCACAAAGATCTTTCTGGATTTTGCGACGATAATGCGTATTCCCTGAATCAAACTCTTGAGCTGACACGCACTACTTATGCGACCCCATCGAGAACGATAGAAGGAGAGCGCAGTCAAGTCATTAGGTTTCTGTTCAATGCGCCTACTTGTCCTAGCGTCGCAATACGAGCGGAATGACCTTCGGCCCGTTATCGGATGATATCAGTCTTAAAAAGTACACTCCATTAGCGTGACCTGTCGGATACCAGGCTACGCTAGAACGACCATGCGGATACATGCGGGAGGCGAGCACCTCGACCCTGCGACCTAGCTGATCATAGATCTCCAGCGTCACGTAGGTCGGCGCGGTCAGGGCAAATTCAAAGGTGGCGCTGTCTTCCACGGGGTTGGGGTAGAAACCATGCAGCTCTACGGGATCAGGAATCTCCTTTACCGGCTCTAAGGCTGTGCTAACTCCCCCGAAAGAAAGGGCAATGCTGCCAGGTACGACAAGCCCGGACAAGATCAGTTCCACCTCGGTGCCATCAAGATTAGCGCTCCGGATTGTGCCTTCGCGGGGCTGCGTCCAATAGATCTTCTGTCCCCTGTTGTCTATTGCTAGCGCGCTATCGTTGTTGCTTATGTCCGGATTGCCCCCTGAGAACTCGCTTACAATCACCTCCTCGACTTCGGTGCCATCCAGATTGGCGCGTCGGATAATGCAACGGGAGCGTTCACAGACAATCCAATATATTTTCGACAGTGTGTGGGCCAGTGCGATATCGTAAACCCTGCCCGTTACAACATATTCATCAGATACCGTATCGGTAAGAGGCGCACGCAGAATCCCGTCCGGTATTTGATTCTCCCAGTCGTAGTTCGTCCAGTAGATCATCCGATTGCGTGTATCGAGCGCAATACCTGACACTGAATAATCGCCGTTTACTGGAAGGCTGACCTGTTGACTAGGGTTGTCTAATTCTGTGCGATTCAGGGCGGAATCGAAACAGTTGGAAGCTTCACCCCAGTACACCGCTCCTTCTACTAGGTCAAGCTCGATATCCGTAGGTATCGCAAAAGTACCGAATGCGGCCGCTCCCAAGAATAACTCCGGGTTGTCACCATCCAGAGACGCACGCATAATGGAACTGAGATAATGGTCCCCATTTGGAAATGTCCCACCCGAATCTGTCCAATAGATGTGTCGGTGGAGAGTGTCAACGGTCACATAGAAAAGATATCGCTTCTCCTCCGGCCCCAGATCCTTGGCTTGCACAAGGGTATCTAGCGCGCCGGCGTCTAGAGCGTAGCGAAAAATCGTATTGCCCCGGGTTTCCTCCGCCTGGATTGCTCCAATCCAGTAGATGTATCGATCCTGAGCGTGGGCGAAGTGGGCCTCACCTAGGGCCGCAAGCGTCAGAGCAAGGAGCAGAATTGCCGGATAATAACGATTCATGGCATAGTGCAAGTTGTATGCGCCGCGGCCAGGCATGTCTGCAAACAGGGGAGCCCTCTCGGATGACCGTCCCGTCCAAGGGCCCCTGTTCCTTCAGAAGATGCCTGACAATGGCCATTCCTCTCGAAGATACTAGAAACCTCCCTGATCTTCATGCACAGTGATGTATCGATTCACGGCGGCATCGATGGCTGTCCTCGAGACATGATAGCCATCACCCGTCTCTTTGGCAACGTCTGGATCACAGCCAGAACATCCAGATAAGATGCAAAAGAAACCCCCTTCGCTAATTGTTGCAAACAATGCTGATTCGCTATCACCAGAATTGATTGGTGGTATCCTTGGACTCCAGGCCAAAGCGGGGTATCCAGAGCCGCTCAATGACCGAGCAACTTCGCAGCTCCTTCTGGTTCGTTGTGCCGCGTAGTATCATCGCTTCAGACACGATGGTGGTGATTTTGTTGGGAGCCATTGGCTGTGCAATGAATCGGTTGAAAGTGCCTCAACATTGGTCTCAGCAATCGGACATATCTCGACCGATCTTGGCCACCTTAACGGAAACTCAGCATATTCCCTTGTCTTAAAATCTATTCGTCACATAGGAAGCCAAGTGCACCGGAACACAGCGGAATCAATAGTTGGGTTTTAGAAGTTGGTGCACTAATTCCGTCTGCAGTATCCGAATCGGACGCAGAAGGCCCCAGTGCTTTCCAAATATATCCTGAAACCCATCTTTGAGATTTAATGAGAACGATCTTAACGCCGCTTCTGGAGCTTGGCATCGCTACGAGTCTTGTGCTCGCGGGGTTGCTTACAGGATGTACACCCCGTTCCAATGACTCCTCCGAGGAGGTGGTTTATGCGTCAGAACTGGTGCCCTTTGAGGACCTATTTGCGTTGGAGGATTCGCTGGTGCTGGATCCTTCCGTGCTTCTGGGACCCATCGGGTTCATTGATGTTGATACTGTCGGTAGCATCCTAGTCACGGAATTCCTATCGGAATTGGCTCACTTGTTTTCCCCTACGGGGCGGTTTCAGGCGAGCTACAGGATGGATACATGCTACCCAAGCGACTCTGGGCATAGTCTGTTGGCTTCGCGTTTTGCCAACGATGACCGCATCATATTGACGACAAGGGAAGGTGCTATCGTGGTTTTCGACCGATCGGGGGAGTGCCTGGCTGCCAAACAGAGGAATGCCACGATCCGGTCTTTGTGCACACTAGGCGATTCCATTTATACATTCCGGGGGCCACAGAGCCTATCAACATCAATCATGGATGTCCACTCGATGGATCTGGAATCAAGTCGGCAGATCATTTTGGAAAACCCGGAATTTTACCGCCTCAATTCAAGCTACAGTGGTATGTCGGGAAGAGACATTGCTTGCGTTGGTAGCAGCCCATTGTACAAGTACCACGAGGACATGGATGCCAGAGCTGTATATGGTAACTCCGGGATGGCCAGGGCATGGCCTGAATTCTTCGTCAGACGAGATCAGGATATACCAGCCGGACTAGGCTTCCGCTTCCGCGAGCGGCGGGAAGTAATGGAATCCTTTCCTCTTCTGGGCGGGCTGTATGCCCTGGATGAGGACATTCGCATGGGGGAGTTCTCGAACATTGACGAAGCCTATCGCCTGGAGAACGTAACGGGCAGAAAGGTTCCTGGCCTAAGCATTGTGGGTAACAGCAACCAGTTCAGGGCGGTGAGCACGATACCTTACAAGGCCCCCGAAACAGCCAGGAATGGCTATCTGTACTTTTTGGGCGAGCATGTACCGATGGAGAATGGAGAAGTAGGCAATAGGGCGTTAATAAGATACCGGTTCATACCTCCAAAGGAGGTCAATGACTGAGCAGCTTCGCATTGCGTTCCGGTTCGTTGCGCCGGTTGGTATTACTTATCAGACCCGATGGTGGTGATTTCGTGAGGAGCAATTGACAATTCATAAATCACTTGAAAGTGCTTCAACCCTGGTCTCAGCGATCAGGCATATCTTATCCGATCTTGACTATCTGTTCCGATTACCGGATGAATGAAGCGGACGCTTCACGTGAAGCTTTGGTTCTCAAGCGGACAAGCCAGCAAGATTACGCCGCTGGGTTTCCGGTGCTTGCACGTATCTGTCTTATCCCGTATAGCTTCCATCGGTCGCAGACACGGTGACTCCGTCTGGAGCCTGCTTCCCAATCGTTCCGAGGAGTGCAGGCGTAACGAATTTGGGGTATTTCACGTGAGCAGACGCACAACTCCCCCGTGCAGTGTTGCTGTTCGGAGCTCGCCTGAAATACATGGCTCCTAAACATAAAACCTAGCTTTGCCATCTGGTTTGACAAAGTTGGGCTAAGTCCCTAAATATCCACGCTCCGCTTTTTGAGAATGAATAGACCCTCGTTGCCGCTCGTAACGATCAGTGTACCACTCTTGAAATAAGGATAGTTACTCCAAGATGAGGACCCAGGACCTGGCTCAAAAAACCCAATTTCCGTTGGAGATTCTGGATTTGTGATATCAAGAATACGCAGACCTGCACCATAGTTGGACTGATACATCAGGTTGTCTTTGATGTAAAGGTTGTGATCCGTATCTGGTGTACTTGCAATGTATTCAGTTACAAGAACCGGGTCATCCAAGTCGGATACATCCCAGACAAGCGTCCGCGTGCCTTCTACCAGTCCTCTTGGTTCATCCCCCTCATCATTCATAAAGAAGTATCTGTGATCCTCGGTTAGCCATCCTTGATGTGTGTAGGCCACATTAGGATAGGAAGCTGCAGAAATAGCTATCGGGTTCTCCTTGTCCGTCACATCCGCGATGCTTAGGGCCGTTTCATTGGATCCAAGGCAAATCTCTCGACCGTTATAGGTTAAGTCTGGACCAGCATACGTCACACACTGTGCATCATGGGAGTAGCCCGTATTGCGCCTGCCGGTATTCGGGTCGGCAAAGCAACCGGCAAAGGACACATTGGGGGTATCACGCAAATCAATCATGTGCAACCCGCCGCCACAGGTTTCTCCTCCTCCGCTGGCACCAACCACGAAGCCAAATCCCGTTGCTTCGTTAATTACAATGTTGTGTGCACTTGCAATTCCCGCGTAGTGTGCCGTCTCTGTGAATGTCACCGGCTCACCCTCAACCTTGCGCAACTGGTTGAGGTCAAGAACCTGCACACCATGTTGTCCGGCACCATCAGCGACTACATAGGCGTGGTCGGCATATACTTTGATGTCTCTCCACACATTTGGGACGGAGCCTGCTGTCATTGGCAGATCTCCCACATATCGTGGCAATTCAGGATTGGTTACGTCCACAAAAGAGGTACCGTCATTCCGCCCCACCAGTGCATATTCCTGACCGGTTTGAGGATCGGTCCATCCCCAGATATCGTTCAGTCTGGAGCCCCGTTTCCCTCCCATCTGAGGCAGTGGCAAGAACGAGGTCAGATCAACGTCCTGGCACGACCATCTAGACGCTTTGCCTTCTGCACAGCGCACTTCTTCTCCGGTGATCGCGTCGTAACCTTTTACTTCATTGATGAGCGTAGCCACTGCCGACCATTCACCTTCGCTCCGATTCACAAGTATAGCCCCTCCTGCTCTGGAGTCCATGCGAACAGCGCCCACGACAGCGTGATCTCCACTTAGTGCCAAACTGCTGCCAAACGCTGCGCGACCAATCTCTTCGTCAGGCATCAGCTTCATTGCTCCTGTCCAGCCCTCTTCACCGGACATAAACCGATACACAACGCCTCTACCTCGTCCACTACGACCGTCACCAATCCAGATTTCACTGTCACTGGCTGCCAGGGAAGCTCCGAACTGCGATCCCCGTTGTGCATCAAAAGGGGTAAGTTGACCGCGCATGCGCAGTTGACTGGACTCAGGATCCCATTCATACTCGAGGACCAGGCTCTGCATGGGGGCAGATACGTACACCCGCCCCTTATGTACCATTACAGCACTGCCCATTCGGCTTCTTTCGGTCAGAAAATCAGGCGCTAATTTGCTGATCTGTAACCAACCTTCTGATCCGTGCATAAATACGTGTGCCGCCCCCATGCCCTCCATTTGAGAAGGTGAGCCAACGACCGCGATATTATCCTCAATTGCCACGGCATATCCAAAGCCATCTTCTGGATTGATGCCCTCAACTGGCAGCACACCGGATTCCGAAAATGTACCATCAGCGTTTTTTGCGAAAACATAAACTGCCCCGGTCGACTCTGATCGCCCTTGTGCACCGATTAAAACCACATCCCCATCCACCGCGATGGAAGTCCCAAATTGGTCTCCAGGCGATGCGTCTGATGCAGTAAGGCGAGCAACTTGTTGCCACGTGTCATCATATTTGAATACGTAGACGGCTCCGCGAGCTTCATCTGCGTCAATGGCTCCGATCAATAAAGTCTCTCCGTCAGCTACAATAGTGCGGCCAAACCGCTCCAGCTTTTCATTTACGGACAATATGGTTGGTGCCCCGTCAAGGTTGTCTAGGGTGTAGATATACACCTCTCCAGGAAACGCCATATTCCCGGTTTCCCCGACAAATACATGTCGGTCGGTCATCGCCAGTGCCCCGCCGAAAGATTGGGCTTGTGCGCCGGTGGTGATCAGCAGGCCGGCAGCTAGAAGAAGAAGTTGTTTCATTGATTTAGTCAGTTTTTCCCAGAATACCAAATATACTGCACATTCTGCACACATTCGGGCACGAAAACAGGAACAAGGATCGTCTCCCGTTGTTGGCGGGGGCATCTGGATTGTATGTGCCTGTGGTAAATATTTTCGAACCAGATCGGGAGGCCGTGGACCGGAAATGGCCCGCCCTAAAAGCTTGGCTTGACAAGGCGCTTGGCTGTGGAGATGACCTTGAAGGCGTTCTTTTCCTGGTCGGCTTACAGGAATTGCGCCAGGAGTTTGCACCAGACTTGGATAAAGCTTCCAAACAGCGTATTATCAATGAGGGCACATACAGCGTACTGGAAAGTCTTGGGTGCTTTGAGCGAATCGGCCAGGAAACAGATGGCTACTGGATATGGGAACCCCATGAAGACTTCCCCGACAACCTGAGTTCTTCTCAACAAGAGTTACTGCTGCGTGCAGGTATTCTCAGCTATTTTGACCGTTACTTGAACCCATGAGACCCCTTGAACTATTTTTCTGCTTTACCCTGTTACTGATAACCGTAATGACTACCAGTGGATGCGCAAGGAAGGCCAACTCCGGCCTGTCGGCAACAAATTTTTTCGAGATATCCACGCCCATGGGAGCGATGATCATTGAACTCTACGATGATACACCGGTCCACAGAGATAACTTCAAAAGACTCGCGGGCGAAGGTTTTTTTGACGGTACTACGTTTCATCGTGTGATCGGTGGATTCATGATTCAGGGTGGAGACCCGAACTCAAAGGACGATAATCCGAACAATGACGGGATGGGAGATCCTGGTTACACCGTTCCCGCCGAAATAGTCCCCGGACGCTACCATAAACGCGGTGCGCTCGCAACAGCACGGGCAGGCGACAATATGAATCCCGACCGGGAGTCCAACGGTAGTCAGTTTTATATCGTGCATGGGAGCATTTATCCGGGAGAGTTCCTGGATCAGGTACAGAATCGGCTGCAGCAAATGATTCCCGACTCGACATTTGAATACTCAAGTGAGGCAAGAGCCACCTATACAACCGAGGGCGGTGCGCCAATGCTGGACGGGATGTACACTGTTTTTGGCGAGCTGGTTGAGGGCTATGATGTACTGGATCGGATCACGCGAGTGTTGACTCCCTCCAGAGCCGGTCAGCGCGGAAGCCCTAACGGTGACAGACCTATGTTAGACATTACCATGGAGGTCCGTCCACTAACAGACTATGCAAAGTAGCTCCTCGTCTTCCGGGCGCCAACTTACAGATCAGGAGCAGATACGCCGAAAGTCCAAAGAGGCGTTGGAGGATCTGGGGGTCAATCCCTACCCATACGCATGGCCCGTAACCGATCATGTGGTTCCCGTACTGGAAGAATTTGACGAAGAGGCTCCCCAGGAATCGGTTTCCATGGCAGGCCGGCTGATGAGTCGGCGGATCATGGGAAAAGCATCCTTTTTCGATTTCCAGGATGCAACGGGACGTATGCAGGCATACGTTCGCAGGGATGACCTGCCAGAAGGATTCTATAACAAAGTATTCAAGCGCCATATCGATATTGGTGATATCGTCGGCATTGAGGGAAAGGTCTTTCGTACGCGAATGGGCGAGATCACAATTCATGTTTCGAAGCTGGAGCTCCTTGCCAAAGCGTTACGCCCCCTTCCAATTATCAAGGAACAGGAGGGCCTTGTCTTCAATGAGGTCACTGAGAAGGAATTTCGTTACCGGCAGCGCTATGTGGACCTGGTCATTAACCCACATGTGCGTGAAGTTTTTGTGCAGCGTGCCCGTATGGTAACAGCCCTCCGGAATTTTTTGGACGGCAAGGGATTCATTGAAGTGGAGACTCCGGTTCTTCAGCCGGTCTATGGCGGGGCGTCTGCACGGCCGTTCAAGACGCACCACAATGCGCTTGATATGCCCCTCTACATGCGCATTGCCGATGAGCTGTATCTGAAAAGATGCATCGCCGGTGGTTTTGACGGTGTATATGAGATTGCCAAAGATTTTCGGAATGAGGGCCTGAGTCGTTTCCACAACCCTGAGTTCACAATGCTGGAGCTCTACGTGGCCTTCAAGGATTATGTGTGGATGCAGGACCTAGTGGAGGAGATGCTGGAGTCTGTCGCGTGTATACTTCATGGCCAACCCCGCGTGCAGTTTGGTGAAGAAGTGATTTCGTTTAAGCGACCATGGCCCCGGATTTCCTTTTTTGAAGCGATAGAGCAACGCACGGGTCATGATCTTTACGGGCAGGATCAGGATGTTCTCATCCAGGTGGCGCAATCTCTGAACATAGAGACCTCAACCCCTATGGGCACTGGCAAGCTGTTGGATGAGATTTTCGGTTCCTCGGTCGAACCTCATTTGATCCAGCCCACATTCATCACAGACTATCCGCTTGAGCTAAGTCCGCTAGCCAAGCGACATCGCGGCAAAGAAGGGCTGGTTGAGCGTTTTGAGATGTTCGCTGGGGGCAAGGAGTTATGCAATGCTTTCAGTGAGCTGAACGATCCAGATGATCAGCGTGCACGGTTTGAGGAGCAAGTACGTCTTCGCAAGGGAGGAGATTTCGAGGCGATGCAGATGGATCACGACTATTTGCGTGCTCTTGAATATGGTATGCCGCCAAATGCCGGGTTGGGGGTGGGGATTGATCGTCTCGCCATGCTCATGACCAACCAGCGCAGCATCCGTGACGTAATCCTGTTTCCGCTCATGCGTCCAGACTAACCAGTGGAGGCATATTGGACGGGTTGAACCCCAGGTCAACCATGTCCATGTATAATTCGATTTTCAAGCTGGGCGCTTCAGGACTACGACGAAACCACCGGAGGCCTGTCACGGAGTGATCGGGATCGCTTTGCTGCGCGTACATTACGCATGAAGCCTTCATACTTCGCCCGCTTGACTGCGCTTCCCTTGAACCGTTTTCGAAAAGCCTCCAGATCCAGCTCCTCCCATTCTTCAAGTGGAGTATCTCGGATACCCTCGCGGGGCAGAAATTGGGGCTCCCTGGTTGAGTGACTGAACTTGTTCCAGGGACATACATCCTGGCATATATCACAACCGAAAATCCAGTCCTCCTGTCCTAATACAATGTCCTCCGGAAAGGAATCCCCCCTGTTTTCTATCGTCCAGTAAGAAATACAGCGGTTTGAATCCACCGCATAGGGCTGATAGATGGCGTCTGTGGGACACGCATCAATGCACCGGGTGCATGATCCGCAGTGATCATGGATGAAGGGATCGTCACAAGCTAATGGTACATCAACAATCAAAGAGCCGACAAAAAACCAGGAGCCTAGTTGTGGATTGATCAGATTGGTATGTTTGGCAATCCATCCCAGCCCAGCACGCTGCGCCCATACCTTATCCATTACCGGGGCCGAGTCAACGAATGCCCGGCCAGACAACGATTTTACCTCAATCTCCAGCCATGCATACAATTCATAGAGTCGTCCTTTCATCACTTGGTGATAATCATCTCCCCACGCATAACGACTGATCTTTCCAGCTTTTTCCGCATGCTCAGCTTCATGCCAGTAACTACAAAGTACACTGATTACGCGTTTGGCACCGGGGACAAGTTTTCTAGGATCTACACGTTTCTCGAAATTCCGTCCCATGTAAGTCATGGACGCGTGCAGTCCCTTTGCAAGCCAGGATTCTAATCGATCTGCTTCTTCATCCAGTCGTTTGGCTTCCGCTATTCCACACGCATCAAACCCCAACCGGGCTGCTTCTTTTTTTAGACGCTGTGCAAGTGCGAACTGCTGATTTTCGTCAAACCCGGGCATGTGGAATGTAACTGATGCCTGCCAGAAAATACTTATTTTTGCCGAGTCGAGTCGGCATGAGGGCCATGGTTTACACAAGCCCGGAGTACCAATCTGAGGGGTAAAGCCCCGGCTGTGGTGGCTTAGAACCTCGGTCACAACATTTCTGGCAGAACCAAAAATAAAAGCGCCCCGGCACAATGTGCCGGGGCGCTTCGCATTTCGCCAGAATACAGGCGTTAGTTCAGCGGGATCGTATCTACCCGTCGGAACAGGCTCGCGGACTCCTTCTTCGTGGTCTGACCACCGGCCCCCATACCGACATCGGTTAGACGGGCTTCGTCTATGCCGTTGTCAATGTAGTATTGCTTGACCGACAGGGCACGGTCCTCGCTCAATCCTTGGGAATTCCGCTCATCGCGCGAAGAATAGCCTTCAATGCGAACATTGAAATCGCAATTCTGAAGGATTTCCAGATTCTCTAACAATTGATTGCGGCCGGCATCCGTGAGTACGGACGAATTACGATCAAAGAAGACTGTATTCATTTCCGAAATATCACAGTCGAAACAGTTCTCCTCGTTCACATTCACGACAGTAGTACGACTGTCGCTGCCCGCCTCGTTGGTCAATGTAAGGGTTACGGTATATGAGCCTGGCTGGTCATAAGTATGCGATGGGCTAGCTGCCGAACTACTTTGACCATCACCGAAGTCCCAAGTATAGCTTAGTGGATCGGACCCAGCTGCGTTTGCAGTAAATGTAACACTCGGATCCTCATCGCATACGCTCACCGTCTCCTTGTTAGATGTCAGTGTTAGAATCTCAGGCGGGGCAATTACGGTAACCGTGCAGCCCCCTGTTACTGTTCCTCCCTCATTGGTTGCGGTGAACATTACCTCGTAAGTTCCCGCTTCCGTGTAGGTGTGAGAGCCCGAATCACCCATGGCAGTTGCACCATCACCAAAGTCCCAGCGTAATTCAATTGGCTGCGTGGCGACCTCGGCATTGGTGGCGACGGAAAAATTAACTTGTGTATCAGTGACCACCATTCCTGCAGGACAGCTCAGTGCACCAATCTCAGGTGGAGTAATCGCTTTTGTGAAGTTTACCTTGAGCCCCGCTCCCAGCCCAGTCAAGATGTCAGTTCCGCCGAAACCGTGTTCCGCCGTGCCATCAAGGCCCTCATCTCCGAAATGAATACCAGCATTGAGCTCCGCGAAAAATGAACTACGTGGGTTAATGGCAAAGTCCACACCCATACCAACAAGTGGTCCAAAACCACTTCCACTCTCCTCGGTCGTGTATGGCGCTACCTCCTGCGTTACAGTCCCGAAAGAGTACGATAGCCCGAAGTTGAGATAGAGAGCATTGCGCGTCGTTGCTTCTGCGAATGTGTAACGCCCAATCGCCTGAATAGAACTCCGGAGTGAACTATCATTTTCCACACCCGAAATATCCTTTACACGTGCCGGAAACTGTGTGATCACAGGATAATCTCCCGCGACGTAGGCCAGGCTGATTCCAAATGGGACGCTCAACTGATAACCTAACTCAAGTCCAAAATTCCAGGGAGTGCCCGCATCGAAAGCGTCGCCATTGAAGTTAAACGGCGACTTTTCGTTATCTCCAAAATATCCAGAGAATCCTACGCGGGGTTTTACGAACATTGTGCCCTCCGGGCGGAGTTTTTTTGCAAACTCCTGCGCGAATGTGCCAGGCACGATCACGAGAATCAGGGCAAGTGACACAAGCCTGAGCATCGTTGTCGAAAATCGTATTAAGTTTGCCATGAGGTCATATTCTATAGTTGTTGTATGCCTGTTCGTTCTGGCTAGAACGACTGGTTGATCTTATCCATGTGCCGCAGGATTTGAACCTTGTAGCGGGCAGATTTATTACGGTGAATGATACCTTTCGTAGCCAATCGGTCTAAGTACGCCTGGGTTTCAGGGTAGAGAGACTGTGCAGTAGAAGCATCATCTGTTTGCATAATCTTCTTAACCATTGTTCGCATACGGCTTCGATGTTCGCGATTGCGAAGTCGGCGCGCAGCATTCTGGCGAACCCGCTTGATTGCTGAAGCGTGCTGGGGCATTGATTTTTAGCGTGTTTGAATCTGTAAACAGCAATATACAAAGCGGTTGTACCATAAGCGGAGTCAGGTTGTTCTCTAGTCCATCATTTTACGTAGGAAAGCCGGGGTATCTTCCGAGGATTTCCGGTCTTCGGATTTGGTCGACGCATTATCATCGTCCAAGTACAAAACCTTCGACTCTTCCCCTGAATTTCTCTTGCGGGGCTCAGTAAGTCCACGACGTTCCCACGCTGGCGTATCCAATGTTTTGAGGTTCTGTTCTCCTTTGTATCCGAAAACCTTTTCGTCTAGAAGGGGTCTGCTTCGCTGCTCCTCCTTGACTTTATCGGCGTGCCCAAGACCTGTCGCAATCACGGTAATTCGTACAGAATTCTTCATCTCGCTGTCCACCACAACACCCGTGATTATTTCGGCTTCCGCTCCAGCTTCCTCCCCGATGACTGCCATAGCGGAATTCACCTCCTTGATCGGCACTGAGTCAGCGGTAATGTTGACCAGGACGTTCCGTGCTCCCGCAATGGACATACCGTCCATGAGTGGACTGGAAATTGCTTCAAGGGCAACAGTGGCTGCGCCCGCCTCCAAATCACCTGTGGCCACTCCCATGATTGATGTTCCGCTATCCTCTATTGTTGTGCGCACATCTGCAAAGTCCAGGTTGATCAGGCCGGTCTTTGTAATCAAATCGCTTATACTCCGGGTAGCGTTGGACAGTACGTCGTCTGCGCGCTTGAATGCCTCGGCAAGGTCAGTATCATCATCCGAAATATCCAACAGCCTCTCGTTGGGGATGACGATGAGTGTATCAACACATGGTCTCAGCTGCTCAATGCCCTGTATGGCAGACTTCATACGTTTACGGTTCTCGAACTCAAACGGCTTGGTGACGATAGCCACAACCAATGCACCCATTCGCCTTGCAACGTCGGCCACAACCCCGACTCCCCCTGTCCCCGTTCCTCCTCCCATACCAGCGGTAACAAAAACCATGTCAAACCCGTGCAGCGCCGCCTCGAGTTCCTCTTGACATTCAAGCATGGCCTGAAGTCCTAGCTCTGGCCGCGCTCCTGCTCCCAGCCCCTTGGTTAGTTTTCGACCTGCCTGCACCTTGTGCGTTGCAAGGCTGTTGTTCAGGTCCTGAGCATCCGTATTCACAGCCATGAATTCAACAGACTCCAATCCGTCGTTGACCATACTGTTAATAGCGTTACCTCCGCCTCCTCCCACACCAACAACGCAAATCTTTGCTATGCCGCTATATTCGGCGTCAAAAGTAAACCGGTTTTTTTGTTGAGTTTCCATGGAGTTACCCTCAGGTTTTTGTTTGATTCTGCTCGTGCAGATTGATTGCCCTATAATTCATCGAACCAACCTTTCATGCGTTCGACGATCCGTCCCCAGGAGGAGCTGCCCTTTCCACTGTAGGATGCAGCGCCAGAGAGGCGTTTTGCCCCGTCGTCCTGGGTTACGGTTTTCATCATTTTCGGATCAAGGCCGTACAGTACAAGCCCCACGCCAGTGGCATACTTCGGGTCTGAGACCTCTTCCCAGAGTCCGCCTCCACGCTTTTTTGGAGAACCAACGCGCGTTTCGAGTCCCAGTATCTCATTTGCCAACTCTCTGGTTCCTCGAATCATTGACCCTCCACCAGTCAGCACGGCACCCGCGGAGAGATATTTCCCGTAGCCACTGCGTCGTATCTCGATTGCAGTGATCTCCAGAATTTCTTCTAGTCTGGGTTGAATGATCTGGGCCAGGGCGCTGGTGCTGATCTCTTTTTCCTGCCGTCCCCCTAATCCAGGCATGCGGATCCGCTCCCCGTCCTCTGTAAGATCAATCAGTGCGCAGCCGAACTGGCGCTTCAGTTGCTCCGCCTGGTTACGCATAACCCCCAGTCCTTTTCGTATATCTTCAGTCACATGGTTGCCCGCAACAGCAATTACCGCCGTATGCCGGATCGTATGATCTTCAAAAACCGCAACATCTGTGGTACCTCCCCCAATATCAATCAGGACCACCCCCACCTCCTTTTCATCGTGATGCAGGACGCTGAAAGAGCTGGCCAAGGGTTCAAGCACTACATCCTCAACTTGATACCCCGCTTTTTCGATACATCTGTATATATTCTTGGCAGCGGAGACCAAACCCGTAATGATGTGCACATTTGCTTGAAGACGCACACCGTTCATACCCACCGGATCTAGCACACCATCCTGGTCATCAACGATAAATTCTTGAGGTATGATGTGGAGGATTTCCCTGTCGGGTGGCATGGCTACATGCGTTGTATCCTCGATCAGCCGCTTTACATCCTTCGCTGAAATCTCGCGCTCACGACTGGCTATCGTTATGACTCCCCGGCTCTGGAAGCTCTGGATATGATCCCCCGCGATGCCTGCGATTACGCTTTGGACCTCTACGTCTGCTGCCCGTTCTGCCGCTCTAACAGCTTTCTGGATGGATGCAACAGTTTTGTCAATATTTACGACCACCCCCCTGTTCAGGCCTTCTGATTCAGTTGTACCAATACCAAGTACATTGATCTTTCCCATTTCGTCAGACTCGGCCACAACGGCACATACCTTTGTGGTGCCTATGTCCATTCCGACTACAATTCGATCATCCATGGCTTGCAGTTTTATAGATAGCTACGCCGATTTTTCTTCCGTTATGATCTGTCCGTTGAACCGCAAATCGATGACATCAAAAACGCGATTTTCACGTCCAGCTACCTCCTTGTTCCAGAAGTCATACAGGCGATCCAGACGCTTTTCCCAATCTTCCGATCCGAGACGTACCACGGCTGTATGACCGCCTCCCATCGCTCGCGCGATCAGAATCAGGCCGTTCTCTGCTATTTCGAATTCGGATACAAGGAAATCCATCTCTGAACCAATCCGTGGCAACAGTGTCAACAGGTTTCGCACTTCCACATTCTTCACTGGCTGCACCGCGTGATAAGGCTCGGGTACCCCTCGCAAAAGTGGCACATCAAATACCATGTGTGTGGCGGGAGGCATCATGTAGCCATATTCGTCCAGATAATAAGCTGGGTCACCATTCTCGGTCAGCACGAGGAGACGGGGTACACGCTCATAGATCTGCACATGTGTTGCGCCCGTCGGATAACACACAGCACGTGCACTGTAAATCCACGGATGCCTCTGTAACCGATCAACAATCATTTGCGGGGTAAGTGTGCTGTCCACCAAACTGTGCACCAAAGTGGAATCGGTGTACTGGATGCCCGCAATTTCAAGGCGGACGCAGGGGCGTTCCCACAGGTACTTCCAGCCCAATACCCCACCTAGGCCGATCGGAATGACCACTAGGAGTACGATCCAAATTTGTCTACGCTTTCCTTGCATCATTTATGCGGCTGCGTCCTTGCACAGCTCTTCAGTGTATTGTCTGGCAACGCGCCAAATGTCTCCTGCTCCCATGAACAGCACGACATCGCCCGGCTTAGCCAAGTCGTGCAAAACAGGCAGCAAGTTTTTCTTCTTCGCCCACCGGGCATCAAGATGCCCGCGGGCAGTGGCCAAATCTGCAATCAATTTGCCAGTCACTCCGGGGATTGGTTTTTCGCGAGCGGGATAAACCTCTGTTACGATCATCACGTCCGCGTTGAAGAATGCACGCGCGAACTCCTCCTTGAAATCTTTTGTTCGCGAGTACAGGTGCGGCTGAAAAACTGCCACAATCCGCCGATCCGGATAACCTTCATTTGCGGCATTCAGCGTAGCAGCAATCTCGGTCGGATGGTGAGCGTAGTCGTCAATTACCAGGATACCGTGCGCCTTCCCCAGTAACTGAAAACGCCTGTGCACACCGGCGAAGCGTTCCAGGCCTGCTTTGACACGGTCGAAATCAATCTCCAGCTCTACCCCTACGGCAATCGCAGCCAAAGCATTGCGCACATTATGCAGTCCGAGGGCCCGAAGGGTAATGGATCCCTGTCGAGTGCCAAACACCACGACGTCAAACTGCATGGTCATGCCTTGCTGCACAATCCCTTCGGCCCGAACCATGGCTTGCCGCGCGGTACCGTAAGTCATCACCCTGCGATCAATGTCGCCAATGACAGCCTGTACGCCAGGGTCGTCAAGACAAACAATCGCGGCCCCGAAAAAGGGCACACTGGTCGCAAACGCCGTAAACGCCTCGTAAACTTCGCCGAGGTTTCCGTACGTGTCCAGGTGTTCAGACTCAATCGTAGTAATGACCGCAAGCGCAGGGGTTAACCGCAAAAAGGCACGATCATATTCATCTGCTTCAATCACGATAATGTCACCTTCACCACTGACCGCGTTGGTATTTATCTCAGCTACCTTACCCCCAACTATAATGGTGGGATCAAATCCGCCTTCTGTCACAACCCGGCCCACCATGCTGGTTGTGGTGGTCTTTCCGTGTGTGCCTGCGATTCCTACTCCATACTTCATGCGCATGAGCTCTCCGAGCATTTCTGATCTGGAGATCAACGGAATGCGGGCTGCGGCCGCTGCTTGGGTTTCTGGGTTCTCCTTTACATCCACAGCAGACGAATAGACGACCACACCTGCCCCTGCTACGTGTTTACGGTCGTGTCCTTCATACACAGTCGCTCCGTCAGCAACGAGCTTGTCCGTCAGTTCGCTAAGACATAAATCTGAGCCTGTGACCCGGTATCCCCGGGACAATAGTACTGCAGCAATCGAGCTCATGCCGATCCCTCCGATGCCCACCATGTGTACATGACGGATACGCCCAAGCATAGGTTGTCGTCGCTTAGAATTCATTTCTCTTCCTCCCATCCAACGAGTGCCAGAATATCTTTTGCGATGGTCATGGCAGCTTCCGGTTTAGCGGCTTTTTGTGCTTCAGCTGCCATTCTTGATCTTTGTTCGGGGTTAGCCAGCAGTTCGGGAACCCGTGTGACCAGTGCATTCAATAGCTCCTCTTCCGGCATATATATTGCCGCCCCCGTGCGCTCCATGCTGCGAGCATTCTTCGTCTGGTGATCCTCTGCGACATGTGCTGACGGCACGAGGATGGCAGGCGTAGAGGTGCACAATAGCTCGCTGCATGTAAGCGCGCCTGCCCGTGCCAAAACCAAATCACAGGCTGCATACGCCAGATCCATTCGATCCACATACTGCAGGACCCTGAGCCGTGCACGCTCTTTTTTGCGCATCCGGTTGTAGTAAAGCGCTCCAGTTTGCCAGATGATGTGAACATCCGGATCCGATAGTATTCTGTCCGCAACCTGGGCCATTGCCTCATTGATGGACTGACTGCCCAGCGAACCTCCGAATACGAACAAAACTTTTGCATTCCTGGGCAACTTGAGCGCCTTCCGGCTAGCTTCGCGTGTGGTGGCAGTTAACTCGCGTCGCACGGGATTCCCGCTGAATCTACAGCGGCCTTCCGGGAACCAACTCTCCGCCTCTTTGAAAGCGATGTGAACCTGGGCTGCCCTGCGCCCGAGAATTCGATTGGTTACCCCTGCATACGCATTCTGCTCCTGGGCAACAATTGGCCGTCCACGCATACCGGCAGCCCACAATACTGGCCCTGATACATATCCGCCTGTTCCAACAGCGACATCGGCATCAAAATGATTCACTAGCTGGTAGCTCTGCCATAGCCCTGTAGCCAGCTTCAGCGGCAAGCTAACATTGCGCAGTGGTTGTTTGCGATGAAATCCGCTGATCGTGATTGGATGGATTTCAAACCCCGCCTCCGGCACAGCGCGCCATTCCAGATGGTCACGCGTACCCGCAAAAGCAATTGCACTCGTCGGCACCAGCGAACGTATTGCCTGCGCGATAGCTATCGCGGGATAAACATGACCACCTGTGCCGCCGCCAGCAAATAACACGCGTGGAGTTCTTTTCATCGCTCTATCTGTCGCGAAATGTTCAACAGAATCCCCAGAAGAGTTCCTGCCGAAATCATGGAGGTACCGCCATAGGAAACCAATGGGAGGGGAAGGCCTGTAACCGGTAAAAGCCCCACTGCAACCCCCGCATGTACAAAACCATACAGCGTAAGCATTACCGTACACCCAACAGCAATAAAGAGCCCAAGTGGGTCCGTTGCGTGCCGGGCAATGCGTAAAAACCCTCGAAAAAGCAGAACCACGAACAATGCAAGGAGCGCAACTCCCCCCAGCAGTCCGTATTCCTCGGTAATAATGGCGAAAATAAAGTCGTTGTACGGGGCCGGGAGGAAATCACGTTGCACGCTCTTGCCGGGTCCGCGACCGGTCAGTCCTCCCATGGCCAGCGCAATGTGTGCCTGTCGGGCCTGGTACCCTTCGGCCTGTACGCTGAACGTCTCGACCTCTTCCGAGTGCGGGAATATCTTCACACCGAAATATGACTCCAGCCGCTGCGCCCGATTTGGCGAGCCAAGCAACATCAGAGCTGCAAAGATTACGGCAAAAGCCCCCATACTGCCAATGTAGGGCAGACTGAAACGCCCCACAAACGCCATGAGCATCACCGAAACCAACACGAGGAATGCGGTTGACACATCCTCAAGACCAATCAAACCAACCGTAGCAAATATCCACAATGACAGCGGCAGAAATGTTCGCGAGAAGCTCTGAATGTAGGTCTGTTTGCGTACCAGAAGTACGGCTATATATAGGATGAGCGAGATCTTGGCCAAGTCTGACGGCTGCACACTTAGCATGCCAACATGGAATGCACGAGTGGCACCTCCATAGGTTACTCCGAATATCCGTACGAACACCAGTAATAGCAGTGAGCCGATCAAGAAGAACCTGGACCAGCGTGCCAGATGATGGTAATCAACCATACTGAATACAGTTAACGCTATCAGTGCGAGTCCTACCCGCAACGAATGACGCACAAGAAACAGTTCTGTATCTCCGCCCGCTTTGACCTCAGCCAGGAAAGCGATAGCACTGTACACAGCCATGATCCCAACTGCGGACAGCACGAGCGCGATCCACAGGACATACTTGTCAAGTGGATGCAGATTCCGCAAATGTCGGGGAAATATTTTGAGGAGGCCGTTCATGTGCTAGAAACCCTCGACAATGCTTTTGAATCTCATGCCCCGTTCCTCATAGTTGCTGAAAAGATCAAAGGAGGAACATGCCGGGCTCAGGAGCACAACGTCACCAGCCTGGGCACAATCGCGTGCTGCCTGTGTCGCCTCGTCCAGCGTGTTTACCGCCATCGCATTATTGCTGCACGGCCCAAGCTCCTTCATGACCGTGGGTGCACTTTCGCCAAATGCAATCAGGATCGGTACTTTGCTGGAGATGAGGGGCTTGAGTATCTCATAATTGTTGCCCTTATCCCGACCCCCGACCAGCAATATGATCGGTGCATTAAAGCTGTGCAGCGCATACCATAACGCGTTCACGTTGGTCGCTTTGGAATCATTCACATAGGTGACCCCCTCAACTCGGCGTACAATCTCCAACCGGTGATCTACACCGGTAAATCCTCGCAGACTTTCCCGCAGCACCTCGTCTGAAAGTCCGGCAGCCTGACCTGCGAGAGCCGCAGCCAGCGAATTGCCAACGTTGTGGGGTCCCGGTATACCCAGTTCGTCCGTCCGCAGAAGTGTTCTTTCCTGCAGCCTGATCAATCCCTCAACAGCACTGGCCCCGTTTGATAGATGAACCTGTCTGCTAAAGGGCAGTCCCCGCACGTCAGAAACTGTCACAAAATGCTCTACACGCTCACGCACGAGCGTATCATCATAATTGTAAACCACCACATCGCCGGTCGACTGATTTTCGTAGATGCGCAGTTTACTTTCGGCGTAGCGCTCGAAGCTGCCACCATATCGATCCAGGTGATCGGGTGTAATGTTCAATACCACGCTCACTTTTGGGCAAAACGTTTCAGCGTGGTCCAGTTGGAAACTGGATACCTCTAATACAACGACGGTATCTCGACGCATCTCTTTCAGATGATCTGAGAGGGGGCTGCCAATATTGCCAGCAACAACCACGTGCCGATCAGCCGTCTTCATCATGTGACCAATGAGCGAGGTTGTGGTTGTTTTCCCATTGGTTCCGGTGACGGCGATTATCTGTCCTTTGGCGTACCGGGATGCAATTTCCAGTTCAGAATATACCGGCAGCCCCAAGGTCAATGCTTCCTGAACCGGTGGCGCTGTACTTGGCACACCGGGACTCACAACCAAAAAGTCTGCTGATAATGTAGCCTTGGTATGTCCGTTGGCTTCCACGATGACGCCGTGCTTTTCGCACCAGGTCACGATTGCAGGATCTATCGGGCCGCTGTCTGAGAGCATCACACGGGCGCCAGCGCGGACCAGAAATTTGGTCACGGCCAATCCGCTCCGGGCTGCTCCCAAAACAGTTACTCGTTTACCCTTGACTGTTTGCTCTTGCATTATCGGATTCGGAGAGAAAGCACAGTAGCCAATACCGTGATCACAGTTACTAGCCAGAAACGGGTGACAATCTTGGCCTCATGCATCCCTTGTCCCTCATAGTGATGGTGAAGAGGCGCTATAAGAAATATCCGCTTGCCCGTTCCAGTCTTTCGACGGGTATAGCGGAAATAGGTGGTCTGCATAATGACCGATACTGTCTCCATGAAGAAGACTGCACACAAAAGTGGCAACAACAACTCCTTCTTGACCATAAGGGACAACACCGCAATTGCCGCTCCCAGGGCCAGTGCCCCGGTATCTCCCATAAAGACCGTTGCCGGGTAACTGTTAAACCACAAAAATCCCAGACATGCGGTGACCATGGCAGACACGAATACGGTCAACTCACCTGCGCCAGTCAAGTGTGTTACCCCCAGGTATGAGGAAAAACCCGCATGTCCGGCTACGTAACACAACACCACCAGCCCCAGTGCTACGATTGCGCTGACCCCGGCAGCAAGACCATCCAGACCGTCCGTCAGATTGACGGCATTTGAGGTCGCGGTGACCACGAAGACGCTCATTGGAATGAACAGAACCCAACCCAGGTCGGCCCCGTCCATAAACAGATTTCCCAACACGTTATAGTCTAAATGCCAATCCTGGAAGAACGGCAGATCGGTCACTGCGCGTGTCTCTGCAAATTTTGGATGGAAGTACAACACATTTCCAATAAGCAGCCCAAGCCCCGCCTGCCCGATTATTTTCATGCGTGGAGCCAGACCATTTTTATTCTTGCGAACCGTTTTTACGTAATCATCTGCGAACCCGAACACGCCCATCCAGAGGATGGCAATCACGATAAGCCAGACGTAGATCTCACGCAGATCCCCCCACAACAGGGTAGAAATCACGATTGCACTAATAATGATGATCCCTCCCATCGTCGGGGTTCCGTTCTTATGCGAGTGATCTACCAGACTGGGGTTCAGCACCGTGCGCACTTCTTCACCAAGCTGTTTGCGTTTGAGCCAGTCTATCACGCGCGGCCCGATCACCATAGCGATTAGAAAGGCGGTAATCGCCGCCAGCGTTGCCCGCACAGTGATGAACTCAACCACTTGAAATCCCGGTGGACTAAATGCCGATTCCAGCCACTGCAGTATGAAGTAAAGCATTGCTTCAGAAGGCTGGTTGTGGATTACGCGGGGCGAATGCCTCCTGGACCAGGTTCTGATCTCTCATCCTGGTCTGGACGCCCTTTTCGGTTTGGACTGACTCATGACCTTTGCCGGCGACGAGCACAATATCCCCGGCATCGCATTCTTGCGCGACACAGCGTATTGCTTCGGGTCTGGAGGGGATCACCTGTACCTTATCCGGGTGTAGCATGCCGGAGAGGATTGCCTCAGCTATTGCCTTGGGAGATTCATCCCTGGGATTATCGTTGGTGACGACAACCTGGTCCGCCAGCCGTTCAGCAACGGCACCCATGAGAGGGCGCTTGACCTGATCCCGATTGCCCCCGCACCCGAATAAACACCACAAACGGGCAGGTTTTTCACGCATATGCCGGGCTGCCCGTAGTGATTGTTCCAGGGCATCGGGGGTGTGTGCGAAATCAATGATAACGCGTGTATCGTCATCACACAGATATTGCTCAAACCGACCGTCAACCGGGGGTGCTTCTGCCAGAGCTTCAATGACATCTGCTCCGGGTAGCCCGGTGGCCCGGGCTGCCCCGTACGCAGCTGCCAGATTGTAAGCATTAAAGTGACCTGCCAAACGAAATGAACTAGTTTGGCCGTCTAGGCGCAGCCTGAGTCCGCTCGGATTATCCTGCACGACACTGAATTGAATATCTGAATTCGGGTCCTGGCCGTATGAGCACCGGGCAGCCTTTGTATTCTCAATCATACGTTCGCCCGCGGCATCGTCCTGATTGTAGATCGCAACAGCACTGGAGTCCAAACCGTCAAACAGACGCTTCTTCGCAGCCAAATACCGCTCCATAGTTCCATGGTAATCGAGATGGTCGTGCATCAGATTGGTGAACACGCCAACCGAGAAATCCAGTGTGGCGGTGCGACACTGGTCCAGGGCATGCGATGACACCTCGATCACACACGCTTTGCAGCCGGAGTCCACCATTTGCGCCAGCATCGGCTGAAGCTCGGTAGCGTCAGGCGTCGTGAGTGTAGATGTAAATGTGGTCTGTCCGGTCAGACAGGTTACGGTCCCAACCAGGCCGGTGGGCGTACCGGTATGCTCCAGTACATGCCGTATAAGCGTGCTTGTAGTTGTTTTTCCGTTTGTACCGGTTACCCCCGTCAGTTGCAGAGAACGGGCTGGGTCCCCATAAAACGCAGCCGCAATCACAGCAGCAGCTTTTCGTGTATCCCGCACCTGCACAGAGTTGGAGACTTCCTTCGGGGCCTCTTCACAAACAATGATCCGTGCACCCGCATCCAGTGCGTGCCGGATGTAAGTATGTCCGTCAGCCTGGTGTCCCCGAACAGCAACAAAGACATATCCCGGCCGCACCTTGCGACTATCCTGCGTGACCCCGGTGACAGCTGTTTCCGACACATTCGTGGTAGCGTCGGCAGAAAGCCCCGCTCTGGTCAATCGGATATGTAGATCAGACCAGTTCATCCTATTGCAGCTGGAGTACTACCTTTGTGTCAACCCGAGCTCCCGGTTCAGGAGATTGCGCTACTACGTGTCCCTGTCCGCTTAATTGCACGCGAAACCCGTCCGCAGCCAAGCGGAACCATGCGGTTCGCGCATCCAGGCCAATTACATCGGGCATTACCTCTGATGTGCGGATCAGTGAAGCTGAAGGCATCCGTGCATTGCTCTCGGTTCTTACAGCCGTTGCGCGTTCAGATGCCAAACGTGTATAGGCGGGCGAGCGCTTTGAGGGCCCCCGCTGCGCCAATGCCTGCTGGACCAATTTGTCTAGCGGACGTGGAGGAACGGGCGCGGGAGTCGAAGGGGTTGGAGGATCAAATGTTGCTATCCAGCGCTCGGAAATTCGCTTGAAAATGGGTGCAGCCACCTGTCCGCCATAAATACTCGTCCGGGGCTCATCCAGAACCACAATCATTGTTACCTGCGGATCCTCTGCCGGATAAAATCCGACGAATGTTGCCCGGTAACCGCTGCCGTAACGTCCGCGGACCACTTTACGTGCGGTCCCCGTCTTTCCGGCAATAGTGAATTCTTCTGTCTGTGCTTGTGTTGCGGTTCCTATGTTAACTACATTTATCAAGGCCGGCAACAATGTCTGCACTGTTTCCGGCTCAAGTACACGCCGAATGGAGTCAGTCCTTGCCGGATCATCTGCTGCACGCCAAAGCACGCGTCCGGTAACGTCGCGCCGCTCAGAAACAACATATGGCTGGCGCAGTAGACCGCCGTTGGCCAGTGCAGAGTATGCCATCACCATCTGCAATGGCGTCACGTCTACTTCGTAGCCAATAGTGAGGGACGCCTTCGTAGTCCTGCTCCACCGGTTGACCCGTTTGAGTAAGCCTGCAACCTCTCCCGGAAGATCTATCCAGGTTTTTTGTCCAAACCCGTAATTGCGCGCATACCGGTATAGATGCTCAGCCGACATTAGCTCTGATGTAAGCGCCATCCCGATATTGCTGCTCTTTGAGATCACCTCACTAAAGGAGATTTCTCCGTGGGGGTGCGTATCGTGCAGCGTGCGTCCGTCAAGTACAAGTTCACCGTCGCCGGTATCTACAAGACGATCCATCGAGGTAACCCCTGTCTCCAGGGCTGCGGAGGCGCCGATCAGTTTGAAGGATGACCCGGGCTCCAGACGGTCAGTTATGGCACTGTTGCGCCAGGAAGACACCGGAGCGTTCAGTGGAACATTCGGGTCAAATGTGGGGACATTGGCTATGGCTAGAATCGCTCCGCTACGAGGATCAACCGCGATCGCGCTTCCGCGCTTGGCACGAGCCTCCGCCACACCGGCAGCCAGCTCTTCTTCCATGATGGTCTGCCGGATGAGATCAATCGTGAGCACCAGCGTTTCTCCGTCTTTGGGTGGGATAACGATGCCGGCTGCATCAATCCGGCGGTATCCCCGACGATCACGAAGGAGCGTGCGCCTCCCCGGTTCTCCTTGCAGGTATTGATCGTACTCAAGTTCCAGTCCCGCTCTGCCTATCCCGTCAACATCAACATGCCCCAGTACATGGGCTGCGGTTTGACCATAGACATATCGACGCTGGAATCGCTCTTCCAGCAATACGCCGGGGACATTCCACGAATCTATTTCTGTGCGTTGCTCCGGGGTCAGGTTGACCAATCTTACAAACTGCTCACTTTTTCGACGATCAATCCGCCGGTGCAATTGCGTGCTTGACGTTCCGGTCAAAGTCGCCAGGCGATGCAGGAAGTCATCTTTCTGTGCTTCAAACCCAGGTACGGTGGGGTCCAGTGCAAGATCATATTTTGGTGAATTAACGGCCAGTGCACGTCCCGCGGTGTCTACAATGTCTCCTCGTTTGGGGAGCAACAACTCTTGGGACTGCGCCTGACGCAGTCCCGCTTCGCGCAGATCATCGCCTTGGTCGACTTGCAGCCAGACCAACCGCCCAAGAATAATGAACGGTAGTACTGCCAGAGCTGTCAGTACTACGTACATCCGGCTGAGTATCTGATCTCTTACGTTCATGGTTGAGAGGGGTCAGCCAGGGTGTCTGCGGGAGCAGCTCCCACATACTCAAACTCAGGTCTATCCTGAAGCCCGAGTGCCTGCGCACGCCGATAAATGACGGAAGGACCTGTAGCGGCGTGGTATTCCGCAAGGGCCTGGTTGTGCTGCAGGTGGAGCCGGACATTTTCCCGGCTCTGGATATTTATTTCATCCAGCAGATCCTGCGATTGGTAAACGTGCCCGATATAGACCGTGAAGGCGGCTGCAATCGCAAAGACCATCAGGCCGAAGCGCAGGGTTGATATACGCGCTAGAACTCTCGGTTTTGGAGAAACTTCGTCAATGACCGTCAACTCCTGCCAGCCGCGGACCGTGTGCATAGCTCTCTCCACTGAGCGCCGAGTGCGCAGGGTTCGGTCGCGGGGGCCTAGATCACTAAAATTGCGGTTATTTGCCATAACAGCACTTTATCTGTTGCTGACTGGAAATGCGCAACGGACACCGGCGCGCAGTTTTGCACTCCGGGAGCGGCGATTAGCCGCAACTTCTGCAGCGTCCGGGACCACGGGTCGGCGGGTAAGCGGTTGCCAGGGCACGAGCTTCACTCCGTAAATATCCCGTTCGGCTTCACCCGTCAAGACACCATCCCTCAGAATGCGTTTCACCATACGATCCTCCAGTGAGTGATAGCTGATCACGACCAGGCGTCCGCCTTCGCCCACGACCCGAGCGCTGGCTTCAAGAACGTGTGCCAATTCATCCATTTCATCGTTCACTGCGATACGGAGCGCTTGGAAGGTGCGGGCTACTGCTCGTGATTCCCAACGCATGGGGACTGCGCTGCGCACAGCCATGGCCAAATCGGTTGTGGTCTCTATTGGTCGACAGGCCACAATCCGTCGGGCTATTCGCCGTGCATGAGGGTCCTCTCCCCAGCGGTGGAGAATCTTGCGTAATGCATCCTCCGTAAATCCATTAACGATATCGGCTGCGGCTGTTTGCGACTCCACATCCATTCGCATGTCTAGAGGAGCTGTCTGGCGATGGCTGAAGCCTCGTGGGCCGTGATCCAACTGGTATGAAGAGACTCCTAGGTCAAGCAACAGCCCCGAAATAGGCGCATGCCCCTGTACAAGGTTCTCCAGATCACTGAAAGCGCTTTGATACACCATCAACTGCTTTGAGCCAAGGGCTTCGGGCAGTCGCCTTTTCACGGCATTCACCGCATCGGCATCTCGATCAATTGCGATCACGCATCCATTGGGCGAGAGTACAGATAAGATGGCCTCTACGTGTCCTCCTCCTCCAGCGGTCGCGTCAACATACACGCCACTCGTATCCGTTATCAGATATTCCAGTACAGTATGATAAAGAACAGGCGCGTGATAGGCGGTCGCGTACGGCCCTTTTGCCGTCAACATCTACCCTCCCATCACTTGCGTAGCAAGCGTCTCGTAATCTGCTTCCTCCGCTGCCAAGTATTCGTCAAATTTTTGCGGATCCCAGAATTCAATATGTCTCTGGCTCCCCAAAATCAATGCATTCTGGTTTATCCCTGCGTACTCAATCAGTGGTCTGTGAAGCGCGATACGACCCTTCTTATCCAAAACCACTTCCTCTGCCCATCTCAGGAATCGACGGGTAAAAGCCCTGTCCTGCCGATTGTATGGATTCAGCCCCTCAATCTCACGCTCAATATCTCTCCACCTGTCAAGCGGATATGCATAAATGCATTCCTCAAATCCACGCGTGACCACAAACGTCTCTCGTGCATCCGTGCTCATGCAGGCGCGCATCTTTGCGGGAACCGCTACGCGCCCCTTCGCATCTATTGAATATGTAGCTTGCCCCTTGAACCCTGACATTCGGTGCTACCGGAGTATAACTAGGGAGATATGATACAAAAAAAATATCATATTTCCCACTTTTGCCCACTTTTTCCCCAATATAGCCCTTTTCTTTTTACTTTGCAAAAGGTTTCCTTACTATAGGTCCTGAAACCCCCACACGATGCACGACCCTGTCAAGTGGGGGTGCTGGCGGTTGTACCAGACGGGATTCTGGTCAGAAAGCAATTATCGGGACGGGTATTGTGGATGCTACGACAAGCTGGCCGCAGCAGAAACAAATGATGTGAAGAGGGGGTGAGGGCGGCCAACGATAGATCGATATTCCGGGTGAAACTGCACACCGATATACCAGGGATGCATGGGCCACTCGGCAATTTCCACGAGTCCGTTCGCCGGATTGATTCCCGTGAATTGGATTCCTTGTGCTTCCAGATGGTGCCTGAGAGCATTGTTGATCTCGTACCGGTGACGATGCCGCTCGCGTACCATCGTCTCTCTGTAAATGGAATGCACGAGCGATCCCTCGACGATACGGCAATCATATGCCCCAAGCCGCATTGTGCCACCTTTATCAGATACTCCCTTCTGATCTTCCATCAGGTCAATAACTGGCCAGGGGGAGTCTGGGTTGAATTCGGTGGAATCGGCATCTTCCATACTGCACGCATCCCGCGCAAACGCAATAATTGCACACTGCAGTCCTAGACAAATGCCGAGGAAGGGGACATTGTTGACACGGGCGTATCGGGCTGCCTCAATCTTGCCTTCAATGCCGCGCGTCCCAAAACCGGGTGCCACCAGAATACCCGTTACGTCACCGAGCAATGCTTCACTGTTCTGTTTGTTTACGTGCTCGCTCTCCACAAGCTTCAGATCCACATGAACGGATAACTCTGCGCCCGCCAGTATGAACGACTCAGAGATTGACTTATAAGCATCCTGATGCGCTACATATTTGCCCACGAGCGCGATGCGAACCTCCTTTTCCGGCGAATTTAGTCGCTGGATGAAACGCGCCCAGTCTGTCAGATCCGGTTGGTTCGTCAAGCGCCGGTGAATTACGTTATCCATAATTCTCAGCCGCTCAAGCATCAATTGCTGGACCCCTTCCTTTGCAAGCTGGAGCGGCACCTCATAAATAGAACGCGCGTCAAGTGCCTCAATGACTGCTCGGGCCTCCACATTGCAGAAGCTAGCTATTTTGCCCCGCAAGTCTGTATCCAGCGGTCGCTCAGATCGGCACACAAGAAGGTCCGGCTGGAGTCCATAGGAGAGCAGCACTTTGACGGAATGCTGGGTTGGCTTGGTTTTTAGCTCTCCCGCCGCTGCCAAGTATGGCACGAGAGTCAGGTGTGCAATCTGGACATTCACGGAGCCCTTTTCGTAGCGCAACTGTCGAATGGCCTCGAGGTATGGCAGACTTTCAATATCGCCGACCGTGCCGCCTATTTCTGAGATTACAACATCCAGATCCTGTTCTTCAGGTATACGCAGAACCCAGCTTTTAATTTCGTCAATGATGTGGGGGACGACCTGTACTGTCTTCCCCAGATACTCTCCTGCACGTTCCTTGCCTATGACCTCACTATATACGCGGCCGGTAGTGATGTTATTGGCCTGGCTTGTTTCGTGCCCTAGGAACCGTTCGTAGTGCCCTAGATCCAGATCTGTTTCTGCCCCGTCATCCGTGACAAAAACTTCTCCGTGTTCGTAGGGGTTCATGGTGCCTGGATCCACATTTATGTATGGATCCAGTTTCAGGATAGAAACTCTGAGGCCGTGGCTTTCAAGAAGCCTGCCCAGAGAAGCACAAAAGATTCCTTTACCAAGCGAAGACGAAACTCCTCCTGTCACGAAAATATACTTTGTCACCTCAGTACGCAAAAATTGCGTCGGTTAATTCTAAGCCTGAATCGTGGCACGGGGGCCCACCTAAACTAAGGCTTTTGCCTGAATCTTATCAAGTTTCTCGCCGCGCAACCACAATCAGGCCCGTTCCTGCGTCATTGTCTCGATACAGATCCATTGAGTTCATGAGCAGTCCCAATGGCAAGACAGGGATGTAATAGAGCGCAACCAACGGCATCAATAGCATAGATCTGCCCAATAGCAACAGGGGTATCTTGATCAGCATACGCCAGGCTGCCGATCCTATCGGTCCGTAGCTGTAGTGTGATTCCTCTAATTTCAGCCCGGCATGTTCAAGTTTTTGAGTCAATTCGCCGAGATTGTAGCCGTCTCGTACATGCTCACCGATGAAACTGGATTGTCCATCGGCTTTGACATCCGATCCGCCCAGGTCGCTGGGAGTACTGATAATGAGACGCCCTCCCGGAACCAATCGCCGTGAAAAGTGGCCTAAAGCAACCTCATCGGCCTCAATATGCTCAAGAATGTCTACTGCCAAGATGCAGTCAAAAGCTCCCTCAACTCGAGGATTCGTCACGTCATCAACAAGCAGTTCAACCCGATCAGACAGACCGAATGCACTAAAACAGCGGTCTGCGCGTTCGAGGTAGTCTGTTTTAATATCTATCCCGGTAACTGAAACCCCCGAATACTTCCGCAGCATATGCCAGGCGTACTGTCCGAAACCTGTGCCGGCATCTAGAAGTTTTGTGCCGGGGCCAAGTTTCAACTTTCGCAGTACACGATGGACATACCATGTTCGGAGAAATAATAGATCCAGAATTCCAAAAAGGACCGGGAGACATCTAGGATACGAATCAATTAGACTGCCAAGTCTATCCTTGATCGGGTCATACTCCATTAGATATAATCATTGTGTCCCATACACCATACCATAGAAGAGGAGAAAAGGACTGTTGCAGTAACCAGAGGCTTGATTGGCCAAAATTTGTTGAGGACATCCAAGCTCAAGTTTGATGTCCCGAGCGATTGTTGTGCCAATCTGTGCGCCATCAGTGAAAACGGTCACATGTACTGGGGGTTCTCCGGTACGTTCGTTAGGAGCAGACCCGCGAAGATGTACTGGGGCTATGCGAAAACTGCAATTAAAGCAATCACGGAGTTCGCTAAAATTGTTTTGAGATATTTATACGACTGTTACCGTCTCGTATGAGCACTGGAACGCAACTTGCCGGCATGGTCGCTTGAGCAATTTACAAATGAGGTCCAATGAAAAAGCCGAGCGCCAGCCGATACAGTGATTGTGGCTTTTCAATGCTCTGGCCCAAAAATGCAACCCAGCATGAATTAGCAGCAATATTACAAGTATTTCCCATTAAATAACATATAACAAACATAATTGACGGAATAATAATTTGAAGCGTTACTATCTTGATAGAGGATCTGTCTTTAGCGGTGTGATAGTCCGCTGGCTTCACAGTTTTCACCAGGCGAGTTCAGTGTGGCCGTCAACCCGTACAAACGACCAAATCAATTGGCCCCAGGGAAGAACGAGTCGTCGCGCAGGGGTAGATCCACAAAAAAATGAAACGATTCAATGTATGCCACTTTTTATTTGCATAAGTGGAGGGGGAGCCCCGGTTTTGGATTATTGAATTTTGCAAGGGACTTGGGGGCGTGCATTGCTTTGGTTGTCCTCCAATAACAAAACACCATCACCATGAAGAGTCTTATCCTGTCAATATTCTCTAGCACTGCAATCTTAGTAGCTGTAGCTGCAGTATTCAGCGGTTGTATGGACTCGTACGAAAGTGAGGATGTTGTTGACCGAGGAGTTATCCGGCATCCCACGGCCGAGAGTATCCCTGATGCTGATCAAGTAGCGCATGTAATTTCCGAGGCTGGGCCGGTTGACCAAGGGGCGAAGCCGTTGATTGACAGGCTTTCACGTTCTGCAGAGGTTCTCGTCGTCGGCGTGCTCGAGGGAGAAGTTCATGAGATGTTCGGACAGATTGAGGATCTTGCCGCTGACACAGAGGGCAATTTTTATGTCTTGGATGACCGAAATTATGTGGTTCGCGTTTTTGATTCAAGCGGCGAATTTGTGCGACATCACGGGGCGCCTGGTGAAGGACCAGGCGAATTTCGTGCCCCATCGGCTTTGGAGATTGATGGAACAAACCGCCTGCTGGTTGCAGATCGCATCCGACGAATCACGGCATTTTCTCGTGAGAATGCCAATGTGGGTACAACATTGGCATTACAGGACAGCCCACTTGATCTATGTTTGAGTGCTTCACGTATGTATATTCACGCGACAGGATCAGAGCGTGGTGGCATCGTGCATGCCTTGGATACTACCGGGGCATATTTGGATTCCTTTGGTAGCGGGTATCAGTTTGGTGGGGCCATGGCACGTGAAGACTTGTCTAGGGGTAGCTTGACCTGCAGTCAACGTACGGACGATGTTGTGTTCACATTCCGGTACGTACCCTTAATGCGCGGATATTCGTCGCAGGGGGAAATAAAATGGACTTCAAGTCTGTCGGATTTCAACCCGATGCGCATAACGGAGGATGCGAGTACGCATATGCTCACATACAGCGGTAACGAGGGCGTATCGGATGTGATGCATCATTTGACGGTCATAGATGGAACTGACTATGTTTTGGTTCAGGTCCTTCGCCGAACGCCGGAGAGTATCCAAGAGCGAAAAGAATACGCGCAGATACTCACATATGTGGTGCATCTGGAGACAGGAGCGGGCGGTTACGTGGGAAATGAGCTGCCGCCAGTGTATGCAGTCGTTGCTGGACGACTCTATGCGGCGGTCAACTGGCCTTACCCTCAGGTCTTGGTCTACGAGTTACCGCCAGAAATCCGTCCAGGTGTGTAAAAATTGATTATTTGAAGAGGCATCAACTGGCCGTTATTGATTGTGCCGTGATGTTCATCTTACTCTTTACACTGGCACTCTCCGGGTATATCAGACTTCAAGGAATCTCTGTCCAGCAGGAGGGCCCACATAACTATGAGCCGACCTACAAAGCAGTCGCCGGCGCAGAGTTGGCTTTAATTTACATAGCGTCTTCCAAGTGTGCGTTTTCCACGAATCCTGAATTGCCCCAAATGATCGAATCCGCCAAGGAGAGTGTGCAGAATGCAGCAATGGAAGCGGGCAGGTCCTTCACGGCGACAGGCATCGCCAAAGACTGGGATGTCCGTGTCGGAGTTACACAATTAGAGACATTCGGCACATGCGATGAATCATGTCTGGACGGAGTCAGATGAACGAAGGCGTACTGAAGTATATCTGGCAACTCAATCTGGCGCTCCGGCAACGCCACAAGTACAAGTGTTAGTGGCGGAGCAGAACGCGTCAGTTCCCGAGGATACGGTAGACCGATTCAAAGTATCGGAAGAAGCAGTAATTATCAGAATAACTGGTTTGGTAGAGATCCAGCTATGGGTTGAAGTGGGAACCCCGCCGCCACGTTTATGAGCCCAAAATCAGCTTTTCGGAGCATAGGATAGGATTGTTGGATTAACCCGAATCCAAGTTGATAATTTCGTTCTACCACGAATGTTGTTAGTAGAGATCTGATTCTCCGCAGAAGAGGAGGATGCGGATTTGGAGTTGTTGAATTATCCTAACCCTTCACTCCGTGGTTTTCACTTCCTGGATAATCCTTTCGGGTCGTTTCACTTTGGCTTTGGATTGTTCGCGGGCGAAGTGCGTGCAAAGTCTCCGAGATGGTGTTTTGACATCTGTCGCGAAGGTTTTGCCCTATAAGCTGAATCATAGGTTCCGGCGGAAAAGGCTTTCCCGAGAGCAACCAGTTTTGGTTAATCGATATGCACGATTTCTGGAGTCAGCAGAATAATGGCTATACTCTAGCGAACTTAAAATCAGTGTTCAATAAAAATCCAATATTGGTGGGAAAGACGCATGATTCATGCGAAGACATTTGCCAGATGGGTTTTAATAATGCCGACGAATCGGCTAATGAAGACTTGGGGATAGAGACGGCAGAGTGTATTGCGGAAGGCATTGGGGCTATCTATATTAAGGATGTCAAACTAAATGGACGTTTTGCTCGGCCTGGGAATTCAGGGGGCTGTCTGGAGACGCATCTACGGCAGTACTTTAGGAGGATGAACAGAGCTAATAGTGCGTGTGAACGGTACCTGGAATGGTGTGAATTGGAAAAACCGTCGGACCCTGAATTGGTGCGAATAAATGAATGAGAAACTTCGAAACCTGATTCCTTCTTTGGTGATTCCTTTATTAAGTTTTTCAGGGTACTGGCGGTCCCTAGATGATGCGTACAGTGCATCGAACTTGCTCTGGGGCGCACTGGTAACGATAGTTTTAACGGTATCCCTTTATCTATTTCTGGAGAACAAGCCCGAGCGCTTTAGCAGAGCATGGGTCGTAGGGATATCGGTTGGATTTGGCCTTTTTATAGTTGGATTGGTCTGGTCTAGCTCTGAGTCTAGCTCTGATATATACAGAGCCTGGGGAGATTATATGAGGTTTTTTGGCCTTTTTACAGCAGGAGTAAGTGTAGCAATGCCAAAAGAGCATAAACCCTACAAATGGTCATTCTTCAAGCGAGTAAGGCCGGAGCAGGGCGTTGATGTAAGTGCGGGTGATCGGTGTTTGGCGAAGTTTGAAGAGGAAAACTCTCAGCCGTTGAATTTTCGGGAAAAGATGAATGAGAAACTTCGAAGCCTGGTTCCGTCTGTGGTGTTTCCTTTATTAAGTTTTTCTGGGTACTGGCGGTCCCTTGATGATGCGTACAGTGCATCGAACTTGCTCTGGGGCGCACTGGTTACGATAATCTTGGCGGTATCCCTGTATCTATTTCTGGAGAAGAAGCCCGAGCGCTTTAGCGTGGCATGGGCCGTGGGGATATCGGTTGGATTTGGCCTTTTTATAGTTGGATTGGTCTGGTCTAGCTCTGAGTCTAGCTCTGATATATACAGAGCCTGGGGAGATTATATGAGGTTTTTTGGCCTTTTTACAGCAGGAGTAAGTGTAGCAATGCCAAAAGAGCATAAACCCTACAAATGGTCATTCTTCAAGCGAGTAAGGCCGGAGGAGGGCGTAAGCGGTTAGGCCAAGTAACGCACGTCATCCCGTATCAGTAGCCGTACGTTACGGGGGCAATTTAGCACAAGGCAATCGGGGTGCCGGTGGCGCGTAGGCGTTTTACCTATGCGACTTGGCGGGCGGGGGCAAAACTCGGAAATACTTGAGGCCATTTGCTGCCATCTCGGCTCCGGCATGAGGAGACCGTCTGTGAGTCATTAGATTTTAGGTTGCCATCCCCTGGGGCAAATGGAGATGGCGAAGTCAATGATGCGTCAAAAGTCGAAAAGGTTCAAGATCAGGATCTTGGGTCAACACGTGAGGCAGCTGTCAACGTCTGTCAGCCTGCTCCATACCCAGCAGGCTAGGCTACAGTTGTTCAGTCTCGTCTGGAGATTCCGCCACCTTTTGTCGTAGCTCGGCGATTACATAAGGTTGCCGCTCCTCCATGCGGCCGCGAAGTATGAGGTCGCCGAGGAAACCCGTACACATAGCCTGTACGCCGACAATAATGAGCAGTGCGCCCAGAAGGAGTGCGGGTCGGTCTCCCACGGGGTTGTCGTAAACAAGTTTGTCGATGGTGATCCATAAACTGATTATAAAACCACCCAGAAACGCCAGCAGCCCCATTGAACCAAAGAAATGCATGGGGCGCGCACCGAAACGGGTCAGAAAACTAACCGTCACCAGGTCCAGGCACCCTCGGATGTATCGTTCGAGTCCGAACTTTGAACGCCCATGTTGGCGTGGCCGGTGCCTCACCTGAAGCTCCCCAATGCGGTAAAACCCTTCCCACTTGGCTAGAAGGGGTATGTATCGATGCATCTCGCCGTAGACCTTGATCGACTTTACCACCTCAAGCCTGTACGCCTTGAGTCCACAATTGAAATCGTGCAGCGGAATACCGGACACGATGCGGGTGACCAAGTTAAAGAAGCGACTGGGCAGCGTTTTGCTCAGGGGGTCATTCCGTGACTTTTTCCAGCCGCTCACTAGATCCAGCCCCTGGTTTATGGCATGCACAAGCTGCGGTATCTCGTGGGGGTCATCCTGTAAATCCCCATCCATGGTAATCACGATGCTGGCGTTTGCGTGCTCAAACCCCGCTGCCAGAGCTGCGCTCTTCCCGTAGTTACGACGGAATCGAATACCGTTAAAACGCTTGTCAGCTGCACATTGGCGTTCGATCTCAGTCCAGGAGTTATCCGAAGAGCCGTCATCCACAAACCAGACCTGGAAGGTTAATTCGGCTTCGTCACAAACCTCACGTATCTCGTCAGCGAGCGCGCTGATCGTTCCAGCTTCCTCAAAGACTGGGACAATAATGCCAACGACCGGAAGCATCAGCTTCTACACGTCAAGTGTAGCGTAGCGTGCATTGCGCTCAATAAATCGGCGACGTGGTTCCACTTGGTCCCCCATCAAGGTTGAAAAGATTTGATCAGCTGCGAGTGCATCATCTATTGTAACGCGTTTCAACTGACGTGTTTCGGGGTCCATCGTAGTATCCCAGAGCTGATTGGGATTCATTTCCCCTAGGCCCTTATAGCGCTGTATCACGATCTTGCCCTTACCGTTGGACTGAAATTGCTCGGTAGTCAAGCGCAATGCTTCATCCGACCAGCAATACTGTTCGCGTTTACCCTGCTTTGCCTTGTACAGAGGAGGCAGCGCGATAAAGAGTCGACCCCGTTCAATAAGTGGACGTAAGTGGCGATAAAAGAAAGTTAGCAGAAGCGTTCGAATATGGGCCCCGTCAACATCCGCATCCGTCATCAGCAAAATCTTGTGATAGCGGAGCTTATCTGAGTTGAAGTCATCTTCGGTCGTGGCCAGTCCGGTCCCGAGTGCAGTAATGATGTTTCTGATTTCTTCATTTTCCAGCACTCTGTCTAGCCGTGCTTTCTCCACATTGAGAATCTTGCCACGCAGTGGCAGGATCGCCTGGAAATGCCGATCCCGTGCCTGCTTGGCGGAACCACCTGCCGAATCTCCCTCCACCAGATAAAGTTCGCAGATCTCTGGATCACGTGAAGCGCAATCGGCCAGCTTTCCCGGCAATCCTCCAGAAGAAAATGTGTTCTTGCGCTGCACAAGCTCTCGCGCCTGGCGGGCAGCCTGCCGGGCAGTGGCTGCTAGAATCACCTTGGCCACAATGTTTTTCAACTGCTTCGGGTTGTCTTCCAGCCAATGGCCAAGCCGTTCGGCAACGATGCTGTGTACTTGTCCCTGAACCTCTGAGTTACCAAGTTTGGTTTTTGTCTGTCCTTCAAACTGGGGATCTCCCACTTTTACAGAAAGTACCGCAGTAAGTCCTTCCCGAAAATCGTCACCCGTCAATTCGCCCTTGAAATTCCTGAAAAGATTGTTTTGCTCGGCTTTGCTCCTGAGCGTACGGGTCAACGCCTGCCTGAATCCGGCAATATGCGTTCCGCCTTCATGCGTGTGGATGTTGTTCACGAATGAGAATACATTCGTGGAGTATCCCGAATTGTATCGCATGGCGACCTCAACGGTTTTCTCATCATCCCCGAAACTGATGATCTGATCATGAATGGGAGTGCGCGACGCATCCAGATATTCAACAAATTCACGCAATCCACCCCGGAAGCAATACTCTTCGCGTTCCCGGCTATCCTCCCGGAGATCCTCCAGTTCAATTTGCACTCCTGCATTCAGATAGGCCAGTTCGCGGAGGCGTTTGCTGATCGTGCCGAAATGGAAGCGGCAATCAGTAAAGATGGTCGTATCTGGCCAGAACCTTATTTTCGTGCCGGTGGTCTCCCCTTTCTCCATAGGGCGCACCCGTGTCAGATCACATTGGGGCACACCACATTCGTAGACCTGTTTCCATAGGTAACCCTCCCGGTACACTCTTGCTTCCAGTCGGCTGGACAATGCATTCACGCAGGAAAGTCCAACACCGTGGAGTCCCCCGGACACCTTATAGGTCTTATCGTCGAATTTGCCGCCGGCATGCAAAACGGTCATAACGACCTCCAGGGCCGACCGCTGCTGTTCGGGGTGTATATCAATAGGTATACCCCGTCCATTGTCGCTGACTTCAACGGCCCCGTCCTCCCTGACATAAACTTGAATGCGGTCACAGTGACCGGCCAATGCTTCATCAACCGCGTTATCTACGACTTCGTAGACGAGGTGATGAAGGCCGCGTACATTTACGTCCCCGATATACATTGCGGGGCGCTTACGTACCGCCTCTAGACCATCGAGGACCTGAATATCCTCGGCTCTGTACTCTGGCTGATTCATAGATGAACTTCCATTATCTGATGGGTGCTCGCGCTGGCCCTACAATGCCCTGATCGTCCTGAATAACGTAAAGTAACTGAACCTGAATCTGGGGTCCTGAATACCGTCGGAGAGATGTCGTTGGTAAAATGAAAAATCCGTCATCAAAGCCTTTGCAGACCCACGGGACTCTGTTAGAACAAGACTGCCTCTACACTTGAAAACCACGAAGTAACCACCTGCGGATTGGGATGATAGGGTCCTACAGCACGTAGCATCGGCACCCAAACTAGTCAACCCATTTGCCCTGATTCTGTTCACGGATTCTTCTGTTACGGTTATGCCACGATCCGTTAAAATGCACGAGTCTACTGGCACAATGCTCACGATTGATGCCGGCTTGGGGATGCCTTGTCTGAGGATACCCGGCGTAACCCTTTGTGTGGTGCTAGCAGGTGCGCAAGTTCATCGGACCGGTCACTTGCAATGCGGTAATGTACATGCAGCGCCTCCTGTGCAGGTTGCCCGTTGTTGGTAGCCTGAACCAGCTCTTCGCCAATCACTTTACCCAAGCGTTGAACGCCTGCCAGTGTGCGGCCATCAGTAACAGGAATGAGAGCCTCTCCCTCAATCTGGGTTCCCCTCAACATCATCTCAAGCCGGGCGGTTAATGTGTTCAGGCCAATTCCGCGCAAGGCAGCGATGGCTACGGCCTCAGGATAATCGCGTTTCAGTGCCGCCAGTGCCAACTCTGGCGCTTCAAGGGCGTCTATTTTGTTAAAGACCAGCAGCGTGGGGATTTCCAATGCGCCTATTTCCTTGAGCGTCTGGCGCACAACCATCATCTGATCTTCAAAACGGGGATGTGCAGCACTGACAATATGAATCAGAATATCACTTTGTCGCACTTCATCAAGGGTACTCTTAAAGCTTTCAATCAACTTATGCGGCAGTTTCCGGATGAAGCCGACCGTGTCGGAGAGTAGCACAGTGGTAGTGCTCGAGAGCACACATTTGCGTGTGGTTGCATCCAGCGTTGCAAAGAGCCTGTCCTCCGCAAGCACCCCGCTCCGGGACATTGCATTCATTAGTGTGGACTTGCCCGCATTCGTGTAACCCACAAGTGCGACCCGATGGTGTTTTTCCCTGCGCCGCCTTTGTGTCATGCGCTGTTGGTCTATTCGTTCCAGGCGGTCTCGAAGCGTAGCTATTCGCCGACCAATCAGTCTGCGGTCCGTCTCAATCTGCGTTTCCCCAGGGCCACGCGTACCAATACCGCCCTGCTGCCGTGACAGGTGCGTCCATTGCCTTGTCAGCCGTGTGCGCAGGTAGTCAAGTTGGGCTAATTCAACTTGGGTTTTCGCGACGGCCGTCTTCGCCCGGTTTGCGAAAATATCCAGAATCAGTTGGGATCGATCGATGAGTTTGCAACCGAGAGCCTTCTCCAGATTACGAACCTGATTGGGGCTTAGATCATCATCAAACAGAACTGTGTTGATTTTCTTTTCCTGCACAATCTCGGCAATCTCGCTGACCTTTCCAGATCTGAGGTAGGTTGCCGGGTTCGGTTTCTGCAGGACCTGAATTACACGCCCGAGTACGGTTGCTCCGGCAGTTTCTGCCAGTTGGGCTAGCTCGTCCAATGAATCCTGCGCGCCATCCCGCCTTTTCGCAACACCCACAAGCAGCGCGGTCTCCTCTTGTGGCTCGCCAGTGATATGCAATTTGCGTCCCATACGCTAACGATTTCGCCAGCGTGAAGCAAGCATCATCTCGGCTGCTAAAAGGATGAGTCCAAGTACAAGAAAATGCCGCCAAAGCTCCAAGCCGGTCCTCGCACGGTTCACCGCAGTCGAAACTCCCTCTCGGGACGCCGCATTCAATACCTCCACCGGCGCATCCAAAGCTTCTGCGAGTGCCTCACTGGCCACTTCCGGTTCCAAATACACAAGACGTGATTCCAAGGGATCCAGTCCAACGCTTAAGAGTCGCACGGAAACATCCGCGGTCAATACTTCAGCCACACCTGGTGAATCTATTTCAAGGTCCAAAAGACTAGCACCAAACACCTGACGTTGAGGTGGCATGAGTTCTGTTCCATCTGGGGTAATAACCGTAATATTGCCCTGTACAGCGGGAATCCTTACAGACGTCTGGTGGCCGGTCAATAGCTGTTCGCCTTGCACCGATCCACCAGCTGAAAGATAATGCGCTGCCCGATACATCAGCGGAATAAATAAACCGCGAACAGGCAAATCACTCCAGACCAAATCCGGCGCCACCGCCATAAAAAATACTCGACCACTGCCATACTGGATTTCCTGCAAGAGGGGCGCGCCATCCAGGAGTGTAATTAAAGTCTGTTCAGCCCCCGCGGTACCGGGTACATAGCGTGCGGATCGATGGACCGTCACTGCCTCGAGTCTTTGTGCGCGCTCCGAAGCTGTAAACACTCCTTCAAATAATGGATGCTCAAAATCTGCATCATCTATGGAGGTTTCCGACTCCTGGATGCTTACTCGGCCGGCGCCAACGGTCTCCAGGAGTGCGTTGGTTGATGTCGGTTCTGCAGCGGGAAAAATCAACAACCCGCCCCCATTCTCAATGTATTGCTTAAGCTTTGCCACTTCACCTGTGCTGAGTTCATCCGGGCTGATCAGAAAAATTGTTGAATAATTACTGAGCAAGGTGGCGGCGAGTGCGCGCTGCGGAATTTTGGTCGTACTCAAAGCTTCCGACTCGCTTCGAAGGGAAAGAGCCAACTCTACATGATCTGTCAGAGCTTCAGTGCCGTGCACCAAGAGAATATCTCTACGTGCGGGCACGTTAAGCGTAAAATATCTTTGATTATCCTCTTCAAATCCATCGTCTTCCGTCGTCACGTAACCTGCAAGCCATCCACGCATTGTTGGTGCACCGCGGAGTGTCACCCGAACAGGCACTTCCGGCGCGAGGGCAATGCTGGTTTGTGCGACACGTTCATCCCCAAAGTACAGGCTTACAGCATAGTCTTCAATAGAGGAAGTGCCATGGTTGACAACCGTAGCTTCTATTGTGGTTGGAGTACCTGGGTCCACAATCCGACTGGTTACTTGCACGTCGGCAACACCTACATTGGGCCGCGTTTCGATTGTGCCCACAGGAACGAGCATTACACGAACCCCCTGGTCCAGGGGGATTTGTACCGAATCAAGCAGTGTCGACTCTTGCAGATCTCCCAGATAGTAGACAATCTTATTGAGGTGGGAGGCCTCCTGAGCAAGCAGTGTGCCAGCGCTGCGAATAATTGACGACGCAGTCTGCGTGGCCGGGGTTGGGGCCCGGTTCAGGAGAACATCCGGTGTTTCCAGGTGCTGTGCTTTTTCGCTCAAGATGAACAGCTCGTCTCCCGGTTCCGCCGATTCAATGATAGCTTGCGCAGCAGACTTAGCCTGCTCCAACCGGGTTCCGTCAGAATCACGCTGCATCATTGAAAGCGATGCGTCCAGAGCAAGCACCGCAGACATGCTGGAGCGCCCGAAAAATCGGCTTCCAGCGGAGTCAGTCAGGGTTGGACGGGCAAATGCCATAACCAGGACGCACAATGCCAATGTTCTAAGAAGTAGCAGCAGCCAGTTGCGGATACGGATCCTCTGCAGGGTTGTACGCTGCAGTGCGTGCAGGAGAGCAAGCGAACTGTAATCCAACCGTTGCGGCCGCCGAAAATTAAAGAGATATACGAGTAGGGGTATGGCTGCCGCTAGTAATCCGAATAAAATGAGCGGGTTTATAAAAGCCATTTAGGAATGATGCGCCCGTGGAGCGGCCCTCCTGCTACATATGCCTTACTGGACTGTTCCAGCTTGTCATGCAGAAGGACAGAACTGAGGCATATGAAAATGAACCGATTTTCCACAGCAATCTTGAGCATATCTTAGCAAAGCTCTTCGGGACCGTCTCCCTCCTTACCAAACACGCCGTAATGCCTTGTCCGTACGGGAGGGGCAGTCGTGGCTGGGCTGGAGGTTTACGTATACTGCCGCTGTGGGTGTAGGCGGCAACTGATGCAACGGGGTGAATCAACTACGATATTATTGGGGGTCAATCTTTATTCTTTTCTGCGACCGATACTTCTTTGGTATCCGGCGTTCCGTTTGTCGTAGTCTGGGGCTCCTTCTTTTCACTCTTAGGAGATTCCTTCGCAGCAGGCTCAGCAGCATAATCTGTCTGATAAAAACCACTGCCTTTGAGAATAAACCCGGTTCCTCCACTAATGAGTCGTTGCACCGGCTGACCGGTTTCCGGGCAGTGCGTTAGCCGGTCTGCGGTGATTGGCTGGAAGATCTCGAAGACGGTTCCATCAGCCCGCCTATAGTCGTAAGTTGGCATACAGATTAAAATGGATTGTAACAAACGCCGGAAAAGCTCAAACACGATGATTGTTCCGATCCTATTAGGGCACCGGCCAGAAAAATGCCTCGTAGACCGCATCGGCAACGGATCCTCGAATGCCTCTGAACCGTTCGTATTCATCCCTTGTCGGATAAACACGATTGGTGAGCAGAATCACCCAAACGCCTGAATCAGGATCAATCCACAGGGAAGTTCCGGTAAAACCAGTGTGACCATAACTTCGTGAACCAAAGTACTGGCCGGCTGAAGACGGAGCATCATCCAGGTTTCGCGTGTCCCATCCCAGCGCACGTGTACTGAAAGAAGTATCAACTACGCTTGTGAAGAGATCAATTGTTTGAGCTTGTAGAAACTCTTTTCCAGCAATAATTCCTCTTTGTGCCATCATCTGGGCAAACCGTGAGAGATCCAACACTGTAGAAAAAAGTCCGGCATGACCGGCGACTCCTCCAAGCGTCCAGGCGGTTTCGTCGTGAACCTCCCCCTGTATCAAGCGATTACGAAAATAGTCATCCAGTTCGGTAGGTACGACGGTCGGATCCGGTATGCCCGTAATTCGAAACCCTGTGGATTTCATACCGAGCGGTTCGAAAATATGCCGGCTACACCATTGATCAAATGGTTCTTTTGTGATTGATTCAATGGCCAATGCAAGTGAAATCATTCCAAAGTCGCTGTAGACGTACTCTTCTCCCGGTTCTGAAAGAAGTGCAGTCGTGAGTATGGAATCCAGTACTTCTTCGCGACTCACAATACCATCTAGATAGAATGGACGCCATGCAGGCAGCCCGCTCGAATGCGTCAAAAGATGGCGAACGGTAATGGGACGCCTCTCAGCCGTGTTATATGCCTCCAAGTAATGAAATACAGGTGCCTCTATATCCAGCCGCCCCTGCTCATAGAGGATCATGGCCGCTGTTGTTGTAGCAACAACCTTGGTCAGCGACGCAAGATCAAAGAGTGATTCCAGTTCCATGCGGCGTTGACCGGCGTACGTATATGTGCCATACTCAGTCATTTTGACCACATGTGCCCCTTGCCCCACGGACACTACTGCACCGGGAAAGGCTTGCGCATCAATGAAATCCACAATCAGCGAATCAATACGCTCAAGTGCAGTCGGGTTAGCTATGATGGGGGAATCGACAGTCGTACGTGGGCGTTCTACAGCAGGGGGGACTCGTCTTGGGCTGACATAGCCCCAGCCTCGCGGACCATCTTGGACGGTTTCTCTGGCCGACTGGCAGGCACTTAGGGTCAAAACCCCGATAGCAAGAAAATAAATATTTCGATGCATCCTCATGGTTAATTCGATATGCGCCGAGATAGTGGTATATTTGGGCCGGGTTCGTTCACAAAACTTTTAGAGTTGATGCCAAAGATAACGGTCTCCGGGTATGGAATTTATGAAATTGAAGAAGGACAGCGGTTGGTTAATGCGTTGGAAGCCCATGGAGTTGATATTGGACACCGTTGTGGTGGATATGCGCGCTGTACAACTTGTCGAGTAGAGATTACTGAGGGGGAGCCAGGGATCATTTCTAGAGCGGAGAAGGAAAAGTTGGCAGACCGCGACTTGCTTGGGGAGGTGAGGCTCGCTTGCCAAATTCTTGTGGAGCATGATATGACACTTAGGCCGTTAATGACCGTTGGCGAGATGGGGTGGTCCGATCCGGGCCCAGATCCAGAGGAAACGGTTACTCCTATACCTGACTGGATTGATCGGTCCTGAGCCACAATAGATGGTGTCCGTCAGCGGGGACGTTTCTGTTGTAGCCAATTGCTAACTTTCAGATGTAATTGCAAGGTGCCCGTATTGTTGGGCACGCTTTTTGCCCGTCAGATCATTTGAACTATTGCTTTCAGATTGTGTATCCACTGACGGGTATGGCCCGTAAATTTAACCGGGGGGCAGAACAAACCACAGACACCTTGTGTGCGATGGTCAGATTCTTACTCGTAGTTCAAAGGTATTCGGCCTGCTTTTTTGCCTGCACGCTTCTGGCCGCATCCGTAGTGATGGCACAGGGTACGGCTACCTATGAACTCACGTTTACTCCGACCTGGAGTGCCTCGACACATCCTAGTGGTTTTCCTCCCAATCCTCATTTTTCCGGGTTAATTGGAACGACTCACAATGATGCGGTGCACTTCTGGCGTACTGGGGAAGTTGCGACAGAGGGCATCAAACAGATGGCTGAGCTTGGGGCCAAGGGTGCGCTCCGCAGCGAAATCAACCAGGCGAAAGGCGCATCAAATGCGGACTACATCATAGACGCGTCCGGGGTCAATTCCCCAGGTGTTCGAAAAACAACTTTCGAGATCCGTCCGCCCTGGAGCTCTGTGACGGTTACATCAATGCTTGCTCCAAGTCCCGACTGGTTTGTTGGCGTGTCCGGTCTGAATATGCTGGATGAGGATATGAACTGGATTGATACGCTGGAAATAGATCTGTTCGTTTACGATGCGGGAACTGACAGTGGATCCGACTACACATCACCGAATCGACCTACCAGCCCGAGAGAGCAGATCAGACGAATAGAAGAAGCGCCCTTCCTCGTGAATGGGGTTGTTACACCGGTAGGCACATTCCGCTTTGAACTGAAAAAGATAGATCTTCCTTCGGCCGGTTATTTCAGCGTTGACAGAACGGAGATTCTGGATGTGAACGGACAGCCTGTGGTAATCAAGGGTATGGGGCTTGGCGGCTGGCTACTGCCGGAAGGCTACATGCTCCACATATCGACAAGGAGCCAGCCAACGGATGGTCCCACCGGAATACGGAACCAAATGATTGATCTCATTGGTGAACGGAGCACGGACGAATTCTTTCGGCTGTTCAGGGAGAAGTACGTGCAAGAGAAGGATATTGCCAAAATCAGGGAGTGGGGGTTCGATCATGTACGACTGCCCTTTCATTACCGATTGTTTTACGATCCTGATCTTGATGCATGGCAGGAGGACGGTTTTGAGCTACTGGATACGTTTCTGGAGTGGTGTCGAAGGCATGAAGTATATGTGATTCTTGACATGCACGCGGCGCCAGGTGCCCAGAATGAAGGAGGGATTTCGGACAGTGATGGTGAGGCGCGGCTTTGGACTGAACCAGACAAGTATTGGCCGCAGACAATCAAAATCTGGCGTGAAATTGCCAGACGCTACAATGACGATCCCCTGATCATCGGGTACGATCTGATTAACGAGCCAACGGTTCCCGACGAAATCGCTTCAAGCTTGGCCGATCTGTATGCCCGGATCATCAACGCAGTCCAACCGATCTCTCCCAATCACCTGTTTTTCCTGGAAGGCAATTGGTGGGCGACGTCATTTGACGAACATCTGCGCAGTATTCCGACGCAAAAAGAGAATATAGTCTACACATTTCATCATTACTGGAAGGGACCCGATCAGGGCGCCATCAACTACATTCTGAGTATGAGGGAAGAGGATCAGGTCCCCCTCTATCTGGGCGAGACGGGTGAAAACTCGAATTCCTGGTTCTTTGCACTCACGAAGCTAACAGAGGAGCATCGTATTGGGATTAATTGGTGGACGCATAAAAAAATCGAAACTACGACGAGCCCGCTCAGTGCACCGTTTGCCCCCGGCTATGAGGCCGTAATTAGATACTGGCGCGGTGACGGCCCAGAGCCTTCTGGTGAAGCTGCCTACAGAGGGCTCATGGAGATGGCCAAATATCTGGATTTGGATTCCGCTCGCGTTAATCGCGGCTTATTGGCTGCGCTTTTTGATCCTGATTATGGAACGGTACAAAAGCCATTCAAAGAGCATGAGGTTCCGGGTATCATCAATGCTGCGGACTACGATCTTGGGAATCTGGGAGTGTCGTACCAAGATTCTGATCACTGGGCGGTTACGGGAAACCCTGGAGGAGGCAACAGTGGGCGCAACTACCGCAATGATGGTGTAGATATTGAGCCATCTACGGATCCAAATGGATTTGCTTACAACGTGGGGTTCACTGAGCGTTTTGAATGGCTGGAGTTCACTGTGGATATTTTGCATGATGGAGTCTACGAAATTGATGTTCGTGGCGCCAGCCAGAGCGGGGGGGATCGGACTGGTCCTGACATCATCTTTTCTCTTGATGGAGATCGTATCGGAGAGGTGGAAATAGGCAATACGGGTGGTTGGCAGCAGTGGGTTACGAAACAGACACGCACGCCTGAGCTAACGGCCGGCACTCAGCGTATCCTTCGGGTAAGTTTTGCAGATCGAGAGGTCAATCTGAACCGAATGACCTTCCGCCTCGTGTCTACCACTCAGCGGGAAGCTGATGAGATACCAGCCGAACCCGAGTTGCTTGCTACATACCCAAATCCGTTTACAGAGGTTGTGCATATATCGTTTTCTACACCGGAACCGGTAACGGCGGTGGCCGTGCTCTATGACGTGCTAGGACGTCAGGTGTATCAGGCGGATGAAGCGGCCTACAGCGCGGGGAGTCACGAGATATCAATGCCGGGTCTGGCGTTGGCTCCAGGAGTTTACGTTTTGCGGTTAATGCTTGATGGGCCGGGGTTGTCTAAGACCATTACACGGCCACTCGTGGCCACTAAATAGGTCAGTGCCAGATCCAGGCCGGGCCGGAGTCTTGGCGGGGATTCCCATCGTCTAACGTCAAAACATTTCAAAGCCGCAGACAATACGTTTACAGTCGCAGCTTTCCTAAAGTTCTTTTGTGAAAAGTTGAATTCATTGAGGCGGAGCAGAGAGGGGGAAGTCGGTGGGAGGAGTCTTGGATCTACAAATGAATTCACAAAAGGACGCCACCTAGGTACAACGGTTTCTTGGCTGGCCGGCAGTTCGGGTTTTTATTTTAGTCCCCATGACCTTAATCGCCTCTCATGGTTGTAGGGATGGAGCCCATAGACATACCCTAAATCGGTCTTCTTCTTCAATGAGATCTGGAACCGTACCGTTGTGTGTCAGCATCGATTGAAAAATTCTATTCCGAACTCCCATTCCGTAATGATCCACATAACGATAGCTTCGGAGGACCTCTTTGATGAGCCCATTGCGGGTTACCCTGACAATGCCCTCTTTCATTTTTTCCACGGTCACTCCGTTTGGAAGGGGGCCCGGAGAGATAATCTCTAGTCGGTCCTCATACATTGACAGTTCAACATCGGTGCCTTCGCGTCCGTAGTCGCGGTGAGTCACGGCATTTACGATTGCTTCGCGGACTGCATCAACCGGGAATGCCTTTTTGAGATGCCTTCGTCCACCTTCAAGCCAAGCAATGCTGGCCATGTTTCGTTTTACAAAGTCTACGGATCGGTCAATTACTCCGCTATCAGTTATAGAGCGGTTTTTAGAGAATAATGACACCAATGGTCCACAAATTCGCTCTTCGTCTATGGTGTTGTAATCTTTCTCAGAACCAGGAAATGCTACGGCCATCACTCCTGCTTGAGGTAATCGGCGGTTTGGGTTTTTGCCAAAAAGCAGTAACCCCGCAACGGTTGCGCAAGTCTTGTCACCTATTTTTGCGAGCAAGTCAGAATTAAGTAAAATCTTTTGCCATTCTTGCATTTCTGTATCGCGCGAAATTGGCCGTTCAAGGATCACACGAAAGTAATTCTCAATTCGGTCCATATCTAAGTCATCCAAGCCCATGTCTGGGACCAGCTTCGTTTCATAGTTAACCAATCTAGCGGATTGGTATAGTCGGCCTTCTTCTTCACGCGTTGCTTCCCGGGAGGTGCTGCCGGCGCGGATATAGGTGATCCAAGAGTTGCTTTTTTTCGCCTTGTAAGGCTTGGATGGGCTATCTGGATTGAGTTTGATGACTCCGACTGAAAGATTGTCGTCTATTCTGACAGACCAAAATCCGGGTATGACGGGAGGTTGAATATTTTGTCGTGAAATGTTCATGACCAACTCCTCTGCAGTATGACGGTCCTTAGACATCCCAGAAATTCTCCCGTTATTTTCGACTCCCAATAAAATGAGGCCTCCTTCAAAGTTCAGCATGGCCGACATTTCTTTAGCTAAGGATGCCGGACGCACATTATCTCGCTTGAATTCCACATTCGAACTCTCACCGTTCGCGACTAACTCAAGTAGTTCTGCTTTGGTCATTGTCATAATCACGTTGTCTGTTACAAACGGAAAGGTCTTCGTTTACGCGCGCTGAGACATGGTTTTTCGTTTGAGAATAAACGACGGTTCCGAATGAGCGGTTCGCGTAGGGTTGTGTCATCCGTAATGTCAGCGGGCCAGCTGCAGGCGGCAGCCAAGAAGTTGTCGAGTCGGGCATGCGCGTCAACAAGCCACTGTGGTCGAGTGTTGTAGAGATTGGGCAGAGTTCGTTTTCTTGTGCTTGGATTCGGTCTCTTTGTCGCGTGGCACCAGGCACCTTGGATATCCAGATGCTGGCTGGTCTACCCACTTCACACATTCAGGCGGACTGAGCCAGCGGTCTCGACCTAGGTTCGCCAAATTTTATGGCGAACTTAGGCTGAGGTTCAGTGAGAACCGAGAGATTCCATTCGGCTACTTGTCATTTCACACTTCAATGGTTTTCCTGATTTAGGCAATATAAATCTGTGGAGACGTTTTGGACTCAGAGCGTTAGAGTCAGCGTTACCATGAACAATCTGGATGAATTGTTGCGTACGCGGTCTCAGTATGAGTTGCTGAGAGTTGTGGAGCGAGAAGCTCAGGACCTGAAGCTTAGCGTTTATGCGGTTGGTGGATTCGTCCGGGATGCAATTCTTGGACGCCCAACAGTGGATTTGGACTTTGTGGTCTTAGGTCACGGTGAAGGTATTCGGCTTGCTCAATCGGTGAGTAGGCGGCTAAATGGTTCCATGGCCCATGTTTACCCGAAATTTGGAACAGCTGCTGTTCGATCAGGAGACACCGTACTGGAGTTTGTGGCTGCTCGGCGTGAGAGTTATAGAGCAGATTCTCGTAAACCAATTGTAGAAGATGGTACACTGCAGGATGATTTGCTCCGTAGAGATTTTACCATTAACACGTTGGCGATCAGCCTTACAGGGGAACTGCCATTTGGTGAGTTAATAGATACCTTCGGTGGCCTTGTAGATATAGACGCAGGCCGTATTCGCACACCTCGACCGGCTGGGGCCACCTTTGCAGATGATCCCTTACGTATGATCAGGGCAGCCCGGTTTGCAGCTCAATTGAATTTCCGTGTCAGCATTAATACTCGCAAGGCTATGCGGCAGGAAGCCCAACGTATCGGTATTGTGAGTCAGGAAAGGATAACGGATGAGTTACACAAGATTGTGGAAAGCCCGAAGCCTTCAATCGGACTGCGTATTCTGGAGGAGGTGGGCCTTCTGCGCGAGATTATTCCTGAACTCAGTGCATTGCGTGGCGTGGACACCGTGGCGGGGCAGCGTCACAAAGATAATTTCTTTCACACGCTACAGGTAGTGGACAATGTGGTTGCGACGGCTTCCCCGGACAAATACTGGTTGCGTTGGGCTGCACTCTTTCATGACATTGCCAAGCCACGAACCAAACGGTTCGTGTCCGGCACGGGCTGGACCTTTCACGGTCATGAGGATCGCGGTGCCCGGATGGTCGCCAAGCTGTTCAAGAAGCTGCGTTTACCGTTGGACGAGCGCATGACCTATGTCAGAAAATTAGTAGCGCTTCATCATCGACCTGTAGCACTTGTGGATGACGAAGTGACGGATTCTGCGATCCGAAGGTTGCTGTTTGATGCCGGGGATGATATTGAAGACCTGATGACGCTGGTTCGTGCAGACATTACTTCACGCAACCCGAATCGTGTGCAGCGTTACTTGCAGGCATTTGATTCGGTGGAGAAAAAATTTGCAGAAGTCGAAGCTAAAGATCATTTACGGAATTTTCAGCCGCCGCTGGACGGGCAGGAGATCATGGAAGTTGTAGGTATCAAAGCCGGGGTCGCTGTTGGAATTATCAAGGATGCAGTCCGCGAAGCTATTCTGGACGGAAAGATTCCAAATGAACACGCTGCCGCGTTTGCTCTGATGACGGAGATCAAGGACGACGCGCTTCGTCGGGCCAAACTTTACGAGGAGGTGGTTTTACCAATGCGCGGGGACGAGCGACGCGTCGCATACGCGCTGAAGCAGGAGATCATGGGCGGGGATATCCCCGAAGACCATCAGGCTGCATTAGCCCATCTGATGGCGCTAAAATCACGTCTACTCGTCGTCTAACGGGGCTGGGCGCACATCCCAACTCAGCATTTGCTCAATCGTGGCAAAATCTTCCTCTCCGTCGGGGTCCGTGAACGCATAGTCACCGAGTGTGGCCCGAGCCATAGAACTCAAGCGCTTCCACTGAAACTCTTCCCGATCTTCAAACTCATCGGGAAAGGGGCTTGGAATTTCGTAACCGGGGTGGTAGGTCTTGTAGGTTTTGTGTGCTTCATGGATGGCCGCCCGGCGCGCCCCGGGTTCCGTGACACTGGAGCCTTGCACTTCAAAGGGCGTTACGGTTATTGTTGCCGTGACCGTGCCATCATCATGTTCTTCGTATTCGGGACGCATAACCTCAAAGTCCAAGGGTTTTGGGTATGCACTCCGCTCATAAAAATCACGCATTTGTTACAATAAGATATTCTCACGTAGATCTAGGTTTCTCCCGCCGGTACCGCTCCCGAGTTTTAACTAGAACACTCAGAGCGAGGTTCGGGCTTTCCACAAACATTATGGGGATTTCGCGTGGATAAGTGTGTGATCCTGTGAATGAACATTGCAATAATGGCATTTGCATCTTTATTCGTCTTGAATCTCGTTCAAGCATGGTCATATTGTACCAAAATCGTGTATTAATAGCTGGACGAGACCGGAAATTGCCGTATCAGAAAGATTTTACATATGCCACTCATATTATAGCTTTAATGACATTTAATTAGTATCTTTTTAATAAATTGGCGCGTGTAGCCCAATTTAAAATTGACATCCGATACGACTCACCGAGCCTTTAACCGAACTGGTACCCCGACTCACCATGAAGACGACGACCGACAATCAAATTTCCTCGACACCACCTACCGAGTCTACAAAGGATGGCCTTTCCATCAAACGTGTTTTCTCTGCACAGGGTGAAAATGCACTAGATTCAGTCGATTGGGAGCGCCGGGATGCGGTAATCAAGAATCCTCAGGGAG
>VXLY01000094.1:77549-103747 GCA_009841335.1 Rhodothermaceae bacterium | reverse complement strand
ATGTGAATAGGTTCGGATGCGAGGGGATCGATCAGACTTATTGGTGTTTATTGATTTAGGGTTCATTCTATTGGTAAGATTTCTCCTCGTATCAGATACTTCGCAAAAAGAGAATGTGGCCCTCCCCAGTGATAAAGAGGAGGAGCAACAGAACCAAACGCAGACAGGAGTAACCTATGAAGTGCAGTTTAATGCGAACTTGGACTTTCTTGTGCTCAACCTGCGCGAACAAGTTGTGATCTGCTTTGCCTCCGGTGTCGAAGAGTTCACATCATGTATTTCGCCACTGACTGAGTCGGCCTCTCAGCCAGTTTTCGTGCTTTCACCATACGGACGAGCCAATGTGCAACAACTGGTGTCACTCCTTGACTTATGTAAACGCTCTGAGTGGCGTTGCACGGTTAACTGACTAGGAATTCATCATGGCCACTGTGACTTCCGAATTTGAGCAGAAGAACTCCCGGCGCATATCGTTAGCGGTTTTTCTGTTTATCACACTGCTGTTTCTGGGGGCGTTCAATTTTATTCCGATACCAAGCCAGGAGTATGCTTATCGGGCAGTTGAACAGCTCATGCTTGAGCGTGTAGTTCTTGAATCTATTTCAAACCTTGAGGTTAGAGAATCTGAAGACGATTCAGAGCAAATTGACGAAACTGAAGAACCATCAGATCCAGCACAAGATGTTGAATTTGAGGATTTAGAACAGCTGATGGAGGCGTTTGACGCTTTTTCGCTTTCAGAGACACAAGTGTCTGCCTCAGACTTATCAAGGGAAGAAAGGAGTGACTTGGCTTCGCTAAGTCAGAAAGAATTGGATCTGGAATCAGAGAACCTTGAGACAGCATTTGGTGGTCGGTCACTTGATCTTACATCTGACTTGGAAAAACGGGATGACAGCGGTCGGAGAACTTCCCGTGAACTGCGCCCCTCTCTCCTTAGTGATCGCGGAGCCGTAGGCCGAGAGCGGCTCGGTTCTCGGAGTGGCCTTTCCATTGGAGCCGGCAGGAGCGATACGGGACTAGACCTTCGAGAAACGAATTTAGATAGCGAAAACCTGCTACAGTCAACCAGAGACGAAGACGACCCACCCGAAGAGACTGATCCAAATTTTGATCTGTCAGCTGATAGGCTGCGCAACTGGATTCTAGCCAACCAAGGCCCGTTAGATCCGGGTATCCGCTCACTCTTTCAGTATTTACCCGGAAATCTGACTGCAAAAACACAGATCAATACAAGTGGCACGTCCTATGGGCTTCAGTTGATGCATACTCCAGATGGCGGGGAAACCCACATTGCAATCATTGACGGCGAGGTGCTCTTTTATTTCGTGGATTCGGGAAGGCGGCAGCGAGCCGGTCGCTTTGAAAAAGGATTGGTACGAAGCGATGAAGAATCACGCGTCATTGTAGTGGAATCGGAGGATCTCTCAGCGCGCAGTGAAGAAGCTATACGCGCTTTTAAACTGTTTGTCGACTGGTGGACCGAACAACAAAAGATCATGGACTCAAATGGATGAATCGCTGGTGGATATCGTGCTGATCCTTCTTGCGGCCCTTGTAGCGGTTGCGGTTATTCCCACGTTCGATGTAGAGCCGCCTACAAGCACCGAGATAAACGATAGCGAAATACAGCTTAAGCCGCTACAGATCGCCATAGATGATTCAGGGGCGTTTTTGTATGCAGACGGCAGTAGCGATAATAACGTCGTCAGCTTATCTGCTCAGGAGCTTTATGATCTAGTTTATGACACAAATCCAAACCGCACAATAGAATTTACGGCAGACCGGATGGCCCCCGCCAATATTCTGGTGGAGGCTAATCGCATCGTTCAGGAGGTTGGCAGAAACGCTGTCTTCCTTGTCGTTGTCGACTCTTGAGAATTAACCAATTCACCGCCAACTATTTGATCAAACTATATGTTTTCTCCACTATACAGATCACTAATACTCCTGCTAGTTGGCGGGTTGCTCTTTGGGTGTGCTCGAACAACCCCGATCGTCGTGGATTCCCCTGAACCGGTTTCAATCGTAGTGCCTATCGTCGAACCACCCTTACCAGGAACGGACAGCCTCATCGTTCAAGGCGTTTCCGAGGCCTTCGACAGTACCTTTGTCGCTTTTGACGTGGAGCAGTTGGCAAGAGAAAATCACCTGCAAGGTCAAGAATTATTTATTCGCATTGAAGGAATTCTTGCCGAAATTATTGGCCCCTCATCGTTGCCGGATTCGTTTCCAATTGAGGAAGGCAATGTTGATACTGTCGCATTTGAATTGGCCAATCAGGAGGCTCGGCAGGCGCTGGCAGATGCAGCAAGGGCGCAGCTTGCGATGGACAGTACGACAGCACTCGCACTATTGAATGAGGCTCAGCGGTTGTTCGAACGGGCCGTATCACTAAACCCATGGTATGAGGAAGCCCAATATCAATTGGCACAGGTCTATACGATACGTGCGAGCTATTTCCAGGATGTACAAGCATGGAGCGAAACTCTAGAGATCCTCAGAGAATTAGTAAAGCTGAGGGCAGATGAGCATGGTCTGTGGGCAGAAATGGCCATCGCATTTGAAAATACCGGTCAATCCGTGGCGTCGGGTCTTATTTGGCGACAAGCTGCCCAGGTTGTACTTGAAGATTCCGAGTATGCTTTCGAATTAACTCCTCCCCCGGTCGATAGCACTACATTCTTTACATATAATGTTCAAGCCTATCGAGCCTTCGTAGATGGCCGACACGGAGAAGGGGTTCGTCTTTCCCTTGTAGATTTGTGGCCCTACGCGGCCACGGAGGAAGAGAAGGAATTTGTTCTCGGTGAGTTTTCTTGGGCTTTGTGGGATTACGACAATTTTGAAAGCAGACTTGTTTTCGACAGCTTAAGGTCTGCAGCTGTGAACGACCCCCAAGGGGCCCGGACGGAGATTGGTGCGTTGGTGCCGGAATTATCACGGCCAAGTGCAATCCGTGAGGCCAAATATAACCATGCGATACTCTCGTACGATATTGGACACCAGGATGCAGCGCTAGACACATTAAACCGTCTCTGGCATGACACCATGCGTGCACTTGAGGACAGCTCAGGCGCGTCGGAAGCTCGGGCCGCGGAGTCCTTTTTCATGCAAGACGGCTCTATGATGGCGATGCATAGTCTGACGAGGTCGCCGTTGCCGTATCCCGAATTTAATACAGATCTGCGCGAAGCTTACGCCACGTTTTTATTTGAACGCGCACTATTTCACCGGCAGCAAGGAGCCTCCGCTCTAGCTTTTACCTATCTCATGCAGGTTGGTGAAATCAAAAGTAGTATGGCAGGAAAAGCGTTTGTTGAAGCGCTTCGTCTGGCTCGGTATAACCCAAGGCAGGCACTCGAACTGGAACCTCAAGTGGAAGCCATTTTTGCCACCATGGAGAACGAGGATAAACTGGCATATCTGACGCAAATGGGGCAGCATCATCGCAGACTTGGCAATAATGAGGCCGCTGCAAAATTCTTGCAGAGATACAGGGATTTGCGCAGTTCGTTATCCAATTGATACACAGAATGCAACGGTAGGATTAATTATTCATCTCTCGTAATCTCAACCTGCGGTGAGAAAATTGCCAGACATCCCGAGACAGGCTGTAGAACCGTTAGAGAAAACGGACGCGTTGGGTTGGATTCACGGGTTTTTCGGTATGGAGAGGTGACAATTGATGCGTATTTGGGCTCTGATCTCCGCTCTGCTATTGGTCTCTGCCCTAGAGGTACGCGCCCAGCGAGTTATCCCTGACCCCGTCAGACCAGTACGTGTAATGCAGGAAGTGCCATGGGCAGTCAGTACATCTGGATGGAGATCGTCAATGCAGCCAGTACGGACGCTATGGGATCAAATGACGGAGGCGTACTATATGGACCTGGTGGCTTTCTTTGATGTTCTGGATTTCCAGACTGAGGTATTCGGAGAAATTGTGCGCTCCAAGGGTGGTGGTGGGGTCTACGAGGTTGATTTTGAGCGGGAAATTGCCACGTTCTCGGTTGACGGAATTGTAGAATACGAGATGGAATTCTCCGAAGGGGGGGCAATCCACGGTGGATCAGATTTTTTACTCACCCTGCCGAACATAAAAAGCGTAATGCCGCCTGGTGCAATAGAATATGACGAAGCAACGCTCACCGTAACACTTTCAAGCTGGGCTTTTGCCAGGGATTCTTCTCCATTTCGACTTCATTCAATTCCACCGGTTCAGTACGGCGGGCCGTTATTGTATGGACGTGAGCGCAAGTTGCTCGGGCATACGCAGTTGGGATACAGAATGTCTCGGTACCAGCGACCTGAAAATGAAGTGACCTATAACGGCCATGGGCAAATCCAAGCCAGTGCACTTGGGGGGCGAATCTATGCTAACGGTACACTCCGAAGCGATGCAACATTAGAAGAAGTTCAGTGGAAGATCCGCTCCGCAAACTACTTGCTGGATTTCCCCAATTTCCCTGTACTCAGGAGGTTTGAAGCTGGACGTAACTACTTGTACGTGTGGCCCATTCGGAAACAGTTTGATGGATTCAGGCTGAGTAATTTGCCTCTGTCTACCCGGAACATGCAACATGAATCGGAAATCAAGGGGGTAACTGAGCCGAATGCGATAGTCTCCGCTTCGGTTGATGGCGTGGTCGTTGATCGTGTTCAAGCAGATGGTAGAGGAAGATACGTTCTGCGCGTCCCCGCACAATACGGTACATCACAGGCACAGATTGAGATTTCTCCATTGGGTGGCGGTGCTCCCACAATAGAGACCCGTTACCTATTCATTCCAGAAGATCTTGCGCCTCCAGGGGTAGCGTATTGGGATCTACGGGGAGGCCGAGATCCCGGTGATCTCTCCACTCTTGCACATGGAAGAATGCGCTACGGAATCTCAAAACGCTTCACTGCATCGGGAGGGTTTGTTCTCGTGGACTCATTGTACAGTGGTATCCTGGGTATGTCAACAAACCTGTGGGGGTTTTTGAATGTCAGCGGGGAAATCTCCTATCCTGAGACTTCTGGACGTGTCTCCCTGAGTATGATTCGAGGAAAATTGCGCGTGCGTGGAGAAGCCGAACTAGCAGACAGGCCAGGGTTTTCGTTTTATCGCAGAAGGCTCCAGGGACAAATTGGCACTGGACTTCAATTCGGTAGCATTTTTCTGAATGGCAGTGCCGTAGAATCATTTGCAGGAAATGAATCCGTGAATCTGAATGCATCCGGAATGATGCGACTTTCCAATCGGATGAATCTGCTCTTTACAGGAGGCACATCGTCAACCAGATCTTCATTTACCGGCAGTTCTCGTCTCTCTGCACATTGGAAAAGCACGCTGACACGATACCAGTCGATTGGCCGAATATACGGACGCGTCGGTTTCCAGGGAGATGGAGGACGTTATGAGTCCATTGATTTTGCCGGGGTCACCGTGTACTCTTCGTATCGAGGTGTTTCATTGGGGATGCGATTTGGCTACGATTTCTCGGCCTCTAATGTGTCTGCTTCTATCAATCTTCGTTTGGATGCTCCCTGGATGAGCTTCAACAGCTATTCCTCACTGGATCCAGTTAATCCTTATCACAGGCAAAGCATGTATGGATCTGTTGAGTTGGGCCGTGAAGTTCGTTTCTCACGAAAGGCGCACGCATTTAGCAGTGTGATCTTTCGAGCCTTTCTGGATTCTGATCGGGATGGACGATGGGATGAAGGTGAGCAGCCATATTCAGGGCTAAGCATTGATGTAGCAAAAGCACGCGTTGCATATACCGAGGATGGGAATGTAAAAGCTGACTTTCTAGTCCCCAGTTCCCAATACGAGGTGTCCATTGATCCTAATTCAATCAAGGAACCAAGGCTATTCTTGTCTACCGGGAGTAGGTTCAGTTTTTTGTCAGATCCAGGTGAAACCAAGTATATCGACATCCCGATTTACGAGGACACGATTATTGAGGGGACGATCCAGAATCTTCCACTTTCCTCCCCTAGCTTAGCCGTAGTCGTTTTTTACCAAGAACAGGAAGAGATGTCCAGAGCAGCAGTATCACAACAGGGCAGATTCACGTCTCTTCTCAGTCCCGGGGCCTACAGGATTGAGGTAATTGATCTGTCTGGACAGGAAGACCTTCAATTGTTCACGCAGGACCTGACCGTGGTGTCAGAGAGCATCCAATACGTCCAAATTCAACCAAATTAATTTTCTCATGTCCCTCCTTTACTTTGCTGAGTTTTTCAAGACAGGCGCCGATTTTTTTCAATCCGCAGTTCCGATTGCAACAACGATGAACTCGTTTCCGATCCAAGAAGCGCAGGATGCTGGAGGAACCGTCGGAGGGGGATTTATCCCTACGTCACTCTGGGATATGATCAGCTACGCCCAGGGGTTTGAATGGCCCCTTGGCCTTCTTTTTCTGGTTGGCCTTTTCTTGCTCACATCCGCTTATGTAAGATATTTCATGCAGTGGCGTGGTTCCGATGAAATGCTACAACTCGATCCTGCGAACATTACAGCTAAAGAATTTGCATCCGCCCTCGATCAGGCAAGACAAGACAGTCCCTATCGACATTCAGGGCATAGAATATTGGAAGAATATGGGCGAAGTGGATCAGCAAAATCCATGATTGACTATGCCATGCGTTACATTGAGTCTGACCACGATAGATACAAGGAAACAGACAGGCACATCAGTGCGGCTGTATACATCGCGCTCAGCCTAGGGCTGCTCGGGACCCTGTTGGGGATCTTCGTCCTGTTCATGTCGGGCGACCGTCACGAAGCATCTGACTTGGTAGGTCTTGGGATTGCGGTAGTTTCGACCATGCTCGCACTCGTTGTACGACTGATTCTTTGGCCACTGAATATCTTCCTCCAAAGCTTTGTCCGAAGCAAGTACAGCTTACTTAAGGAGTGGACGGTTGCATTTGCCTATGCACTGGCTGAAAAGCGGCCTGTATCTTATGAAGACAACAGCTAAGCCATGCGGGTTGGCTCCATAGACATTCTTTGTGCCACCTGATTTACGGTGCGGTGGTGTCCATCGTGGATTAGTTCTATTGGGTGGTCCGGCCTATTGAACCGCCCGGCACCTGAATTTCGCGTTTGGATAATCTGAATGACGGTAGCCGTGGGGTTGGTGTGCGGAATTCCAAGAAGGTACAGACGAAGCCCGCCACGTTGAGGCTGCAGTGGAGGCATTCTCTTGTCGATTCGTAGGCAGCGGTGAATCAGGTCAGCCCATTGCATGACCAGGGGAGATTTGGTCAGCTTTTACCCCGAAAAAGCCGGGGTGGCGGCCGCAGCGAGAATAGTCCACAACAGATTACGAGAATTTGTACCTTGCCACGGTAGGCTGCGTGAAATTTTTCTGCCGGCCAGGTATTCTCTTTCCACAAAATGATATTTAATGATTGCGATGTCATAGATATAGTTCTGGTCTAGGTTAAAATTTTGACCAACAACGGAAAATAATAAACCCTAGACGGATCGGGGGTACGAAATTACGTTGGCGGGTAGCGTCAGACATGCTATGATAAGGTTTAGGTTTGGGCGCACGTACATATTACCTTTGTCGCTAGTCAGTCTGCTCACAGGCTGCGCTTGGGGTGTTCCCGCCGTTTCTTCCCTTGCTCCCAATCATCAATACCCAGCGTACGCGGATGTCTCGTCTGATGGTACGACCACTCCAGATATGTTCATTCGCCGCAATAGTGCGCTGTACGAAGCAATCCATACACACACGCAGCCCCCATTCATCGCAAGTGAGGGCGAGATACCGCCGCGGTTACGTGTCGCTCACAGGATTACAGCTGCGCGAAATGACAAGACATCTACTGGAGTAACGACTCACGCACGCTGTGAGATATTCTCTCCGTGTCCCGAAAGAAATGGTAATGGCAGAGCCGTGGCAAGCGTAGGAACGAATGCTGCGCAGCGATTGGGTGATGATCGAACCGCGCAACTCGTGCTGATTCGCAGTGGACTAGAAGATCCTCTTTTGAATTCAGAAAGGCCTGGGACTAGAAGATCTGACGACCCGAAAGCGTCCCAATTTTCCTACTCGTCTACGCGTTCTAGAGTCGAACTGAACGCCTGGGAAGCCGTGAAGGGCACAAGAATTGTTCGAAATGAAAAAGCTGTACAAGGACCTATTCCATATGGCAGTGAGGCACTGCAACATAAGTCAGAATCGGTGGAAGGGGGCATCATTCGTGATAGTGATATTCCAGTTAACCCGGTAGGAGCCCCGGCGAATCTGCCTATGACGAATGAGAGTGTAATACGTCCCGAAGCCCTACATCACTGCCCAGCCGTCGACGTGGATCGCTGCATCCCCGGTTTTTTCATGACTCACAATCCTTCACAGGACTCAGGACCGTTTCCCCATGATATTCACACAGTGACAAGCGGTCGTGAAGAGGCAACCCTATCAGTGATCCCAATCACTCTCGAGCACATACATATGGATAAGGGTCCGTCAGTTGACTCGTCGGTTCCCTTGAATGGTGACACCACTGACAGCCAGATCTCGCTGTCATTTTCTTCTCTGGGTATTGGATTACCGTCCCAAGTAGCGGAAACGGGCATAGCGCGTCTTAACGATGTTGAAATAGTGCTTGATCCAAACGTGGAATTGCTTCACATGTTAGAGGGTAGTGGTTTTGCTACCGAAATAAATGTGAAGCTTTCTGCTCAGCCCGTAAACGATGTCAGGGTGACAATCAGCGGGCACGCTGGAACCAAGTTGCGGCTAAATAAGACTGAGCTGACGTTTACAAACAGCAACTGGGACGATGACCAGCCGGTGGAACTAACAACAGTGGATGATTCCGATTTTTTTGATGAGGAAATTAAGCTAACATTCTCGGGGAGTGGTACAGCTCCTGATATCATTTCAGGGAAGTCTATAACGGTGATAATTCAAGATGATGAGAACGTCTACGCAAGTATTTCTCCCTCTACTAGCGCAAACCGGCCGCATACCGTAACGGAAGGTGAATCAGTAACATTCACCTTTAGGCAACTCCAAGCGTATGGATCGCCTGTGACAGTCCGCCTTGGGGATGATTTCGTTCCTTATCTAGGGGCGGGGCAAGCGCGTTGTTTTCAGTTAGCAAACGTAAACGACAGCGAAACAGTAACCCTAACCGTAGGGGATGATTCTGATGCCCTGGATGAAACGGTTTCACTCGGCCTAATTGCCGGACTGGATGACCCGAACGAAATTTGTACTCCCAGTGGCATTAGTTTGCAGTACACGACAGCACTTGAAATATGGTTGAAGATTGATGATGATGAGGAAATCAAACTACTCGTGGAGCCGACTGAAATTGAGGTGACCGAGGGTGACCAAGTTGGAGAAACCTTCAGCGTTCGTCTGGACCAATCGCCTCGGAACAGTGTCACGGTGGACATCAGCAAAGAGTCTGGCTCCGATTTGAACCTGAATAAGACACAGTTGCTGTTCACAAATGCAAATAGTCAGGAGGTGAAAGTAACAGCCAAGGAGGATACAGATGACTTGACGAACGAAATGGAGACGTTAACGCTCGTGGCGAGTGGCGACGACTTTACTGGTGTGGTAGATGCAACAGTCATGGTCACGATCAAGGATGATGATCTCAATCTGAGCGCTGCTCCATCAGATATTACGGTAGTCGAGGGTGGAAGTAAAACATTCACAGTTAGCCTGTCTCATCGCCTTTCCGAGGAGGTAACGGTGGACATTGTATCGTCAGAGGGAAGCAGTTCCGAGCTGGAATTGCCTACGGAGCCTTTGAGTTTCGCCCCAAACACGAAAAGCAAGACTGTGACCGTGAGGGCAGCCCAGGACACCGATGACGAGACCGGGGAGGTGGAGACACTAACACTCACGGCGAGTGGCGGAGGCTATGAGGGCATGACGGCGACCGTTACGGTCACGATCACGGATGATGATCTCGAATTGGTAGTTAATCCAAAGGCACTTACGTTGAATGAAGGAGGCCCGGAAGATACGTTTGATGTCTCTTTGTCCCACACCCCTGCGTCATCGGTGACGGTAAGCATCGCCACCAGAACCAATAGCAGTTTAGGATTGTCTGACACAGAGCTCACGTTTGATGCTGCGAATACGCCCCAGACGGTGACCGTAACTCCAATGGCTGATACCAACTCGCTGGATGAAACGGAGACTATAACGCTGAGAGCAGATGATAGCTTTGCCAGGAAAACAGCGAGTGTCAGGGTGACCATCATAGATGCTCAGGATCCCGAACTGGACGTTGAGCCAACCGCAATTACGGTGACCGAAGGCGACGACGTAGGAGAAACCTTCAGCGTACGTCTGTCCGAACGGCCCCTGGCGGATGTGACGGTAGACATAAGCGGAGTGTCTGGTTCCGATTTGACGCTGGACCAGGCTAGCTTGACGTTCACAACCGGCAACTGGAATACCAAACAGTATGTGAAAGTAACGGCCGGGCACGATGACGATGTTGAGGACGATAGGGTGACACTAACACTGAGAGCAAGTGGCGGCGGATATAATGGTGTGAGAGACAACGTCGCAGTAACAATCGAGGATGATGATACAGCGTCATTGGTTATTGAGCCAACGGAACTGGAAATACCCGAAGAAGAAAGCAGAACCTTTACGGTGAACCTGTCACGTCCCTCTTCATCTTCGGTGAGGGTGAACATTACTCCTCGAGCTGGCGCTGAGTTGAGTGTAAATCCGTCGGTGCTGACGTTTACAGCCGGGGATTCGAACACTCCCAAGACGGTAACGGTAACCGCGAACCACGATGAGGATGCGTTCGACGATTACGAGAAACTGGACCTAACAGCGTTCGGTCGTGGATACGATGGCGTAGTAGATAGCGTTGATGTGACCATCTTAGACAACGAAACCCTCAGTCTGGTAATTGATCCAGATATGATTACCGTAAACGAGGGCGGAGAAGAAATATTTTCGGTACATCTATCCGAGAGGCCCGTGGGGAATGTAACCGTTCATACTGGGTCTGATGACGAATTAACAGTGACTCCCGAGGAGTTTAATTTCCCGCAGGATGAATGGGATTCTCCACAGGAGGTAACTGTATTCGCAGACCATGATGAGGATGACCAAGTTGAGGAGGTTAAAACAGTGACGCTGGAGGCGGAAAACGGAGGATACGATAGTGTGGAAGGAACTGTGACCGTAACAGTCATAGATGATGATTTCGGACTGACGGTTGTTCCATCTGAGATTACGATTGTCGAGGGTGAAAGTGATGAGTTCACAGTAAACCTGCCTTCTAGTACTACAGGGGACGTGACGGTGGACATTGTATCGTCAAGAGGTCCATCCGAGTTGGAATTCCCGCCGCAATTGACGTTCAACCAAAATACGGAGAGTCAGGCCGTGACCGTAACTGCGATCCCGGACGACGATGAAGAGACAGGAGAGATGGAGACGTTAACACTCACGGTGGGAGGTGGAGCGTACGATGGCATGACGGCGACCGTTACGGTCACGATTACGGATGATGATGTCGAACTGAGGGCTATTCCACCCGATATTACGGTGACCGAAGATGACCCGACAGGCGCTCTTTTTGAGGTCTCTCTGTCCCACACTCCCTCGTCTACGGTGACGGTAAGCATCGCCACCGAAACCACTAGTAATTTAGAATTGTCTGGCACAGAGCTTACGTTTGATGCCGCGAATACCCCCCAGGCGGTGACCGTAACCGCATTGGCTGATGATAACGCACTGGATGAAACGGAGACGCTGACGCTGACAGCGGATGGGGCCTATGACGGGAAAACGGCGCTCGTCACGGTGAACATCATAGACGTTGACGACCCCGAACTGGTTATCGAGCCACCCACGATTACCCTGCCCGAAGGCGGAGGCGAATCGTTCACCGTGGCGCTGTCCGAAGAGCCCCAAGAGGAAGTGACGGTAGACATTAGTGGAGAGTCCGGTTCCGATTTAACTCTGGACCAGAATATCTTGACGTTCACAATCGACAACTGGCGTACCGCCCAGAATGTTAACATAACGGCCGAGCATGACGACGATGCCGAAGACGATGAGGAAGCGCTAACGCTGATAGCAAGTGGAGGTGGATATGATGGAGTGAGTGGCAACGTTCCGGTAACCATCGAGGATGATGATACCGCGTCATTGATAATTAGTCCAACGGCGCTGGAAATACCCGAAGAAGGAAGTGACACCTTCACGGTGAACCTATTTACTCCCCCGTCATCTCCTGTGACAGTGGACATTACTCCTCGAGCCGGAGCCGAGTTGGATGTAGAACCGACGGCGCTGACGTTCACAGCGGACGATTCGGAGATTCCCCAGACGGTAACCGTAACCGCGGATGACGATGAGGATGCGTTTGACGATCTCGAGAAATTGGACCTAACAGCGTTCGGTCCCGGATACGATGGCGTAGAAGATAGCGTTGCCGTGACGATCCTAGATGACGAAACCCTCAGTCTGATCATCTTCCCGGATACGGTTTTCGTAAATGAAGGCGAAGAAGCAGCATTTTCGGTAACTCTCTCTGAGAGGCCCCTGGGTGATGTGACCGTTAATACCGGGTTTGATCCCGAACTAACACTGGATCCGGCGGAGTTGAACTTCCCGCAGGATGAGTGGGATTCTGAACAGCTGGTAACCGTATTCGCGGACCACGATGAGGATAGCCAAACTGGTGAGGTAAAGACATTGACACTAGTGGCAGATAACGGAGGATATGATGGTGTGGAAGGAAGTGTGATCGTGTCAGTTCTGGATGATGATCTCAGCCTGGTGGTTCCGACCGAGATTACGATCGTTGAGGGCACCACCGAATCAGTCCCGGTAGAGCTGTCTCATTTTCCTCTGGCTCCAGTGACCGTGGACCTAGTGAGGATTTCCCCCGTGAATCCCGATGATTCCGAACTGATACTTGATGGGGAATCACTTACGTTTACAGCCGGAAACGTTCATCAGGAAATATCCATCACAGCAAAAGAGGACGAGGATGTGTTTGATGAGCATGAGGAGACATTACAATTCGTTGCGAGCGGGGGCGGATATGACGGGATTGAAAGTGATCTACAAGTCTACATAGAGAATTCTGATCCTCCCAGGCTGATCATCGATCCCGGAACAATCAATCTGGAAGAGGGAGACGAGGGGGGCGAAATATTCACCGTCAAACTATCCCATGAACCTCTAGAAGGGGTAACGGTGGATATCAGTGGCCACTCAAACACCGATCTAGGGTGGGATCCAGCAGAGTTAATGTTCACAACAGAGAACTGGAATGATGCAGATACAGTGACTGTCAATGCGAAAGATGATCCCGATGATGAGGATGAGACGGAGGAATTGACGCTGACGGCGAGCGGTGGCGGATACAACGGCAAAGAAGGCAGTGTCCAGGTCAATATTGACGATGATGAAAGCTTCCAGCTTCGTGTGACAGGAGAATCGGTCAGGGAAAATGAAGGTCCCTTGACTTTTACGGTAACGCTGGAGACCCCGAACCCCGCACAGGTTACCCGCGTGCGATACGAAACCATGGATGGCAGTGCGGTGGCATCGCTGGATTATCGCGAACGTAGTGATGTGTTGGAGTTTGGCATAGGAGAGACGACTAAGACGGTTGATGTTGAGATCATCGACGATTTCGATTCCGAGCAGGAGGAATCGTTCATGCTTGTGTTAAGTGAACCCGAGAATGCGAGGTTGGTGGCAGAGAGTGCCGCAGGAGTGATCTTGGATGATGACGTACCCGCGAACGTGAATCTTGAAAGTGCGACACAAGAGGTGAGCGAAGGAGAAGGTGTAAGGAGTTTCAGAGTAACCCTGGACGGGGCGCCCGCTTCAGGGACGGTGCTCGTCACGTTCAGTGTGACCCAAGGCTCTGCGTTGCCGGGGCAGGATTATAGCGTACAAACGGTAGGCTCCTTACGGTTTCCCCCAGGTACTAGGGACCAATCAATTGATATAGAGATCGTAGATGACGAAATTCAGGAGCCGAATGAAACATTCACAATTGCGCTGACAAATGTAGAGAATGCAGATCTAGGCCTTAGCACAAGCACCGTCACGATCATAGACGATGACGAAGCATCCCTGAGTATTAACGATGTACGTGCCAAAGAATCAAGTGGGGAGGCTGTATTCACGGTATCACTAAGTAACACGAGCACCACCGAGATTACCGTGAACTACTCAACGGAGGATGGCACTGCGTTGGCTGCGCTGGACTATACCCCGGTAGAAGGTACGTTGACCTTTTCGGCGAATGACGCAAACCTAACTCGAACTATTCGGGTGCCTCTCGTAGATAACAACGTGGATGAACCAGATGAGACGTTCTTAGTGCGCCTGAGTGGGGTGGTAGGGGCCGTGATCGCCGATAATGAGGGCGTTGGCACGATTGAGGATGATGAGCCACCAATCTCGGTCAGCATATATGATGGGCGTGCTCGGGAAGATGCAGGCTCCTTGGAGTTGGCGGCACGACTAAACCGGCCAAGTTTGCAAAATGTAGTGACCGTACGCTTCTCTTCCTCCGACAGAACGGCCACCTCTTCCTCAGACTATACAGCAACAACCGGGCTGTTGATCTTCGAGCGTGGAAGTACAGAAGGCAAGGTTCTGGTGGAGGTGATTGACGATCAATTAGTTGAGGGAGACGAGACGTTCGAGGTCACGCTTTCAAATCCTCGAAATGCGGTGATCGACCAAGGCCTTGCCACGGGTACCATTGTAGAGAATGAGGGGACCCCGCAGCTGCTCATTCCCGATATCAGTGTGCTGGAATCTGCAGGTGTTGCAGTCTTTGCGATGACGCTCTCTACACCTTCCGCAGTTCCAGTAATCGTAAACTATGAGACGGAAGATGGCACCGCAGAGGCCGGCACAGACTACGCGCATACTGCTGGCACCCTGACCTTCGCTCCGGGCGAAGTAAAGAAAGAAATCCGTGTCGAAATTCTTCAAGATGATCAGGACTGGCGGTCAGAAACTTTTTCACTGATTCTTGCGCAAGTATTGAACGCAAAGCTATCTTCTACAAGGGTCGAAGCCACGATCGCAGAGGAAACTACGGTGGAAGAAGGCGCACTGAATGCTTACGTTTCGAGAATGCTGCGCACTACGGCGTCTCACGTCGTGGAGGCAATCGTGGATCGCTACCAGAGAGTCCCCGAATGCCGACTCCCCAACCTTTCGTTTCTACGTTACGGCTACCCGAACTGGAGACCATCGGCGGGGGAGTTATTGTCGGGTTGCGGTGCTCAGGCTACACAGGGAGGGTGGAGTGTTTGGGGGCGGGGTACATTTACCCGCGTACTTGGACGAGAAGGGGCTTTATCCATCCGCTCAAACGTAACCACCATGGCCGTGGGCACAGATTACCAGTGGACGAACCGGTTGTTGACGGGCCTGCTTACATCCCATAGCATAGGAAATGGTTCCTACGAAGCCTACGATGAATCGGGAGAGGCCTCGTCAGCACTCACGGGAGTATATCCCTATCTCAGTTATCAACTGCCAACGGTACGAGTATGGCTGTTGGCTGGTCTCGGGCGTGGCAATGCTAAGGCAGAATCGCAGGAGACCACTCTCACATCAGGCCTTGTTGCCCTCGGGGCGACGGGGACACTAGTCAGCGGAAGCAGAGTACATCTCAATTATGCAGCCGATGCATTTACGGCCTCTGCGAATCCTGCAAGATTCAGCACAATTAACGTCCAACGCCTGCGAGCAAGTGTGACGGGGAGCGTGTCAATACACCAATGGGCACGACCATATCTGGAGGCGGCCATCCGTCACGATGCAGGAGACGCGGAGACAGGATTGGGGCTTGAATTGGGAGGCGGTGCCCGACTAGCACACCCAAAAAATTGGTTGCGGGGAGAAGTAAGTATTCGTAGGATGATCATGCATACGTCAGACGGTTTTCAGCAGTGGGGAGCCTCGGCAAGTATCCAGTACGGAAACCCGGAAGGCCTCGGTCCTAGCGCCCAGGTACGCCCCATCTGGGGACAGGCAACTAGGAGAGACTTTTGGAGCCATTATGCGCTTACTAGCCTTGCACGAGAATCCGGAGCAGGCAGAATGGATATTGAACTCGGTTACGGAACAAGATCCAGTGAAAAAAGCTTGGTGCGACCATCGCTGGGAACTACGCTACATTCCCAGGGTCGGGACTATCGTGTCGGATACAACATCAGCATGACAAATGGCCTTGTGCTCTCGGTCATAACTACTGCTCGGGAGAGTACGACGTATAGACAACCACTTACCTATGGGATCAGTGCTCGCGCATCTCTCCAATGGTGATTCCAGTATCTCATGTGCCAGTAAGCAATTGTTCTCACATCTTCTGATAGTGTTGTATGCAAATATGACCGACTCTTTACGTACATCATGCCTGCTGTTTGCCACAGTGATTGGCATTTTAACCCCGGGAATTACCGTCGGTCAGGATTCTCCACTCTTCGAAAGAGAAAAGTTCGCACACTCTTGCCCTGCACTAAGCCTCTCAAGCGGTGAAACCTTGGTGCTTGACTGCGCACCGCGTGTCGATCTCGCAGGTGGAGGTTTTCAGTGGACCAGTATAGACACGGGGGCACTCTCATATCTGGATGATTTGACGATTGCCGCGCCACGATTCAGTGCGCCCACCGAAATACTCGGAGCACGGCAGTTTATCTATCAACGCCTCCAGAGCGACGCGGCAGGGGAGGAGATCGCTAGAATGACCGTACAAGTTCTTGTACATCCGAGCCCGGCGCCCCAAGATTGTAAACTCGGGGCAGGTATTCAATTCGATAGGGGAGACAAACAAGACAGCTGCGGCGAATTTGATCCTGGGTTGGATCCAGAATTTGCACATACCGTAACTGTGACTGATGAAAGGGATACGCCCATCTCAATACTATCGGGAGAATCGTTTGGAGATATGGGGATCAACGAGCAAGAGGCGCCTGATTTTCATTGTCCCCTGTCCATTACTGCAAGTGGCGGATCGGAAGTTCCGATCACATGTTTTGGTCAGGGAATTACAAATGGACTTCTGCAGTACACAGCTGAGTTTGATTGGCCACCATATCACCACAGTGTTGTTCTAGAAGGAGGGCGGTTTGAATACACAATACAAGTTCCCGACATAACACAATCAGCAGATCTTCGCAGGATGAAACTGATTGCGCTTGATCTGCAGACGGGAATTACTGCGACTCAGGATGTGGAGTTGCACATCACGAATGAGAGACCGGATTTGGAATGCAAAGACTTAAATGTGCAAGAGGGTGAATTCGTAAGGTTCCCATGCCAGGTACAGGTTCAGGGTCCGCTTCAGTTCCAGATTATTCCCCAATCATACATTGACGGGTTGCCGTCAGGCCTGTACGACCATGTTCCCTCATTTGTGGCACCAGAAGTGTGGGGAGATACGACAATCGCAATAATTGTACGTGTGGTGGAAACCAGTGCGAAACGGCTGACCGAGCGGCAGTTGGAAATCTCAGTGATTGACGTTAGTGATCAAGAAGTAAGCTCACCTATGGATTTTACCATTGACTGCGGTCCGGAAAGCTACGAAGTATATGAGGGTGGGGATGCCATACCTATTAACTGCACGATTATCGGTGGTCAGGAAACGGATAATTATACGTGGACTGTGCAGGCAGAAGGAGAAGATTCAGATAGGTTGTTTGGTCTTCTTGACATTGTATCTCTAACTCCATTAGAGATAGTCTATCTTACACCGGAATCTGTTGAAAGTGATGAGATTCATATATATCTGATAGGTGCCACCAGTGCTCAGTTAGGAAGTTCCAATCAAGTTAAGATTCAAATCAATGTGCTGGAAAGGCCTGATATATCCATAGCGTGCGAAAATGTCCTCGCCTATGTGGGAGATCCACCAATTCAGTTGTCATGCATGGCGACAAATGACGAGGGGGTTGACCGTGATTATACGTGGGTATGGGATCCGATGGATCGCCTATTAGGTGATTTGTCATCGGGCACTCCGATGTTCGATGTGCCAGATGACCAGACCGAACTGAGTGTTGACTATAGATACGAAGTATCGGTAACGGCTCCCAATGCAGATGCCCCCACAACACCGGAGGAACTCATAGTGACAGTGGAACGAATTCTGGGAACGCTCGCCTTAAGTTGTACAACTCCAGTCATTGTTTATGAAGGATCTGGTGATCTAGAGCTGGACTGTATGATTGAAGGGCTGCAGATTGACACAGGTCTAATATGGGATTTACAGCTAATCTCTGGACCCTCAGACCTACTCTCCGTCAATCCAAACAGCATGCGCGGCCCCATATTCGCAGTGCCGGAGTCGGTGACGCAAGATCAGACCTTTGAGTATGAACTTGGTGTCCGCGCTCCATATTATCGTGACTCAGATCCGGTGCAGGTTACAATTACCGTACTGAAAAAGCCCATTCTGTCCCTTAACTGCGAAAACGAAGTCACTGTTGAGATTGGAGATCCGCCGCGCAGAATCATGTGTGAGGCGTCGAACGACAGGGATCTTGATCTTGAATATGCATGGCTCTGGGATCCAGATACAAGATTGTCAGATGCAGACACGGGCACTCCCTTGTTTGATGTACCTCAGGAGCAACGAGCTGCATCCGAACACTATGACTATGAGGTAATCGTCAGTGCCCCTAACTCCGACCCGGTAACAGCATCTGTGAGAGTGACGGTTATGGATCCCGAGGCATTTCCTGTATATCAGTTAGATGTGAATCCCGTGGCTCTGAATTTTGGAACGTTCGGCTCTACAGGTGTGGCTCGCCTTGATCCGGCAAGCACTGAAATTGATGGGGTCTCTCACGGTGGGACCAAACATGCCGGCCGCCTAGTGCTGATCGCCAGAGACAGTCTAGTGCTAAATGTTGAACTCTTTAAACCAACTATACTCCGGTATGAAGAAGGGAACCGGTTCGAAGGGGAGTCTGGATCCCTCACGTTGTATCCATCATGGTCGTACACGGAATCGTGTGCCACTTTGGCGGCCGAGACACAGGAGGCTACTTCTCTCACTATGGTGATGGATAATGGTGACTGTCGCCAGCTTCTGTTCGGAGGAGAGGTAAACTTGGATGAAGCAGAGCACCCTGGCACATACGCGGGCGAAATATCGGTGATGCTCTCGGCAAATGGAGTTGATGTAACTCATACGGTACCCGTTTCCCTAATCTTAGAGCGTGCGCGCCGTGTATTAAACTTAGGCCCTAGGAGTGCTCGTTTTGGGCCTGATATTGATCCTCCGGCATCCTTGGAATTCGACCAGAGCATACGAGTCTACCCGTTGAAAGCTGTTCTGAACCCGAATCAGACGGCAGGTGTTTTTCGGGTGACAAATCCCTCAATAATCCCACTTGAGGTGACGGTGACAACGTCCTTTGGATATCTCGAATCGCAGGCGATGCAGGCAGGGGAGCGCCCTGCACTGACGGATATGGTTGATCAGCCTGATACATCTCGCTTTGGAGATCTCTCAAGTATTGTACAGCTTTATCCCAGTGTGCTCTATCTAATGCCAGGCGAGAGCAAAGAGGTACGATATGTGATGGAGGGTGCAGGTCCACCACAATTGGATAAGTTGGCCTATTCGATGTTTTTTGAAGTTTCGGCGACTCCCCGCCAGTTTGCGAGGCAGGATCAGCTACCTTCGCCACGACCGAACAATCGCACGGCAATCGTTTCCACACGGATTCCGGGTATTTATATCCCCGAAACCAACATCTCCCAAACGTTGAGAGCAGTACTGGAATCAATTTCAAATATGCCGGGGGGTGGGGTGAATATTACATTATTGATTGAGACTCCGGCGATTCCTTTTGCAGGTCAGGTAGTAATTCTTGGGGAAAATGGTCAGAATCTAGGACAAACGGATCTTCTGGTCTATACCCGGAGCCGTGTCATGGCTCAGTTATCTGCTTCACCCGGAGAGTTCATCACGCTGAAGTTTATTCCCGAACTAGGCACTCTTGCTCCCCCATCTATACAAATTCCAGTGGATTTATAGTGATCAGCAGTTCCGCAAAACCCAGAAGAGAATAGACGGACTCTAGAGTGACTACGAAGGATAACTTGGGATATGGTGGCGACAAATGAAACGCTGGGGGTCAAGGTTTGGCAAAGGGAAGTTCAACAAATTTCAGTTAGGGAATCACTTTTGCAATTTCATTGCGAATGGCTTCGTCCAGACCGTAGTTGTCATCAATATGCAGGAAACCTCCTGCACTTGGTGCCGGCGGCATCTGGGCGACTTCCAGATCTGTAAATGCGACATTACCATGTTCTATCAGGTACAGTCATATGAAGGTGAATAATCGATTGTTGGAGAGTTCGATAACCTCACGTGTTGGCGCAGGGTTGAGTAGGGTTCCAGTTCAGACATGAGCCAAGAGTTCCGAGAGTAACCGTTCGCCGCTTTAACAGGCTCCAATATTATCGCCTTTCCTGGGATGTGATTTCAGAGGTATATTGCATTGGGCCTTGGGGGTAAATAAACTGCTCCAGGTTGCCGGTAAACGGGGGTTGGTGGGATAGAGGTCGTAGCGACCGATGTAACCATTTCCGCAGTTCGAAAATCTTTCTTCATCAAATAGCGGTGGTCAACCGAGTGTGAATTTTGTGTGAATCAGAAAGAAACAGCAATAAAACAATTTTGAGTGGTTATCTTATATAAGAAATCCCCGTTACGTCGGCCTTCTGGGGCCAATTAAGCAGCTGTAACATAACATTGCTAGAAACCTGGTAGGTTCTAGCTAGTAGAGCGGCGACGGGGTTTCGTGTTTTTACACTCAGGTCTGAACTGCGGTAGATGCGAGTTCTGTATGCATTGGCCTTATCGGCCGTTTTCTTCGCCGGCAGTGTGTTTGCCCAGTCCGGCAAAATCGCTGGCCGGGTAACCGATGATTCTGGTGCGGGGCTTCCCGGTGTCAACCTCTTCATCCCTGCTACTTTACAGGGAGCAATCTCAGATTTGGACGGGTACTATACCATCCTGAACGTATCTCCCGGCACATACACTCTGCGCGCTTCATTCATTGGTTTTACCACTCAAATTGTTGAGGGAGTTCGAGTTAATATAGATCAAACCACGACCGTAGACTTTGAGCTTACGGAGGATGCTGTGGGGCTTGAAGAGCTGATCGTTACGGCAGAATTACCGGTCGTTCAGGCAGACGTATCCAACAGCCAACTAAATGTTACCTCCGATGAAATAGAGGCGCTTCCTGTATCCAGCATCAACAGTGTTGTTGGTCTGCAGGCCGGGATTCAGGGGCTTTCTGTTCGCGGCAGCGGCTCAGATGAGCTCTCATTCATGGTCAATGGTCTTACCCTTAGGGACGAGCGGAATAATGCACCTTACACTAGCATTAGCCTGTCCTCTGTGGAGGAAGTACAGGTTCAAACAGGCGGGTTCAATGCAGAGTATGGGAATGTTCGTTCGGGAGTTGTTAATGTTGTGACCAAGGAAGGAGGACGCAATCAATATACTGGTAGTGCGATCCTCCGCTATAGTGCTCCTGCCCAAAAGCATTTCGGATCTCGCGCGGATGACCCGAATGCTTACTGGATTCGTCCATTCATAGATTCCGATGTAGCATTTACGGGGACCGAAGCCGGGGGTTGGGATGAATTTACCCAGGCACAATACCCCCGATTTGAGGGATGGATTGCAATTTCCGAAGAGCGACTCAAGGACGATGATCCCTCAAATGATATGACTCCAGAAGCGCTCCAGCAGGCTTTCCTCTGGCAACATCGCAAGCCCATGGAGGTGGTCCGTCCAGACTACAACGTTGATGTGGGTTTTGGTGGGCCAGTTCCTTTCGTCAGTCAGTATTTGGGTGCGCTTCGATTTTACGCCTCAGTTCGGGCTGATCAAAACATGTACTTGATTCCATTAAACTCGGATCGCTATCGGGAATGGTCGGGGCATTTGAAGGTGACGGCCGATCTTCAACCTGGAATGAAGCTTACATTGGAGGGGTTAAGAGGACGTATTACGGGCACATCTCTGAGTCGTGTTGGGCAGCCTGGAATTTTTCGCTCTGCGTTTAGTATTGCTGGTCAACTCAGCCGTGTCAGTTTTATTGATTCAAGAATTTTCTCCACGGATTATTGGACACCTGCGGAAGTCAATAATTTTATGGGTGGAATAAAGCTGACGCATTCTCTTAACTCCAGCACATTTTATGAAGTACGTCTGAACGCTTTTCGTTCCAACTACGACACAAATCCGGGACGGTTACGTGACGAGACTCCGGTTGTGACCTTTGGTGGTGTCGGATTTGATGAAGCCCCATACGGGTTTCAACCTAAGCCAACATTTGGGGTGGATGGCATGCGCACGGGTGTGGGCATGAGTAATGCTCGTGACAGCAGTTTGGTAACAGCCTATAATATCAAAGCGGATCTCACCAGTCAATTGAATCGATTCCTACAGATTAAGACGGGACTTGAGTACAATCTTTCAGATTCCAGAGTGAATTACGGACGCTTTGACGAGTTTTTGCCGAGTAGCAATTCGCATTCCCAATGGGATCGTGCCCCGGTTCGAGGGGCTGCGTACGCGCAAAGCAAACTGGAATTCTCTGGGATGATTGCGAATTTGGGACTCCGGTTAGACTACTTTAATGCCGGTGGAGATTGGTATAGTTTTGACGCGTTCAGCCCCGCCTTCAGTGCAAGATTGGCACCCGTCATAGACACACTCTTGACGCAGGATCCTACCCGCCAGGTCTTTTCGTTGAGCCCTCGGATGGGAGTTTCATTTCCGATTACCGAGTATAGCAAGCTTTATTTCAATTACGGGCATTTCCGCTCTCTCCCGGATCCAAATAATTTATTTCTGCTACGCGAGTTCACGGAAACCGGACAAATCAGCAGAGTAGCAAATCCGAATAATCCGCTACCGAAGACAGTTGCATACGAGCTCGGCTATGAACAATCTCTGTTTGATCAACTCTTGATTCGAATGGCTGGATACTATAAGGATGTGTCTCTCCAGCCTTATCTCACACAGTATATCAGCCGTGATGGCCAGGTAAACTATACGGTTAATGAGCCTAATTCATTTGAAGACATTCGAGGGTTTGAGGTAACATTATCTCGTAATAAAGGGCGTTGGATCCAGGGATTTGTTAATTACACTTATATGGTATTCACGTCAGGTTATTTTGGTCTCCGCCAGAACTTTCAAAACCCAACTGCGCAGCGTGAATTTTCAGAAAGTGATGGCGAACGACGCCGTGCATCCTCGAGGCCTGTTCCCAGGCCATTTGCACGTCTTAATGTGGATTTTCTGGTTCCCTCAGATTTTGGTCCTCGCGTTGGACCTGTTCCGATTCTAGGGGATTGGAGGATCAGCGTAATCGGTAGTTGGCAGCAAGGATCTAAGTTTACCTGGACCGGGGGAGGGGCCATTCCGGGTGTCATCAACAACGTTTCCTTCCGGGATTATTGGAATGTCAACCTTCGTTTCACCAGAAATCTGGTCATTGCTGGAAAACGCGCCCAATTCTTCGTGGACATCTTTAACGCGTTGAATGCCCGCAATCTGTCATTCAATGGATTCGTTGACGGGAACGATCAATTATCATATTTGAGGTCTCTCCATCTTCCCGAATCGGATGACTATCAGACAAACATTCCGGGGAATGACAAGATTGGTGCATACCGATCTTATGATGTGGCTTATCAGCCAATGCAAAGAATTCCTGATCGCGAGACTCTTACCGCACCGAAGGAAGGTGTGATTTATTGGGAATTCGACTCCAGGCAATACTTGGTTTTTCGTGATGGTTCGTGGAGTTCCGCCGACTCGCAGGTCGTGGATCAGGCCATCAAAGACAAGGCCTATATTGATATGCCGAATCAGAGTTTTCTCACTTTTCTGGATCCTCGCGATATCTACTGGGGAATCCGCTTGTCGTTTTAGCTCATGCCCCCAACTATCAATACTTGGCTGATCCGGTGCTTCGTGATGGGCGCATTGATCACATTCTCGGTAATCGGATCTCCTGTGCAGGCTCAGTTTATCAAAAAATGGCTCTCGGCCGGCTCAATGCATAATTGGTATTCTGAAATTGGGAATGAGTGTGAGGTATGTGGTTTTGTGGGGGATCAACAGGATGGACTTCGGTGGCCTGGCCTTTACCGATTAACAGATATGCAAGCGGCTAAGGCATTGTGGATTGGTGCTGTGAATGTGACCGATGACATCGGAACTAGTTATCCGCATCGCGTGGTCCACGTTGGCCCTCGTGTATCTGGTGGGGGGGAGTTTTTTCCGGCGCGCTTTGATTTGATCAGCCGTTTGCCTCCTACGGCTGTACTGGTAGATGGGGCGATTACTGAGCCAGAGGCAGCCATGGTCACAGATTTTTCTGATTCCTCAATTGAGTCGGACGTGATGATCGTCAACGAGGTGAATACTCTCCTTGGGATCTCCATGGAACGCAGAATCCTCCAGTTTACTCAGGAATTTCATGATAATTACCACATTCTTGAATACACATTCACGAATACGGGCAATACGGATGATGATCCAGAAATAGAACTTCCCAATCAGACATTAGAGGGGGTCTACTTCTTCTTTCAGTGGCGCTTGTCTGTCGCCAAGGAAACCCGTTTTGTGATTGGAAATGGAACGGGTTGGGGGTTAAATGCTATGTTGGATACACGGGGAGATGGGGTTAAAGTAGATCCTCCAGATGAGAATTTTCGCGCCCAGTTTGTATGGCATGGCAAGTTTCCTCCCTTTAGTGCCTATGACAATATTGGGGGGCCAATTCTACCACAGGCATTGCCTGCGTTGAATATTGCTCCCACGGATACAACGGGTCGCCTTGGTGCGTCTCAGTTTGTAGGGGTCGTTACACTTCATGCAGATACTTCTCCGTCTGATCAGACGGATGACCCAAGTCAGCCTCGCACAACTTCTTGGATCGGGTCCGATGAATCATACACATCCCAAAATGATGCCTTCAATCCAACGAAAATGGAAGCCGAGTACGCGGTGATGTCAGCCGGGCATAAATCCCCCCGCCATGCGGATGTGGTAGAACCTAGCGGACTTCCGGGTTTTTTGGCTCCTGTTGGGGATCCGAGTTTGGGCACACCGGGAGGATTTTCTAATGCGAATGGTTATGGTCCCTATACCCTGGCACCAGGCGAAAGTATTCGTATTGTCGTCGCAGAAGGAGCGGCCGGGTTAAGTCGTGCGGCAAATATGGCGATTGGCAGAGCGTATAAAGAATCAAACGCGAATGACAGTGCACCGATCACACTGGATGTGCATGGTCAAACTCATTCCATGACAAAGAATGAATGGGTGTTCACTGGACGGGACTCACTGTTTCAAATGTTTCGTAGGGCAATTGCTAATTTTGAATCGGGGTATGCCATTCCCCGTGGTCCCGCCCCCCCGGCCGTGTTTGAAGTGGATGGTGGGGGAGACCGAATTCTGTTGACCTGGAGCCCCCATGCAACCGAACCTCTTCCAGACAGCTGGGAAATTTATCGTGCGCAGGGCCGCTTTGACAGTACTTATACTCTTGTGCACACCGCCGCCGCGGGGGATACTGGTTTTGAAGATACTACACCGATTCGAGGGATAGACTACTACTATTACATTGTTGCAGTACAAAGTGCAAGCGAAAATAATGGAGTTGGACTTACGCCTGCCGGGCGCTCGCTTAGAAGTTCACGTTATGCTACGCAGACCTATACACCAACCCAACTAAAACGACCGGCAGGTACCGCTTTATCGGATATACGCATTGTGCCAAATCCTTTCAATATAGGTTCAAGCCCATTCGTTCGTTTTCCAGACCAAACGGATAAGCTGGCCTTTTTCAATATCCCAGGCCGCTGTACAATTGCAATTTTCACGGATCTGGGGGAACTCGTGGATGAGATTGAGCACCTTGATGGAAGCGGGGATGAATTTTGGGATCATACGACATCGTCCAGGCAAATTGTATCCAGCGGTTTGTATATCGCGGTGATTACTGATCTGGATACAGGTGAGAGGATTGTTAAGAAGTTTGTCATCGTTCGTTAATGATATCATGAAGCGATTGGCATACATACTACTCTGTTTCCCGCTGTTTACGGCAGTTTCTGTCTCAGCACAGCAGAAAAAACTCGCCCAGACCGCGATGAAGTTTT
>VXLY01000094.1:59267-77539 GCA_009841335.1 Rhodothermaceae bacterium | reverse complement strand
CGTGAGTCCTCGTGCTGCTGGTTTAGGAGATGCGCTCACTGCAATTGAGCATGGATCCGCTTCGTTGTTCTACAATCCCAGTGGGATGGCTTGGCAGGAGAGCAACATCGATGTGAATATTGGACAGACGCAATGGATTGCCGAAATAGACTATTCCGCGGGCAGTCTTTCGATTCGTCCAGGAAGCGGGCGTTTAGGCGTGATAGGCTTTTCGTTTTTGATGGTGGATTATGGGGTGCTTGAAGAGACCATTCGTTTTGACAATGAAGATGGATTCTTGGATCTTGGCACTTTCTCTCCCTCAGCCTGGAGTTTTGGGGTCGGCTATGCTCGTTTGCTCTCGGATCGTTTTTCAGTAGGTGCTCATTTCAAGTTAGCAAATCAATTTCTGGCAAATTCCGTTTCGGGAGTTACTGGACCGGACGAATATGAACGTGATAAAGTGGAAGAGAGGGTTCTTGCCTATGATTTTGGCGTTTTGTACAAGACCGGTTTTCGCAGTCTTAATTTTGCAGTAAGTGCTCGAAATTTTGCACCAGAAATCACATTCAGTGAAGAGAGTGTTGCGTTGCCGCTCACGCTAAATATTGGTGTGTCAATGAATATGATGGACCTTATTGATCAAGGATCCAGTTCGCATCAATTATTGTTTTCTGTGGACGCTTCAAACCCGCGCGATTTCTCTGAGCAGATCAAGATTGGAACGGAGTATGTTTTTCTAAATACGTTCATCCTTCGCGCGGGGTATGTTTTCCCCACCGATGAGCAGGGTGTTAGTTTTGGTTTGGGGCTGAAGCAGTCGCTTCGGAGGTTTGGCTTCGGGGCAGATTATTCTTACACTGACTTTGGAATATTGTCGAATGTTCAACGTCTTGCCATACGATTTTCGCTATAGGCCAGGGCGTTTCGTCCTGCTGACTGGTGGCCTACTGTGCGTAGTTTTGTTCGGGCATTGTGACTCGGGGACGGCACCCAGTATATACGACCCAGACCGTCTCAGTTTGCCTGATCCGGTAATTGAAAGTGTGATCCCTGAAGGAAGCGCTTTAGCTGGGGTCGATGTAGTTACGATTACAGGGACCAATTTCTCAGCTCAGCCTGCGGACAATCTGGTTTATTTTGGCGATGCTCGAGGTGATGTGGTTGAGTCTTCACCCAGTCAGATTCAAGTGACTGCTCCAAACGATCCCCAGGCCGAATTGGATCTTCGACTTGCTGTCATTGGAGCGGAAAATTTCAGTAATGCAGTCAAATATGGGCTAAATCCTCCCTTTGTTGATTTTGGAGATGTAAGAGACTTTGAGGATATTTCTGGGATTACGACCGACCCCGATGGAAATCTTTACGCTTCTCTCACTTCATTCGGTGCAGCAGTTGGCATCATTCGCATCACTCCTGAAGGTGAGCGAAGTGAATTCATCAGCTCTCAGTTTCCCTGGGCTGATATTGAATTCGGGCCGGACAACTCACTTTTCGGGGTCCGTTCTGTCCGGGCAGTGTTCAGTAGTTCAGGAGACGGGTCAAATTTTCAAGTTTTTGCCGTCATCCCGAATACAACAGTCCGATTGACCACGATGACGATTGATGCAAGCGGACGCATATGGGCCGCTGGTGACAACACAGAGATATACAGTATTGATTCTGACAAGACTGTCAATGCTTACGCTTTTGAGGCGGACATTCAAGATATTGCTCTTTTTCAGAGCTATCTCTATGTGGCAGGTGTTCAGGATGAGGCCAGTAAGGTCTGGCGTTTTTCAATCGGTCCAAATGGTGATTTGGGGGCCGCTGAGGAGTGGGTTGACTTCGCATCCCTCAATGGTTCAAATGCATACGCTCTTGCATTTTCCCAGAGTGGTCACCTATATGTGGGTACCGACAATACCGAACCCATCCTTGTAATTGAACCTGATGGCGCTTTAGAAGTATTATACTCCGGTGTGTTCACTCAGCCTGTTCGCGCGTTCGCATGGGGGCTTGAAGGACTACTTTATGCAACAACAAACTCCATTGACTCCGATCCAGCGGGCATTATCCGAATTGTGTCACGCAGACTGGGATATGGGAAATTTGGTTTTTAGCAGTATTTTTCTTGTACGCGTCGGGGCATTTGCCCTGTTTCCGAAAACACTTTGGCCAAACAACATTAGTCATGACACTTAGAACGTTACTACTCGCAGCATCAGCCATTTTGGTTAGCACTACCGTTAGTGCGCAGAACTGGATCGATATGGGGCCATTTCCCGCAGATTCATCCTTTACCCTCCCGACTCATGGCCTTGCCGTAGACGGTGAGGGCAAGATTTGGGTTGATCAGTTCACTCGTACTCCCGCGCTGAGTATGAACGGTGATACATTGAGGGATGCAAACGGTGAATCATTCACTTCTGGTCCAATTTGGATTTACAATCCAGATGGGACTTTGGCGATGGAACCCATTCACATTATCGGCACGGACACTCTCGGTTCCTTCGGGGAAGGTGGTTTTGTTGGCGGATTGAAAACCGATATCGATGGCAATATAATTGTTGCGATTCGGCAAGGTGGGGTAGGTGGCATTTTATACCGGTTTAATCACCAGACCGGGGAGGTCATGGATAAACACGTAACTGACGACTACTCGCATGCCTCTCCTGGCATTGATGCTCGCGGTAACTTTTATATAGCCAACGTAGGAGCACCTGGTTCCAGTATAGCCGTTACCACGCCCAGTTTTGCTTTTGCTGGTCTTGTTACTGACACTCTGAAATTTGGAATTGGACGTAATGTAGAAGTATCTGCTGACGGGAATCACGTTTACTGGGCTAATTCAGTCGCAACACAGGCTCCTGGCCTCATTAAGTTTTCTCGTCCTGATGAGTTCTCACCTTACGCGACGAATTTCAATCCTCTCGATTCTACTGGAATCGTCCATCCGGGACTCACTTCTGAATCCAGTACACGTGATCCAGCCACCGGGCATGTCTGGTTTGGACATGCAAGAGATTGCTGCGGAAGTAATGCTGATTCCACAAAGTATACCTTCCTAACGTGGTATGGTATTGATCCTGCTACGGATGAACTTGTGGACAGTCTTAGTTTCAATTTACCTACGGATTACGCAGGTGAGAATACTCGCGCCATCGCGTTTACCGCTGACGGACTTTACGCGTACGTAGGGATATTTAATGGTGGACAGCCAACGGTCAAAAAATTCATGCGTGGCGCCAGGACTAGCATCCAGCGTGATCCGGCTGAAATCCCAAATGGATTTACGTTGTCGCAAAATTATCCGAACCCATTCAATCCTCAGACCAAGATTGAGTTTGAAATGAAAGATGGGGGCTTCGCCAAGCTCAAAGTCTATGATGTATTGGGCCGGGAGGTTGCTACACTTGTCGATGAGCATCTGGCTGCTGGCAAGTACACAGCTACTTTTAATGCTGCCAATACTCTTGCTTCCGGTACTTATGTGTACCAGCTAGAAGTCGCAGGGCATCGTCTGAGTGGCAAAATGATGCTCGTTAAGTAGATTCGTGCAGAGATTTGCATAAAGGGTATCCCTTGCCGCGTACGGGGGATACCCTTTTTGTATCTCTAACTGTGGGGAAACTTCTGATTCCTATACCATCTTTATTTTTTGCATTGTGGTTGGCTTTTATCGAATCGGTGAAAGGCGCAGAGCTCCTACAGTATTACAAATGCCTTTCTGTCGGACATGGCACGCAGCAGGCTGGGTCGACGAGCGCTTCTTCCGAAAATTCGCTTCAATTACACTAAGTGTAGTGCATCTCGCCTCTGGAAGAGTTAGCCTCGGGAGCTTCGAATCCAATCTGCTGACGGCGCTGGAAACAGTCCGAAGCTGGGGGGTCGGTTTCCCATAGATGGTCTGCGTTCTGGTAGCAATCAGTCCGTCAGACGACCCAGTATCCACCAAGGAGTTTTGGACTTCGGAGGCCGCAATGATTCATCATGTAACGTAGCGCACTGCGCGCAGCAAATACCAGGAGACAGCCTGGGGTGCTGTTACAATAGGCTGCCGTGTGTCACGGAAGGGTAAACCCCTGTGGCTAGTCTTCCAAGAGCTCAATACTGGCACCACGCACAATCCCGACCAGTGGAGTGTATTCAGCATCACCATCGTCGTCAAAGGAAAATGGACCGTAGATGGTATCTACATTGCGCATCATCGCCAGCTGTTCTCTAACTGCATCATTGGAAATATTGTCGGGAGTGACTTCCATGATTGCCCGAAGGAGAAGGTCTGCTCCTGCAAACGTCCTTGCACTAAAGTCACTGGGCGTACCATTATATCGACTCTGATGCTCTTTCACATATGCTTGGCTTGCAGGGTGGTTGCTACTTGCAATCCATACCTGAAGAACGAGAATTCCCTCTGTTGATGCAGGTGCTGATTCGCGAGCCGAGCGGATATCAGAAGTGCTCAGCAGAGTAATCACAAATGGCAAATCCGTTACCCCCAGCTCATGGGCCTGCAGGATGAAACTGTGACGGTCAGCGGTAAGTCCGAAAAAGAAAAGAGCATCCAACTTCGGATTTGCATTTATAAGTGCATTAATCTGAGGGGTCAGATCGGGTACGGGGTCACTGCCCGGTCGGTTGTAAGACTGCTTCATTCCCACAGACACACCACTAAGTTGACCCACTTCTTCAATAAATTTGTCCTCGGCATTTTGAGAAAAGTGATCGCCCGCATTGGTAAGCACCCCGACGTTCTTGTAGTCCAGATATTTCTGGGTTGCGCTCACTCCCTCCGGCATCAGAACATCAACAGTAAGCGAAGTCCGGAAGAGCCAATCAGATTTGGCAGCTAGTCCCTGTGCGGCGGAAGCGGGGGCAATGGTGACGACCCGGGTTTCATCAATAAGAGGAATGATATGGTTTGTATTCGAAGAGGAATAGGGTCCTACGACAAACACAACTCCTTTTGAAATAAGGTTGCGGAATGCCTCCTCAGTACCTTCGGTAGTGCTCCTGGTATCTTCAACAGCGAGTCGAAAGGTTGGGGCACCTTCCTCGAGGTCTTCATTCGCGAGAGCTACAGCCATTTCCGTCGCGGTACGCATATCCTGCCCGGCCCGACTTGAGGTGCCAGTCAGAGGGGCAGCGAGGCCAATGGTGATTTGCGAAGGTTGCTGATTACTGCTTGATGAGTCACATGCACTCAAGCTTAGAAAAATCACGAAAGACAGACAGATGAATATGATTCTCATGACCGAAAAAGAGGTCTCAAAAGTGTGGGACATCTTAAAAACATGAAACGGTGATGTTCCCGATACTTCATCACCAATACAATACTTCGCCCTTTGGTGTCAACTTGCAGAAGTAGTTTTTTCTGGGAGGTTGATTTTGGTCCGAGTGAAAAGATTGAGAATTATATAGCCCTACCATTGGATCTGGTATAGTTGAATTTGAAGTCACTTGGCAAGTCATCCCAATCATTCAGCGCAACTTTCTTCTGAAACGATATTCTTAACTAGTGCAATTGAAGCAAATCTTTGGAAACCACGCCCATCAGATCAGCCTGCTGTGTGCTCGTGCCTAGCAGGTTGCTAGGCAGAGAGACATGGGTAATAATCGCGGAGTCTCAATGCCTGCATCTCGGCTTCGCAGCTAACTGCTCCGTCTCTGCAGGAAACCTTCCATGAAACCGCTTTTTTGCCCCCTGCGGCTTCATTTTTTAATTGGCGCCGACTTTATTAAGTAGTTGTAGTCAGATCTTTGGAAGCCTGAAGCGCTAGTTTGATTTGGGAATTACGGAATTGAATAGGCGGCGGAAAGTTCATTCAGAACGTGTTATATAGGTGATCGTGCATGCCTTGAAACGATTTCCCAAGAGTGCCGCGTCCATGGGTTAAACTCAGAGGATGAAAGGGGGCGTTTGCCTCTCTGGAATGTCGTATCAGGCCGCGGGAATGGCGGAATCGCGTTCAAAATCTTCGCAATAATCAAGGATGCTTCTTGAAGGATTCTTGTCCAAAATGTGGATGGTTTTTTTCCATGGTCTCTAATGATGAAACTATCCCAACATCCGAGATAGCACTCGCTCAAACACGGCCCTGGAGGCCTCTGAATCCGGTTGGTCCAACGGCACAAGATCAAGAAGCTGCTCCTGAAATGATGGCCTATATGGCGTATCCGGGGGTTCAAACACGACCTCCTTGAAGCTTGCGGCTGGCTCACGCCTATCCTCTGCGGATATATGCGGAGGGGCTTGTGAAGCTAATGAATGCACAGGACGCCATGGACATCACGGCCAAGGCTAGACCATTGGATTTGAGCGGCAACACATTCCCCTTGTCAAACACGCTCCGCTCCATCATGTTTGTCATTTACTTTCTCCCTTTTTGAATGTGATATTGTTTCAGCCGATCCTACCTCATCAACTGCATCCGCCGAGTGATTGAAGTCGTACCTGCGCGGAGCCGGTAGAAATAGGTTCCGCTGGCCAAACCTGCAGCGCGAAAGCGGACCTCATGATGGCCTGCGGTTTGAGGCTTTTCTACCAGCGTAGCCACATGACGCCCTAAGGCATCAAAGACGTATAAGCGTACATAGACTGATTCGGGTAGCTCAAAGCGGATGGTCGTCGTCGGATTGAACGGGTTTGGGTAGTTCTGGTCAAGTATGACGGTGGCCGGTAGTTCAGCCACTTCCACAATACTAACTGGCGAGTCCACCCGCCACAGCCGGACGGACTTGTCGCCCGACCCAGAGGCCAGGTGTGTCCCATCCGGCGAAAACGCCACGGAGGTGACCGCATACGTGTGGCCCTCAAGCCGGCGAACCTCATCGCCGGTGGCCACATCCCACAACCGGACAGTTTCGTCAAACGATCCGGAGGCCAGACGCGTCCCATCCGGCGAAAACGCCACGGACTCTACCCAATCCGTATGGCCCTCGAACCGGCGAATCTCATTGCCGGTGGCCACATCCCACAGCCGGGCGGTGTCGTCCAATGAGCCAGAGGCAAGGCGCGTCCCATCTGGCGAAAACGCCACGGAGGTTGCCCAATTCGTAGAGTCCTTTAATTGACGTATCTCTTCGCCGGTGGCCACATCCCACAGCCGGACAGTTTCGTCCCACGATCCGGAGGCCAGACGCGCCCCATCCGGTGAAAACGTCACGGAGGAAACCCAATCCGTATGGCCGTTGAACCGGCGAACATCATCGCCGGTGGCTACATCCCACAGCCGGACGGTTCTGTCCCGCGATCCGGAGGCCAGACGCGTTGCGTCCGGCGAAAACGCCACGGAGAAAACCCAATCCGAATGGCCCTCGAACCGGCGAATCTCATTGCCGGTGACCACATCCCATAGCCGGACGGAATTATCGAATGATCCAGAGGCCAGGCGTGTCCCGTCAGGCGAAAACGCCACGGAGTGTACCCAACCCGTATGGCCGTTGAACCGGCGAATTTCATAGCCGGTGGCCACATCCCACAGCCGGACGGTTTCGTCTAGTGATCCAGAGGCTAGGTGTGCCCCGTCCGGCGAAAACGCCACGGAGCTTACGATAGTCCAGTGGCCCTTTCCCCCGAACCGGCGAATTTCATTACTGGTGGCCACATCCCATAGCCGGACGCTATCGCCCGAATCAAAGGCTATACGTGTCCCGTCCGGCGAAAACGCCACGGAGAGAACCCGATCCATATCGCGCTCGAACCGGCGAAATTCATCACCGGTAGCCACATCCCACAGCCGGACGGTTTCGTCTACTGATCCAGAGGCTAGGCGCGTTCCGTCCGGCGAAAACGCCACAGAGTATACTCGTCTCGTATGGCCTTCAAACCGGTGAATTTCATCACCGGTGGCCCCATCCCACAATCGGACGGTATTGTCGCTAAGTCCAGAGGCTAGGCGCGTCCCGTCCGGCGAAAACGCCACGGAGAGTACGGCACTCATATGATCCTCAAAACGGCGAATTTCATCACCCGTGGCCACGTCCCACAGCCGGGCGGTAAGGTCGCCCGACCCAGAGGCTATTCGCGCCCCGTCCGGCGAAAACGTCACGGAGAGAACAAAACCCATATGGCCCTCAAAACGGCGAATTTCATCACCCGTGGCCACGTCCCACAGCCGGATGGTACGGTCGCCCGACCCAGAGGCTATTCGCGCCCCGTCCGGCGAAAACGCCACGGAGCGTACCCAACCCATATGGCCCTCGAACCGGCGAATCTCATCGCCGGTGGCCACATCCCACAGCCGGACGGCACCATCACGCGCTCCAGAGGCCAGACGCGTCCCATCCGGTGAAAACGCCACGGACTGTACATAATCCGTATGGCCCACGAAGCGGCGAATCTCATTGCCGGTAGCCACATCCCACAACAGGACGGCACCGTCGCCCTGTCCAGAGGCCAAGCGCGTCCCATCCGGCGAAAATGCGACGGACGATTGAAGAGATCCGGTCGGCGTGGTCCAAACCAACTGGCCGGCAGCCGGGGTCGTTACCACTAGCGCAAGGAGTGCGGCTGACATGCGTAACCAGCCGCGCATCGGATTCCCTAGCCAGGTTGAAGGTCCACAGTGCTTGAAAAATCGAGGAACTGTTTTCATTTGCCTGGTTGACTTTTGACAGCATGAAGAACGCTGTAACTTCAAAGGTGAGCGATCCGGTGATGGGCCTGTCAATTTGTGGGCTGACTGCCCTCTAATTAAGTTGTAGCACGCGACTAAAGCGAGCCCATCAATCCCGTAGAAAGCGAATCTCCGTGTATATGTTCCAGAGTAGCATCCGCGCGGCAATGCATCTGCTTTATGGACCGCGCTCTGCTTTGTCATTTAGCTCCTGCGAGCAATCGGGGTTTTGGTCCCAGCCTTTCACGTCCTGACAAAATCTCTGACATGCTATCTCCTCGTAAGATTCAGGATCGTCGAAACTTCGGCTTCAAGAAATAATATTTTGCCCTCCATTCGATCACCAATTTTGCTCAGCTTTCCTTCATAAGTGAAGAGTCAAAGAGTCAGTCCATCATTCGTTACATCTGGATGCTGGCTCGTGCCGGTGACAGGACAGAACAGGTCGTCATCGAGGCGTTTCGCCGGTTCCGAGTCGCAGATTTCATAGGTACCCGTGATCTTGCCATTATCCTCGTTGAGACCAAATGCATAACCGTCTCCGTCGCTGTAAATGCCATGCCACTGCGCGGCTGGACCCTTGTTCTTGTGCTGACATGCTCTCACGTGACGTGAGTAGAATGGAGAATCCGAGCGCGAATAGTAGAACAATTCGAAATGAGATTTTTTCATTGTGCGTCGTCCACTTTGTTTTGATGTGCCCCCTTGCAAGTCGTACTTCGCGGTCCCATTATCGCACACGAACTGAGCATCATAGGGAGAGACCTCGTCATGCGAATCTTCGACAAGCGAGATCGTGATGGATGCGATCGGCGCAGCCACATCGCCTGCTGGCTGATTCCTAGTACGCTTACTCTACGATTTTCGGCGTGGAGTCCCGTAGAGTTTGCGCTTATTCGTGAGTTGGCACCACGCCGATATCACCGCTAATAAATGGAGACTAAGACCCCAACAAAGAACTGTGACCCTAAAAGACAAACGGCTGGGAGGAAAATAGCAGAAGTTCATTTTCAGGGCGCTCCTCATTTTTTCTAATGGTTAAACTTGTAGGGAGATTGATTTGGAGTCCCAGTCTAACTCGTTGCTTTCGGATAAAATCTTCTTACTTTTCTCTTAACCATAGATATACCCGATATGGAGCAGGCAGCAAGGGAGGCTTTTGCGAAATGGCGCGGAAGCGCTGACCGCGTAGTCATAGCCCGTGCACCGGGTCGTGTCAACCTTGTCGGTGATCATACAGACTACAATGATGGTCTAGTATTGCCGATGATCCTGGACCGGGCGGTGTATGTTGCCGCACGCTTCAGCTTAGATGGGGCCCATCATTTTTGGTCTGAGAATTATCGTGAAGGCGTTACCTATTCACCGGGACAATGGCCCGGAGTGCGACCGGGGCACTGGGCTTCCTACATCGCAGGGATGATTCAGGAATTACCGCCACCTGGTCCGATCGAACTCCTCGTCATGGGTGATGTACCCCTCGGAGCCGGACTCAGTTCTTCTGCCGCGCTGGAAATGGCAACTGGATTGGCTCTGGAAGCTCTTCGAGGCAAGTCAGTGCCCCCGCTTGAACTTGCTCAAATTGGGCAGCGCGTGGAGCATCGATATGCAGGCGTCAAGTGCGGGATAATGGATCAAATTGTGTCGAGAGTCGGCCGCACTGGACACGCCCTTTTTCTGGATTGCCACACGCTGAAGTGGGAGCATATTCCTATTCAGAGTGAGGACATACAATTTCTAGTGATTGACAGCCGTGTCAGACGGCAATTGGCAACCTCTAAGTACAACGAGCGGCGTGCGGAATGTCAAAAGGCGCTTGAATTCATGCAGGCATCAGATGCGGCAATTACTTCACTTCGCTATGCTGGAGCCCATCATGTTAAGGAGATAAAAGAATCCGTATTGCAGCGGCGTATAAGGCATGTGATTAGCGAGAACAACCGTGTGGAAGCAGCCTGCAGCACTGTTATCCATTCGGATTGGGGTACACTGGGCAGGATATTCAGTTTATCACACGAAAGCTTACAAGGGGACTACGAAGTAAGCTGCGAGGAGATGGATTTTCTGGCAGCACATGCGGAACTCTTTCCCGGAGTATTTGGAGCGAGGATGATGGGCGGTGGTTTTGGTGGTTGTACAATTAATCTGGCAAGGGCTGGTGAGGGTCCTGCGATTGCTGCATCTGTTACAGCAGCCTATGAAGACAAATACGAGCAAAAGCCTGTTGCCCATATAATTGGGCCAGGACTTGAGGCTAGGCGCAGTTATGATTGATTGCGGGTGATCTTGTATTATTATCTGCCAAAATTCGCAAATACTCCTGTGATGTATAGTCCACGACCTGCGGTGCTGACGGCCTCACTGACTCCCCTGGACCAAGACCTTAATATTGATAGCGATCATCTGGCGCGTCATGTACAATGGCTCCTGAGGCGGGGAGCCAGTGGGGTAGTTCTTATGGGCACAACGGGAGAGGCCAACAGCTTCAGCGCGTCAGAGAGAATGATGGCGTTGGAGGCGGTCGTAGACTCGGGTGTTGATCCGGAGAAACTGATTGTTGGCGCAGGATGTTGCGCACTGAAGGACACAGTGGATCTAACTAGGAATGCGTTGCGTGCCGGAGTACACCGCATACTAGTTCTTCCGCCATTTTATTATAAGCAGGTTAGTGAGGACGGTCTGTTTGCTGCCTACGACTATTTGCTCCAGTCCGTGGGGAGTGATGAAATAAGGGTATACTTCTACCATTTCCCGAAGATGAGCGCAATTCCAATTCCTGTTGCACTTGTTGAACGGCTTATTCAAGCGTACCCTGGCAGTATCGCAGGGTTCAAAGATTCCAGTGGAGACTGGGCGCATATTTCGGCGATGATTCGACATTTTCGTGAGCTGGAAGTTTTTGCGGGGAGCGAGCAATTTTTGCTGGGCACGCTCGAAGCAGGAGGCGCGGGTTGCATTAGCGCAACGGCAAATGTAACCTCTCAGTTGGCTGCCGAACTCTTGCATAAATGGAAGACTCCCGAGGCTAAAATGCTTCAGGCCAGACTGTACAACATACGGAGTGCTGTCGAACAGTGGCCTATGATTCCGGCATTGAAAGCATTGATGCAGGAACTAACCCAACAGGGGAATTGGGCAAACCTGAGGCCTCCCCTCAAAGCCTTGAATCCTCGTGAAGTATCTGCATGTATTCAGGCATACCAGGCTGCGTCTGGTGACAACCACCGGAAGTCAGAATATTGAACCAGTAAAGTAATTTCTAATGATAGAACACACGGCTCCCCGTTTCTCGGTAACAGAAGCTTCGTTACTGGCGCGAGAGCATTTTGGTTTGGAGGGCCACGCTACGGCATTGCCGAGTCACCTTGATCAAAATTTCCGGCTTGACACTGCGTCAGGACGGTTTGTACTGAAGCTGGCCAATACGGCAGCGGAGAGTGAATACGTTGATCTTCAGCAGGCTGTGTTAGCTCACTTGCAGAAGGATGGTGTACAGCACTTCCCGGAGGTCGTCTGCGCTCGCAATGGAGAACAGAAAGTGATTGTAGAGGGCAGAGACGGTGAATACCACCAGTTGTGGGCAGTCACTTGGCTTGAGGGCAGAGTGCTTGCAGATGTGAATCCTGTGCATAGGTCACTCGTCCAGGATCTCGGTGAATTCCTTGGACGACTCGATGGGGTCTTAAGCAGCTTTGACCACGATTTAACACATCGAGACTACATATGGGATTTGCGCAAGGCCGATCGATTCGCAGAGTACTTGGAGTGTGTTCCTGATCTTGAGCGGAGAGAACTCGTGCAAAGCATATTGCGATCATTCAAGAGCAAGATACTCCCATGTCTTGACGAGTTGCCCCAGAGTGTTATTCATCACGATGCCAATGATCATAATATCATTGTCGGGGGAACCGGCTATGATACAAGGGTTCGTGGACTGATTGATTTCGGTGATACACTGCATACGGCTGCGGTGGTCGAGTTGGCTATTGCAGCAACCTACATTATGATGGGCAAGCCTGATCCAGTTGGGATTGCCGCAGAACTCATACAAGGCTATCATTCGGCCCGGCCCCTGAATGAGTCAGAAGTCTCGGTTCTCTACGAACTGGTTAAGGCTAGACTTTGCAGCAGTGTGCTAGTCTCGGCTTACAGAGGGATGCTGGAGCCGGACAATGAATACATTCGTATTTCAGAGAAAGGTGCGTGGGCCTTACTTCAGCATCTGTGCTCAGAGTCACCAGTATTTGCAGAATATCGTTGGCGATCCGCGTGTAGTATGGAGCCATGCCCAAAGAGCCAACACTTGGTTACGTGGCTTAGGCAAAACGCAGAAGAGTTCGCGCCGGTTTTAAGGCCAGATTTACGCAAGATAGATCCAATCGTGTTTGACCTGGGGGTCAGCAGTCCGATTACTGGGTTTCCGGGCAGTCAACCTGATCCGCGCAAGGCCTCGGCAGCATGGTTCAGGAGAATCAGGCGTGCGGGGGCGGCTATTGGGATTGGCCGCTACGACGAACCGCGCATCGTGTACACAGCAGAGCATTTTCGTGTACCCAGTAACGAATTTGAAGAAACCCGCACGATTCACTTGGGCATAGACCTGTTCAAAGCAGCTGGTGAACCTGTTTATGCTCCACTTGCGGGTAAAGTACATAGCTTATCATTTAGCCCAGATCCCATGGATTTTGGAGGGGTCGCTATCTTGGAGCATAGTACAGGCGATAGCATCTTTTATACACTTTATGGCCATTTAAGTGAACAGTCCGTTCGCCAGTTACGACCTGGTCAGCGAATTTCTAAAGGCGATCAGTTCGCACACCTAGGAGAACCGGAAGAGAATGGAGGATGGGTGCCGCATCTGCATTTTCAAGTGATCGCGGATCTGTTGGGCAATTTTGGTCAGTACTGGGGGGTAGCACCAGCAAGTCAGCGGGACGTTTGGTTGTCTGTTTGCCCAGACCCGAATCTGATACTCGGGATTCCAGACAGATGCTTCCCAGACCAGTACCCCCCTACCATTAATATTCAAACACGGCGGAAGCACTGTATAGGTGGTAATCTGAGTATTTCCTATCGCGTGCCTCTGCATATTGTTCGGGGATATCTCCAGTATCTCTATGACGATACCGGGCGGACATTTTTGGATGGCGTAAACAATGTACCACATGTAGGACACAGTCATCCCCGAGTAAATATTGCGGCTGCCCGGCAAATGCGTGTTCTAAATGCCAACACACGTTATTTGCACCGTTCGCTTGTTGATTATGCAGAGCGTCTGGCAGCCAAAATGCCTGATTCACTTAGTGTATGCTATTTCGTGAACTCGGGGAGTGAAGCGAATGATTTGGCTTTGCGCTTGGCATTTGCACATACAGGGCGCAAGGATATTGCTGTGTTGGATGGCGCCTATCACGGCCACCTGAGCTCACTAATTGCTATCAGTCCGTACAAGTTTGATGGACCGGGTGGTGCTGGCGCCCCTTCATATGTACACAAGGCCTTAGTGCCGGATGTCTATCGGGGGCGGTTCCGCGGACCCGATGCGGGCGAAAAGTACGCTGAGGCACTTCAAGAGATAATTGCATCTGTCCCCAATGGTATTGCAGCGTTCATTTGCGAATCTCTTCTCGGCTGTGGTGGACAGATAGAATTACCGGAGGGATATTTACAGGCGGTCTACGCACATGTACGTGCAGCAGGTGGGATTTGTATTGCTGATGAAGTGCAGGTTGGATTCGGACGCTTGGGCAGTAATTTCTGGGGTTTTGAGACGCAGAAGGCTATTCCGGATATTGTTGTTTTAGGTAAACCAATGGGTAATGGACATCCACTAGCGGGTGTTGTGACGACCCCCGAGATCGCCGCCTCATTCGATAATGGTATGGAGTTCTTCAGCACTTTCGGGGGTAATCCGGTTTCGTGTATGGTGGGGATGGCGGTACTGGATGTAATCGAATCCGAGAATCTGCAGGAAAATGCGCACCAAACCGGAGAATTCCTGAAAGCATCCCTCCAGGAACTAAAGAAGAGCTATCCGATCATTGGAGATGTTCGGGGGCGTGGCCTTTTCTTAGGTGTGGAGCTCGTTCGGGATCCAGAGACATTGGAACCTGCGGATAAAGAGGCGGCTTATGCTGCGAATCGTATGCGTGATTTGGGCGTGTTGGTTTCGACGGATGGCCCACTCCACAATGTATTGAAAATCAAGCCCCCGTTAGTATTCAATGAAGCCAATGCAGAGAGGCTCGCTGATATGCTGGACACCGTGCTACGGGAGGACGGAATGCAGTGCTAGTCAATGGACACGAGTGTGACTTCGAAAATCAAGGTCGAATTTCCCGGAATAGGCCCCCTGCCTTGACTACCATATGCAAGTCCCGGCGGGACTATTAGTTGGCGTTCGCCTCCAACCTGCATGCCTGGCACGCCCAGATCCCATCCTGTGATGACTGCTCCAATTCCCAGTCGGAAAAAATAGGGTTCCTGTCGGAGATACGAGGAATCAAAGAGGGTGCTGTCGGTTAACCAACCGTGGTAGTGCACAGACACGATGTTTCCGTTTGCTGCCGAATCACCAGTCCCCACCTTGAAGTCGTAGTACCTGAGTCCACCAGTTAGCTCTATATAATCTTCCTCCGCCACCTTTCGAGGAACCGGTATATTGTCTGGATTTGTGGGGACAGGTTCCGTGGAGCTGTCACAGGATGCCCAGACCAAAATCATAAAGGCCAGTAGAGCACGTTGGGAGAGCATGCTGGGATCATGCTGAAGAACTGCGGCTTACCCAAAAAGTGGTAACTTGTTTCCTTAGGAGCCACGGGCAAGTGGCATCATACGGATGACTAAAACATTATCTGATTGATTCTGATGTTTGAGCCTAAAGTGTTCCGAGGGCGGCGTAGGCAGCTGCTTAAGTCCTTGACGAGCGGAATCGTGCTTTTGCCTGGCAATGGCGAGAGTCCGATGAACTACGTAGACAATACATATCCTTTCAGGCAGGATAGCACCTTACTGTACTACGGAGGGATCGATAGGCCAGGTTTATTCCTGGTGATTGATATTGATGATGGCACGACAACGATTTTTGGCAAAGAACCCACCGTGACAGACATCTTGTGGTCGGGTCCCCAACCAGGTTTGGCGGAGTTGCGTGAGCGTTCTGGTGCGGAAAAAGTAGATGATCTGTCGGCGTTGGATGGAGCGTTGACCCATGCAATTCAACAAGGGAGAGAAGTGCTCTATCTGCCTCCATATCGAGCAGAAACACGTTGTCAACTGGAAGATCTACTTGGGTTGAAGCCTGGGCAATCTTTGCTGAAACATTCAGAGGAGCTTGCACGTGCCGTTGTAGTGCAGCGATCAATCAAAGAGCCTCGCGAGTTAGCGGAGATCGAAATAGCATTGGAGACTACGCATGCAATGTACAGCGCGGCCATGCAAGCCACATGTGTGGGGAAATTTGAACGGGAGATTGCAGGCTTGGTAGAGGGGATCGCCATTGCTGGGGGTGGTCGCCTAGCTTATCCCTGTATTCTGACCAAGTTGGGGCAAGTTTTGCACAACCACCATTACCACCGCAGGTTGGAGGCTGGCGATCTCGTAGTGCAGGACAGCGGTGCTGCGACGGAATTGGGGTATGCAAGTGACATCACGCGTACTTATCCGGTCAGTGGCACTTTTTCTGTACGTCAGCGCGAAATCTATCAGGCCGTTTTGGATTCATTGATGCATTCGCTGGCAAGTGTCCAAGCGGGACGTCCGTTTAGGGATAGCCATTTGGTTGCCGCGCGCATGATGACAGACAGTTTGCAGCAGGTAGGTCTGATGCGGGGTAATCTAGACGAATCGGTGGCTGCTGGTGCCCATGCACTCTTCTTCCCGCATGGCTTGGGACACATGATGGGACTTGATGTTCATGACATGGAAAATCTGGGCGAGGATATAGTCGGGTATGACAATGAGATAGCACGAAGCGAACAGTTTGGGCTTAGAGCGTTACGCTTTGGAAGGGCACCTGCGCCTGGATACGTCTTGACGGTTGAGCCGGGCTGCTATTTTATTGGCCCATTGATTGACCAGTGGAAGACAGAAAAGCGTCACGAGGCCTTCATCAATTACAATGAGGTAGATAACTGGCGCGATTTTGGTGGAGTCCGTATTGAAGAGAATATTGTGGTGACAGCAGAGGGATGCAAGATTCTCGGTCCTCCTATACCCAAGTCGATCGCGGATGTAGAGGATGCGTGCAGCTAAGAAGACGGTGGTGAGGATTTGGTGGGCATTATAACTCAAACTTTAACTTTTCCACAGAAAGTCCAACAAAAATCGGGGGCATAGCTCAGTATGTCGTTTTTCCTCATTGGACCTCGGATTTGTGAATGAAGGGTAGGCCCATGTCCATTGAACGTCTACTTTTTCTTCCCGGTTTAATCATGTACACGCAAGCTGTTGGCCAGCAGAATTATACTCTTCAAACAGTTGCACGCCACGTGCCAGCTCTAACGAACTACCGCCATCAAACGGGATACTTGGGTATATTCGGATTGAAAGCTGAGAAAATACTTCCCGCTCGGAAGATGAGACGTGTCAAAGTGCACAGATTGTGGCCCCATGGTTTGTACTTGATCAACAAGCAGTGTTGATTCACGCCCGAGAAGATCGTGCACGCGTAAACGCACTTTCGTCGTTTCGCGTAGCACGTATCTGATATGGATACTCCCGTAAGCCGGATTCGGGTAAGCATCAAGCATTACCTGCGTTTGCCCTGCGTCTGGAATGGGATCAATGCCTACCGGCAATATGTTTGTCGCATTCCACATCCAAAGCCTCGTGGCGACGGGTTCACCCCAATCAAACTGGGCAACCGAAACCAACGCTAGCCGAGTGCCGTCGGGTGACAGTGCAAAAGAAATAATCGGTTCCGAAAACTGCTGAATCTTTGCCACCTCCATGCCCGTAGCCACCTCCCACACACGAACTGTTTCATCGTCAGACGCCGAAACCACGTGTGTCCCATCCGGTGAAAACGCTACAGAATTCACATCATCTGTATGGCCTCTGAACCTAGCCACCTCTGCACCGGTGGCTACGTCCCACACGTGAACTCTATAAGAGCCAGACCCTGAAACCACATGCGTCCCGTCCGGCGAAAATGCTAACGAGCGTACGGTATGCCCAGCGCCTGTGAACCAGCCCACCACTGCACCCGTGGACGCCTCCCACAGAGCCACAGAACCAAAATCCGTCCCTGAAACCACATGCATTCCGTTGGGCGAATACGCTACAGCAAGTACGTCGCTTCTGTGGTCATTGAATCTGGTCACCTCGATGCCCGTGGCCACCTCCCACACGCGAGCGGAATTATCGTCAGACCCCGAAACCACGTGCGCCCCATCCGGCGAAAATGCTACAGCGCGTACGTCGTTTGTGTGGCCCGTGAATCTGGCTACCTCTGCACCCGTAGCCACCTCCCATACACGGGCCGTTTGATCGTCAGACCCTGAAACCACATGTGTCCCGTTCGGCGAATACGTTACGGAATTTACAACGTCCCTGTGACCTCCAAATCTGGCCACCGCTGCACCTGTGGCCGCCTCCCGCAGCCGGACAGTGCTATCGTTTGATCCCGAAACCACATACGTCCCATCCGGCGAAAATGCTACGGACAACACCCTGAACGTATGGCCTTCGAAC
>VXLY01000094.1:0-59257 GCA_009841335.1 Rhodothermaceae bacterium | reverse complement strand
CGTCCCATCCGGCGAAAATGCTACGGACAACACCCTGAACGTATGGCCTTCGAACTTGGCCACCTCTATGCCCGTGGCCACCTCCCACAGCCGAATCGTTTCATCCCAAGCCCCCGAAACAACATGCGTCCCATCCGGCGAAAATGCTACGGACAACACCCTGAACGTATGGCCTTCGAACTTGGCCACCTCTATGCCCGTGGCCACCTCCCACAGCCGAATCGTTTCATCCCAAGCCCCCGAAACAACATGCGTCCCATCTGGCGAAAATGCTACTGTGCGCACGTCATTCGTGTGGCCTGTGAACCTAGCCACCTCTGCACTTGTAGCCACCTCCCACACACGGACAGTTTGATCGTCAGCCCCCGAAACCACGTGCGTTCCATCCGGCGAGTACGACACAGCACGTATGTCGCCTCCGTGGCTTGTAAACCTAGCTACCTCCACACCCGTAGCCGCCTCCCACACGCGAACCCATCCATCAGCCAAAAATGTAGAAACCCATGACCCCGAAACCACGTGTTTCCCGTCGGGAGAATACGCCGCAGAAGTAACAGCACCCCTGTGGTCTGTGAACCTAACTACTTCCGCTCCCGTGGCCACCTCCCACACACGGAGCGATCCATCATAAGATCCCGAGACCACATGTGTCCCATCGGGCGAGTACGCCACAGACGTTACCGTGCTTGTATGACCTAAGAACTTCGCCACTTCCGCTCCCGTAGCCACCTCCCACAGCCGCACAGTCCTATCCGATCCCCCCGAAACCACGTACCTACCATCCGGTGAATACGCTACAGAAATTACCGAACCTGAATGACCTTCGAGCTTGGCCACTTCCTTGCCCGTGGCCACTTTCCATAATCGGATCGTTGCATCGCCAGATCCAGAAACCACTTGGGTCCCATCCGGCGAATACGCTACAGACGTTACAGGAGCTGTATGGCCCGCGACCGGATCCGTATTCCATATCACTTGAGCGCCTGTTGGCGTAGGATGGAACAACGCCAAAAGACCGACCAAGTAAGTAGTTTTAATCCGAAGTATGGTTTTCATCCGCATCACTATCAGCAGCGATATCCAAACCACCCGCAAAATTTGATTCAACATTACAGCCCAGGGCAAAGGAAAGCATGGGGCCGACCAAGAAATGTACACTAGATTTTGGGTTAAACTGCAAGCGAGCGGGAACCCACTAGCTGATGTCCATACAAGACTACCACGCAACGGTAACTGGACGGGTTAGGTGCACTCCATCTGCTTGTAGCACGAGAAAATAAATGCCGCTCGCCAGGCGGGATGTCGCGAGCAACGTTTCATGTGCACCCGCAGGTCGCACCTGATCGACGAGGACCTGGAGTTCGCGTCCCAGCAAGTCTATGACGAGCAAACGTACATGGCTTGCATTTGACAGGCGATACTCAACGGTGGCTGCGGACGCAATAGGATTCGGATAATGAGACAGTTGGATTGCGTCCGGGAGCGTAACGTCTGGGGATTCAATATCAACCGGTCCAATCAGAGAACCTACGTCCCATAACCGCACCGTTCCGTCATAGGATCCCGAAGCCACGTACTTTCCGTCGGGCGAATACGCCACGGAGGTCACCTCGTCCGTGTGGCCGTCAAAGCGCAGTGCCTCCGCTCCGGTCGCGACACTCCACAGTACAACGGAGCCGTCATCGGATCCTGAGGCCACATGGCTGCCGTCGGGCGAATATGCCACAGAGGATACCCAACCCGAGTGGCCTTCGAAGCTACGTGCCTCCGTTCCGGTGGCAATGTTCCACAGCCGGACCGTTTGGTCACCGGAACCAGAAGCCAAATGGCTGCCGTCGGGTGAGTATGCCACGGATAGAACCCCTCCAATTGGAGAGTCGCCTTCGAAGCGGTGCGCTTCCGTCCGTGTAGCGATATCCCACAGCCGGACCGTTTGGTCACCGGACCCCGAAGCCACGTACTTTCCATCCGGCGAATACGCCACGGAGGTCACCCCGTCCGTGTGGCCTTCGAAGCGGTGCGTCTCTGCTCCGGTGGCGACATTGTACAGCCGAACCGAACTGTCTGCCAATGCCGCCGAGGCCACATGGCTGCCGTCGGGCGAAAATGCCAAGGCATCCGAGAACGCAACCGTGTCAAAGCGGCGTGTCTCCATTCCGGCGGCGACATTCCACAGCCGAACTGAACCGTCAAACCACCCCAATGCCATATGACTGCCGTTGGGTGAAATCGCCATGGTAATGGCAAGAATATCAAAGCGGTGCGCCGCGACTCCGGTGCTGACGTCCCAAAGCCGAATCGTCGCGTCCCACGATGCCGAAGCGACATGGCTGCCGTCTGGCAGGAATGCCACGGAAGAGACGGCGTCTCCATGACCTTCGGAACGCGGTAGTTCGAAACGGCGCGTTTCCACTCCAGTGGCTAGATTCCAGTGTCGAATTGTCCCATCGGTTGATCCCGAGGCTACATGACTGCCGTCGGGTGTATACGCTATGCAGAATACCACAGTAGTGGTCGCATCAATGCGGCGCACCTCCGCTCCGGTTGCAATGTTCCAGTGCCGGATCGTACCGTCCCACGACCCAGAAACCACGTGGCTGCCGTCGGGCGAATACGCCACGGATGTCACAACTGCTGTATGTCTCTCGAAGCGCTGCGTCTCCGCTCCCGTGGCAACGTCCCATAACTGGACCGTACCGTAGACGAACCCGAACGGAGGCTCAAAATAAGCCGATCCAGAAGCCACGTGGCTACCGTCTGGAGAGTATGCCACGGATGATACAATCCCGTAATCAACTTCGATGCGGCCCGCCTCCGCTCCGGAGGCGATGTCCCATAACCGAATCGTACCGTCGAACGAGCCAGAGGCCACGTGATTGCCGTCTGGCGAATACGCCACGGAGGTCACCTCGTTCGCATGCCCTACGAAGAGGCGCGTCTCTGCACCGGTGGTCACGTTCCAAAGCCGGACCGTACCGTCGCCCGCCCCGGAGACTACATAGTTGCCGTCGGGCGAATAGGCTACAGAATTTACCTAAGCCGTGTGTTCATCGAAGCGTTGCGTTTCGGCTCCGGTGGTGACGTTCCAAATCCGGACTGTACCGTCCCACGATGCCGAGGCCACATGGCTGCCGTCGGGCGAATACGCCACGGAAGATGCATCAACTATATGTTCCCCTCCTTCGTCCGCGTGGCCATCGAAGCGTTGCATTTCAGCTCCGGTGGTTACATCCCAGATCCGAATGGTACCGTCGCCCGACCCAGAAACGAGATGGCTGCCGTCAGGCGAATACGCAACGGAAGACATGAATTCCCCGGATCCTAATAAGCTTTCCGGTGCGGGCGTCGTCCAAACGGATTGTCCGAACGCCGGTACTGCGAACTTCAGAACCACGGCGACTAGTACGCTCGCCAGGACGCGTCGATAGATAGTGTAACTCATTGTGTAACTCATTGTCTGGGGCCTCTTGCAAAATTGCAATTTTTTGAAAGTGATGAATGATCGACTAGAAGTCACCTTCCTCAAGGCAGACTCACGCCGGCTGTTATCCCGAAACTCTTGTTTTTTGAACCGTCATCCCCATCCACCTTCGAAAAATCAGTCATACCTAAGTCAAAAACCGCTTCGAGAGATACTGAGAGTGCACTGGATATGGGTATATTTACGCCCGCTCCGACCATGATGGATATATCCGCAGTAGTCAGTTCTAGGTCAACATCGTCATCACCACAATCAGCAGATTCACGCTCAGTCACTATGCCATCAACCTCAAAAGTAGCCGCAAAACTGCAACCTAGAGCAAAGGAGAATACGGTGCCACCCAGAAGATGGACATTAGATGTTGGGTTGAATTGCAAGAGAGCGGGAGCTGAAAGGTAGTTGGCTCTAGCTCTTGACCTGATAGATGCATCGTCATAATAATCATAGTAGTCATCATAATAATCATCATCATACCTCGGTAACTCAGGCACGTCTACCTCCAACGTCCACCCCTTTTGTATCCAACCAAGTCCCAACCGCGTGCCCAGCCCGCCTGAGATTGGCAAAAAAACGGACGCACGTAGGTTGACCCCGCTTCTGTAACCTATAACAATTACATCTCTTTCTGCATCCGGCAAACTTCTTATTTCATCCGGTGTGGTGATCGATGATAAGCTAAGTCCTGCCCAGATTGATATAGAATTGGAAGGATAGCTTGCTTGAGCATATGAGGCTACCGAGACCACGGAAAACGGTGCGAGAACAGCGACAACTTTGGTTTTCATGAGCACGTTTTTGCACTAGTTAATGGCCAAGCTGCATCGCCTTATGGATACTGTCCAGCCAACGGGTCACTGGGGTCAAGAATTGTCATAAAAATAGAAACTGTTCAAGTATTGATTCTGTCAATTATGTTCTTTATCTGTTATTTATTGGCTAATAGTGGTTATATAATTATTAAATCAAAATACATTGCATTTTATGGGGGAAATCTTGCAAGAGCCTCATTAGTTTTCAAGTTCCACAATCGGTTGTATTTTCCGTCTAAATGACCGAAGAGGGGATAAAAGATTATTGCTCGTCACGTCGGGGATGACAATTGAGCAGTTGACCATGTTGATTAAGATCAATGAGGTCATTGTTACCGGTCTGGTCCAAATCAATCCGAAAAATCCATCTAAATTCGATTACAAAGATTATGAGAAAGTTAACTTCGCGGCAAGTGAAGCATAAAAACCAAGTGTCCGGCGACAGTTCATTTAAGACTTGTTTTTTTCGAGTGGGGATAGTCCCGACATTAACAACAATCTATGTCACGAAGTACACTTGCAATAACTGACGAACTCCGAGAATATATCCTGAGTGTGTCGTTGCGCGAGCATTCACTCCTGGAGTCTCTCCGGATAGAAACCGCAAAGATGCCTGAGGCGAAAATGCAAATATCGCCAGACCAAGGGCAGTTTATGGCTATGCTCCTGCGTCTCATGGAGGCACGAATGGTGTTGGAGATTGGCACGTTCACCGGGTATTCGGCACTCTCCATGGCCCTTGCACTTCCTCCAGACAGTCACATCATTGCCTGCGATGTTAGTGATGCTTACGCGAAAACTGCCCGTAGGTACTGGTCAGAAGCTGGTGTTGCCGACCGTATAACACTCCGGTTGGCTCCCGCATCCGAAACTCTCGACGATCTACTTGCAGAGGGTCGGGCGGATACATTCGATGCTGCCTTTATTGACGCAGACAAAGAGAATTACGACCTGTATTTTGAGCGCTCCCTGGCCCTCGTTCGTCCTGGAGGCCTGATCATGATTGACAATGTTCTGCGTGGTGGAGATTCAGCTAATTCTACAACACAGAGTCTGAGTACGCAATCCATTCAGGCCTTGAATAAAAAACTTCACACAGACTCCAGGGTGAATTTGAGTCTGGTACCGATTGGGGACGGGTTAACCTTGATTCACAAAATTTGAGTGATCGCGTACACCATAGGCTTGGCGCTGCTCATCTGAGGACAAACTGCGCGTCTGCGCTGCCTAGCGTAACTTTTTCCACTGACCCAATTCGGTCTTGATCGAACGGACGGGAAACACGAATGTAGTTGTCCGTATAGCCCCGTATAGTATCTGATTTTACATTGCGCTCCCAGAGAACCGGGCGCACTTGTCCACGGAACTGCTCTCGGAACATGCGTCGCTTACGGTCAGAGAGCGCGCGCAGAGCTCGGTTGCGCAGGCTACGTTCGGGCGGGGGGACTGCACGCTGTGTTTGAATTACGGATGCCGTGTTTGGACGCTCTGAGTAGGTGAACACATGCAGATAGGTTACCGGGAGATTTGCCAGGAAAGTATGCGTGTCAGTGAAATGTTCAGCGGTTTCTGTTGGAAATCCCACTATGACATCTGCGCCGATACTAGCCTCAGGCATACGTCGTCGAATGTATTCGACCCGATGTGAGTAGACCTCCCGACGGTAACGCCGCCGCATTGCTCCAAGCACCGCGTTATTGCCACTCTGTAGAGGAATGTGAAAATGGGGCACCATGACCGGTGTATCCGCAACAAAGTCAATGATGTCGTCTGTGAGCAAGTTGGGCTCAATTGAAGAAATACGGTAGCGAAGTATTCCATCTACTTTTGCTAGACGATAGAGCAGATCGAGGAGGTGTGGGCCGCCATTTTCATTCAGGCTGCCTTTGCCATACAGGCCTATGTTTACGCCGGTAAGAATGATCTCTTTTATGTCACGTTGTGCGAGTGATTCAGCCTGGGCAACGATTTCATCAGGCGAGGCAGATCTGCTTTTTCCGCGCGCCATAGGGATCGTGCAAAATGAGCAGGAGTAGTCACATCCATCTTGAATCTTCAAGAATGCACGCGTACGGTCATCGGACAAAAATGCAGGTGCAAAGGAAGTGTGTGTGCCCGTACAGGAAACATTGACCTGCGTATGCTCTCTGGGGATAAAGTCCTCAATCAGATCAAAAATACGCGCTTTCTCAGCGTTGCCAAGTACAGCGCTGACCCCTTCAACGGAGGCAACTTCTTTTGGACGCAGCTGTGCATAACAACCAGTCACGACGATAAATGCTTGAGGGTTCAGTCGATTAATACGACGGATAATCTGTCGGCATTTTCGATCCGCCTCGGCCGTGACTGAGCACGTATTGATTATCGAAATGTCACAGGAGTCCCGCTGGTCCACAGTCTCATATCCTCGCGACTCAAATTCTTGTCGGAGGTTGCTGGTTTCTGCAAAGTTGAGTTTGCAGCCAAGTGTATGAAAAGAGACGCGTCCCATGGGAAGGGATTGGGAATCAAATACTTAGTTGTAACAGGTAACAGGATTGGTTGTACTCCCAAACATCACTGGCCATCCGATGAGATAGTATTCCGCTCTTTTCCGAGGTCGTAACTGTTCTTTGACCATGATGTTATACATATTGCACAGAAATTGTTGTCATGTATAGAGGCGATAGCGTCTGCTTGCCTTTCCGATCAACCGCTGAGGAGCAGTTGAATTGTCGACACTAGCAGATTTTTTATCGTTCAAAATTGCTCCGGAGCAAGTGGGGGAACAGGGCCACAATTGGCAAGAGCTGACACGTTTTTTCTGTCAGAGGGTCTGCCGCCGACTTCTCCAATTCTGACAGATTAACAGGATGTGCAATACATTAGGACAGCGGTATGTAAGTGAGATCAATTGAAGAGGGTTCGGGTTTATGTGTCTGACAAGTGTTGAGTATTTTACCCGGGGCGAGTTTCTATGATTGCTCAGGAAGGGTGGCCTTTCGTAGCTGCAGCGTTTGTTATTGGTTTGATTTTGGCCGGACTCACACTGATCATTCCCGGTTTGCCGGAATGGCTTGAAATTGGTCTAATCCCACTCTTTACTCCGGGCACAGGGCTCTTTGTTGCCTTCTTCTTCCGTGACCCAGAGCGTACACCTCCTCCTGATTCCAAATTATTGATCCTGGCGCCGGCTGATGGTAAAGTAGTCGAGATTGTACAGGTGCATGAGCCGCTGTTTATCCAAGGTCCGGCCTGGAGGATTTCGATTTTCCTCTCGGTACTTAATGTTCATGTTAATCGCGTTCCGATGAGTGGAACCGTAAAATACGTAGCGTACAAGCCGGGAGAGTATCGGGTAGCTTGGCATCCTAAGGCGTCCACTTTGAATGAACAGTCCCAAATAGGCTTAGTACATGACTCCGGCCGAAGGATATTGTTTAAGCAGATTGCGGGTAGTTTGGCACGCCGCATTGTGTACAGGCTTGCAATCGGAGATCAAGTTCAGGCAGGTGAACGGTTCGGATTGATTCGATTTGGGTCTCGAATGGACGTATTGACCGCTACAGACACGGTGCTTAAAGTACAGGTTGGCGAGAGAGTTCGAGCCGGCGTAAGTGTTCTTGGCGCGATTACTCATAATGAGCATGTAAGCATTCAATCGGGCATTCCAGATACACAAGAGGCCGCGAAGCACACCACCGATGGACGATAAAAACACTCTTGTTTCTCCCCGGCGTTTGTTGTCTGGCCGCACAAGTGGTTTTCGGCAGAGAAGAGGACCTGGCAATAAGGCACGCGTGGCGGTTCCGTCCTTTTTCACACTAATGAACTTGTTCTGCGGATTCGTAGCAATTACTCAGATACATCAATCGCAGTTTGTATATGCCTGCTATCTGATCATTCTTGCGGGCCTGTTTGATTTACTTGATGGGATGACGGCGCGCTTGACCCGTGGTCAGAGCCTGTTTGGTGCAGAACTGGATTCTTTATGTGATATGGTATCGTTTGGTGTGGCGCCGGCCTATTTGATTTATGCAAGAATGCTGGGAGAAAGCGGGACACTCGGCTTAATTATCAGCGCCTTGCCTGTCATGTGCTGCGCTGTGCGTCTGGCCCGGTTTAACGTGCTGTTTTCGGAGGAAAAGAAACTTGATTTCGAGGGATTACCGGTTCCGGTTCAGGCGTATTGTGTAATTGCGATTGTACTCAATATTGATCAGGAGGCTTGGTTATTGAGGGCAGGTTTACTGGATACGGCATCAATGATTCCAATTGTAGTCGTTCTTTCCTTGTTGATGGTATCCATAATTCGTTTTGATGGAGTTCCGAGGATTTCATTTGACTACCTGCACCAACATCCCGTTGCCTCCGGCGCCTACTTGTTATCGGTGCTGGTTATCCTATTTTTCCCCTATTCGGGATTACTGTTGACGCTCTTGGTTTATATTCTGGTCGGGCTTACGCGTGCAACCATTCGGTCTATTCGAACATTGGTAACTTTGCCCAAGTAACGACAGCGAGTAAGGGGCTACGCCAAACACTCAATTCAAAAAAGTATGTACACAGCATTTATAACAGTTACGCTTCGTCCGGCCATACTGGATCCACAGGGAAAGGCCACACATCATGCGTTGCAGAATCTGGGATTCGAAAAGATAAATTCCGTTCGAATTGGCAAGTACATGGAGTTGCAGGTTTCTGCGGATACGAAGGAAGATGCAGAGGTCGCGGTACGCTCCGCCTGTGACAAACTCCTCGCGAATCCGGTGATGGAAGATTATACCGTCCGCGTTGAGCCAGCCGGGTGATCAAGAGATGAAGGGTTCGGGCAACCCTTCCGTGACAGACGTCTGGAGTCCTGGAAGTAAGCTTGTTCAATTGCCGCCCCTTTTGGTGCCGCTTATTTCACGCGCAGTTTAATCTCTCGCTATAAGGCGCAATACATTTTTCGGCCGAACCCCTGATTCTGCACGAGCAAACAACAGACTTTTGTGCTAATGACGCAGATCAACGGTAATTAGTTCAGAAATTTATAACTGAGCTTGACTAGAAGCACATTTACGAGGGGCAGACCAAATGTGTCGGTCAGTTGGCTTGAGGTCGGTTGGTCGAAAGGAGAGTCCCCCATCACATCGAAGATATCCGCGTCATCACTTCCAGAGCGGGACTGCGTCCACACTAGATACAGTACTGATCCTGGGCGGTATTCCCAGCGCAGCACCGTATTGGTCTGGAATCGACTAAAAGCAAAGTCGTACTGCTTAGGCCAGGCTGAAATGGGTACGAGTGTATCTCGATCTTGGAGAAGTAAAAAGTCATTGTATTTACCACGAGCTGCAAAAAGTTGCCCGTAGAACTGAATAGCCAGGGTGGGGGAAAGTGTGATGCCGGTACGTAGTGTGATATCGGCGGCGCGTGTATTTCGATGGCCATATACCGGGACAAAATGGTTTCTTTCCTCGTCCCAGGGTGTCCGCTCAGACAGAATATTATTGAGTGTGGCATCAAATGCCATTAGCCGCCAGGTTTCTATGTCTGATGGCTCCCTGCCGCTATCCTCTCCAATTTGCCAAAAGTATCCTTGTTGCAAATCCGCGGGTAGCGATAGTGCTTCATTTGCCGCCCATTCGATGGTGCTAAATTCACGTTCAAGGCCAATCTCAAGCGATAAGTTCAGTTTGGGAGTAGCAACCCACTCAAGCTCCAGGCTGGAACCAAGTGCCCGTCCACCGTCTCCGTAAATCGCGGTCTGAAGCTCAGGCTGGAGCATCCATTTGCGGCGAGTATCAGTGGTGTATCCGAGTTCAATTTCAAATTCCCGAGGACGGGCCCGTGCATCCAGTCCTCGTGTTTCGTACTCATTGTAGCCACCAAAGAGGTAGTCAGACTGAACGCCAAGTTCTATCTCGCTGTAACCGTGCGTTGTCCAGTCGGAGCGAAAGAAAGTGCCTGTACCATCATGGAGGCGCTTGTCGTACGAGAAACCGCCTCCCCCAAAGAGGAAGAACGAAGCACGGCGAAACGGTCCAAATGGTTGACCTCCGTTGACTTGATGGGATACGCCCCCGAAAAAGTTGAAGTAATTATCTTGACGCAGGCGTCCAATGTCGTTCGGGTTATATCCGTCGCTGATCACAGCTACGTTCGCGGAGAAATTCCATATGCTGCGCTGGCGGTCCAAGCTTGACGTGAATGCAAAGCCCCGTTCGAGATCATCATCGTACATACGGTGTGTACCACTCAACTGTCCGGAAAAACTATACCGGTTATCTGCAAACCGGATATCCCAGTCTGTCCCACCCGTATAACTTCTGCCACCTAGATTATCATCGTAAAACGTTGCCATACCGCCAACACTGGAAAGACTTCCAATCCGTTGGAGCACGCGACCAACCCCATATAGGTTCTCTGGATCAAAGTTATCTCCGGTGGAGGCTCCGAAGAGTCCAAAATCAAGACCCTTCTCAGTTCGTCCCGAGAGTTTGGTTGCACCCAATACAGGGGCCTGTGAGCCGATGCGCCGTGTATACAGGAGTGAACCACCTCGCACGACATCATAATTGAATACGGCGATCCCTTCTGTAAAGAATGGGCGCTTTTCGGGGAAGAAAGTCTCGAACGCCGTCAGGTTCAGTTCTGCCGGATCCGCTTCAACCTGTCCAAAATCTGGGTTGATGGTTGCATCAAGGGTAACGTTGGACGAGAGTCCGACCTTAAAGTCAGCTCCCACATCTCCTGTAAAGGAGGAAGTCCCAGCTTCCGAATCACGTGTAGAATTGCCCACGGTGTAAGGAGTGACCTGTATGTTTCGACGGGGGCGAATTTCTATGATACCTTCCAGCGTACCGTATTGGGCAACCGTACCGCTGCTTCTTTCAGCCCTGGGAATCAGGACCCAGTCGGACACTTCTCCGAGGCGAGGGATTACACGTCTGAAATTTATACCCCAACGCTGGTCTGGTGTATCGGAGAAACGGAGCATGGTAAAGGGTATACGCATCTCCACAATCCATCCCTCCTCGGTACGGCGGACCGCGCTCTTCCAAACAGCATTCCAGGAAGTATCGAAGTCAAACCCACCGCCCCCACGAAAACGGTTTCCCGTGTAGACCCCATCCGCCTGCACCCCGGCGGCGTTCACGGCAAAATTATATGCTGTTTTTCGATCAAAATAGGAATCAATGGATGCTATGAACCAATCTGCCTGATTGAATTCATCTCGACGTCCGAGTATGCGTCGGATCCCTTCGGGCTCCGTATCACGAAGCGTTGCACTGATAAAAAGTTGACTTTGTCCGTAGAGAATACGAACCTCGGTCTGTTGCGTGGCGGGTTGTCCTTCGTGAGGAGAGTATTGCGTAAAATTTGTAGCTGCCGCAGCACTCAGCCAAGCTTCTTCGTCAAGTATGCCATCTATACGAATCTCCTCAGATGCATACGATGCCGAAAGGACACAATCCTCGGGGCAGGGTGTATTGGTGGGTGAATACAATGCTGTCCCCAGCATAAAAACTGTCAATGCAAGATGCATTCAAAAGGCTATAGTGGTTGGATAATTTGGGGATAAAACGTCAAACCAACATACTTGTACTGTTTGGTCCCTCGTCGGTTACGAAATAGTGCATCTAGCACCAGTGTCAAATAAGACCGAAGTCTGTGTTGCGACAAGTAGCTCTAACCACAAACGTTCGCAGGTCCCCGGCACGGCGGTAACAAAGATATCACCTTACGTAGAGCAAACAACGTGTACACATGCAAAGATAGACGTATTCAAGGTCGCATTTATTCCTCATAATGCAATCTGAGAGAGTTGTATCTGAGCTCCCTCTTATCTCCTTTCATTATGACATAATACTCTCCAAACAATCGGGTCTATTGAATCATTGACCGTGGTCAGCGTCAACTGACTGGAGGGAGTTTACTTCGATCCGCTGAACCTTTCCCCCACAACGGTCTGATATTCAGAAGCTTGAAGGCCTGCTTTTGCGTGGGGCTGATCTATTCTGTCATGACAACTTCGGGCGCCTTTTCTGTGGCAATTTTCGGGACCACAACCAGGCGGCATAGTCCGGAGAGTTCTTCCATTGGTCCCGCAAAACTCAGGGCCGTTTCGTCGGTGGAGGTTCGTTTGGTTTGCGCTTTCGTATTCGTTTTCTCAGAGGGTTTGGCAGGTTTTCCCGCTTATCTCCGCTGACGGACCGAATCCGTGAGTCCCTGGATTGTCGTGACGCTAAGGTCGCCAGCCTGTTGCAATGCTATGGGCAGGTTGCCATCCCAGTCGCGGAGGATACCACGGACTTCCCCAGTGCTCGCATCCCGGAAAACAGACAATGTCCGCTGGTCGTCCGCGCCGATGGTCACACTTCCTTCAGGTCCAGTGAGTACGATACGATCCAGTGACCCCTCCCAGTCCTGCTCAACAGGGATAGCGAATAGGAAATACTTGTCGCCAAACTTGTCTTCTCCCGGAGTGAAGGAGAGCGAAAACAGGCTCACATTCCCCCCGAATCCCTCAAGATGGTACGGTCCGGAAACTTCTGGCAGCTGTGCCGCGACGGAAGCCGAAAACAGAGGCTCAATTCGGAGTTCGCCGCCGCGCACGCCCCCCCACAGTACCAACATGTCGGATTCATTGGCGACTTCGGCGAACGGCTGCTCTCTTTTGCCCTCAACCTGCTCACGATAGTCAATCACATTCTCGTAGAAGTAGTCGCTGAGCCATCCCTGATCGTAACAATAGCCCATGATGTCTTTGTGGTATGTGGGCGAGATCAGTGTGCTATCGCGAAAGTCGAAACCCCAGACACCAACGCTCCCATCTGAGTGGGGAAAGTCTGGGTCTGTACTCCCCGCCCCCCCACACGGCGCATGTCGCAGGTCAAGATTGTGTCCGACCTCGTGTGCTAGCTCCGTGTCCCATGCTTTGCCTATACTCGCCCATCCTCCTAGTCGCGCACGTCCCCGCACATAACCGTTGACGCTTGCGGCTGCCCCGTAATAGTATCCCGTTGCATCGTCCAACAACCGTAGGGCCTCCAATTCCAGCACAAGACCCCACTGTCCATCATCGGAGACTAGATCAAGTGAGGTGACGTATTCTCCCCGGCTCCTGGCGTGAAATCTATGGAATGGAAAAGCATATTTAAGCAATCCAACTTCGGGACTGTCGTCGCTAATATTGTTAGTCCACGTAAAGATTGATCTGTCCGGCTGGGTTGCCTCTAGCACGGGAACAACGGTGACTTCCATGTCGGGAACGGATACAACATTGAGCGGTGCTTGGCCCGTAACGGGGAATCGATCCTGGCTGCCAACCGCGCGCGGAATCACGCCTTCGGGATCGGCCTCAACAACCAGTGTTGCCCCCGGAATAATGAAATCCCCTGGAATCAGGGCATTAAACGAGTTGGATAGGTCGCTCTCGTCGATTTTCACTGCGAGTCGGTCATCGGGCCGTGTCATTTCAAATTGATGTGTTCCGCTGTCACTGCGTATCGTGGCTATAACCTTATGCTCAAAGAAGGCGGGACCACTATCCCCGGTGACGAAGACACGGAGCAGAGCATCGCGTCCCGATACGAGTCGCACGGAACTCTCTAGGGTCTGGATAGACTGTGTCAGGTAGGCCGCCGGCACGCTCAATCGAACCGCAGGCGGGTTACCGCAAATCACACCATTCACATCACCGATGCCCGCATACCATGCCTGGAACATTGGGGCAGGTGAAGCACATATCAGTGTTCCCTCAAAGTGTAGCACTTCGAGCTTATCGAGCTTGGTCAGGTCGCGCCCGAATATGCCCTCAAGATCTGTATTGCCGTTGACGCGCAACTCAGTCAATTCCCGCAGCAACGATATTTCTCCCGGCAAGGAGCCGATCAGGGCGTTATTGGCGAGATTGAAAACTTCGACCTGGGTCAAGTTTGCTACCTCTCCCTGTATTGACCCCTTGATAGCATTGTTCGGTAACGAGAGTTCCGTAACCCGCCCTTCTTCGACCGTTACGCCATACCAGTCTTCGAGTGGACTGTTAGATCCCCATCCTGCTGCGTTCGTCCATGAAGCACCCTTCATCTTGTTATATAACTCAATCAAAGTGAGCCGCTCAATCAGTCCGGGTGCACAATTATCGATACGCCCGCTTGGGATGTTCCTCCACCACTCCAGGAAGACTGCATCTTGATGCCCGCAGACCCTTGTATCCCTGACGTTCAGGTATTCTACACCAAGCCCGATGAAGCTACGTGGCAGAAGCCCTTCCAGACCGGGATTGCTATACAAATCTAGTGTCAACAGCTGCTCGAGATTGCCGACTTCGGGCGGAATCGGACCGGACAATCGATTGCGAGAGAGAGTGAGGTCTTTCAATTGCTTGAGATCACCGAGTTCGGGCGGAATCAAGCCCGCCAGTTCGTTGTCGGGCAGCCACAAGTCTTCCAAATGTGCAAGGTTACCGAGTTCGGGCGGGATCGAGCCGGAGAGTTTACTGCGGGGGATTTGGAGTTCTTCCAGTTGCGTAAGATTGCCAAGTTCAGGCGGGATTGGACCCGAAAGAGGATTGGTACCTATGCTCAGTTTTTTCAATCGCTTGAGATCACCGAGCTCGGGCGGAATTGGGCCCGTCAGTTCGTTTTGGAACAGCCACAATTTTTCCAACTGTCCAAGATTACCGAGTTCGGGCGGGATTGGGCCGGAAAGTTGATTACGAGTGAGAGTGAGGTCTTTCAATTGCTTGAGATTGCCGAGTTCGGGCGGAATCGAGCCCGTCAGTTCGGTTCGGAACAGCCACAAGTATTCCAATTGTACAAGGTTACCGAGTTCGGGTGGGATCGAACCGGAGAGTTTACTTCGGGGGATAAGGAGTTCTTTCAGTTGCGTGAGACTGCCGAGTTCAGGCGGGATAGGCCCCGACAGGGGGTTGGTGCCTATTTGCAGTTCTTTCAACTGCTTGAGATTGCCGAGTTCGGGCGGTATTGAGCCCGACAGTTCGTTTCGGAATAGCCACAAGTCTTCCAACTGCGCAAGGTTTCCGAGTTGGGGCGGGATTGGCCCGGAAAGTTTATTACGGGAAAGAGTAAGTTTTTTCAACTGCCTGAGATTACCGAGTTCGGGCGGAATCGGACCGGAGAGTTCATTGGAGGAGAGAGAGAGTTCTTCCAGTTGGGTGAGATTGCCGAGTTCAGGCGCAACCGGACCGGAGAGTTCATTGGAGTAGAGAACGAGTTCTTCCAGTTGCGTGAGATTGCCGAATTCGGGCGGAATCGGCCCGGACAATTCATTGGAGGGGAGAAGGAGTTCCTTCAATTGCGTGAGATTACCGAGTTCAGGAGGAATCGGCCCCGACAGGCGGTTGCTGTACAGTGCCAGTACCTCAAGGTTGCGCAGCAATCCCAAGGATGGCGGAAGAGGGCCCTCTAGATTGTTACGGGTGAGCCACAGTTCCGTCACATTCCCCTCGGCGTCCGTTTCAACCCTACTCCATTCATTAAGCGGTGCATCGGTTAACCACCCGTCTCGCAATCTCCAATTCTCGCCCCCGGTCGCATTGAACAGTATCTCAAGGATTTCACGGTCAGAAACAGACGGATCGTTCGGGTCATCTACCAAGATAGTTGCGGTCCCAGAGGCGGTGGACAGTGCGGCCGTGACCACCGTAAGACCAAAGTTGACTGCGGTAACTTTGCCAACCGAATCCACTACTGCGATAGAAGGATCATCACTTGTCCATTCTAGGTCCACTCCTGTTATAGGATCTCCGTTCTGGTCCTGTACCGCTGTTGCGAGCTGAACAGTCTCGCCAAGCGATCTCATCACCGAAGTTTCTGGACTAATCATCACTCCTCCTCCTCCGCCATAGCCTACTCCGCTCGCAATCAATATCAGTCGATCCGCATCATCTGCAAAATCAGCGTCCTCCCCCGCCATCATCGTCACTTGCTGAGGTACGTTCCAGTTGGTCGGTGTAAACGTCAGGAAGGTCTTATCCAGACTAAGATCTGTCTCACTGGGTCGCACAATTGTTACGGTAACATCTCCTGTCGGTGCCGACGACAGCACTACTGTGAATTCCACTGACGTCCCCTCGTAGACGGTCACATCCGCCGGAGTGATCACCATTCTTTGCGCAAGAAGGGACAAGGGAGACAGACAGAAAATCATTAGCGCCAGTGAAAATGTGATGCCTCTCATCCTAACGTGAGCCCTTATTTGCATGCGGATAAAGTTCAGTGATTATTGATCTTAGCGCCCATTCTATATGAAATGCGTCAATTGATCCCGTCGATTCAGCGTACAATGCGGCGCTATCAGCCGGTAGCATGTGATTATAAACTGATGTTTTGCACATTGATCGCTGATTACGACAGCCATGAATGCCCCCTGAGTTTGAACGCAGAACCGTAGCCGCAATATGCTCCACCAACCCGAGAACTCCACTATCCCGGGCTTTGTCCACAGGCTCGTTTGAAAACAAAGTATCACACACCTGATAGGGCCTATCTGATTTTGATCATGCGGCCGGTCCTTACAAGTGTTCCAGATGTCGTAGCCACACTTACGCGGTATATGTACATGCCAGAACTGGTTGAAGGCAAGTCTACTGATAGTGTGCGATCCCAGCCTGCATTCATCTGATGCACCTGGGAAGTATAGACCACACGACCAAGTATGTCGAAAACCTCGGCATTCACCTGTGCCTGTTCCGGCAGGTGGAAAACAATTCGTGTTGCATTGCGAAATGGATTGGGATAATTGTCCTGCACCAACAACTCCTCGGGCAACTCTGTGCGCTTTTCGTTTGCCGTATCCACCTTGTCATTGTCCTTCACGGTCACCTTTACCATTGCAATCCCATCGCCAGAATTCGACTGACGTTCCGTGTTCGTGGCGGACCAACCCAGCCTGACGTCAGAACCTTCCGTTCCCCAAGGCATATCCGGGATCTGCACCCGTGGGCTCAATCTGATGTCAGGTCCTTCCTCTCTCTTCTCCCTCACCTCCGGTGCTGCCGGACGAACACTCAAATCCTGTGCAAAAAGGGTTAAAGGTGAGTGACAGGATAGAACCAAGATCACTACTAATGAGCCCCACTTCATTTTGATTTTAACATAATGCGCCGATCCGACCCCTGACAGGTCCTATGAAAATACCTATGCTACTTTATTCAGTCGTACACTCAGTTCATCAGATCTTAGATCTTCGTTCTCAGGTACAACGCCCTTTGTCGCTTCAACGATTGTGTTATCTGGGACAGACACCGTCAACTACCTAGGATAGTAATATTTTAAGTATTTTTTACGTCGATCATATTCTTTATCTGTTAAATTATGGGAAATTATGATTATATGTCTGTTAATTCATGCTAGGATGCATTTTTGAACCAGAGCAGAGCATTATAATGCAGAATCAATTTACCAGTTGGCTCACGGCCAGAGGCCCGGATGTTTCTTTCAAAACAAGCCGAGACGTGTGCTAATGAAAAATCCAATAAGGTGGAATCACAGATACTGTAGTTCGCAGGCACCTATCCTGATTGAGCACGGCCGTTCTTTGCGTTAACTCAAGCCTCGATCTCGATGCAGTTCTGTGCGAAATCCTGGCAATCTCCCGCGACATGATCGGTGGTCGCCACGGTATGATCAAACCACTGATGAAGCGGGGTAGCCGTGAGAATTCGTGCCTGTGGAGATTCGTTTGGTTGCTGCTCTTACATCTTTATTAAAGTGGAGGGTATCTACACCCTCCAGGTATGCGAGGCCCGACTATCATGTTTATCGCGTTTGGTGATGCTCTAGCGTTGTCTTCCCAAATTTCTCAATCCAGCTTGCGAGCAACGTCCTGGCACGCGGCCACGGCCAACGCGTCCGCACGGTTATTTAGCTTGTTGTTGGCGTGGGCTTTGACCTTGATCCACTGAACTTCATGTTTTTGAGCTTCGCTCCACAGCTTTTTCCAGAGGTCCTGGTTTTTTACCGGTTGCTTGTTTGAAGTCAACCATCCGTTGGAATGCCATTGATGAAGCCATCCATCGGTGAATGCACGCCTGAGATATTGACTATCCGTGTGAAGCTTTACAGCACACGGCTCTTTTAGCAACTGCAACGCCCTGAGTGCCGCAGTCATTTCCATTCGATTGTTTGTGGTCCGGGGTGACCCTCCTGTAAGAACGCGTTCTTTTTTATTATAACGAAGGATTGCGGCCCAGCCGCCTCTGCCAGGATTACCTTCACAACTACCGTCGGTGTAGATCGTTACTTGCTTCATTATCGGGCTTTATTGATGAGATTCGTAGATCAGGTTACCATTCATGCGAGAAGCGGCTCTGGAGGCGCCGGTTGCGTGGCTTTCCGTAGAGAAAAATACGTTCCAAAGGGCGGTCCAGCGGGTGGCAATGGTGGTCGGGGTGGTTCAGTGCTCCTGATGGCGGATAAACATCTTTATACACTTTTGGATCTGCGTTACAATCCACATCAGCGAGCACCCGGGGGAGAAGCAGGGCAAGGCAATAATCGTGCAGGAAAAGATGGTCGGGACCTGATATTACGCGTACCCTGCGGTACTATGGCACGATTGTCTGAGGATGGCGCCCTACTGGGTGAAGTTTTGAAAGATGGTGACCAACTACTGATAGCCGAAGGGGGGCGGGGCGGCAAGGGAAATACTTTTTTCAAGTCCTCGACGCGCCAGTTACCCCGTTATGCGCAACCCGGAGAGCCGGGTGAAGAAAAGTCTGTTGTACTGGAACTCAAGATGCTGGCCGATGTCGGATTGGTTGGGTTTCCGAATGCGGGGAAAAGTACCTTGGTGGCCTCAGTTTCCTCTGCCCGCCCAAAGATAGCTGACTACCCATTCACAACGCTTGTACCAAGTCCAGGAGTCGTCAGGGTAGAAGACTATGAATCGTTTGTCATTGCTGATATCCCAGGTATTATCACAGGGGCCAGCGCAGGCAAAGGACTCGGACTCCGTTTTTTGAGACATATTGAACGAAACGCGGTGCTTCTGTTTGTAATTCCGGTTACGTCGGAAGACGTTATTACTGAATTTGTGGACCTGATGCGGGAATTGAATAACTATGATCCCAAACTCTCAGATAAGCGTAGATTCATTGTTTTGTCCAAGGCAGATTTGATTCCCAAGGAAGACTATGCGGATCATCTCGAGCGTGTCCGTGCCAAATTTGGAACCAACGAGACGGTATTTTTGATCAGCGCAGTGACCGGTTTTGGATTGGAGACGCTCAAGTATGAGCTGTGGAAGTGTGTTCAGGAGGTGCGCCTCGGAGATGGATAACCAAAAAGAAAATACACTGGTTGCAGATGCCAGACAGCGCTTGGACGTTAGTCTGGCCTGCATCCCCGATATGGGATCGCGCAGCCAGGCACAGAAAGCAATCCGTGCTGGAAATGTTACCGTAGATGGTAAGGTGAGAACACGGCCGTCCTATCCGGTCGTACCTGGTGCGGTGATCAGGTGGAAAGCATCCGTCGTACAGGCGCCGAAGCTCCTGCCACAGGCTCTGCCCATTGATGTGGTATATGAGGATGAGAGTGTGCTCGTAGTCAATAAGGCGGCACGAATGCCTGTTCATCCGGGAGCAGGCAGGCATTCGGGAACCTTGGCTAATGCAGTTTTGCATCATGTGAATGCAACACTTCCACACGCACCGGACGAAGCGTTTCGTCCAGGAATTATTCATCGACTGGATATGGACACGACGGGTTTGTTGATTGTTGCCAAAAACGATGAGGCGCATCGTGCGTTACAGTCTCAGTTTGAAGCCCGGACTGTTACTAGATACTATACCGGGATTGTATGGGGTATCCCTGATCCCCGGACGGGTTCGATAGATGCGCCTATTGGTAGGTCTAGGCGTAACCGAATCTTAATGTCGGTGCATTCCGGGGGACGCAAGGCATTGACACACTATGAAACGCGCGAAATACTGGGAGTGACCGCAGTGGTACAATTTAGGCTAAGTACGGGGCGAACCCATCAAATCAGGGTTCATGCAAGCCACATAGGGCACCCCCTTGTTGGAGATGCCGCCTATGGGGGCACCACAATTAAACGAGGCACAGTTACAGGAAATAGGCGTGCGTTCTTTGCGAATATTTTTAACGTGCTGGATCGTCAGGCCCTGCACGCGCAATCGCTGGGCTTTATTCATCCGGATTCCGGTGAGCTTATGGAGTTTGTTACAGATTTGCCGGAGGACATGGTTTGGGCAATTGAGCAGTTACGGAAAGATCCGGCAGTTTTTCGTGGCTGAGCAACTAGGTACAATCAGTGAAAAGTACTTTTCAAACAATTGAGGGGACAAGCGACTTGCTGTCCGGGGCACGACGACCACACGTCCGCATTGAGGTCTGGCGTCATGTGGAACACGTAATCCATACGGTCATGCACAGGCATGGGTTTGCAGAAATCCGAACACCTGTCCTGGAACCCACTGGATTAATTGCTCGGGGCTTAGGTCAACTCACGGATATTGTCTCCAAGGAGATGTTTACGTTTGAACGCGGGGACACCAGTTACGTGTTGCGTCCAGAGTTGACGGCTCCCATCATGCGCGCATATCTGCAGCATCACATGGAACAGAAGCCGGGGGTGCAACGGCTATACTACATTGGGCCGTGTTTCAGAGCTGAGCGCCCTCAGAAGGGACGATACCGGCAATTCCATCAGTTTGGCGCTGAAATCATCGGAACTGACGATCCGAGAGCAGATGCCGAGGTGATTGCCGCGATGATGGATGTTTACCGGACTCTTGAACTCACCGACACGCAACTCCGCGTGAATACACTTGGGGACGCCGAGACCAGGCCTAGATACCGCGAGGCCCTGGTGAAGTATCTGACCCCACATACGGGGGCGCTCACGGAGATCAGTCGCGAACGCCTTTCGCGCAATCCGCTTCGAATCTTGGATACGAAAGTTGAAGCAGAATGTGTTCTCCTCGAGGGTGCCCCTCGTTTACTGGACTATATTGACGAGGACAGCCGGGCTAGCTACGAAGCACTCAAGGGTCTTCTGGAGTCTCTGGAGATTTCGTTTGTGGAGGACCCGATGCTTGTACGTGGACTGGATTACTATACACAAACCGCATTTGAGTTGGAGCATGCCGGTATAGGGGCACAGCGTGCATTGGCAGGTGGTGGCAGGTACGACCTGCTAGCTCCTGCCATTGGGGCGTCCCAGCCTGTTCCGGCAGTAGGCTTCGCTGCGGGCATGGAGCGTCTCATTCTGGCAATGGAGGCTTCTGAGCTATCGCTACCCGAAGAACATCCGTTTGACGTTTGGATGGTTGCACTGGGGGAAACAGCAGGCCGGGAGGCCTTCCTGCTACTGCAGACGCTGCGCGCAGAGGGACTACGCGTGGGAATGGAGCTGGGCTACCGTTCGATGAAGGCACAGATGCGGCTTGCTAACCGTGCGTGTGCACGACAAGTTGTTATCGTGGCGGACCGAGAGTTAGAGGCGGAAGTCGCAACGGTCAAGGACATGAACACTGGTGAACAGCTAACGATTCCACTAGCCCAACTAGCTGATAATCTGATCAAAACACTCAACTGACAATGTATCCACGCATCCTTGAAATTCCATTGCCCATCGAGTTTCTGGGTAGCAGCACCCTTACCATCAATTCGTTTGGAACGATGATGGCCATTGCTTTTTTAGTGGCTGCCTGGTTGATGCAACGTGAACTGGATAGACTGTATAGCGAAGGGCGGCTTGGGCCAGTGCGCATACGTTCAAAGGAAAAAGGCCGCAAAAAACAATTTGTAGAAGCAAGCCCGTCATCGCTGGTAGGAACGGTGACGGTAATTGCTGTTGTAGCCGGTATTGTTGGCGCAAAGATTTTTCATATTCTGGAGAATTGGGGAGATTTTATGGCAGATCCTCTGGGAATGATTTTCTCTCGGGGAGGACTTACGTTTTATGGTGGACTGCTACTTGCCGCGGTAGGAATCGTCTGGTATGTTAGAAAGCACAATGTAAATCTGCCGATCTTTGTGGACGTCACATTGCCGACGGTTATGCTGGCTTATGGGATTGGACGTATTGGCTGTCACCTAGCTGGTGATGGTGACTGGGGGATTCCTGCAAATGTGGAAGCCAAACCGGGATTTATACCGGACTGGCTGTGGAGTGAGACTTACCCGAACAATATAATCGGGGTAACCTTACCTGAATCGGGAGTCTATCCGACCTCAATTTATGAGTTTCTCATGGCTGCAGCATTGTTTGCCGTGCTTTGGAGCTTGCGCAGGCATCCATTCAGGACGGGATGGTTGGCATCTTTGACCGTTCTGTTTTTTGGAGTAGAACGCCTTTTGATCGAGCAGATCCGGGTCAATAATGTTTTTGAATTCCTTGGAATGGAGGTCACGCAGGCGGAGGTGATTTCGGTGATTATGATTGTTCTGGGAATTGCAGGATTGATTATCACTACCCGGCGTAAACCGCAATGATCCAGACCATTGCGCCGCAATCACTCGGTGGTTGGCTAAGGGAAGCAGATCGATGTGTGAGCGCTTGGGAGGCACGTTGGGGGGCCTACGAGACGCATCCGTCACTCCGTGTAGAGCACGAGACACTCAGTAAAGTTTACGAAACCTACGTAAATCGCCTTGCGGGCAATTACCCCTTCTTCCATCCCCGCTACGCCGGGCAGATGCTCAAGCCGCCGCACCCGGTTGCAGTCCTTGGATACTTGACGGCAATGCGGATTAATCCCAACAACCACGCGCTTGATGGGGGACCACCAACTGCAGCCATGGAAAAGGAAGTTGTGGTTGAGATGGCCAGGATGTTTGAGTTCCCGGAGGATGCATTGGGGCACTTGACCAGCAGCGGGACGATTGCCAACCTCGAGGCACTCTTTGTCAGTCGAGAGGAGCATCCGGGCAAAGCTGTGGCTGTCAGTCAGGAAGCGCATTACACACATGCCCGTATGGGGCATCTATTGGGTTTGCCCGTACAGAGCGTTTCCGCAGATACATATGGCCGAATGGACTTGGATGCGCTTGAGGAATTGCTTCGTTCGCAGTCGATTGGAACCGTAGTGCTTACCGCAGGCACTACTGGAATAGGAGCGGTAGACCCCATTGCTGAAGCTGTGACACTGTGTCGGCAGTATGGTGTTCGTATGCACATAGATGCTGCGTATGGCGGTTTCTTTAGGTTGCTGAGCAAGACCGGGATGCTGTCTCCCGAGGTCGGAAGAAATTTGGAAGCCATCAAAGAAGCCGACTCAATTGTCCTAGATCCGCATAAACATGGGCTACAACCCTATGGCTGTGGCTGCATATTGTACAGCGATCCAACGATGGCACGGCACTATTTGCATGATTCACCCTACACGTACTTTACGAGCGATGAGCTGCATCTTGGTGAAATCAGCCTGGAATGCTCACGTGCAGGCGCAGCAGCGGGTGCTTTGTGGCTAACCCTCCAGCTGTTGCCCTTATCGGCGGAAGAGGGACTCGGGCCAATATTGTCTGCTTGCAGGGACGCTGCGCAATTTTGGCATATCGCACTGGAAGGTACGCCACTGATAAGTTGGGGCAAGCCGGATTTGGACATTGTGTGTTACTTTCCCGCGGTCAAGCCCAGTTCGGTAAGCGCGATAGACCGGGCGTCCCAGTCCCTGTTTGAGCGTGCTATGGCTCCAAGTTCAAACCCGGTATTTCTGAGTGTGCTTCGCACAAGTTCAGAAGACTTACTTGCTCGCGTACCCCATTTGTCCGTAGATCAGGACAGCGCCCGAATTCTAAGAAGTGTACTCATGCGGCCGGAGCAGGCCGTTCATGCAGAATCGCTGGTGGATCGTCTGGTGGCATTTGTACAGGCTGATGCCGGTTGATACTTCGCTGGTTATTGTTGGTCGCAATGCCGTTCGAGAGGCTTTGGAGCGTAACCCAGCATCACTGGAAAAGGTGTGCCTTCAACGGGATGCTCGCGGACTAAACAGAATCAGAAAGTTGGCCGCCAGGGCAGGGGTGCCTGTTCGAGTGCTCCCGCAGGACGGGCTTCGAAACCTGGCAGGCAAAGTACCTCACCAGGGCGTCCTGGCCGTGCAGGCAGCATTCAAGTATGCTGATTATTCCGAAATGCTGTCAGCGATTGCGCCAAATCTTGATGCAGTACGAGCTAAGCGTCCTCGACTGCTGCTACTGGATGGTATAGAAGATCCCCGGAATTTTGGCGCGGTGGTTCGTTCAGCAGTAGCGTTTGGAGTACGGGGTGTGATTGTATGCTCCCATCATATGGCCCCGGTAAGTACGGCGATGGTCAAGGCCAGTAGTGGAACGGCCACACGCGTGCCAATTGCCCGCGTTGAAAGATTGGCGGACGTAATCCCCGAGTTGCAGGAGCGTGGTTACTTTGTGTATGGTACCGCGGCGAACGCAGATCGGTCAGCCTGGGATATAAACTGGAAATGTCCTATAGCCTTAGTGGTTGGGAGCGAAAATCGGGGTCTATATCCAGATACAGAACGGGTCTGCGACAGCTTGATTGCGATTCCGTTGCACGGAGATGTGGAGTCCTTAAATGTTTCGGTGGCAACCGGCATCCTGTTGACTTTGGCTTCTCAGCCGGTTCGCGGTGGCGCTGGTTGAACTTGTGAGATTAAGAGTCCAGGAATCAATACCAAGAGCAAACCAGTGATATTAAAACGAACAAAAGCTCAGGTACTCACCAGTAGGCTCGTGACTGTGCACATAAATGCAGTGATCATGATTCAGTGCTCGGCTAGATTCGTCCGAGGATACAGTTGGCATTGAAAAGCTGCTAGTGCATTGGTGAAGAATCAGGTGGGGAAAGAAACTAGTTTCACGCCCATTAGAGCTTGGAGAGCAGACAAGTCAAGCAACATCGTGGCGGGCAGAGCTTGGCCCAGAGGGCTTCCAAAAGAGAACCAAGGCTCCCGTTGCGAGGTAGAGCAATAACTGCGCACCATGAACAAAAACGGCGTAAGCCGCTGCGTCTGGCTGAGCGATCCCGTATACGGCGGTTAACGTCAGGACTGTGATGTAGTGAAAAGAGCCTGCTCCGCCTGGTGTGGGGACCAGTATCCCCAGAACACCAATAAACATGATAGCCAGGCCATCCCAGTAGGATAGGCTGCCCGATGATTGCAGGTCAAACATCAGGATCGGGATGTAGGCCATAAGACCATAGGTCAACCACATTAGAGCAGTTGTCCAGCCGAGGCGCCAGCGTTGGGGGGTGCGGACAATCGATTTTAGCCCATCCACAAATGCTGCGATCAGCGATAAAAATCTAGTGCGCAGCGGCGAAGCGGCATTTAAACGAAGTCCAAAGTAGATCACGACTGCAAGAATCAGGCAGCAGATGCCAATCCAAATCCACGGAAACTGTGGCAATGTTACCAACTCAAACATGGATTGTAGGCGTCCACGAAGAAATAACGCGGTGATAATCAGGCCCAAGCCCAGGACGAGTATATCTGCAATGCGTTCGACGGCAACAGTGCCGAGCAGGGCGGGGAAAGACAGGCGGTGCCGGGTTGACAGGTGCGTGCATCGGGCGACTTCCCCAACACGCGGAAGTGCGTAATTCACCATATATCCAATCATTACGGATGCAAACAGCTCCGACGTGGGAATCCGTGAGCTTGAATCGTCGGGAACAGCTGCCACTAGGACCTGCCATCTATAAGCACGAATCCAATGGCTGAACAGGGTAGCAACAACAACCGGAATAATCCAGATATAGTGCGCAGACCGCATAGCTTCCACGAATTCCGCAAAATCTACGCCGCGCAGCGATAGCCATATCAGGAATACTGCCACGAGGATGGACAGTAGGCGCAGCGCCAATGTGCGTAATCTGATTGGATAGGTCACGATCGAAGGTCTATGACTTCTACGTCCTCGGGTAGCGTGAATTCAAACGTCTCAGGAGGGATAGGTACGCCTACACGCACGTCCGTCAGTTCGATTTCCGTGCGTGTATCGTCCTGGTCCAAAGCGATCAGTCTTGTTACAACACGATCGTCTGCCTTCAGCCACAATGTCAACGAGCGGATTAAAAAATTCTCTTCGGCAGGATGTAGCTCGAGACGAAAATGTGGAATGCCACCGAGTGTCTCACGAGAATATGCATGAGCACGGTAAAGTTTTTCGTAAGAATGAAATAATGCGCCGGGAGAATAGGCCAGATCACTTTCTTCGACGGAGGTGATGAGGACCTGCTGATCCTCCGGGCGATAAATCCAAACCTCGTCACCACGCCCGATGATGACTTCAAACAGAGTCTCAATGCGATACTGGTCTCCTGAAAGTTGGATGCTGCCGGTCAGTGTCCGTGATCCCTCCCATAGTTCGGAGGAAAGTTTGTGTACGAAAGACGCCTCCATGGTGCCTTGGTACAGGGTTACAACCTCTTCCAATAGCGACTCAGGGGACAGTACCTGTGAAGATGTGTTCGGGGAGAATGAGATGGCAAATCCGAAGAGGACAAGTACCACTCTTGAAGCGTAGCTAATCATGACCACTCGTACGGTTATTTGGGGGGTCATGTTCAGTGAGCAAAGTGACCTTATCTTGGAAAATGATATCACTGGGGAGTATGTCCGATCACGTAGAGCCTAATGCCAGGTCAGCATTGGATGCCGAATTTTAATCTGTGCGATCAGGATGAACATGAGTCTAAGTTTTGTTAGCGGAGGTCAGACGGGGGTGGATCGTGCAACACTTGACGTGGCCATGAAGTGGAGGCTTCCCTATCAAGGTTGGTGCCCTGCGGGGCGTTGGGCAGAAGATGGCAGGATTCCTGATCAGTATGTCCTTCGAGTAACCCCGCAGGCCGATCCGGCACAGCGCACAGTCTGGAATGTACGTGACAGCGACGCACTGCTTATTCTGGGTGAGCTCCCAAGATCTGACGGTACGCTCCTTGCTCGGCGTACAGCCGAAGAACTCGGACGCCCTGTTCATCACGCTATGTCGGAGGAGCATGCTGAAACAACATGCGAATGGTTAAAAGAATTTAAATGCCGCTGTACACTCAATGTGGCGGGACCGCGTGAAAGTGAGCAACCCGGGATCTATAAAACCGCTTTCGTATTCCTGGACGCACTGGTCAAGTGCTATTTCGCTGCAGAAAGGAGTGCGTCATGAAGGGCGTCAACATCCGCAGCATTGTTATAGACATTTGGCGAGACACGTATCGCATCACCACGCAGGGAAACGGAAATATTTCGTTCGGTAAGCTGATCCAGCAATTGTTGGCGATTCACGTGGGTGGGTACGTCGATCCCGAACAAGTGGGGTCGATATGGACCAATAATGTTATAACCTCTGTTTTGCACGGAAGGCAGAAAATCCGCGATGAGATTCTCACAATAAGTCTGAATATTCTCCGGCTGCCATTCAATCACTTGTTCGAGACCTTTGATCATCATCGCCGTATGTGCGAAGCTCGTAGTTTGTCCCCTGTCATACCGTATAGCTCCTGGACGATACTGGTTCGTGTAATTTAGCAACCCGTCAAAATTATCACTGCCTTGACGTGTGATCCAGCTTTCTTCCAGTGGAATGCCATCTAGGAACCTCTCTCCCACATACAGTAGCCCAGTACCATAAGGTCCCATGAGCCACTTGTAGCCGGAGCAAACGAGAGCGTCTGGTTGAATCTCCTGTACGTCAAAGGGCAGCGCCCCGATGGATTGTGTGCCGTCAATAATAAGTACTGCTCCTACATCCCGGGCTATTTTTCCAATGGCCTTCACATCAAAGAGTGTCCCGTCAGTCCAGTGAACGATCCCCATTGCCACGACTGAGGTACGATAATCAATGGATTCAAGCACTCTCTGGGTCCAATTAGCACCATGGCCCTCCACCATACGTATAGCAGCTCCGGTGTTCTCTGCCAATCTATGCCAACTGTAAACGTTGCTTGGAAACTGCCCTTGTATGAGAACCAGGTTGTCGCCGTACCCGACTTTGATATTACGGGCAATCGTTGCAATACCATAGGAAGCAGCGGGAATAATTGCAACTTGATCAGCCCTTCCATTAATGAGACTGGCGAAGAGCACACGTACCCTGTCTCCACCCTCAAAGAACATGGCAGGTGTTATTAGTGCGGGTTCCCGCTTCATTCTAAGCGCCTCAATTCCTGCCTCCTCCACACTGCGCATAAGTGGAGAGAAGTAAGCACAATTCAGGTAATGCTTGTCAGATGGCAGGAAAAATTTTTCACGTTGACACGTCAGCATTTGTTTGAGAATATGCGGGATAAACCGGTTAGGAGTTGTACCTTTCCGAAATAGAATAGCTGTTAATGGAATGCTAAACTTAAGGTATTCGATCCTTCTGGGTGCGCTGGTTTTGTCTGGCTTAGCGGCCTGTGCGCAACTTGACAGAGGTTCTGATGATGAGCCGCCTGAGTTGAATTTGCCCGATGGATTTCGCTCGGAAGTCCTTTATCATCCTATGAAAATGGATTCTAGTTCCTGGGTCTCGCTGGCCACAGACGGGAGAGGAGGCTTGTTCGCGTCAGACCAATACGGAGCACTCTATCACGTGAGTATACCTGCGATAGGCAGTGACCCCGAGGATACTGAAGTCACAAAGCTAGACCTGGAATTGGGACATGCGCAAGGATTGTTATGGGCCTTCAACAGCTTGTATGTAGTCGTTAACAGTGAGGAAGGTGTTTCCGGACGCAGTAGTGGGCTATATCGGGTTACTGATTCGGACGGCGATACGGTATTGGACAGTGTGTATGCTTTGACCCATTTTGAGGGTTGGGGGGAGCATGGACCCCATGGGGTTGTTCTTGGACCCGATAGTGCGTCTTTGTATCTTGTCGCAGGTAACCATACGGAGTTACCGGAGACGTATGATCCAGTAGTGCCTCCTGTATGGCAAACGGACCAATTACTTCCCTCTCTCCGAGATCCAAGGGGGCACGCGGCTGATCGTCAGCCACCGGGTGGATGGGTAGTGCGAACTGATTCGCTAGCGTCCAAACTGGAACTCATCAGTGTTGGCTACCGCAATGCGTATGATCTTGCATTTTCTGCGGATGGCGAGCTTTTCACGTTCGATTCAGATATGGAATGGGATCTGGGTATGCCGTGGTACAGGCCTATTCGCGTACTGCATGTGACCAGTGGGAGTGAATTTGGATGGCGGACGGGATCAGGCAAATGGGCAGAATATTATCCAGATAACTTACCAGCCGTTGCAGAGATCGGCCAGGGAAGCCCAACCGGTGTTGTATCAGGTAAGGATGCAGCGTTTCCGCGAAAATACCGTCAGGGACTTTTTATTTTTGACTGGAGTTTCGGGACAATTTATCATGTGACTCTCAAGGCACGCGGGGGCACATACACCGGGACTGTTGAAGAGTTTTTGAGCGGCGTGCCTTTACCAGTCACAGATGGCGTTATCGGTGATGATGGCGCACTGTACTTTGCAACAGGAGGGCGTCGGCTTAATTCTTTTCTTTTCCGGGTGTATCACGATCCTGCAGTGGCCGCGGTAGACGGTTCTGTTTCGGCGCCTTCGTCCCAGCAGATGCTTCGTCGTTCGTTGGAAGCTTTGCATGTTGAGGACTCGGGTATTGACGCATTGTCCATCGCCTGGCCGTATTTGAATCATGGAGACCGTTTTGTACGATATGCCGCAAGAATTGCCGTAGAACATCGGGCGTTGGAATCATGGCAATCTGAGGCCTTGCGCGAACAGGATCCAATTCGCAGAATTCAAGCTGCCATAGCCCTGGCCCGGCATGCCGATCCAAGCCTGGGCCCAAGGATTTTACAAGGGCTGCTTGCGATTGATGTGTCCCTACTTTCACGGGACCAAGAGCTGGACCTGCTAAGGGCAGTAGGACTCGTTATCATTCGCATGGGACCACCTGAGGGTGAGCTTCGCAGTGAACTCATCGAGCGACTCGACAGATATTACCCCTCCAGGGATGAAGCTCTCAATCGGGAATACGGACTGTTATTGGCCGCCTTGCAGGCACCCGGTTTGGTTGATCAAATGATGTCCAGATTGCACGAGTTAAGTGAAACTGGTCCGGTGCAGGCGTTTTTGATCCCGGGTGAGGTGGCCGAGCGGAGTGAACAGTACGGCGAGGCCATTACGGAAATGCGGGCAAACCCACCCAGTCCAGAGGAGATTGAGCTTGTGATGAACCTTCGCGTCCAGGAGTCGGGATGGACAATAGAGCAACGACGAGATTACTTCACATGGTTCCATGAAGCTATGCGCCGTAGTGGGGGTGCAAGTTATGTGGGTTTCCTCGAGGATATTCGTTCGGATGCCGCGGAGCTATTAAATGAGGAAGAGGTGGAGGTCCTAGCCGGACTCGTAGATGCATCCCCGCCGGGGCAGTCTCTGGCGAATTTACCACAGCCAGAGGGTCCCGGAAGAACTTGGAATCGACAGGAGCTGAATCTGATGCTCAACGATGAGCTGGGAGAGCCGCGTGATTATAGTCGGGGTGAGACCATGTATGCGGCTGCATTGTGCGGGACATGTCACAGGATGGAGACTGCAGGGGGAAGTATCGGCCCGGATTTGACTGGAATCGGATCAAGGTTCTCAAGGCACGAGATACTGGAGGCTATTGATTCTCCAAGTGACGAAATCAGTGACCAGTACGAAGCTTCTGTGCTTACTACAAACGATGATGCGGTTATTGTAGGAAGGATCTTACGTGAAGAAGATGGCATGGTGTTCGTCAACCAGAATCCCTATGATCCGTCACAGGAAATAGGCATTAATGCATCAGAAGTGCTTTCGCGTGAAGGATCTCCTGTATCCACGATGCCATCCAGGCTCTTGGACAAATTGAATGAGGACGAAGTGGCTGACCTAATGGCTTACCTTCTAAGCGGGGCAGACCCTGAACATAAATGCTTTACAGGGGAGGAGGGTTGCCAGACCAAAGATGAAGATGAGTGAGTGCATACTTGGCTAAATCAACCCGAGGTGTGAGATGATATTGTCGAGAAGGTGTATTGCGGTGTTGCGGGTGAATGCCCGGACGACGCTGGGCGATTACAATCCAGTGGCGATAGCCTAATTTGAGATATGTTGTATCTGCCACGTTAGTGGACCAGAGCTCTGTCTATTGTCGTTTGGAAGATTCTCATCGCGGTGTCGGATACTATGACAAACGCGCTGCTCCACATTCACCGACTAAGCCCCGTGGACGGGTGTCACAGCCGCTGCCGCGCCATATTTCTACAAGGTGATTGCCACCACGGGTTCGCCGACAGGTTGTGATTCAGTACTAAAGTGTTTTCTCCGGTGGGCGTTGAATTCGAGACAGTGGCGGAGTCATTCGCGATGCGCGGCGGCTATTCCAATTCAGCAATCCACGCGCCTGGTGCTTGAATTCCCCTGCCGGCACGGGTGATAGTCAAGGTCTTGGCATCATGAGCGTGTGTCGTATGGTGCCTATCTGCAGTTCCTCGAATTGGATACTGGAGAATATCAACCTCCAGAACGGGGACCTGGTAGCCAGCGTGTCGTTTGAATTCGGTGCGTAAGCCAATGCGGCGAGTCCACGGCTCAAAGTCCTTTCAGTCCGGATCGTTTCCACAGACCCGCGAGCCAAGCGACCTCGGACGAGGCCAACGGTACTTCGGGGCGTGCGTTCCACCAGGTGTTGACTTCAGCTTCCGCGCGGCGCAATGCTTCCTCCCAACCGCCAGGTGGAATCGGACCCAACTCCGGGAACAGTTGTGCCCGTGCGATAAAGAATTCGGTTCCCATTGACGAAAGCGACAAGGCGCGGTCAGCCTCCGGAGTAGTGTTCGCTGGCCGAGACAATCCCAGGCGGACATACGGCAGTGCCCAGTTGTTGGGCTCAAGGACGCCCGCTGGATTATCGATCCACACCCAGCTGTGCAGCACAGAAACTGCGGCTTCTGCCCCACGCGAGTGGGTCGTCTTTCTGGTGTCGTGCAGGCCGCTATCCTCATGATCCGTGCGGTGGCTCTCCATGTCGAGTGAGCCCGAGTGACGATGCCATGCATCTGGAGGGAAAGGGTTTGCCGGGATAGGTGTGCGCGTTTCGCGGCCGACCGCATAGCCGAATCCAATGCCTACCAGGGAATCGCGTCCGTTCACGTCCGCATACATCAGGATTTCGGGTTTGGCTGCGTTGATTTCACCGTCGAACAGCCGTTTAAAGTTTACCCAGTGGCGCCCCATTGCTGGCGCATCGGCACCCACTGGTCGGAATCCGTCGGCTACGGCGGCCGTCAGGCTTAGGTACGGTAATGTTGCCAGTCTACTTTGTCGAAGGAAATCCGTCTGTTCCTCCGACAGCTCGCACCAGGACGATACAGACTGCATGCACGGCACTTCATCCTGCTCCTGTGCATAGGCAGTGTTACTCAGGATCGTTGCTGACACGGCAAGTTGTGCGGTCAAGCACATCGCGGGTACGATGTGCCGGAACGGTGGAACGGTTCGGACTGGTTGGTTCGGTTTCATCTTTGCAAGCCTGAATCGGATGGTGCCAAGTTTGACAGGACGGCTGGTTCCATTCGGTACTTTCTGTCAGAATCGGTTCCCGGTTGGTACCATGCCTGCCGTCTGTGCCATCAGGATTCGAATATGACGAGCCCAGATTGCCCGAGCGCATCAAGAAGCAGCTGGAGCTGCGCGTCGCCGAGTCCGAAGGGGTAGCGGCTGTACCGAGCCAGCACGGTCTGGCGCAAGGGATCCTCCTTCAACGGAGGGATACCGCGGTGCCTGTTGATGTTCCTGCTAATGCCCACGTCGGTTCCGAACCGCATTCTCGTCATCAGGTCGTAAGGAACCAGTGTCAGCAGAGATGAGGTTTCACTCAGTATAATGAATCCATCCGTTCTAACTTCGATGAGCTCTCCCCTCAGACGGTGAGCAGAGCCATCGCTCCTGATTCTGAGCGAGACAGCGGTCCCTGTGGGGAGTACGGTGGTCCGGGCTGGTGCGATAAACCCCTTTTTTCGCGGCGTATAGACTTGAGATTGGGTCACCCCACAGCCAGCTCCCAGCAACAGGACCAAAGCAACGATAAAACCGCTACGGATCGACGCCAGATGTATGCTCGTCATTGCTCACCTCACCGGGATGCGGGTGTCGAAGAACTTTGACTGAAATGCATCCTTCTCCTCCAGCCATTGTTCCATTAGGCGCACGATGGTCTCACCGGAAGGCCGGAATTTTTTGGGCGGGTTAGCCGATCGGATCCAATCCGGTCGGATCCACTCCGTGTAATAGCCTTGGCTTGAAAGAAAGAAGGTTCTCTTGCCCTCCGCAAAGGCTCCAAGTGGTGCCGATTCTAGGGACAGCGCCACCGATGGATGTGTCACCAGATAGTCTTCGTCGGATTGCGCTATCCTGGAAGCCAACTCTGGATCGGGGGCCCTATTAATGGGCGCAACATGAATGAACGAAGCCGAGTTCGGCTCTGTTAATTCCGCCTCTTTCGCAAGACCCGCGAAATCGATTCTCCACGCATCGGCAAGGAAGGAGAGTCGTATGCGGAGTTCATTGCCCTCGGGAACCGGCATTTGAACCGCCACTTCGTCCCAGGCCAGCGGCCCTGTGTCCGCAAGACGCGTGACGCGCTTCCACCCTTGCGGTTCTAGCACGCTGACCTCGAGTCCCATGGTCTCGCGAAACCACAGCCCCAATTCCGCCGCTCGTCCAATGTTCGCCATGTCCGTAGCCAGCCAGTCCAGTGCCTCAGCGCCCTGGGCGGCAAGCATCAGGTCATAAAAGAGAACCGTATTGAGCAGACTGTTGCGAAGGCGAAGAACCAGCGCAGCAGAGTCAGAGGCCGGTTTAGGGAAGGCCAATTCAATAAAGTCCCGGAAGTCCTCGGCCGTCACAGCCCGGATGCGTTGTTCAGAGGAATTGAAAGCCACACCGTCCTTGACACGCAATTCTTCAAGGCGATCTGATCCATCCCGGTCGGTCGCTCTCGTGGCCTCGGAGACGTCGCCCACGACCAGGATTTGGTCCTGTTCATTCGGATACGCGGCCTGGTTTGCCTCGTGGCGTACTTCTAGTAGAGAGAGGTGATTAATGTAATGCGTTTCTAGGGCTTCGTTGCGCAGCTCGAGCTTCACTACACCGTCGGCATCTGCGCCAACTTGGATCCGGTCCACGTCTCTGCCCTCTAGGAGAGGTGCGATACTGTATGAGAAGGCCTCAGCTTCCAAGACCTCTCCTTCCACGTCGAACGAGTACACGGTGGGACACGAACCAAAAATTGCGAGCAAAACTGCAGATGTGACAATAGGTACCCCAACGAAATAGGCGATGGAGTTAAGCATTGATTGGCCCCAGAGGATTTGTGTCGAAACTGACTCTAGGCCAACTAGGTCAGCAACCGCAAGTGCATCGATAGCAGCAGAGCCAGCCAGATCCAGCGAATACAGGATTCCCGCACCGAATACAGAATCCGCCGTTACCCGAGCCCCATCCTCGAATACCGCTATCCTGCCATCGGTCAGATAGGCCTTGAACGGAGTTTCGACAGTTGTCCCCGCCGTTTCGCTCGGATCCAGCAACTCTACATTGACCGCTGAAGTGAAAACACAGGAAGAAACCAGAACTGCGAGCATTGCCCACAGGAATACATCAAGGTGCTTCATTGGTTGATTTCCGGGATCCCAGCACGAACTGAACAGAAGGCGGTAATCATTCTCATTGTATTATGCTCTCCGCTAAAATAGCATAATAATCGCATAGTTTCAGGACTCAAGTGAATTCATTCAGGTTTCTTCTCGAATAATCACGGAAATATCACTCTCCCAGCCTAAACAGTCACACTGGATTCACAGGAGGTGGCAATGCTTGCCTTCTGTTGAACCGCCCCCGTGGTCCTATCATTCTGGAGACTTGCAATCTTGTCGCATACCCGTGAGGACGTTACGGGAGGTTCGTATATGCCGCACCTAGGCTGATGGCCGAGATTGCCAGTTGTAGGCGGCACGTAACCGTCTTTCTTGTGTTCATGGTCGTGGCCGGTGGTGGCGAATACTAGGTTCTCTATACTATTGACCCTCGCGACTGAAAAAGTTGTCGGTGAATTGTGGTTGCAGCGGTTGGTAAATCGGCTTTTGGATTTGCTGTAGTAGAATGACCTGGGCACGGGAGTAGTAAGCGTGGCGCTGATTCTAGTTGTCGGAAGCATTCACAACCAGACTAGAATGTGGTTCGCTATTTTTCGAGGGCGTAGACAGTTCCCTGGACGACCCCATCAAACGCTGTTCCCTCCGAATCAATGAGACTGTACTTTATCTCAATTATCCAGGTTGGTCCTAAACCAGGGAGACCGATTCGCACAGTAGAATCACGCAGAGATACATCTGAAATCCTGAGCCGCTGCATATCGTGACGCTCGGATCCGTAGCGTCGCGAGCGCAGTAGCTGCCAGGTATTCACTTCATAACTGTCAGCGCGAGTTGCGGCCCTTTCCTGCAGCGAGGTGGCAAAGGTCAACTCGACGGCACCTTCAAGCATGCGCATGGAAACAGGCATACGCACTGCGTCACCGGTATACCGAATCCGATACAGGCCTCCTGTTTGCATCATTTGGCTAGTTGCCCACGCAGACATCCCAGCGACGTAAAGCTGCCCATCGAGGGGATTCATACGGCCTCGCATGATCCCGGTTGGGAATGCGGACAACGGCAGCTCCACAATGCCCGCCTGGTGTGTACCGTCTACAGAGTGGGGCATTACAAGAAATATCAGGCCATATCCGTACGAAAAGTTGAGCAATTTGCCAGACAGTGGTCCCCAGCGGTCGCTTTCGGCCCAGAGCAATTCAGCGGGCGAACGGTCATATTTCTGGTCAATCCAGACCAATGGATCCACCATGGCCTCATCTGAGGAGTCTTGGGGCGCGCCGTAGCCGTACATATTGCCATAAAACCCTCCCGGTTCTACCATATTGATCCGATTCATCGGATTCCAATGTCCCTCTTGGTCGGTCACGATAAAGGTGCCATCGGGATTAAGTGTAACCCCATTGGCTGCGCGGAATCCATTGGCGAGGATGGTGCTTTCTTTTCCATCGGCGCTCACACGAATCAAGGTGCCGTGTTGGGGAATGAGTGCGGGACGGGCGTGGCGGGCACTCTTTGCATAGTAAAAGTTTCCGTCTGCATCCGTCTGCAGCCCCATTGCAAACTCATGAAAATGTTCTGTGACCTGATGGTCGTTATTGAAGCTCTCGTAGTAATCCGTCTGCCCATCGCCATTAAGGTCGTGCAGACGTGCAATCTGATTACGGCTTCCGACATACAAATCGTCTCCGATGGCGCGAATCCCGAGGGGTTGAAAAAGGCCAGTAGCCACGCGGCGCCATTCGACGTTTCCTTCTTCCTGGGTAATACCGGAGAGGTGCCACACCTCACCGTCAATGGTTGTGACAACTGCCTCATCACCGTCGGCCAAAAAGTCAATCGCGGTTGGGCGTACTCTGCTCTTCCAGGGGTTTGCAAGAGGTAATGTCAGCACATCGGCCGCATAGCCTTCCTGTGTGCCTGTCACGATCGGGGACTCAAGCACGGGAAGCTCCTGGGTTGGTCCGCTCTGGGTATACGGTTCCAGGTTTTCGGGTGGACCAGGTGCCGCTTCGTCGGACCCGTATACCAATTCAAAATTTGTGTCGGCCGTGATCGTAACCTGATGCATACCATTTGCTTGTGCGAGTGTCACAGCAGACGAAGGGGTGGCAGTTAGTGCCACGCTATCGGGCGCGGCGCGTAGGGTTAGCGGACGAGTCACTCCTGTAATGTTCAGCGTTCTGGCCAACAGCGTGTCCTCCCTGAGAGTATAGGATTCAAGCACCCGCGCCTGTCCGACGCTGTAGTGAATTATGATCCGGTTATTGTGCACGTACAGGCCCTTATAATGCGTCCAATCCCGGGAAAGCGGGCCAAACTGGCGGCCGTCGACGGCACGAAAACGTGGGTCCAACGTGGAGCCCGTAGAAGGATTCACCCAACCCGGAGTCATGGGCGTTTCGACGATCAGATCGCCAACGATCCGGGGGAAAATATTATGCTGATCATCCAGAAGGATATCTTCCCAGTCAATAAAGCCATCACCGGTCCAGAAAGCTGCCAGGCGCATGAGATCGTGATCAAACAGCGCAAAAGCCTTGCCCGCGGCGACGCCTCCTTTGCCCGGATCTAGCCTGATCGCAATACCTTTATAAGCAAAATTGCGATCGCGAAAATCTTCATTCGGGATGGGCCTGCCCCGCTGGTTGATTCCTTTTGGTCCGTCTGATGCGTGTGCTATCTCGTAGGTTCTCATCAGAAATGGCCCGTAATCCATTTCTTTCCAGGGTGTCTTTCGGGTGGGTGGAGGTCCAAGCGAATCTCCTTCGGGCAGACTGCTGAGATAAGCTTCTGTTACCTCGAAAAAGGCCTCCGGGTTATGGTCGCGCAAAAACTCTTCGCGAATGAACAGGATCACCGCGTATTTTTCCTGTGGTGTGAGTTGTACTTGGGGCGGCATGAGCCCACGCCCACGTGTAAGCGTGTTGTACAGAGAGAGCGGGTCGTCTCCGTACTTGAAGGGCTCTTGCCAGAACTGTCGGGAGTTGGGCAGTGTGCCGGGAACGTCAGGTGTTCCATGACAGCTGAAGCAGGCTGTACGATAGACACGGAGTCCACGGTGATAGAATTCCTCTGACCAGTTCTCAATGATGCCTGCATGGTCAAGTGATCGCTCGTATGCCGGAAGGTCAGAAGTAGCCAGGATGGTGGGTTCCTGAGATCCAGGCGTCTGGCAGGCTGCCAACACGAGAAGAACCGCGAGGGTTTGATATTGACGGAGCATAGCAGAATGGGCAGGTAACTAAGAATAATGTGTTACGGCCTTGTTCGCAAGTACCTTACGTCATCCTTACGGTTATTCCTGCATTGTGCAGAAATTGTTTTGCCTGGTTGATGGTGACCTGTTTGAAGTGGAACATTGACGCGGCTAGAACGGCATGGGCGCGTCCAATGAGCAAAGCATCCCGTAAATGCTCAAGCGTGCCCGCCCCTCCAGAAGCAATAACCGGAAGCTGAACGAGCTCATCCAGTGCCTGCAGGAGCTCCAGATCATATCCGATTTGTGTGCCATCCCGATCCATAGATGTAACAAGCAGTTCGCCCGCTCCGCGTTCTTCTGCTTCTTTCGCCCACTCAAGTCCGTCTATTCCTGTGGGACGGCGCCCCCCGTGCGTATAGATTTCCCAGCCACCCTGGGAGCGTCTTTTCATGTCTATTGCGATGACCACACACTGGGCACCGAATGCCCCTGCGCATTCTGAGATTAGTCCGGGGTTTTTGATTGCGGCAGAATTTATGGCAACTTTGTCGGCGCCGGCGTGAAGCATCTGCCGCATGTCCTCAAGGGTTCGGATGCCACCTCCAACCGTGAGGGGAATGAAGATTTGCTCGGCGGTTTGACGCACGACGTCGTGCATGATACCCCGTCCTTCGTGGGTTGCCGTGATATCCAGAAAGACCAGTTCATCGGCGCCCTCTGAATTATAGACATGCGCCTGTTCTAGTGGATCACCGGCATCAACAAGATTGACGAACTGGATGCCCTTAACGACACGCCCGCGATCAACATCCAGGCAGGGAATAATGCGTTTGGCTATAGACATCCACCGGGTTTGGGAATGGGAAACAGGGTTAACAACATTAGACTGCAGTTGCGGAGTATAGGCATGTTACGCCTTGACGGTAGGCAAATCGATATGTGATGCTGCGATTGGTAATGGAAAGATTTGTCCAATTCTTGTCGGTCTATTCTTCTTGATGCGCGAATCAATCTGTACAGTCTGATTTCTTGGGTGTACCCCCTAAGCCTTCGTTGGCCAGAGTTCAAAGCCCTCGAACTTCCCCTCGTAAAGAGCACGGCCAATTATCACGGAATCAACTCCAATAGATTCAAGTTCGGCCAGTGCTGTGAGGTCCTTAGGTCCAGATACCCCGCCACTCGCCGTCAGCCATGCATGCTTTAACTGCACGCCCAAAGTTCGGTAGGCGTTAAGATTTGGCCCGACCAAGGTACCGTCTCGACCGATGTCAGTATATATGATTCGGCGAACACCTAGTGTCTCCATATCTTGGGCAAAATCAAGCGCAGACAAACCGGTACCGCTTGTCCAGCCGTCTACACGCACCTCCCCGTTTTTGGCGTCTATTCCAACAGCAACACGGTCAGCCCCGTATCTTGCGACCATCGTGCTGATGAGTGCAGGATTTTTGACAGCCGAGGTACCAATGATCGCGCGGTGTATACCCTGATCAAGCACACGGATCACATCTGCTGCAGAACGGATACCTCCGCCGGTCTGGACTGGAATATTAACCGTCTGAGCAATAGATGCAATCATTGCAGTATTGTGGGTGCGCCCACCTGAACGTGCCGCATCCAGGTCCACGACGTGCAGGAATGGTGCGCCCAATGACTCCCATCGGTGCGCCACAATGATAGGGTCGTCATGGTAAGTCGTTACCTGATCGTAGGCACCCTGCATCAGTCGCACGCAGTTGCCGTTCAGCAGGTCAATGGCCGGTATGGGGGAGATCATGCAAGCGTGGCAAAATTAGCCAGAATCCGAAGTCCAACGTCATGACTCTTTTCCGGGTGGAATTGCACTCCATATACATTGTTATGGGCAACAACCGCCGGCACGGGATGCCCGTAATCTGTCACAGCTACCACATTATCGGGAGATACATCACTCGCGTAGAATGAATGTGCAAAATAGCAGCGAGCATCCGCAGTCAGCCCGCTCAAAAGAGAATTGTGCTTCACGGGCGAAACGACATTCCAGCCCATATGCGGGATTTTCAGGGTAGGATCAGAGGGGCGAAGCTCCTTGATGGATCCTTTCAGGAGTCCCAGGCCAGTGTGCACTCCCTGTTCAGAACTGGATTCAAAGAGCATTTGCATACCTACACAGATTCCGATGAAGGGCACTTGGCGTGCGACAGATTCCATAATAGGTTGCTCCAGCCCCCGTTGCCTGACTTCCTGAATACATGCACCGAACGCACCTACACCCGGAAGAACCAGATGATCGGCTGCACGGATGAGGTCTGGATCATCAGTTCTAACAACATCGGGACGTACGTGCAGAAAGGCCCTTTCGATGGAGCGCAGGTTGCCGATACCATAGTCGATGATCGTGATCATTGTTGTCAGTCACTGGTCTGACTGAGTTCTTTGGAGCGTTGAGTTGCCGTGGCAACGGCATGGATGAACATAGTACGCAGACCATGTTTCTCCAACTCCGCGATCGCGGCTATGGCAGTACCGCCAGGTGTAGTTACTTCGTCGCGTAAAATGGCAGGGTGCTTGTTGGTTTTATCAGCGAGTCTGGCTGCTCCGAGCACCGTTTGCTTTGCCAGCCTGAACGCGATCGTGCGGGGCAGTCCCTGCTTCACTCCAGCATCAGTCAGCGCCTCTATGAGCATGTAGACGTAGGCCGGACCACTGCCGCTGAGTCCTGTCACAGCATCCATGAGGTATTCAGGAACCCGCTCTACATTACCGACAGCCTCAAACATTTCTTGTACCAGGGCCATATGTTCGTCGGAGGCCGTACTTCCCGCAGATATGGCGGTTGCCCCACAGTCTACGACCATAGGTGTATTGGGCATGGTGCGAATGATTGGTTGATTCGGGGAGAATGCATGCCCAATTTGCGCAGTTGTAAGTCCGGCTAGTACAGAAACAATAAGAACTTCCGGGCCCACATGATCACGGATTTCTTTTACTACAGCGAGCCAGTTGGATGGCTTAACAGCCAAGACCACGATAGTAGCACCGCTTACTGCTGCAGGATTATCAGTCCCCACTCCTACCCCAGGAAGAGCCTTTTTCAGGTCCTCCAGGGCATACTTATTTCGGCGTGTTGCGCGAATCTGAGATGGATCTAGGCAATTACCCGCCAACAATCCCCCAACGAGGGCGCGACCGATATTGCCCGCCCCGATGACAGTAATAGTCTGATCAGAAAGTGACATAAGTGTATTAGAGTGTCCCTTTGGTTGATGGCATCACCGCGTTTGTAGCACTCTGTTGTGTGGCCATGTTGAGTGCGCGCGCGGCGGACTTGAAGATGGCTTCAATCTTGTGATGCGTGTTTGTGCCGTACGGTACACTGATATGCAGTGTACAGGCTGCGTGTTCGGCGAAGCTGTACCAGAAATGTTGAACGAGTTCCGTTGCCAAATCCCCCACAGTCGGACGGTCGAATTCACTCTCAAAGTGGATCGCGAATCGTCCAGAAAGGTCAACAACAGTACGTGCCAATGCCTCATCCATGGGCACATAGGCATGGCCGTAGCGCGCAATCCGGGCTTTATCCCCCAACGCCTTCCGCAGGGCCTGACCAAGACAGATTCCCACATCCTCAACGGTGTGGTGCTCATCCACGTTCAGGTCTCCGCTGCATGTGGCTTCTAGATCAAACTGACCGTGCTTCGCGAAGAGATCTAGCATATGATCCAGGAATCCTACACCAGTTTGATTCTTGTACTGCCCAGTTCCATCAAGTGTGAGCTTGACTGAGATATCCGTCTCTTTTGTCGTGCGGACAACAGCGGCACTTCGCTTGGGGTAAATGGATTCTGCCATAGAAGCTCAGTTGGTCAACGAGAACGCTTGTACGCACAAGTACGGCGTAAGGTGAGGTCTGGGGTAAATATCTCAGGATCCGTAGTGGATAGTTTTGGTTAAAACCGCTCAAGTATCCCAACTGTCTATGCCGGCCAAGTTTTTCAAGCGTACGCTGATCACTTCTGCGTTACCATATGCGAATGGTCCGGTACACATCGGGCACTTGGCGGGTGCGTACCTCCCAGCGGATCTTTATGTGCGCTATTTACGTCTGCAGGGGCGGGATGTAGTGTATGTTTGTGGATCTGATGAATATGGTGTGGCAATCGTTATGCGGGCCATGGCGGAGGGTATTACACCTCAGGAGGTCGTAGATCACTATCATCCGATTATCCGGGATAGCTTTGATGGTGTTGGGATCAGCTTTGATAATTACAGTCGCACCTCACGCGAAATTCATACAGATACGAGCCAGGATTTTTTTCGCCGGTTGTCGGAAAGGGATGAGTTCGTGCTGAAGCGTGACGAGCAGTTGTATGATCCCGAGGCAGGAGTTTTTCTTGCGGATCGCTTCGTGCGAGGCACTTGTCCGCTATGTGGATATGAAGATGCATATGGAGACCAGTGTGAACAGTGTGGGTCATCGCTCAGTCCCTCGGAAATCAAGAATCCCCGGAGCACACTAACCGATGCGGTACCGGAACTTCGTCCCACTACTCACTGGTATCTGCCTCTAGGGGACTGGCAGGCACGCCTCGAGGACTATATCAGCAGTCATCCCGAATGGAAGCCCAATGTACTGGGGCAGATCCGAGCCTGGTTTACCGACGGCTTACGGGATCGGGCAATCACTCGTGATGTTCCCTGGGGAGTCCCCGTACCCCAGGAGATTGCCGAAGCAGTTGGAGTGGAAGCGAAAGGAAAGGTAATCTATGTGTGGTTTGATGCCCCCATAGGATATATTTCGTCTACACGTGAATGGGCTGCCAAACAGGGAGATTCAGAGCGATGGAGGCTGTATTGGCAGGATGATGAATCCAGATTGATTCATTTTATTGGCAAGGACAACATCGTGTTTCACACGCTGATGTTTCCAGCCATGCTGATGGCCTACGGCAAGTATGTAGTACCAGATCAGGTGCCAGCAAATGAATTTCTGAACATTGAGGGTAGCAAGCTTTCAACCAGTAGAGGCTGGGCCGTTTGGTTGCACGAATATCTCGAGGATTTTCCGCCTGACTTGCTCCGCTATGTTCTTGCGAGCACACTCCCGGAGGCGAAAGATTCAGCCTTTAGTTGGAGAGAATTCCAGACACGTGTCAACAGCGAGCTGGCAGATATTCTCGGGAACTTTGTAAACCGCGCATTGACCTTTGCTAAGCGCGAGTTTGGCAACTGTGTTCCTCCGTTAGTGGATCCTTCTGCCACAGATACAGAGGTTATTGAGCAGCTGTCAGTATTCCCGGAACGAATTTCGGCCTCCTACGAGCGTTTCAGGTTTCGCGAGGCGGTACACCAGACTATGGGCGTCGCGCGATTGGGCAACAAGTATTTCAACGACCAGGCTCCATGGGCTACGCGGAAGACGGATCGTGTGCAATGTGCCAATACCGTTCATGTATCATTGCAGATTTGTGCGGCTTTATCGGTGTTAGTGGAACCGGTTTTGCCGTTTTCGGCTGCAAAGCTTCGGAGTATGCTTCGACTTGAGGGGGTTCGATCCAGCTTGCCCGGCAGTAGCGACGCGGCAGGTATCGGCTGGGCGGAGGCGGGCTCGTGTCTACTTTCGGCTGGTCATGTCCTTGGTCGGAAGGAAATTCTTTTTAGTAAGGTGAGTGATACTGCTATACAGAGACAGATTGAAAAACTGGAATCTGCGAATGCATCTCAGGGGCTGCCGTATGCTGAGGCGAAGCCTACAATCAGCTATGATGATTTTGCAAAGCTGGACTTCCGAACGGGACTCATACTAAGTGCTGAACGCGTCCTAAAATCAGAGAAACTTCTAAGACTGCAGGTTGATCTCGGTTACGAACAGCGACAGATACTGGCCGGTGTTGCGAAGCATTTTGAACCAGAAGAGTTGGTCGGCCGCTCGGTGGTCGCGGTTGCGAATCTGGCGCCAAGAAAGATGATGGGGCTGGAAAGCCAGGGTATGCTCCTGATGGCGGAAGACCGAGAAGGACATCTTGCACTTATCTCGTCCGAGAGCGAGCCTGGAGCCATCGTTTGCTGATCTCAGCGAAACAGTTTTGCAGAAGTGGGAGTAATTGAGTTTGGAGCAGCATAACCGTGGACCTGCCTTACGATCTTCTCTTCCCAGAGGCGAGCACCTCGGCCTTTTGTTCTACGCAGGGGTAAGCATAAAGTGGGTATCCCGGGAAATGCTGCCGGAATCCCTTGCTTGCTGTCTGACGACGGTGCTCAGACAACAATTTGCACCTGATGCGCTTTTTTCTTCGATTTTGCCCCTATTTGGCAGTTCCTTTAATTACGGCGTTGCTTTCGCTTCCCTGTCAATGCTTGGCAAATAGGCAGGATGTAGAAACCGTCCACAAAGCCCTTAGCGCCTTCTATCTCTCTACCAACGGGGATTCATGGGCACACAGAACCGGCTGGAATGTAACTACTGTGCCCCAGTCGATGGCGGAGTTTAACCAATGGCACGGGCTTCGTGTTGTTGGAAGTACCCTAGTAAGAATAGACCTACCACGGAACGATCTCAGCGGCTCGCTCCCTCCTGAATTGGGCAACCTGTCAGGGCTGAGAGCGCTGGTCCTGTGGAGAAATCATCTTGAGGGATCGATCCCGTTTGAATTGGGCAACCTGTCGTCGCTGGAAGAGCTGAATCTGTCAGAGAATCATCTTGAAGGATCGATCCCGTCTGAATTGGGCAACCTGTCAGCGCTGAAAAGGCTGAACCTCATCGACAATCAGCTTACCACGGTCCCTCCAGAGTTGGGCAACCTGTCTGCGCTTGAGGGGCTGTGGCTGTCCAGTAATCAGCTTGCCACGGTTCCTCCTGAGTTGGGCAACCTGTCGTCGCTCGTAACGCTGATGCTGTATGACAATCAGCTTGCCACTATCCCTACTGAGTTGGGCAGCCTGTCAAAGCTGAAGGGTCTGGGCTTGGGCAATAATCAGCTTACCACACTGCCTCCTGAGCTGGGCAACCTGTCAGCGCTGAATAGTCTGGGCCTGTATCACAATCAGCTTACCACACTCCCTCCTGAGTTGGGCGACCTGTCGTCGCTAAAAACGCTGTGGGTTTATAACAATTGGCTAACGACACTCCCTCCTGAGTTAGGAAATTTGCTAGCGCTGGAATCGCTGAGGCTGGAGAATAATCAGCTTTCCGTGCTTCCACCTGAGCTGGGTAACCTCTCAGCACTGAAAGATCTGGTCCTGTGCGACAATCAGCTTACGGGTTCGCTCCCTCGTGAATTGGGCAAATTATCAGCGTTGACAAAGCTGGACCTGAGCCGCAATCAGCTTAGGGGTTCGCTCCCTCGTGAATTGGGCAAATTATCAGCGTTGACAAGGCTGGACCTGAGCTACAATCAGCTTGGGGATTCGCTCCCTCCTGAATTGGGCAAACTGTTAGCGCTGGATAATCTGAACCTGAGCGACAATCAGCTAACGGGTTCGCTCCCTTCTGAACTGGGCAACCTGCTTGCGCTGCGAAAGCTGAACCTGACCGACAATCGGCTTTCCGGTTCAATCCCGCGTAGCTTCCTGCAACTTCGATGGCTTAGTGACTTCAGCTTTAAAAACAATGCGGGGTTGTGCGCTCCAGCCGACGATGAGTTTCAGAGGTGGCTGAGAAGGAACTCAAGTGGTAGAGGGGGCCCGAATTGCGCTCCCTCAGTTTCGGTGGAAGAGGAAAGTGCCCTGCCGGTAGAATTCGCGATAAAGGGCAATTACCCCAACCCGTTCCGGACATCTACCACTTTACGGTTTGACCTGCCTTGGCCTGCCCGCGTTGGGGTCGAAATCTTTGACGTTACGGGCCGGCTCGTGATCAAACAATATCCCACGGACTTTCCTGCCGGTTGGGGGCGTGAACTTTCCCTGCGAGAGGTTAGACTTCCCTCCGGGGCATACGTGTACCGCATGACGATTAAAACCCCCGGAGATCAGTTTACACATACGGGACGCGTGGTGCGGGTACGCTAAACCTAAATGCCAGCAGGGGCGAGACAAATGGTGAGACGGAGTCCTGGGGGTAGAGCATAGAGGTGATAACATAGTCCTACGCGTCTAAAAGAGCTTGCGCTACTTTTCCGTTAGCTCTCACTTGTCTTGTACTTTTGTTGGTTTTCCTCCATTTTCTGGCCAAAATATTCGCCCGTCTTGAACGATCACGGGAAGCTTTTCCAGAACGGCCAAAAAAACGGGACGATCAAGGCGCCAGCAACAATGCCCAAGTTTCTCCAGTTACTCGTCGCTAGTGTAGCGTGTCATCATTTATCTGCGCACAGGAGATTTTGGTGGATCCAAGATTTGATCTTCGGATCTGGTCCACACAAACGGCTTCGAACCCACGTTGTAGGTTTCGAGGTAGCTTTAACAAGCACAAGCAATATTTCCGGGCAGGCACTGAATAAGACTCAATGATCGAATCAGTCAGAATAATCAACCAGGAAATAGGGTCAGATGTTGATGGACTGCCCTAGTGCATCACGGGTAGCCTCCATGACTGCTTCCGAGAGCGTCGGATGTGGATGTACGGCGTCCAGGATTTCATGGTGGGTGGTCTCCAGTGTGCGGGCGGTTACGGCCTCCGCGATGAGCTCTGTGGCATCCTGTCCAATCACATGGCAACCAAGTAGCTCTCCGTACTTCGCGTCATAAATGACCTTCACGAATCCATCAGTGTGTCCGGCCGCCGCAGCTTTACCAGATGCCGAGAATGGGAACTTACCGACCTTGATGTCTAATCCTTCTTCACGCGCCTTGGCCTCGGTATATCCCACTGAAGCAATCTGGGGTTGACAGTAGGTGCATCCGGGAATATTTCCCTTATCCAGTGAATGCACATTCTGTCCGGCAATTTTTTCAACGCAAATAATGCCTTCGTGGCTGGCTTTGTGTGCTAACCAGGGCGGGCCGGCTACGTCGCCGATCGCATAGACGCCCCGAACTCGGGTACGGGAAAATTCGTCTGTCTTGATAAAGCCACGCTCCGTTTCTATGCCAACGCTTTCCAGGCCCAAATCTTCGATATTTCCGGTAATTCCGACCGAGCTAAGAACTTGATCAACTTCTACCACATCACTTTTCCGAGTGGTCTTCAGATGCACTTTTAGGGCACCATTGCCTTTTTCCACACGGGCTACACTTGCGCTCGTACGAACTTTGATGCCGGCTTTTTTGAATGAACGCGTCAGTTGCTTGGACACATCCTCGTCCTCAATGGGAACGATACGATCCAGGAGTTCCACCAAGTGGACCTGTGTACCCATGTGGTGATAGAAGTAGGCAAACTCTACTCCGATAGCACCGGCACCGGCAATCAGGAGGCGCTTGGGCCGTTTTTCCTGCAGCAACGCCCCCCTGTAATCAATTACGTTTTTTCCATCAATAGGCAAGGGGGGAATTTCTCTTGCACGGGCCCCAGTTGCCAGGATGATATATTTCGCCTTGAGTGTGCGTGAGGTTCCTATTCTTTTGTTATCCATATTGACGGATGGCGTAATGCTTAATGCGCCGCCTCCCGTCAGTTTCGCATGTCCGAAAACAACCTCAATGCCATTTTTCTTCATGAGGTATTGCACGCCGGAGTTCATTTTCGCAGCGACCTTCCGGCTTCGCTGAATAACGCTTGGAAAATCCGCTGTAATTTTCCCCTCAAGCTTTAAGCCATAGGCGGACAAGTGATCGGCGTAAGAAGCCACTTCTGCACTCTTTAGAAGTGCTTTAGTGGGGATGCAACCTACGTTTAGGCAAACTCCTCCCAGTTTGTCTTTTTCAACGACCGCTGTTTTGAATCCTAGCTGCGTGGCACGTATGGCTGTTTCGTACCCGCCGGGGCCTGTCCCGACAACAATGACATCAAAAGTATCTGCCATGATTTACCAAGGTTGAAAGAATGTTTTTAAGATACAAGCCGCGGGCCGATTATCGTTCAGGGAGCGAAACACGGCTTACCCCACTGGGGAGGTTTAGTGACATTGAAACGATTGGCTCGTTGATCTGGATCGAGCGATAATGAAGTATGGCGTTTATATCCGATGCTGGACTACGGTAGACTACGCGCTGTGGGAACTGCATCTCTCCGACGGTGAAAAAATCGCTGAAATACAATGATTCAATAAGCGTGTCGGTGGAATCCCGCTGCTCCACATGAATAATGCGCCAGATAGACGGGTCAACCGTATAGGCTCTGTTCTGGAGGGTGTCCGCAAGAACGAGTCGATCCGATACTTGCTCCAACTGCATATGTGATTGATGTGTTGGCCGTATCAGGGCAAGCATGTTTTCAATTGCGTCCTGGACCGTGAATATTGCTGGTATAGCTGGATAATTGCTGTCTGCGGTGTGCAGTGATTGTGCTAAACGATCATAGAAAAAAATACTGTCCCGAGTTACCAGGGCCCGTCCGACCTCAATACCCAGACCGCGAACAGTGAACGCCATTAGAAGGGAGTCTCCGCGCCGGTGCGAAATATCGGCCATCATCGTTCCAGAGTGGATCGGCGAATCCATGGAAAGCTGGACTTGTGCCTTGATGGAGCTCGGGACAGGGTGTGCCCAGATGCTGTCAAGGACTGTTGCTGCTTCAAATAGGTTCGGGACATTGACCGGATCTACGACTGAGGTACGTGTGCCGGCACACCCCGCTACAACTAATGCACAGATTAAGGCGATCTTTCTCATGCAAGCATTTGGGGCCCCATCCCCCAGGAAAGTTTCGATCGCAAGGTGCTGAAATAATGCATGTTTTCGAGCCTGATCAGCCGGATCGGATGACTCGCTCGACGTACGGTATAGGGGGTTTTCTTTCCAGCAATCGTGTGTGTCCGCCCATCCAGAGCAATGGTGCAGTCCGAAGAAACCGCAGCCAACTGGATGGTCAGTACTGCCTGTGCAGGCAACACGATCGGACGGACCGTTAGACTGTGAGGGGCCACAGGACTGACAATCACTACGTTACTGCCCGGCATCACGATAGGTCCGCCAACCGCCAGCGAGTAGGCCGTTGATCCAGTTGGCGTGGCTATGATCACGCCATCACCCCAGTAACGGTTCAGCCGGGTATTATCCACCTGGATATCTATGGCCGCAAGCCCACCCGCAGGCTTGCGCGTAATTACGATGTCGTTAAGTGCTAGACCAGCGTGAGGACCAGATAAATCAAGAACCATCCGCTCTTCAATCGTATATCGTCCCTCCTCCATGAGCCGCATAGCATTTTGGATCTTGCTGGCCTCAACATCAGCCAGAAAGCCGAGGCGACCAATATTTACTCCCAGGATGGGGATACCGGATGTCCCAACTTCAAAGGCCGTGTGAAGCAGCGTTCCATCACCTCCGATCGACAGGATGACATTGCTCGTTTGTGTAAGCTCATTTACATAAACATTTTCTGCATTTTCAGGCGTAATCATGGAGCGCTTCACGAGGCCATCCACAATGGAAGCATGCAACCGATAGTCAATACTCTTTTTGTCCATCCAGTTTTTCAACCGTTGGACCAGCGGCCAGAGTTCGTCTTTGGCCGTATTTCCGGTAACGCCATAGATCAACCGTTTCATTGATCAATTCGCACTTGAGTGTGCTAATCTTTAACGAGATTGGTGTAACTTTCGTTTTGACTGCACAGAATCATGGCCCGGCATATCGTCATCATTGGCAATGGAGTTGCGGGAATTACTGCGGCACGGTTTGTACGCAAGTTAAGTGACCATCGCATTACGGTGGTTTCCAGCGAGACTGATCACTTTTACGCTCGAACCGCCCTGATGTACATCTACATGGGGCATATGCGGTACCGGGAGACCAAACCGTACGAAGATCATTTTTGGACACAAAACAATATAGACCTTGTTCGTGGGTATGCTACGCAGATTGATACGCAGAGCAAGGTCGTTCGGATTGCTGATGGTGTGGACATCGCCTACGATGCACTTCTATTGGCCACCGGATCGAAGTCCAATCTATTTGGCTGGCCTGGTCAGGATCTGCCGGGGGTACAGGGTCTCTATGGGATGCAGGACCTTGCTCTAATGGAACGCAATACGCGCGGTATCAGACGCGGAGTCGTGGTTGGAGGAGGGCTGATCGGCATAGAGATGGCCGAGATGCTTCATGCCCGACATATACCTGTGACTTTTCTTGTCCGGGAGAAGAGTTATATGGATTACCTGTTCCCGGAGGAAGAGTCCGCGCTGATTAACGATGAGATTGTAGCACATGGGATAGACCTGAGGCTCGGGACAGAGCTCAAGTCAATCATCGGCCCGGATCGTGCGTCTGCTATTGAAACCAATCTTGGTGACCGTATAGACTGTCAGTTTGTGGGCCTGACGGCGGGCGTTCATCCGAACACCGATATAGCGCGGGCTTCGGGGATCCACGCCAATAAGGGTATTCTAGTCAATGAGTTCTTTGAGACCAATGTACCGGATGTCTATGCTGCTGGGGATTGTGCTGAATTCAATGCGGACGGGATTGGTAGCCGTAGAGTCGAACAACTTTGGTATACGGGCCGCGCTCATGGAAAGACCGTTGCATACACACTATGTGGGCATAGGACGCCTTATCGGCGTGGAGTCTTTTTTAACTCGGCAAAATTTTTCACTGTAGAGTACCAGACTTACGGAGATGTACCTGCCCGGCCCGGGCCACACATTCAGTCACAACTGTTCAGGCAAGGGCGTTCACTTTTGCGTGTCAACAGCGATCACAGGACGGGCCAGGTACTGGGGTTCAATACCATGGGTTTGCGTCTCAGGCAAGATCAATGCGAAGCGTGGATTCGCAGTCGTACTCCCGTGGACCAGGTTCTCAAATCCCTTGCAAAAGCCCGGTTTGATTCCGAATTTCAATCCAGCAGGGTTTATCGCCGGGCTGCAGCCACTTCAGATTGAGTAACTGTTATGGAACATCACGCCAGTTTGCAACTCACGACTCCAGGATCCAGATACTCTGCGCGCCAGAGAACAGGCTTGGCACTGATTGGCGTGGGCGTATTGGCCCTTTTGGTGATGCTTGTCGGGGATGGCTCACTCAACCCCGCGCTCACGATGGGGGTTGCGATGGTCGGTTTTCTAGTGGGTAGCGGCTTGCTCTTTGCAGACTTGCTGAAGCAGGCACCCGGAGTAAACAATAATGGTGTATGGTTTTCCGGTGCGACCGCCCGGGGAATGGCTGGCTGGATCATGGCAATTGTGTTCACCGGGTTCTATATCATCCTCTACTGGACTCCGTCAAACCTGGAGCAGCTTGTGCGCGGTACGGATGCACTGAGCGCAGCTCTCCGCGGCAGACCTTCAGATCAGTGGTTTCTGTATGGATTGTTCTACACGCTTGCTATCCTGGTCATGGGCGCCCGTATGCTCATAAAGTACCGGGACAACAAGTATCAGATATTGAGGACAATCTCGGTAATGTTCTTTCAGTTAGGTCTGGCGTTTATTCTGCCGAGCCTATTGTTGCTTCTGAATGAGCCTGAGTTTTATTTCAGTTACTTCTGGCCGCTCAAGTACGACTATTTATGGCCGTCCACCTTTAGCTCTCTGACCCAGGGGCCCGGACTTGGTATTTTCCTGCTGTTTTGGACGGCGGTAATGACCTTTGTCGCCACCCCAGTCCTGACCTTTTTCTATGGTAAGCGGTGGTATTGCTCCTGGGTTTGTGGTTGCGGGGGACTGGCAGAAACCGCAGGGGACCCCTTCCGTCACCTCTCGGATAAGTCTACAAAGGCTTGGAAAGTGGAGCGGTGGATGGTTCACAGTGTGCTGGTATTTGTAATCGTCACGACCCTTGCACTATGGATTAACAGTTGGACGGGGGGAGGCCTTTTAGGTGGACTGTCTAATGAATTTTCGAGACTGTATGGATTCTTTATCGGGTTGATTTTTGCGGGCGTTATTGGAGTCGGATTTTACCCGATTATGGGCTCCCGTGTGTGGTGTCGTTTTGGTTGTCCAATGGCTGCAATTCTAGGGTTATTGCAAAAATACCTTTCCAGGTTCAGGATAACGACCAATGGCGGACAGTGTATCTCGTGTGGCAACTGCTCGACCTATTGCGAAATGGGTATAGACGTTCGGTGGTATGCGCAGCGAGGACAGAATATCGTGAGGGCCTCATGCGTAGGGTGCGGTATGTGTGCGACCGTGTGTCCGCGTGGAGTGCTTCGCCTTGAGAACGGTTCAATGAAGGCCCGATACAATGGTCCGGTGTTGATCCATCACGATGACGTATCTGTGCAACTGGATGAGGCATGGCAGCGTGAACGGCCGCTCATGCCTCCGGCACAGGAGGATATACCCATTCTGACGGACAAGGACCTGGGAATCTCTCCTGTTTAGTTGTGGGCGGGGAATGTGTTTGAGAAGAGACAAAGGTTTGGTCTGGTGAAATTTCTGGATTTAAAACTTCCCACATGGCAGGCGGATGTACGGTTTCGTGGGCGTTCCCGCCTTATTGTCTGTGCGGTACTTGAAACAGATACTGGACTCATACTCGTTGATCCAGGTCCGACAAGCACATTAAAGACACTTGAGCGTGCATTGACTCCTCTAGGCGGGCTGCAGGCGGTTAATGATGTAGTGTTGACGCACATTCACCTGGACCATGCGGGTTGCGTTGGGCAGTTGGCGACAAACCTGCCCGAGGTATCGATCCATGTGCACCCGATTGGAGCAAGGCATCTGATCAACCCTGAACGGTTGATCAGAAGTGCGACCCGGATTTACAAGGAGCGGATGGAGACGTTGTGGGGAGCAATCCTGCCGGTTCCAGCCAGTCAGGTTCGTGCCATCGCCGACGGCACGCTCCTGCAAATAGGCAGGAGAGCCCTGCGGGCATGCTATACACCCGGACATGCCTCTCACCATATCGTCTGGTTTGACGATGCAGCAGGCGTGGTATTTGCCGGTGACGCGGCAGGGATGCGAATTGAAGGAGCGGATCACATTATCCCGGTAGCTCCACCGCCAGATATAGATCTGGTCGCATGGGAAGAGACACTTTCAATGCTGGAAACGGAGAACCCTAAGCAACTTTTCCTGACCCACTTTGGGTTGATCAGGGATGTGAAAGAGCATTTGCATCGGATGCGTGAGCGGCTGCGCGCCTGGAGTGATGCAGTACGACATTCACTGGATGCTGATCACGAGTCGGATGTCGCACGCGCGGCGGTCTTTCATGAATCGGAAATGACCCTCATGAAAGCTTCGGTAGGAATTGCTGATCAGGAGCCTTATGGTTACATGGGGCAACCGCGCGAGAGTTGGTACGGACTGGCTCGTTACTGGCGCAAGCAACTGATCTGATTGGGTCAGCGGCAGAATTCCGTATGTATGCGTATAAGGGGTTGTACCGTCATGGCTTATCACAATGAGGTAAGGGGTGCCGGCAGTAATCAACATTTCAAAAACAATGAAGAGAATCTGGAAGCACGAACCGACACTGGAACAACTCAATCGGCGTGGCAAGGGCTCTATGGTCGAGCACTTGGGTATCACGTTCACAGCTCTCGGGCCCGATTATCTTTCCGCGTCCATGCCGGTTGATCATCGTACGAAACAACCGGCAGGGTTGCTGCACGGAGGTGCTTCGGTAGTACTGGCAGAAACCGTTGGGAGTGTTGCAGGATCGCTGTGTGTGGATTTACACAGGCATTTTTGCGTTGGCCTTGAGGTAAATGCCAATCATTTGCGTGCGATCCGTGCCGGCTTGGTTGTAGGGACTGCCAAGCCGTTACACTTGGGACAAAGAACCCAAGTCTGGCAGATTGATATTGTGGACGAAGACGGGTGGCAGATTACCTCCAGCCGTTTGACTCTGGCCATACTGGACTGGGGAATCAACGCACCTGCACCGGAAGACCGGCTTGCATGGCTTACGCAGTAAAAGAGATTTACTATACGCTTCAAGGGGAGGGCCACATGACCGGGCGCCCCGCAGTATTTTTGCGCTTTGCCGGCTGTAACCTGTGGAGCGGATACGAGCGAGATCGCTCCACCGCTGTATGTAAGTTTTGCGATACTGATTTTGTTGGATTGGACGGGATCGGGGGCGGACGCTTTGCTACGCCGACAGAGCTGGCGAATGCTGTACGTACAGCTTGGCCAGACAGCACGGCGCCATATGCCAGGCCTTATGTGGTTTGCACAGGAGGTGAACCGCTACTGCAACTGGATGCAGATCTGATACAGGCGCTCCAGTTCTTTGGATTCGAGGTCGCCATTGAAACCAATGGTACGCTTATTCCACCCCCGGGACTGGACTGGATATGTGTGAGTCCCAAGGCAGACGCTCCTTTGGTTCTTGTAGAGGGAAACGAGTTGAAACTGGTCTTTCCACAGCCCGGGGCTATGCCGGTTCAGTTTGAATCGCTTGCCTTTGATCATTTTTTCCTGCAGCCAATGGATGGCCCGGAACTTGCGGACAATACGAAAGCAGCGCTGAATTACTGTCTGCAGAACCCGCAGTGGAGGCTCAGCGTCCAGACCCACAAAGTTTTGGGCATCCCTTGATCAGAAGGGAAGGGGTGTGCCTTCGGACTGGGTTTTTTTCCAATAGGCGTTGCGTAGTTGCAGGGTCATCGGACCGGGTTCCCCGCTGCCGATCACACGTCCGTCCACCTCAAGCACCGGGGACAATTCCCCCATGGTTCCCGTGGCAAACATCTCGTCCGCGGTATACATTTCGGTCGGAGAGAGATTTCGCTCGGTGGCCGGGATGCCGAGTTCTCCGGCCAGAGTCAGCACTTTTGCCCGTGTGATACCATGCAGGCAGCTGTCTGCATAAGGCGTCAGCAGCTGGCCATACTTGACGAGAAATACGTTTGTTGCGTTGGTTTCTGAAAGGAAGCCCTGTATATCCAGCATTAACGCATCATCGACGCCGGCCAAGTTGGCCTGAATCTTGGCCAGTATGTTATTGATCAGGTTGTTATGGTGAATCTTGGAGTCTAGGCATTGCGGGGTATTACGGCGCACGGAAGAAGTAATGAGGCGAATACCACTTCTTGCATAAACAGGCTTTTTCCATTCAGCCAAAACAATCAGCGTCGGACCGTACACGTTGAGCCGCGGATCCATACCGGAAGTCGTTTTTTCTCCGCGGGTAAGAGTCAAACGAATATGCGTGTCATCCCGCATCCCATTGGCTTTCAGTGTGGCAAACAAGGCATCTGTAACAAACTCGCGCGAGGGTACGTCTGTGAAGCCCATTGTGTGTGCAGAGTCCATGAGCCGGTTCAGATGCGCGTCCAGCTCAAAAACTCGTCCGTCATATACGCGGAGGCCTTCCCATACCGCATCTCCGCCTTGGACCACGCTGTCAAATACGGATACTTTGGCTTCTGATCGAGGGAGCAGGCGATCCTTGACCCAGACGACGATGTTGTCGTTGCGACTATCTGGAATTGAGATGTGCATTTTTCAGGCCTTGATAACGTATTGGAAAAGGTATTCGTAATGCGGAACGCATTCCTCAAGCAATGGGCGCAGAAAAGCCGGAAATGGAGCTGATTTATGCACGTACGGTGCGAAGCCTGTGGACTTATGAACTACGTGATACCAATGCTGCGCCCAAACGCCGTCTTCGGGCCTGCCTCCTTTGTCCCAGTGCAGCATGGAAGGTTCAAAGGCAATCTCGAGCCGTTCGCACAGGAGTCGAAGGACCTTTTCCGGGTTCATCAATATCTCACGTGCATCAAGCACGCACGGCGTCTGTCCCTGTTTTACAAGATAATCAAAGACCTCCCGTTGTCTGGCCAATGCTGTGTCAGCGAGTGCAGGCCGCGGAACCTGGTTAATGAGCGAAGGCAACATTTGCTCAGGATCCCGAATCAGCATAACGGTTGTCATTTGATTCAGGAACTCCAAGTCAAGGTTCACAAGATGATGTCCCATATTTTTGACAAAAAGTATGGGACGGTCGCACGGGCCGAGTAGAGACTGTTTAACCACACGCGAACCCACTGAATCCATACAGGTCAAAATATCGTCACGTCCGGGATGCTGCGCCCCGGTGACCTGCAAGTAGTGGGCATAGAGTGGCTCGTCAACCACATGCGTATCAGAGCGTTGAGCGAACGCATACATGAGTGCGGTAGATACATTTCTGGGACCGCTACAAAGATTAAGGCGTATGGGCATAGCGAATCGTTTTGGGTGGATTAAGGTACGGAAGGTGCGTTAATTTGTGGCTTTTACACAGAAAGAATATTTTTGAGCTACTCGAACGAAATACAATAGTTAACGATTATGGAACCACTAGACAAGTTCATTCGCTCACTACTGGAGTCTGCTTCCAGGCACGCTATGGAGTGGTTTCTTCGTTCATCCCATCAGATCAAGCGTGACGGTTCGCCGGTTACCGCGGCGGATGAAGCTATCCAGAAGTATCTCATCAAGGCACTCACGCAGCACTTTCCACAGGATGGCATTATAGCAGAGGAAGACGACATAGTACGTACGCCACGGCAGGGTTCGCGTTATTGGACGGTTGACCCAATTGACGGCACGGTATCATTCGTTGCCGGAATTCCGAGTTGGGCCATTGCGTTGGGGCTGATAGAGGAGGGTCAGCCGGTCGCAGGGTTTATACGTGTGCCCTCTACGGGGGATTATTTTCATTCGACTGGAAAGACTGTATTTCGGGGTGATGTGGTCAGGTCACTGAGTGAGCGTACTTCGCTGGATGCCGACATGATCTTGTTGACACACACGCGGCCCCATCAGCATTATACGCTTGCAGAGTCTTTTCCGGGTCGCATTTTTTCACTGGGAACGGCGTCCATCCACTTGTCTTTGGTAGCGACGGGGGGAGCGGATATAGTTTTGATTGGACAGGACAAGATATGGGACTTGGCGCCGGGATACGCGATGTTGCGTGCAAATGGTGGGGTCCTGCGCTACTTGGATGGAAGCAATTGTGATTTGTCAGTGCTTCTTGACGGTCGACCGGCACCGCTCCCGATGGTAGGTGGACCTTCCGTCCTGGTTGACCAGTTTTTCTCTCATCTGGATTACTGGAAGCACCCGCGGGCCTAATTTAATGTGAATACTGACCCGACTGCATGCTATAAGCGTTCGGTTTATTGTCCCTTTTGACCAGTGAATGGACAAGGAAATTCTCAACGACAATTGGTTTGGCGATAGGTCAGCGGAACTGAGCACGAGGCAAGCATCCTTGATGCAGATAACGTCGAATCGGACGAGTATTCCCGTGGGATACGATCAACCAACCTCCGGGGCCGTCAACTTTGGGGCACGGATGCTTATAGGGACGAGATAACGATACAGGGGCGCTACGGGTGCAGGGCGCCCCCTAAGCTGCGGAGGGATTGATCGGAGCGGACGTCAAAGGCACACGCATTCGGCGCATTCTACGCCGTCGAGTTTTCTGTGGGAGTTTACCCCTATGAATTGAATCTCTGCAAGTGCCCCGGATTTTAAAGGGTTGGACAAGCTCGGGATTCAATGGTCCCGCTGAACCCGGTGTTAACGCGTTTCTTGACTAATGCGCCAGTGTTGCACAGTTGCAGCAATACTCGCGACTCATTTTGAACTGATTTCTAGATTCGCAACACTGAGCACAAAGAAGCCTTCACCGTTCTTCCGGGCAAGGTATAGACGATCAGCCGTGTCAATCCACTGGATGCGGATGGACTCCATTACGCGAGCATTTCCGTTTAACTCAGGGTTGTCGAATTGCAGCTGGCCATAGCCAACCAAGTCCCCATTCTGATTAAATAGTTCCGCTCGTGGCTCAAAATCCTGTTTCAGTGGGGTCCGAAAAGGGAAATGAAGGATCTCGCCTGTGCTCAGAATAGCCACGCCGCTACTCCGGCTGAAAATCCTCGCACGGTACGTCCCAGTGGGGCCTGAGGTTGAAATAGAACCCCTATAAATGTCTTGGTTTTCCTCCCTATCTTTCTGGCTGACGGGTATGAATGTCCTCGTGGGGACAGGCCCCCCTTTTAGCTTCTCCATGACCCACTTGTCATTTGACCGTGTGTATCGGTAAATGTACCCACCGTACACGAAAGGAGCCAAGACTATGGTGTCCGTCCCATTGGTTGTCACATACACCGCCCCGGCCACGGTGGAATACGCGTTCAGGAATGGATCGTCCAAGTCGTAGATATCATCCAATTGGGCAAAAGTCTCTAGTCGGTTAAAATCCACATCATACGTATGAAGAACCATGTCGTCCATGATACTTGGGCCTCCTTCAGGATTTGCAAAAAGCTTCACATACTTGAGCACAAAGGAATTGTCAAGAGACAGGATTGGCCTCGGGGCGATCGTCCTCCCGTCTTCTGCAAGAGACTTTGTTGTGAAGCTCTTGCCCATATCCGTGAAAATCGTGAGACGCCGGCTCATTCGGTCGGCCACAATTAGCCGGTCGTCGCCATCTACGTGCATGCCGAAGACTTCCCGCAATTCGCCTGGTCCTTCGCCTCTTTTGCCGACCGTAGTTACATATCGGCCATTCGCGTCGAAAACCCGAACGTCCGCGCTTCTTGCATCTTTGACGTAGATGTTACCTTGCGAGTCCGTGCGTACTATTTGGGGGTAATGAAGGAGGTACTCGGATGGTGCCTCTTCGTCATCACCAATGATTAACTGCTCGTGAAGCGTGAAGGACAACTCCTGAGCCTGGGCGGTGACCAGCATGCAAGCGCCTATGGCAAGCGTAGCGCAAATTCGTCGCAAAGCACGGTTAGCATTCATGTCTACTCTACAAACTGATTTGGTCATTACTGACACGCCTCTGGCATAAAGTGAATGGGGCGAGAGCACTGGCAAGGATAAACTCGTGGCTGTCCAGATCCAGCACGAGGCTGACAGAATACCTGTACTTCCCTGTACGACAATATGATCGCCCGCTACATTGTCATTAATACGTACAATAAAATGATGGTCATTGCGATCACTACAACAACACCGTGGACGAACAGGAGACCGCACTGCTTGACCAGCGTTTGCAGGCGCCCCTGACAGTAAACACGCCTAAGAGACCAATACAGGTGACATACCATGCCAAGTATCGCCACATTTAAAAAAATATCTAGGCCCAGCAACCGGTCAAGGCCTAGGCCAACGGCAAACATGAGGAACCCGGCCGCATACACGTGCAAGGTGAAAATCAAG
>VXLY01000009.1:9380-18103 GCA_009841335.1 Rhodothermaceae bacterium | reverse complement strand
GCACGGCCTGCGAGTTCTTCCTCAATCAAGGCCCTAGTCTGTCTGGGATCAGCTTTTCCGTTGGTTCGCCGCATAACCTGTCCTACGAAGAAGCCAAGCAGGCCGGTTTTTCCCGCAAGGTAGGCATCAACACGATCTTCATAGTCGGTCAATACGTTTCCAATTACGTTTCTGAGGACCTCGGAGTCATTCACGGCCGAGGACTGTATTCCGGCTAGAAGTTTTGTCGGTGATCCCTCGCCTGCCAACATGAGCATTAGCACAGCTCGAGCTTCGTGAGCACTTGCTTTTCCATTATCCGCTAACCGGACTAGTTCCGCAAACTCAGATGGACCAAAGGGCAAACTGGATAGGGGCGCTCCGCTCAGTGCAGGCAAAAGTTGGTTCGCCATCCAGTTGCCAACCGATACCCGTGAGACATTCTCTGAGGCGGCTTCAAGGAACTCCGATGCGGCAGGGACACCATATATAGCCAGACCTGTCGCAGCACTCAATCCACTTTTTTTCAACCACTGCTCTTCATCGGCGGTCAGAGGACGCTGTTCGGTCTTGGATTTGTTCGTAGGAGGAGTGTTTGTCTCAGATTGATGTTCCGGTCGAACATCGTGAGAGCGACCAACTCCGTCGGGCTTCCCAGTTTTTGATGTAACCTGAGCAGGCTTAACGTGATCATAAATAGCCTGGCGAAGAGTAACAATGCAATTAAATACAGGGAGATCGCTGTCTATTTGCTCTGGATCGCGCCAATAGAATCCCAATCGGGTAAACTGATATCGCTGCTCTGGTGGGTCAGCAGCGACGCTTGGCTCAATACGTGCATCCTTGTACTCAACGAGGGACGAGGGATTGAGGGCTTCTAGAAAATCATCTCCTGGGACAGATTGAGCAAATAATCGGTCATATGCCCGAACGATGACCGGAAGTGACTGCTTCGCATCAACCCAATGAATAGTGCCCTTGGGCTTGAGCGCAGCCTTGGATCCACTTCGTGTGCCCTCAATCCATTCACAGTGCAATCGAATCACCTTGCCCGTCTTGTCTTTCTCAATGTCATTGCACCGAATGATGTAGGCATGTCGCAAGCGCACGATTCCCCCAGGTGTTAGCCTCCGGAATCCCTTTGGAGGATTTTCTGAAAAATCATTCCTCTCAATCAGCAGCTCCCTGGAAAAGGGAACTGGGCGGACACCATCCCGCGGAACATCGTGAGGCCAGTACGGCGCAGATATGGTCTCCGTTCGGTCCTCCGGCCAATTTGTGAGGGTTACTGGCAAAGGATCCTGTACACAGAGTATCCTTGGAGCGCGATGATTCAGGTCATCCCTGATGCAATGTTCAAGCAATCCAGGGTCATGGATGCTGTCGACCTTGGTAGTTCCTATGGAATTGCAGAAAGTCTTGATTGCTTGCGGACGCACGCCACGGCGTCTGAGGCCGGCGAGTGTTGGCATCCGCGGGTCATCCCAGCCGTCCACGATACCTTCCCGTACCAGGTGAAGCAGCTTTCGCTTGGATGTGATTGTGTATGCAAGGTTTAATCTTGCAAACTCGTATTGGTATGGGCGAGGAGAAATGCCGAGTGCGTCGAGATACCAGTCATACAAGACTCGGTTCGTGGAGAACTCGAGCGTACAGATTGAATGAGTGACCCCCTCGATGGCATCAGATTGCCCATGTGCCCAGTCATAAAAGGGATAGATACACCATGCATCTCCTTGGCGGTAGTGCGTAGCATGACGAATCCGATACATGAGTGGATCCCGCATCTTCATGTTTGGATGCGTCATGTCGATCTTGGCCCTAAGTACCCGTGAGCCATCTGCAAAAGCACCGGCGCGCATTGCCTCAAACAATTCAAGGTTCTCCTCCGGCGCCCGGTTACGATAGGGACTTTCTGTTCCCGAGGTTGTGACCGTACCCCGCATCTCCCGAATTAATTCCTCGGGGGAATCATCGACATAGGCCAAACCCGTAAGGATGAGTTGGCATGCCCAGTTGAACAAGGTTGCAAAGTAATCGGAAGCATAGTATTCGTGCTCACCCCAGTCAAATCCCATCCATTGTAGATCACGCTTGATGGCATCAACGTATCTCTGATCTTCCGTGGCAGGGTTGGTGTCATCAAAACGGAGGTGACACTGCCCGTTATATTCAGTCGCCAGCCCAAAATTGAGCGTACTACTCTTTGCGTGTCCAATATGCGGAAACCCATTGGGCTCCGGTGGAAATCGTACAATTACACGTTCGACCGTCCCAGATGCAAGATCTTTATCGATAATACTTCTTATAAAATCAGCTACAGCTGCCTGCCGTGCCATTAGATTTACTTAGTCAGGATGATCCTTCAACGTCAGGATCGGTATTTGAATCCATCGTGCGGTAGATACGGACTAATTCATGCGCAGCGTCGGTCACTGTACGCGTTCCTGCTGTGACCTGCTGCTGAAAGTTTTCTACCGCCGCATCAATGATTCTTGATTCGGTAAATTCGGACAGCAACAAGGTCTTTGCGGTTTCCAGCAGTGCGGTCTTAATTTGCTCACTACGCCTGAACTCAAAGGAGCCATTTTCATGGGCCGTACGCTCAATGTCCTTTATAGCTTCCCAGATTTCAGGGATTCCTGTTTTTTCGTGTGCACTTACCGTCTTAACCTTGATGACCCGGGAGCGTTCGGGATAAAGGTGCAACGCGCGCCTGTATGCGTTGGCTGTGAGGCGTGCTTGGTTTACCATGTTCCCATCGGCTTTCGAGACTGCAATCAGGTCCGCAATTTCCAGGATACCCCGTTTTATCCCCTGCAACTCATCACCCGCGTTCGGCAATAACATGAGGAGAACGATGTCAACGATTTGACTGACTAGGGTATCTCCCTGGCCTGTGCCCACAGTTTCAATCAGTACTACGTTAAACCCCGCGGCCTCACACAGGCGCATTGCACGACGCGTGGTGTTGGCAATGCCGCCGGGAACGTTCCCTGAAGGGGATGGACGAATGAATGCGTTCGTATGATTTGCAAGTTGGGGCATGCGTGTTTTGTCTCCCAAAATGCTTCCTCCCGTTTGGGGGCTCGAGGGATCCACGGTGAGTACGGCTACGTGGTAATCTGACTGTACAAGGTGCATCCCAAGCGTCTCAATCAACGTACTCTTGCCCACACCCGGGGCGCCAGTTACAGCCACGCGCAGCGCTTTACCAGTTTTGGCATGAACGCCATCAAGCAGGCGGTCGGCGTCATTCATGTCAGCGAGCAGCGTACTCTCCACAAGCGTGATCCCGCGACTTAGGCTGCTGCGATCTCCTGAGAGAATGTCTTGCACACTTGGAACTCTACTCATAACTCGTCCAGGAGGTCTTGGAGAATAGACAAGGCTGCCTCGGCAATTACTGTACCAGGCCCGAATACAGCCTTAACTCCTGCATCTTGGAGCAATGCGTAATCCTCAGATGGAATTATGCCACCTACAACAACTAGAATGTCTTCGCGCTGATTACGGGATAAGGTTCTTGTAAGCTCCGGTACCAATGTTCGGTGGGCGCCAGCAAGACTGGAGATGCCTATGATATGGACATCGTTTTCGAGGGCTTGGCGGGCAACCTCCTCAGGAGGCTGGAATAGTGGACCTATATCAACATCAAACCCCAGGTCGGCAAATGCTGTTGCGATCACACGTGCACCGCGATCATGGCCATCCAGTCCAAGTTTGGCTACCAAAATCCGGGGGCGGCGTCCGATCCGCTGTGCAAACTTGTCTGAAAGCAGCCGTGCGCGATTTGCAGGTTTGTCTGATTGCATAACAGCGGAGTATATACCGGTTGCGGTTTCGTTGCGGGCAGTATAACGCCCAAAAACAGTCTCCAGTGCACTGGTTATCTCACCTAGAGTTGCGTTTGCACGTGCGGCTTCCAAGGCAACCTCCAGGAGGTTGGATCCCTCCTGTGCAGCCTTGTGCAGGCTTGTTAGGGAGTTTTTTACCCGATGATCATCACGTGATTTTTTAAGTTCGTTGAGTCGGGCGGACTGGTTCAGGCGCACCTCGTTGTTGTCTATTCTTAGGAGCGATATTTTGTTCGCAGACTTTGACCGGTAGGCATTCACGCCCACAATAATCTCTTCGCCCTTATCTATCCGCGCCTGTCTGAGAGCGGCGGCTTGTTCAATTCGCATTTTGGGCAGACCATTCGCGATGGCTTTGGTCATTCCCCCCATGGATTCAATTTCCTGGATGTGCGTCCAGACCTTCTCAATTAACGTGTGCGTCAGATGCTCAACTACATAGGAGCCGCCCCAAGGATCAATCGCGTGCGTAAGTTTCGACTCTTCCCGAAGCACGAGTTGGGTATTACGTGCAATTCTGGCGGCATTCGCAGACGGAAGCGCGAGTGCTTCATCCAGCGCGTTGGTATGTAAAGACTGCGTTTGTCCACAAACAGCAGATAATGCCTCGAGCGTCGTGCGAGCCACGTTATTATAGGGTTTTTGTGCAGTCAGACTATAGCCGGAAGTTTGGCAATGCATTCGCAGGGCCATAGACTTGGGATTCCTGGGAGCGAATGGCTTGATGAGCCGGGCCCACAGTACCCGTGCTGCCCTGAGCTTGGCAATCTCGACAAGGTGATCCATGCCAATACCAAAGAAGAAGGAAAGCCGCGGCGCAAAGGAGTCAATCCTTAGTCCTCGACTTAGGCCGGTGCGCACATATTCCAGGCCATTGGCAAGTGTATAGGCAAGCTCCAGATCAGCGGGAGCGCCTGCCTCGTGCATATGATAACCGCTCACGGATACAGTATTGAATCTAGGCATATTCTGGGCACACCATTCAATGATATCCCCCGTTATGCGCATTGATGCGGCAGGAGGGTAGATGTACGTATTACGCACCATAAACTCTTTCAGAATATCATTCTGAATGGTGCCTCTGAGTTGCTGAGGACTTACCCCGAACGACTCAGCCGCGACAATGAAAAATGCCATGACTGGCAAGACAGCACCATTCATCGTCATAGACACACTCATCTTCGAGAGAGGGATCCCCGCGAAGAGCACTTTCATATCCTCCACACTGTCGATAGCAACACCGGCTTGCCCTACATCTCCGCGCGAGATAGGATGATCGGAGTCATAGCCTCTGTGTGTTGGAAGATCGAAAGCTACAGACAGACCGCGCTGTCCGGCTTCCAGTGCTTTTCTGTAGAATGCGTTTGAGTCTTCTGCAGTGGAGAATCCGGCATATTGCCGAATCGTCCATGGACGACCTGCATACATTGATGGATATGGCCCACGTAAAAAGGGTGGTAGGCCTGCCGCATAATCCAGATGTGTGCACGCTTCAAGATCAGCAGCTTCGCAAGTGCGGGTCTGACCCTGATCCTTGCAATCAATTGGAATGGAGACTCCGGATCTCCGGTACGGAATGGAGGAAAAATCAGGCCGCATCACTATCCAAGAGTCGAAATAATTGATCCGCCGCCAGATGCAGCGGATCGCCGGAGGTGAGCGAAGCCTGTTCCCCACGGGTATTCTGAGCTGTGAATCCCGTTGGAGTTTTCGTTATTAATATGTTGACCGATTGAGTCTGAATATCACAGCTACACAAACTCAATAGGCGACGAAGCCAGGGATCATGCTCGCCCCGAACCTCAACCCGCGGTTTTTTAGTGAGAGCCTTTGCTCGTAGTCGTATGGCTTCGAGGGGGGCAGCAAGGCTGTTGGGGTAGGGGGCTACGTCGGGTATCTCAGGGGAGAGATACGTATTAACACCTACAACTGCTTCTGCTCCAGAAAGCACGGCGGCTTTTCGCTGATTGCGTGCGTGCTGGATTTGCTTTTCTATCCAATCCCAGGACCGATCCAATCCGCCTGCTTGCTCAACCTGTTGGAAGAGTTGCCACGAAGCGGCTCCGAGGGCATCCGTCATATGTTCAATTATCCAGGCACCTGCAGCGACGTCTGCAGCGACTCCCAGTCGTCCCTCATGGCGCATAAGCTGCTGCATTTGGAGCCCCAGATCAGAGTCAGGGGCCGCGACAACGTCGCATCCGCCCAGTATAGCGGCAACACACTGCAAGGTCTGCCGGATCAGGTGTGTTTCCGGGTCCAGAGCCGATTCATAACGTCGGCTGGGAACTCCAATGATATTTACTTTTTGCGACTGTACTCTGTATGCATCAAGAACCGCGGCGGCGCCCACACGCAACGCACGGAGGCGGGCAATATCCAAGAGATAACGCTCGCCAACAGGCACAGTGAAATACAGATGTTCAGTTGCAAAGCTTGAGCCTGCTTCTGCCAGAAGATCCGACAGTTGTGCCAGTGCACAAGCCAACTCCTGAACATGGGTCGCACCTTGTTCATGCCAAGGCTCGAGGCTAATGCATAGTGTCCACAGGCGAGTACCTTTCGCCATATCCAGGATTTGACAGACGGGGTACTCGGAAGAGATATCAACAGAACCACGGAGTTCCTCTGGGGCGTATCCTTTGCTGGCCGCACGCATGCGAAGCGTTTCGAGCAACTTGGGAGTTGCTCCCTTGCCACTGAAGAAAAGTGGGATTGTACCGATAGGTAAATCCTCCGGTAGTTTGGTTTTTTCCTTTGGCAGATTGAACCCCAGCGCGTCAGCGCCTGCAAGCTGCGCGCGCACAGCGTCCTTCATCTCCACATCTGCACGAATCAGCCATTCACGGTGCTTAAAGATGTGGTTGGGGGTGGACTTGCCGCGTCGGTAGTAAGGGCGAACAGTCAATCCCTCGATGGGACGCCAGTCCAAATCTTCCGGGATCAGTTCTTCCCAATCCTGATCGGAAACGGGTGGGAAGTGGCTGAGTAAGTCCAGAGGTTCACTCATTGCAGGTTCATTACAATAGGCCTCGCAGAAGTCTCACCAGGTCAAAGACGGCAATCCCGTACGCTACTGCAACGTTCATGGACTGTTTTGCGCCGTACTGTTGAATCTCCAGTGCGTAGTCCGCTTGGGCCACAAGCCCCTCATCTACGCCGGAGAGTTCGTTACCCACCACCAGGCAAAGAGGGAATTCCTCTCGGGTTACAGCGGTTGTTTGCGTCGGAGTGTCGGTAAGCTCCAGGACGACAATTGTATATCCTGATTTGCGTAAATCGTTAATTGCGGTTGCGGCGTTTTGTTTGTATTCCCATGGTACGGTATCCTGCGCACCTAGTGCTGCCTTATGGATATGGGGGTTTTCTGGGGTTGCTGTAATTCCGGTAAGTATTATACGTTCAACGAGGGCAGCGTCGGAAGTGCGAAAAATAGATCCTACATTATGCACCGAACGAACGTTGTCCAGTACAACAGTGATCGGGTGTCGAGGAACTAATCGAACGATACTGGCAGATACCCGACTAATTTCTTCATGACGAAGTTTTCGCATCAAAGTTTAAGTGATTATAGCCATTGACGGTCCAGCCGCGTCTGGCAAGAGCAGTACTGCACGTGGCGTTGCCGCAGCTGCGGGATTTGTATATATGGATTCTGGCCTTATCTATCGGGCCGTAGCGTTGGGGTTCCTGAAAACTGGACTGCAAAGTACAGAAGATGATGCTGAGATCAGCCTGCGACGGTTCCAGGTTGAGGTCACTTGCGTCGAACGTCACATGCATGTACATATAGATGGAGTAGATGTAACGGCAGAATTACATACACCTCAAATTACCGAAATGGCCAGTCAGGTTGCCGCGCTCAAAATTGTTCGAAAGCGTCTTTTTGGTCTTCAGCGTGGGTTTGGTGACCGGTATGGCGCTGATCCCGGTATTGTGGTAGTCGGCCGTGATATGGGCACGATAGTGTTTCCGCATGCTGACTTGAAATTCTTTATAACTGCCTCACTTGAGGTGCGGGCACAGCGTAGGCTAATTGAGCTCCATCAAGTGGGGGAAGCCTCCTCATTTGAATCTGTGCTAGGGGCGATAGCTGCCCGGGACCGCCAGGACTCGGAACGAAAGATTGCTCCACTAAAAAAAGCCTTGGACGCAGTTTTGATTGAGACGGACAAGTTAACACTTGCAGATCAGATTGACATGATACTCGGGCATGTTCTGGAACAATCAAACTCTATGTAGATAGAAGCTCGGCTGGTATGGTACTCGTGTTTATGCCTAGCGTCTGGTTCCCATCACGTTGTATCCATTCAAAATTTCAAACCCCCGTCCGGTGTCTTCTGCAGGGGAGCCCCAGAGCATATCTAACATCGGGCCCAGGCGCACTTGGTGCACATATATGTCTGAAGAACAATTAAGAGCAGATACTCCATCTGAAGAATCACACGAGAACCTTGTTCCTACGTCCGTTGCCTCTGAAAACGATGCCGGCGAGTTAGCCAAAGATGTTCCTGCTGATCCGCCAACTTCTGATTCCGATCAAGCACCGGAGACAACAATTGAACCGGAAGCGTCGGAGGTGAGCGAGGACAATTCTGCGGATTCCTCAACCTCTGACTCCGATCAGGCGCCGGAGGCTACAACTGATTCGGAAGCGTCGGAGGCGAGCGAAGACAGCCCTACGGATCCATCGACTTCAGAGTCCGATCAGGCGACGACGGAGGCAACGACTGAACCAGAAGCATCGGAAGCGAGTGAAGACAGCCCTACGGAACCATCGACTTCTGAGTCCGACCAGGCGGTGACGGAGGCAACGACTGAACCGGAAGCATCGGAAGCGAGCGAAGACAGCCCTGCGGATTCATCAACTTCTGAATCCGATCAGGC
>VXLY01000009.1:0-9280 GCA_009841335.1 Rhodothermaceae bacterium | reverse complement strand
CATCAACTTCTGAATCCGATCAGGCATCAGAGGAAACAATTGAACCAGAAGCATCGGAGGCGAGTGAGGGCAGCTCTGCCGATCCATCAACTTCTGAATCCGATCAGGCGACGGATGCAACAACTGAACCGAAAGCATCGGAGGCGAGTGAGGATAGTTCTGTGGATCCATCAACTTCTGAATCCGATCAAGCACCTGAGGCAATATCCCAACCAGAAACAGAGGCTACTACTGAGCCAGAGGCATCGGATCCGGAAGATGAAGCACAAGTATCTGCAGATCCTAAGGATCCCGATCACGGCGCGGAACGAATCGGATACACAGGTGATATTCTAGGTGAGACCGTTCCGCTTTCTGAACTTAATGAACGACAAGAGACGAGTGAAGCAGAGCAGGTACGGACTGAGGAATTGACACAGCTCATTGATGCCTCCCTCAATGAGGTTGTGAAAGATGAGATTATCACTGGACAGATTATTTCAGTTAGCGATAAGGATGTCGTCATCGATATCGGATTCAAGAGTGACGGGATCATCCCCAGGAATGAATTCGAAGGTGAAGTCAACCCGGGTGATACGCTGGAAGTGTATGTTGAACGGCTCGAAAACTACCATGGTCAGCTCCAACTCAGCAAAGAGAGAGCGGAAAAAGTTCGTCGTTGGGAGCGAATTGAACGCGCATTTGAGAATGGGACGGTACTTGAAGGGACAATAACCCGTCGAATCAAGGGAGGAATGATTGTTGATCTCATTGACGGTTTGGAAGCATTCTTACCGGGATCCCAGATTGATATGCGACCCGTACGTGATTTTGATTCCTACCTTGATCGCAAAATGGAATTCAAGATTGTCAAGATCAATTCAGACAACGAGAACGTAGTTGTTTCGCATAAGGCACTGATTGAACGTGACCTTGCTTCACAGCGTGAGAGCATTCTCTCCACGATGGAAGCTGGACAAGTTCTGGAGGGAGTTGCCAAAAACATCACGAACTTCGGTGTATTTGTTGACCTTGGGGGAGTGGATGGCCTGCTGCATATAACAGATCTCACCTGGGGACGGGTATCTCATCCGACCGAGGTGGTTTCTCTTGATGAAAACCTGAAGGTCGTTGTACTTGACTACGATAAGGACCGGCAGCGCATTTCGCTGGGGTTGAAGCAGCTTCAGCCGCATCCCTGGGAGAATATCGAGGAGAGATATAAACCAGGGGATGTCGTGGAAGGCAAGGTCGTATCCATAACAGACTACGGTGCATTCCTTGAAATAGAGCAGGGTATTGAGGGGCTCGTGCATGTCTCGGAGATGAGCTGGACAGGCCATATCCGACATCCATCGCAGCATGTTTCGCTCGGTCAAGTCGTGAAAGTGTCCGTGCTGAGTATTGATCATAGCACGAAAAAGATTTCGCTCGGCATGAAGCAGCTCGAGACAAACCCGTGGGAGGGCATTTCGATGCGCTACCCCCCGGGTACGGTGCTCAGCGGTCGTGTGCGAAATATTACGCACTTCGGCGTTTTTGTCGAGATTGAGCCGGGAATTGACGGGCTGGTGCATGTATCCGATCTCTCTTGGACCAAAACGATTCGCCATCCCAGCGAGATTGTTAAGAAAAGACAAGAATTATCGGTCGTTGTGCTTGATGTCGACGAGAAACGTCAACGGATTGCGCTTGGTCACAAACAGATCGAGACGAACCCGTGGACAAACCTTGCAACAGTCTATGAAGCGGGAACGGACCATCAGGCCAAGGTTGTGCGGGTTGAGCGCAAAGGGTTAACCGTGGAATTACCTCTCGAGGTTGAGGCTTTTGTACCCATCCGTGAGCTAAAGAACAAGTCAACTACAGGCTTCCCTCCGTACCAGGAAGGCGATGAGATTGATTTGCGGGTGATCCGACTGGATGCAAGCCAGAAAGAGATCGTCATGAGTGAAACTGCCAAGCAGCGGCAAGAAAAAGCTAAAATCGAACAGAGTGAACGTGAAGCCAAGCGCGCGGTACGCCACGAAGAAGAGAAAGCTGTTCGTCAGCATGCCAAGCGTGAAAAGGCCGCGAGCGGGCCAACGACAATTGGAGAGCTAAGCGGACTAGAATCGCTCAAAAAGCTTAATGACGAAGCAGCTGACACTACTACTATCGAGGAGTAACAATCACGGGAAGTGTTGCTCAATTCACTCTAGTGTTGTTTTGATGAAAACTGGAAACACGAAAAGATCTTCATCCTCAGCGGTTTAGTAAGACCATGCGACAAAAGAATCGCCTATGCAAGTTTGACGATTGTCCTGTTCCTGTTCGAGCCAGGGGTTTCTGCCAGGGACATTACCGGCAGTACATGAATGGCCGTAAAATGAGGCCTCTTCGTAGTCGTCTCAAGCCGGAGAGATGCCTGCACGAAGGTTGTGGCATCTACGCTGTATCCCGTGGGATGTGTAGTGGACATTATGCGCAGCACCGAAGGGGACTGCCGCTGAATGACCTATTTGCACGCTCCAAGCGGAAGTGCAGTTTTGAGGAATGTGAGCGCAAACACCGGGCAAAGGGATACTGCGGCGTGCACTACCAGCAGCATAAACGGGGTAAAAAGCTGACTCCTATTCGAGCAAGGCAGTAAACCTTATTCTGGCAATCTTTCATGGTTTAGGAAGCAGATCTGCCAAATTTCGAAGAGGAACTACTTGGCGCCCTTATTCTTTTTGCCGTGATCTGAGAATAAGGCGAGCAGTACGCAAAAATGCCCCCAATCCCGCCATTTCATGATCACTTGTATAAATACTATTTAACTCTCAGTACATCAGGATGAACACGAAGGTCCTTCTTGATTCTCTTGGGATAGCGGGCCCAGGGGCAGGGTTGGCAATAGGTACATCTACACACCCTGGTGGTGCGTCTCCCATAGATGTTTACAGCCCGATTGATGGGAGCCTGATTGAGCGGGTCGGTACCGCAACATCAGCGGAGGTGGAGGCCGGTTGTCAGGCTGCGCACGACGCGTTTCTGTTGTGGAGGAATGTCCCAGGTCCGCGTCGTGGAGAGTTGGTCAGGCAGTTCGGTCAACTACTGCGCGAGTACAAGGAGGAATTGGGGGCATTGGTTACTTTGGAGGCAGGTAAAATTCAATCGGAGGCAGAAGGAGAGGTGCAGGAAATGATTGATGTCTGTGATTTTGCCACTGGATTGAGTCGTCAACTTTATGGGCTGACAATTCAAAGCGAACGCCCACAGCACCGCCTGATGGAGCAATGGCACCCATTAGGAGCAGTGGGGGTGATTTCAGCATTCAACTTTCCCGTTGCTGTATGGTCATGGAATGCTGCATTGGCATTGGTCTGCGGAGATCCAGTAGTTTGGAAACCCTCCGAGAAAACCCCATTCTGTGCGTTGGCATGCCATAGTCTGCTTATGAGGGTCATCCGTGACTTTGAAGATGCTCCAGATGCGCTGAGCGTGGTGGTCAATGGTGGTCGGGTTGTGGGTGAGGCCCTGGTTGATTCCCCTAGGTTGCCACTTATTTCGGCAACGGGATCAATAGCAATGGGGCGGGCTGTGGGTCAGCGCGTAGCCAAGCGTCTGGGTCAGTCATTGTTGGAGTTAGGGGGCAATAATGCACTGATCGTCGCTCCAAGTGCAGACCTTGATCTCGCTGTAAAAGCAATCACTTTTGCCGCAGTCGGTACGACGGGACAGCGATGTACCACACTGCGCCGCCTTATTGTTCACGAGAGTATTAAGGCTAAGTTAATGTCACGGCTGCTTAGTGCATGGGCATCAATTCGAATAGGGGATCCACGTGACACTGGAGTGTTGATTGGCCCGCTCATTGATAAGGAGGCGGGAATTGCAATGCGCGCAGCACTGGAACTGGCTGTCGAACAAGGGGGACGTGTACATGGTGGCGGACGCGTAACCGCGGGGGTTCCTGCAAACGGAGTTTATGTAAACCCCGCGCTGGTCGAAATTTCTCCTGATGCTCCTATTGTGCAAACAGAAACGTTTGCACCAATCTGTTACGTACACGAGTACGACCGGTTAGAGGAAGCGATTGAAATCCAGAACGGTGTACCCCAGGGGCTTGCCAGTGCGATATTCACTGAAAACGTTTTGGAGGCAGAAATTTTCTGCGGTCCGTACGGCAGCGATTGTGGTATAGCCAATGTGAACATTGGTACCAGCGGTGCGGAAATCGGCGGAGCGTTTGGAGGTGAGAAAGAAACTGGTGGTGGACGCGAAAGTGGTTCAGATGCATGGAAGAATTACATGCGCCGTACTACGAACACCATTAATTACGGCAAAAACCTTCCCTTGGCACAAGGGGTTGAATTTGTTTGACCTACTCAAGAATGCTTGCAAAACATATCCAGTCAGTTCCTCCGAGCGGAATTCGCCGCTTCTTTGATATTGCGGCCACGATGGACGATGTCATTTCGCTGGGGATCGGTGAGCCCGACTTTGTTACTCCCAATGCTGTGATTGATGCAGCGGTGGCCTCTCTAGCGGCAGGCAAGACGGGTTACACCTCCAATGCCGGATTGCTCGAACTTCGTGAAGCAGTCGCAGCCCATCTCAATGGCCTGTATGGATTTCCTGTTGAAGCGGATCAGATTTTGATCACGGTTGGTGTCAGCGAGGCCATGGAGTTAGCCATGCTGGCATTGCTTAATCCCGGGGATGAAGTGCTGATACCGGAGCCATGTTTTGTGTCTTATGGCCCTCTTGCAAGCTTTGCACATGGTCAAGTAGTGCATGTACCGACCAGCGAAGAAAGGAACTTTGAAGTTACAGCTGAAGACATTGCCAGCAGGATAACTTCGCGTACTCGGATGATTTTTATAGGTTATCCAAATAATCCTACCGGGGCAGTCCTGAAGCGGGAAACACTCGAGGAAATTGCTGCTCTAGCGGAGGCGCATGATCTTATACTTCTTTCGGACGAGATATACGACCAGCTCATTTACGGTGAAGCAAAATCGATGGGACATGCAAGTGCATGGGCTGTTGAATCCCTGCGTGAACGCAGTATTATTCTGGGAGGCTTTTCGAAAGCGTATGCCATGACCGGCTGGCGTCTCGGTTATGCCGTTGCACCCTACTCAATTTATAAGGGACTCTATAAGGTGCACCAATACATGGTAATGAGTGCACCAACCATGGCCCAGTACGGAGCACTTGCTGCAATCCAGGAATGCGCCCCTGACGTTGAACGTATGCGCCGGGCGTACGATGGCCGCAGGCGAGTACTTGTGGACAGCTTGAGGGTGGCCGGACTCAGTACGTTTGAGCCGGAAGGGGCTTTTTACTGTTTTCCTGATATCAGATCAACTGGATTGAGTTCGGAGGACTTTGCACAGGGTTTGATTCGCGAGGAGTCCGTTGCTGTGGTACCAGGTGATGCTTTTGGCCCAAGTGGTGAAGGATTCGTACGTTGTTCCTATGCTACGGCAGATGACAAAGTGGCCGAAGCTGGTCGTCGCATTGCCAGGTTTGCTCAAAAATGTAGGGACGCATGCCCTTAAGGCTTCTGCTCGGTACCGTAACGGCCCTAGCGTTCCACTTGATGTTCGGATGGGCCTGGAGCGTTGCCGGGGGTATTGTAGCAGGGGTTCTTGGTCGCAAGAGGGGGTGGCTTGCTGGAGGAATTGCTGTGGGATTGTCCTGGGGGGTGTTTCTAGTACATGCATTTATTGTGGCATCGGCTCCCACGCAACGTCTCCTTGATATAATCGGGGGGCTTTTTGGAGGAATTCCGAGCATGTTGATACCTCCGATCACCGTTTTGCCTGGTGTGCTGCTCGGGATAGCGGGTGGGGCATTAGGCTCCTCGATTAAACCCTGGATAGCTCCTCTTACCAAATCAATGCTTCGTTTCTTCCCTAGGTCAATCGAATCTCAGAATTCGCAGAAGGGAAGCTGACCAGGCGACCGCTTTGCACTGCATATTCTTCAATAGGTAATAGGACTGTCAGGCCACTGAAATAGTGGGGCCGGTCTAGATTTCGGGGAAGCCGAGATGCAGGCACTACTTTGGCGAAGAGTTTTCCTCGCAAAGTCGTATTTGTCGCAGGTCCATCCGGCCACCTTCCGCACACGAGACAGTGCTGGCACAGAATGCAAACCGATCAGTGTCTACGGACGAACCTCGAAAACAGTGGCCAGCGTATCCCGTAGCGCAAACACATAATTGCCCGCGACATCTATGTCTCTCCATCGGCCAGGGACCTCAAACGAGTAACTGTACGACCCGTCATCAGCGTCATAGACATCCATAACTGTACTTTCCCTTTCGGCCGAAAGCACGCGGGATTCAATGTACAAATGTCCGTCGAAATACACTAGGATATATTTGCCAAGAGGCCGGGACTTAAACCGTAGACCAGTCATGCCCATGACGTCAATAGTCTCAAAAGTAGGTGGCTCCATCTGGTCCATCGTTTCTCGAGCATACACAATGTCTCCCGAGGGTGAAAAGCGGGCCATGAATCCATAGTAGCTTGGGCTATAGATCATGTCGTCATCCACCGTTGTAACTTCGCCGCCAAGACCAAGAGGCTCCAAATCCGAAGTGCCAAAGGTATGAAGTGGCTGGTCCAGCCCCCGGGTCGTACCGAACATGTGCTCATCGCGAAGAGATCCGGACAGCATGAAATAATAGCGGCCTTCATCCGTGAACGCCATACGATACAGTTGAAAGTCCTGTCTGGCCGTTTCTAGCAGTTCTCCTCCCGGCCCAAATCTGATGACCGAACGCCGAACCGCATCAGGAACCATGACGTTCCTTTCTTCATCAAGGGAAATAGGCATGGGATTGGCGAATTCGCCAGGTCCTTCTCCCCTTCCATTGCCATAGGTCCGGACAAGACTGCCTGCAGCGTCGAAGTGCTTGACCATCATGTCATTGTAGTCCAGGATGTAACTGCTGCCGTCCATGGTACCGGCAATGCTGCTTGCCTGATAGAGCATTTGCTCTTCAGAGGCACCGATTATAGTTTCGGCTTCAAGCCCTACCTCTCGCCACTCGCGGGCTGTTGACTCCTGTAAGTGAATAGGGAACGGAAACCCTTCAATCTCACTAAGTGCCAGATTCTCATTTTGCTGCTCTGAATTGCTGCAAGCGGTGAGAGCAATGAGAAGAATGCAAGGGAAGGTGTGTCGCAACATCGGGTTTGGATGAGTTGTAATAATTGACCAAGCTCGAAAGGGCTAGCGCCCCCCGCGACGCAAATGCACCAATTGATGACCGACTAGATGCATCCCCCAACTTCCTATGCCTCGCAGCATGATTTGGTTTACATCGACTAATTACCGAAGAGGCGCAATGAAAATATACACCACATTCTCCCTATACTGCAGAATCCTTTTTCCCGCACTGTGGACAAAACGGTGATAAATGTGGCTGGTCAGCGACCTAAACCCATACTAGGGTCCTGCTGGTCCAAGCTGAGGAAAGGAAGAGACTATCTTTAACCCGGTATACTGTTGTGGCTCACAGACGAAGACGGGCGCATTCAGTCGATCTCCCAAAACGAAGTCTATATTTAACTGAATCAGACGCTACTACGGGTATGCACAGCAGGCGAAGAATAGAACAACAGATGCTGAACGTGTCAAAATGAATGACGCCGGAGTATAGAATGAAGAGTCTGCAGGGCTGGCAGACCGGTGAAGGAAGACAAATTAGCCAGGGAAATTTCGATTTTGGAAGGAGATGTTCAACTGAAATTCAATGCCCCGGAGCATACTACGAAAAATAGTGCGTGTCCCCACGCTCCGAGGGTTTGAATCCCCCCTCAGCCGCCAGCTTACGCTGATAGCCCGTGTGTGACTAAATTCATGCTGACCCCGATGTGTACAGAGTATCGGGGAATCCAACTTGGGTAGTACTAATCTCTGTGGGACCGACCTGCATCAACTGCAATTGGCTCCATTTGCCTTCTATCTTAGTGCCTTCACCGGCGACAGGTTGACCAACGTACCCAGTATTGAAACTTATAAGCATTGGCCCGTGCACGATCGGCGCAGTAATGACGCAAATTTTACCGTCTAGATTTCTCGCGACAAGTGAGTCTTTGCGAAAAAGCTCAGGTGCGGCACCCATTTGACCTACAGGGGGCTGTATGAGAAGAGTCGGCTCTCTCGGGTAACCCCTGCCCGTACCTTTAAGCGCATCATCGGAGTACATAACACGCACTTCCTTCCAATTCCGTCGAAATCCTCCGTACATCCAGTTTTCCAGAAATGAGTCGAACCCCTTGGAGAACAGAGACGCGACCAGTCCACTTGAAACGAGAATCTGTAGGGTCTCAAGAAGTCTATTCCCAAAATCTGGGTCCACGATTGTTAATTTTAAAAAAACGAATGGCACTTGTAGCAACAGGATAAACAAACCCAATAACCACTTCCGATGCTTCCAAATATAGTTCTTCACAGTTGATTTCTTCATTAAGGGTAGCCACGATTGCGGAGATTAATCACGCCTTACCGAAGACGTGAGCAACCAGGTGTGTACCCCTAATGAGACTGATTGTTTGTCAACCTCGAGACTAGACGTCTAGCAAGAAAAGATTTCAGGAACCGTCTCCGCAGAACAAAAAAAAACGGCGATTCGGAGTATCGGCGGAGTTTCAACCATGCCCTAATTGCCGATGGTTGAATTAATGGGAGGCTTGCTTTTGATGGAACGCGGTGCCTCTCTTTGTCCTATCTCTGCCTTTCAAGATTCTTGATAGCGTCTTCTTCAGTGGGATATCTCTGCATCAACTCGAACGAGCTGGTTTTAATGCGTGTCACATTATCCATGATGGTATACGTTGCCTGAAAACGAAGTGCTTGTCAACTCTTGCACCTATTTTTCAGAAGAATTCCCGGTGACTTAGATTATTCTTGGTTCCAGCCTGGGAAATGGACACAGTAGAAGATTAGTCCGCTTTTCTCCTGTGTAGTTTCCCAGGCATAGCATGCAATTCCCGCATGAATCCAGCTGATGGCTTCCAAAATTGGGGCATCTGCACGGCGGCGAGTGTTGGTGCTAGCCACCCCTGTGACCCCTAAAATTGATACAAGAATCTCTGCGTAACGAATAATTATGCTCACTCATATGTATAATCCCCCAACTTTCTCTTGAACACATAAGCGGCTGCAGGTGTTTGAGAGTACAGTTCGTGATACGGCACAGCATAATATTCAACGTCATCCTTAACAATGATCCCCCGATCCGAAATAGAAGGCTTACTGGAGCGTGCGCGCGTGCTCGGGGGCTATCTTTGACTTGGCCAAACGGTCAAAACGT
>VXLY01000054.1 GCA_009841335.1 Rhodothermaceae bacterium | reverse complement strand
TTCGCTACCGTTACCGGGCACGCACTGGCGCAATCAACGCCGAGCGTTTTTAGCCTTGAGGTGTTGCCCCTCATTCAGGAGAAATTTAAACCGCTCCTAGTTCGGGAGGCCGGCCTGTCCCTCGAGTCGCGGGAAAACGGACGCACATAACGGTCGCTGGAGGCATCCATGAAGAGTTCTAGTTGTCACGGTGATCATTCCAACACGGGAAGGAAAATGTAGGCAAAGAATGCAATTCGAGATGCTGGGAATACGGGGCTCGTAACTCAAACACGTAACAGATCTTTGAAGTCAAACTGTTGGGAAGAGGTGTCGAGTACTCACAAGGCGAGGCTTGGCTTCGGTCGGCTTAAACCTCTTTGTAGTATGGCCTGGATGTGCAGTAAGTCCGCAGTTTCTCACAACCGGACATTTCCGTCAGGCAACTCTCTTGCGCTTGGCGACGCAGCCTCGTGAGTTTCGTACCGTTGAGCCAGATATCGTGCTCCTTGGTGAATCAGGTTTATCAATGCGCCTAGCACTAATGTTGGCGCAGTTATGTCCCAAAGAATCAATGTATGACGGATTAGATTCGTTCTTCTATCGCGGGTTATCGGTTGATTGCGCTTTATTGGTCATTCAACAAACCGGGTACATTCCAGCAAAGATGCTTGTATCGCGAATGCCCACAATGGCAATAGTTTAATCTGCTATGATCATTGTCTCGCACTGAGGGCAGTAAAGTGAGTACTCCGAACGAAATGAGCCACTGACACGATTGGAGTGGGCCATGTCACGCGCAGAGTTAGGCGCTCAACGCGGGAACATGTACGTAGAGAATCGGGGGAGCATCATGGTCCTAACGTGGGATCAATCTGACGTGCGATTCCTTCTAGACGTCCGACGACTTTATCAAGCACCGCGTCCCGCTCGAGTCCAAGGGGCAATTCAATAGGCATCACTAGTTGTCCACCCATCTTAAAAAGGGCTGGCGGATCGAGTCTGCGGAAAGAATCTAGGCTATTCCAGACTTCCTCAAGGGGCTTGCATCCCTTCCATCCTCGCAATATCAACCACAAGGGGGTATCGCGAAGCGTGGCCCACTTGCTGAAATCAATTCCAAAAGACGCGCCGGTGCCGGCAAGCTTGATGTACCGGATATACCCAGTTTTCTGCGGCGTTGCCTTCACGCCTTTTAAACTGACATAGCCTCTCACATGCAATCGTCGCGTCACTTGGTCAACGAGAGTGTTTAGCCCCATTAGCCGACGCGGAATATCTGGACCTATTTCCTCCGATCTTAGTGGCATGAATGCGGTGGCGTCCTCCTGAGCAGCAAGGCCGCGCAACTGCACAATGTCAGCCGAGGTTTGTGTGTCTCCGGCAGCAGAAATCTCGGCTGCCATGCGATCCAGAAGGTTCGTCCAACTGGTCAAGATCAGCCAATGCTTTTCCCCTACGGGAGCACTGAGGAGTTCTTCCTGTTTTTTCTCAGTCTTGAATGAGACACTAAAGTCCGCCTCCTTGATACGCCGCTCCAACTCCGCCCAAAGGGAATCACGCCGGGCATGAGGCGCGATGAAGAGCAAGGCGGATGTCCTCGGATCTCGGAGAAGGTACCGAAGATAGGTGACGGGCTGGTTTTCGGTCAATCCAGCCCAGAATTTCGCTTCAATCAGGACAGGCATGGAACTATCCTCATTAAAGGCCGCGAGGTCTGGACGTGCGTCTTCCTCTATGGTAACCTGAGTCTTCACTTCCATGATCCTTCCTACTTCCGCACCGCCGCTTTGCAAAACATCAGAGAGCGCGTCTCTTGCTGGCTGAGAGCCATTGAGAATATGACCGAGAGCCTCCACAGCAACGTCCTCGTTTTTTCCAGAGAACATTGGGGAAATCTTTGCCAGCAAGGGCGTATGGCTGCCATGCATGAACTACACTGTTAAATTAAACGGAAAGGGGGCTACCTATATCACGAGACCTTTGTTTCCACTTTACGGCTCATAGATGTCTCTTACGAAAACGCTTCTACATGGGCAGATGCCCGAATCCCTTAATCGTCACCAGGCGAAGCCAAATCTGAAATCTTCCCTGCAATTAATTTCTGATGTTTGCCCACGGATATTTTTGCTTTAGAGAACAAAACCTTATCCGATGACATAATCTCCGTGAAAGTGTCTGACTGAAACGGCTTATCGGTACACGTACCATACATCTCTGCATCCTCAGTTGTGATCAACCTCAATTTCAAGAGCGAATTCTTGTCGATATAGTTTCCTCCCTGTCGTCCGAGGAACACAAAATCGAATTTATGCTGCCAAGGCCAAAAGTCCTGAATCGAGCAGCATATCAGGGAATCTACAAATGCAGGATGCTTCGCGGTCAATCGCATCAGCATTCCCCACGAAGGATCAATACCTGTATACAGATTCGGATCTACCTCGAAACGATCCAGCAACCATCCGGTCCCGCATCCAACATCTAGAATTCGTTTTCCACCAAGATCCTTGGGCAGAAACTCCAAAAACCCATCATCTTCCTGCTCAATAAATGGCCGTGCAAATTCATGATCATACGTGGGGCTGTAATGATTGTAGGGAGATCGATACTCTTTCGTGGTTCGATTAATCAATTCCGTTTGGTCTACTGGAGCCCCCATCGTCCAATATTTCTCACCATTTGCTCCAAAGACCAGATACTTCTTATAGAAGAAGATCTCCTCCTCTGCCAATTCTCGCAGAATAATCACACTACGATGAAACTCATCTAAATCCCAATGCTTTCGAAGCGTATACCAATGTGGAATGCCTGGCAATGTCTTCGCATATCGAAACGGTTTTGATTCCAGTAAGCGAGTCAAATTCAACCCTTCTTTTACTTTGTCGGAAGTGAGAACAATTTGCTTCTTCTCGTAGGTCTGTTTACTTTGTGTAGACATAGAGACAGTGTGCTTTTCGCCGAGTAATGAATGCCTTTTTGATTCGGAATAGTTCGCCAAGACTGTCCGAAAGTAACAATATATTCTTCAACCTCATGGGTGTCATTAGTACATGATCTCCATTTTAATTGTTGGCAGGCGGACTTGACTTAGATTCAGCTCTAACGATTTGTCTGGCAGGACACTAAGTACGCTGGTACATAAGGCGGACTTTAACAGAAACTATCCAGCAAAAAAGCAGTACTCCAAGCCTAGGCACTTAACTGAAAGAATTCTATGATGCGTGTCGATACAGCAACCTTTCCAAGATCCCAGATGTGCTATCTAAACAGGATCGTGTATTTGGGCATGTTGCTCTTCGGAGCTTCTCTTCTCTGGGCCACAACTTCATGGGCGCAGCAGGCGGCGAACATTTACATTGGTGGTTCAGCCGGGATCTCCCGATCTCCCGGCGTCAGTATGGTGGGAGACAGTAATGATCGTAGTAGTATTTGCGATGAATTCATTAACCCACTGTATGCTGCACTGTCGCAATGCACGGTTCCCAATCGCGGGGAAGGCGACAGCTGGACCGTGCCTTTTGATGGTACAGGGGGAGCTTTTGGCAGTATGTTTGCGGGATACCGCTTTTCTCCGCTTCTTCGCGCAGAATTAGAGTATATTCTCCGAGTCAGTAATTACGGGGAAAGATCTCCTGTCACTACCGCCCAAGGGGTTAATGCAGATAAGCTCAGCGATGAGCTTTTTCTCGCCGAGGAATGGCTGGGTTCGGTGTCGATGTTCGGATTCTTTGCAAATGTACATTTTGATTTGTACATGATTAAAAGCCCAGTTCTGCCTTATCTGGGAGTGGGAGTTGGATTCGGAAACACCAAGGTTGACTATGGAAGTGTCTGGTCAAGAAGCCCCGACCCCAGAGATATTCGTACCGGACGGGACCAGCCCAATGCTGATGAGATTGTTAGTAATCTGGCCGGCGTAGCTAGTAATGGGCATGCAACGATGCAAGAAACACTTCTTACTCTCCAGGTTATCGCAGGTGGTGAGTATTTTGTTGGGGAGAAAATCGCGTTTGACCTTAGAGCTCGCTTCATGTTGTCACAAGAGTTCGAGGGAAGAATCGTCTGGGATCCACTACGGAGCCATGTTCCGAATCTACGCAGAGATGGAAGCGAACCCGTCGATGGTTTGATGACTACAGACGATTTATCGGCGCTGGTGTTAAGCTTCGGGATGAAGTATTATTTCTGACTCAGAAGAAAGTCCCGGAGGAGTAGGGGTGCACTGTCCTTTCTGCGTACATAGCCAATCTATGATTCTTTCCGTACGCGGAATAGCGGGCAACCTCGTGTGTGGGCATACTTCGGGTTGTCATCACTATATGCTTTGAAATTGGCGGCTCACAACCTTCCCTTTAGTTCGCGGCGTACTACGGAGTTGTCGAATACTAAGGAGCTTTCTGACAAGCACTAGCCACGTAATTCCAGCTTTTTGCGTATTCGGCGCGAAAAAACTGCGAAACCAAAGATGGTCCCAAGAATCTTGACGGAAGCCTTCAAAGTTCCCATGAGTGTTCCTGTTATTTTGGATACGCCAATACGCCTGCGATAAGACACGGGGACCTCTGTAGTGCGCAGGCCCGCAAGATGTGCCTTTATCTGCATTTCGATGGTCCATCCAAAAGTGGGATCGCGCATATTCAGCTTGACCAAAGACGTGTACCGGATAGCCCGGAATGGACCCAGATCGCTATAACGTATCCCCCAAATCCAGCGTATCAATAGGCAAGCTAGCTTGTTACCCCACCGGGCCTGTGGCAGTAGAGCGCCTTGTTCGCTTTTTCCAATTGCACGGCTTCCAACCACAAAATCATGGGTTCCTGCTAAAATTGGAGCAACAAGCTCAGACATCTCATCGGGGTGATCTGAGTAGTCACCATCAAGAAATACGATCACATCGGGGTTACGGCTTGAAGCGTACGCTAATCCGCGCAGGCACGCATACCCGTAGCCGCGCCTGGGCTCATGCAGGACCGTTGACCCGGCTTTGTGTGCATTTTTCTCTGTTTCATCAGTGGATGCATTATTCACTACGATCACTTCGGTCACGAGTCCGTCTGGTATATCTCCAATGACCTGTGCAATCGCTGTAGCCTCGTTAAATGCAGGGATAATAACGAGTATGCGCATGGAAAGGCAGAAGTATTATACAAATTTTGAGCACCAGAGGTATGTCGGCAGTATCACAAAAACGTTTGAATCTCCCAGGCAGGGCAGCGAACTGTTTTTGGAAGCGATAAATGCAATGAGGAGGCTTCTCACGCTGGCGCTAGGTCAACCACATGCTTATGTATCCACAGGCCGTGGTATTACCTGGACCCGAGCTGATGTTGTGCCACTTCGTAGGCCCCTGGTGGTGCTGCCCAAACAGGGCCTGGAATCGCAGTGTTTCCGAGGGGGAGGTATCCGATTTCCCGAGCGACGGAGTCGGGCAGGATCCATTCTACCGAAAATCTTCCAACCGAAGCCAGCAGACCAAAACCATTTTCAACATTGGAGAGCGTTCCTGGCTGCGCCAGGAGCTCCCTATCATACTCCCCACCAGGTGGTACAAAGTTTTCGTCAAGGACAGTTATCCGCAAAGCTACGCCGGCCAGGCGGTAGAATGCTCCGAGCTCCAGTTTTGTGGATAAAGTGTCTCTGTCCTGGATCAAATCCTTGTCCATCTCCCAAACATCGGTCTCACCTGCAAGGAGTCTGCTGATGGGGGCGTAACTCAGTTGATAGTCCTTATAGGTAAAATCACTTAGGGAAAGGAATCGATACCACTGTTCAACTTCAAAAGGGGCTCTATCGATGCCATGCCAGAGAACCCGTTGTCGGGCATCAAGTCTTGTGGTCAGGACGCGCTCCAGTGTGGGGTCCAGCACTTCTGTTTCCGGAAGATCAGGCACAGTTGTTTCTGCCGAAGTGATGATCTCGCTATCACTTGGAATAATCTCTATACGATAAGTTTGAGACGGACGGATGCGAAATGGCGCGAAAAAGATGTGTCCGATTCTGCCGTCATCAAAAGTGTGTATAGAATCCCGCCAGGTATAGGTCTGTTGGGTCGAAAGTTCGATTGACTGCACGGTCACGTCCAAGACATCACCAACTTCGGTTATCGAACTTCGGATGGGGATCACACGCACAAACTGTGAGTCACGCGCCATGTCCAGTGTACCAAAAAGCGTGTAGTCCCGATCGGTCTCAATTATCGGGGAGACCGAGTCCTCGCACGCCGAGAGGACTCCCAACAGTAGAACAATAGTGGGCAATAAGATGAGTTTCCGCATTAGAACTCGAATTTTAAACCCACAGCGGGGATGAAAGGAAGTTGATCAAGCTTCTCCAGTGTGAAAAGATCGATATAGAACAGGTTGGAACGATCATAAGCATTGGTAGCACTGGCAAGAACCGAAACGGCTGTGTTACCCGAGATCTCAAAGGAGCGCTCCAGAGATAAATCCAACCGGTGATAGGAGGGCAGCCTCCCACCATAGGGGTAAGTGTAGAGTACGCGCGTATCTCCGTGCTCATCGAATACATCCGTAGGGCCACTCAGCAGCACAAATTCGTCAAATCCAAGCGCCTGACTGAAAGGCAGCCCAGAACCGTATTGCCAGCGTACGTTGAGTATGAATTTCGCGAGTGTTATACTCCCAACGGCATTGAGTTGGTGTCGCCGGTCGTGAGGTGGAGAAAATTCATATTCACTGCTACCAAACCAGTATTGAATCTCGGTCTGTTTGGCCTGATAACGAACCTTTGCATAGCCATAGTTCACAAATCCGTAGAATGGTCCGGCAGAAACTTCAACACGGCCGTCAAGCCCCAGTACATTACCGTCCGCCGGCTGCAAGCGGGTAGTAAACCGGGGGAAAGAACTCCACTCCGCGATAGAGAGGTTATCCATTGTTTTTACAAAACCCTCAATAACGAAACGGGCCCAGGAGGTTGGACGAATCTGGTATCCGGCAAGACCATGAATTGCTCTTGGCACTTCTCCGAATGGCGAGGTTGTCCATGCCGTAAAGACATCACCAGCATCACGTCTATCGGTAAGTCCCACAATTTCCTGATGATATATGCCACCTGCCAAACTGACTTGATGGATACCCGTGTTGTAGGTCATACGAACACGTGGTTCAATGAAATTTCGTCCCTTACTCGGAAACGACGAGAACCGTACACCGGGTTGAAAACTCAGCCCTTCTATTCCTTTCAGGTCAAGGAGTACATATCCACCAGCTTCGCTGATATATTCTGTGTCCTGAGCCACATTCTGGAATGATCCCCCGAGATGGCTGTCCAACTCGCTAAAACGAAAATGAAGTCCCCAGGAAATATCGGCAGTCCGGTTATAGTGTGTCACATTTGTAGACAGGTTGATCTCCTGCGAGTTCGAAGTCCTTGAAGGATCATCAGATAGACCAAATGTGTTCTCAATGGTAGACATAGACAGAAGCAGCTCGGCCTGAACAGGGATACGTGTGGGCAGCAGCACGTAGCGCGCACCAATGGCCTGACTTGTCCAAGTTACCTGGTTCTTGGTACTGTCAGCCTCTGACTCATTCAGCACCCCGATTATGCCGCGGTCAAAGGAGCGCAATCCGCTGATGGATGCTTGGCTGTTGTCAGACAGATCAGCATGGAGCTTAAAAAACTGGTCATTAAAATCGTATGGGAGTGGTCGGTCAAGTACACGAGCGGCTCCCTGATCAATGACCGAGAATCTTCCAGAAACCAACGCAGACACACGCCCATCTACAATAGGGCCTTCCAGGAGTCCCGCGCTGATGAACGGGGCGGCAGAAAATTCTCCGGCCATACGCCGCTTGTTGCCGTTACGAGTGGAAATATCAATCACCGACGAGATGCGTCCACCGTAACGTGGACCAAACCCACCTGCATAAACGTCGGTAACGTTCAGGATACTAGAAGGGAATGCCGAATAAAACCCAATCAGATGGAAGGGTTGAAACACCGTCATTCCATCTACAAGGACCTGATTCTGCGTAGGTTCTCCGCCACGAATAAATAGCTGCCCACCCTGATCACCACTTGCGACGACGCCTGGCAGAGCAGCAAGATAGCTGGCCAAGTCACCCGATATATCAGGCGAAGGAATTAGGGCGATATCACGAGGCGTAATCGACTGAAGTCCTCCGGTTAGACCAGCGACACCGGCCCCTTCTCTTTCGGTTTCGACCACGAGCTCTTCTAGGAGGTCCTCTGAGACCGATAACTCAATATTGTAAGTGATAAGATCGCCTGCGGCTAAATCGAGAGTATCTCTGTGAGTGTCGTATCCAATGAAGGAGGCGGCCAAATAATAGCGCCCGGGTGGAATACCACTGATAGCATAGAGTCCATCTCGATCCGCTCCTGCACCGAGAAGGGCATCGCCATCATCGGTCAAGACAACATTGACACTCTGTAGAGGTTGTCCATCCGCAGCATCTCGGACAAAGCCTCGCAAGACCGCGTTCTGGGCCTGCGCCTGACTCACCGTCAGAAATACACCGAGTAAGAGTAGGTTACAGAAAATGCGCATGATCAGACGCGTTGAAGGAGGGTTAAAAGTATTGCTCCGTACAAGGTTCAATGCTCGCTTTGAGAAGATAAAACTGCTGAACAGCGGTCCAGAGATCTGGATTGTTTATCTTGGGGACCGCATAAAATACGAAATTCCAGCGTATATGAATCCGCGCTCGCATTTGGATGAGGGCAATTATACCGAAGCGGCACCAGGTGTACGCAGGATTTCGTCTGCTCGAAAGAAGCTGCGCCGGCTGATATTGATTGTGGCTGCGGTAATTCTATTCATTGTGATGAGGCAGGTGATGAATCCCTTTGGAGACAAGGAATATGCCGAGATTCCGCACGGCAATCATGTACACTATGTACCTAAGGACCGCGATCACAGTGTACCGTTGTCACGTTTTCCAACCGAACCGCCTGCCGAGAATGAAAGGATTCTGCCGGATGGTCGTGTCGTTCCCAAGTGAGTTGTTTAAGTAGTAGACGGCATTGATATTGCGGTGACAATCCGGCACCGCACGCATCACTGAGCATTGGGAAATTCCCCAGCCTCCCTTAAGTGCTCGGCACACAGGAAAGTAGCCGACTCAACGTACGGAACACCCACTTGTTTGCCATGATGCGCATGAAAAACTACTCTTCTTCTTCGGGACCCAGTGATCCGAATACGCTTCCAATCATATCGGAATAGGTGTATTCTTCCTTACCAAGCATTGAAGTTTGATAGAGGCCTTCCAGGATTAGTTCGCTAAATATCCAGCGCTGCTTTGTCGGGATCCGGTGCTTTGCCTTCTTCACCAATTCAATAAGGCCGGGAATAGACCGCAGGCGTCGCTTGTACGCTTCGTCTTGTAACTCAGGATCCAATGTGAGCGTGTTGCCTTCTGCAAACCAGCCCAGTATATGGCGGTAGACTCCTCGATCTTCTCCTTTGGAACTCGGGTCTGGAAAATGCTTCGCAAAAATCACCCGAACGGCACGTCCAAGAAGGAGGCGGGCAACTTTTTGTGGACCTTCCTGCTCCCCCTCATACACAAGTTCAATTTTTCCCGTTATTGCCGCATCAATGTAGTAGAGATCACTGATCCTTACATAAACATGCTTCATTCCATGGCTAATTGCTCGCCGCTCGGCATTTGAGATCACGGTTTCAAGTGCCGAGCGTGTCATTCGTGCCGATACGCCTGATTTTTGATCCACATATTCGCTGGCACGAGCCTCAAAGGCGATCACCTCAATAATCTCACGGATAAAATCTGGAACCGTCACAGAGGGAGCATGGTCTCGATCCTGCCATGCTTCCTGTCTCGTGATAGCTATTGCGGTATCAAGTTTCTTGGGATAGTGTGTCAATACCTGAGAATCAATGCGATCTTTCAGTGGAGTAATGATGTTACCTCGGTTGGTGTAATCCTCGGGATTTGCACTGAACACCATCATCAGATCCAGAGAAAAGCGGATGTTAAAACCACGGATCTGAATGTCCTGCTCTTCCAGGATATTGAGCAGTCCCACCTGAATGCGTGCCTGAAGGTCTGGCAATTCGTTGATCGCAAATACCCCCCGGTTCGTGCGGGGAATGATTCCGAAGTGGATAATTTCTTCATCCGCGTAAGTCAGTCGCTTCTGGGCGGCCTTGATGGGGTCAATATCTCCGATCAAGTCAGCGATAGAAGTATCTGGTGTAGCCAATTTTTCCGCGTACCGCTCACTTCGATGGCGCCAAACAATAGGCATTTCATCACCGCGCTCTTTGTAAAGCTCGCGTGCGTACTTCGACACGAGCTTGCGCGGATCGTCATTGAGCTCACTACCTGCCACAACGGGTATGTATTCGTCAAGAAGCTGTGGGAGGAGTCGAATGATGCGGCTTTTAGCCTGTCCGCGCAGTCCGAGGAGCAAAATGTCGTGGCGACCCAGAATCGCATTCTTAAGTTGCGGGATCACGCTCCGGTCGTATCCAAGGATGCCGGGAAAAACTTCCTCTCCACGCTTGAGGCGAACCAGTAAGTTGCGACGCATCTCGTCCTTGACCGACTCTGGTCTCAAACCTTTATAGTATCCAGAGCTCTTGAGGGCGCCCAGGGTCTGTATGTCCGTCGGTATATAATTGTCGTCCACGGTATCAATCTTTTTTTGGAGGAGTCCATTGGTACACTCTTATTGAGGGTGTCGGTGCCCGGAGTGCTACGGCCAGATGGTAGGAGCTATCCGGGTTAAACTTCGCAGCAATATCGATGGGGTAGAAATCTTTGAGATAGCCTGGGTTGGCCTCCTCGAAGATGTACTGGATCATTCCGGCCCGATCATAAATGTCAATACGCAACCAGCCGGCGCGCTGGTTCAGTACAAACCAGTACTCACCGGCCGCTGCAGCCGCGCTGGTGATGAGCGGCGGCCCTCGTCCCTGTCCCTGTTCAAATGCGTATGTACGTCGTAACATCGGCGAATCAAATCCCCACCAGCGTATTGTATCGGGTCCTTCAATCAGGTCCTCAGTCCAGAACAATGCCCATGGATGGAATCCGCTCAGGCTGACTAACCGATTCCCGGATTCACGCAGAAGTCCGGCATGCTTCCAGGATGATCCGTACAGGACAGTTTCCCGAACTGGAATCCCAGCTCTGTCCAGTTTCCACAAATAATGTGTTGTGTCCCGTGTGGCAACCGCCTTAAGATACAACCCAGATGCAGCAGCCAATGCATATTGCAATGAGTTGGCGGGTGCGTGATCCACCGTGAGGGAGGCCACAGCGCTTGTATCAACTACAAAATGAAACTGCCGACTCTCTGGATCAAAAACCACCAACGAGTCATTTTGCCAGCCTGCAAGCCACGGAAAGGAGGTATTGGGCAATGTAAATGAAGTGTGAGAGGCCCCCTCGGACGGGAAGATGAAAATCTTGTTTTGTTCAGTGTCACCTACATAGATATGGTCGTCATTGCCGAACAGAACAGTTCGAGGGAATCTCAGGTCGGGGGCAGTTATGATGGTTGGCAGTGCAAGCGTATCAACAGGTATATGTGCTGCAATTTGTCTGGACAGGGAGTCTGCGGGGAATACGGCACGTGACTCAATGCGCCGACACGATGAGGGAAGGCATCCCGTGAAGAACATACAGAGGACTACAAATAGCCACCCGGAACCGATACGACTGTGTGACACAATGATCAATCTTCCGCCCTTCCGATCTGGAGGCTTAGTTCCAACTCACGATTATCGCGCAATATATGGTAAGTGACGGTATCTCCCGGTCGAAAATCGAACACACGGGCCACATAATCGTCCTGATCGGCTACCAGTTCATCCTGGATTGCCGTAATCAGATCATAGGGTTGCAGCCCCGCTTTTTCGGCTGGTGAATTACGATCCACCTCAGCGACAAGGAGGCCGCGGATATCATCAAAGTCCAGTGCTTGGGCGATGTCCTTTGTTACTTCCACAAAGCTGATCCCTGTATAGTACGAACGGTCAACACGACCATGCTCTTGCAATTCTGAAATAATTCGTTGGGCTTTTTCTGCCTGTACGGCAAACCCCAAGCCAACGGGTCCGCCGTTTGTGGTGTAGATCGCGGTATTTACGCCGATCACTTCACCGAGGGCATTTATGAGTGGTCCACCGGAGTTCCCCCAATTGATAGCAGCGTCTGTCTGAATCATATCGTTGAGAATGTGCCCATCCTGGATGCCCAGATCTCTTTCCGCCGCGCTGATTACTCCTACGGTTACAGTTGGAGCCGCCGCCTCAAACAGACCAAAGGGATTCCCAAGAGCAATAGCCCATTCGCCTATTATTAGCTCGGGTTCGCTGGAAAAGCGCAGGTATTCAAGCGGTTCATCGGTAGAAACTTTTAGCAAAGCTAGGTCAGTGGCTTTGTCAGTTCCGATGAGGTCAGCATCCAGAGTCTGACCATTGGCAAGCGATACTGTTATCTTGACAGCGTCCCCGGCTACATGATGGTTAGTGACGATGTAGCCGTCCGGGGATATGACAAAGCCACTTCCAAGGATTTCTACGGGTTGTTCAATCACTCTTGACCGTCTCTCAAAAAAAGGTCCAAAGAAGGGGTCATTGAACAGATCTTCAATCGGATCCCGATAAAGTACTCGTTGAAGTTGAACTTCAATCACGTTGACGCTCACAATCGCGGGAGTGGCCGCTTGAACTGCACGCGTGATTGCCGTTTGGCGACTTTGTGTGATGGACTCATTGACCGAAGCCGAAGATTCAGTGGATGGCAATTGTTCCTGCGATTGCGCATTCTGCTGACAGCCGAAAAGAACTGCGCCCAAAACGTAGATTAGTATGCGTTCCATGACATAGGATCTGGCTATTAGTACCCTTTACGAGAGCTTAATGCCTGCGGTTTCTTTTACGGAGGATTTTGCGCGCAGCGAGCAGTCCGGCGATGCCTGCCTCCCCGAGCTCCCGGTTCGCAAAATGACCGGACCAGTACACTCCAGCTTGCAGGCAGTCGGGCGCGGGGAATAGCAACTGGTCGAGATCCCGTTCAAAATGCAGAGGATGCCCGCCAGGTACACCAAACTCGGTTGCAATGTCTGATGGAGTCCAGAGCTGCCAGGTAGTAACATTGTCACTCAGGGCGGGGATTTGCTCGAAAATATGCGTCGCAAGCGACTCCCGACTGCTCTGTGTCCATCCGCCATTGACATCAAATGGGGTTTGTAGTGCGTAGATGACCACCGTATTCTGCCCTTCAGGAGCAACAATCTCGAGGGATTGCAGAGGAGGAATGCGTCCATACTTCACATGATCAAAGGCCTTTTCCTGTGTGATCAGGTCGGGGGATACGCGTACCCTGGCTGAACCCAGCCAGTCGGGCAATCTGTTCACCACGAGCGCCAGTACAGCACACGTTCCCCTAGACCGGACAGGGGGCCAGTTATGAGTCAAGACAGGGCTCATTAGGCGATGCTTCAACATGCCAGGCGAGCATGTGGCCAAGATGAACCTGGAGTAAATAGGTTCACCACCCGTGATCATAACATGCAGACCGTTCGTGTCACTAAAGATCTGTTCAACTTCCGCACTCGTCCGAATTGATGCACCGTTTGAAATTGCAACTTTCTCAAGTTCTTGAACGAGTGGAGCATGACCATCTGTCGTCAGCTCCTGTTCGTGCAGCATTAACTGAAGAGCACCAAAAGATGACTTGGGGGCGCTAAACGTACGGGCGGATGGAGGGACGGCTAGGGCGTTGCACTGGTTTATATCCAGGTCGAGCTCGTTCAACAGATCTGCGCTGCTAAGCGGGATCCATTGTGCCAGCTTTTTTGCCTGTTTTTTGAGGGAGGGGGTTAGCCACGAGCTCTTTTGTCGTAGTGAAGATTGCTCCAAGGGTATACCGACTATAGTTTTCAGCACGCTTCCAGCGTCTCTCAGATCCGGTACCGGCTTGACTTGGTAGATCTCTTCATTCCAGAAACCATGAGTTGGGACCACCGGCTGTTCAGGCAATGCAATCCCTAGAGCTCTACTCAGGGCGTCCCCAATTCTACCGGGATAAGGACGGAAGCCGGGAATATGGTTTTCTGAGGTGAAAGCGTGGTATGATGACAAGCCTCCGGCCTGGGCCCGTTTCTCAAGCACGAGCGTATCTACTCCTGCTTTGGCAAGGGCGGCGGCAGCGGCCAGTCCGTTGGTTCCCGCTCCGATCACGATAACATCCGGGCTATGCATCAAATTTTCTTGCGCAGGAGTGTTTTTGCTGCGAGCTCACCACTGGCGCCCATGACTCCGCCGCCAGGATGTGTTCCCGATCCACACATCCAGAGATTTCTTATTGGTGTTTGATATCTCGCCATACCCCATGCGGGCCTTTGAAAGAGTAATTGGTTCAGGCTGAGTTCTCCGTGAAAGATGTTGCCTTCGGTAAGGCCAAACTTGCGCTCCAGATCCAGCGGCGTCAGTACCTGCATATGCTCTATGTGACTCCGCAGCCCGGGAGCAAATTCCTCAAGTGTATCCAGAACAGTATTTCCGAATGCCTCTCGTTGAGATTCCCAGGATTCGGGCCCTTCTGTAAGCTCATAGGGAGCATACTGGACAAAACACGACATTACATGTTTTCCCGGGGGTGCAACAGTCGGATCTGTAAGTGACGGGATTACAATGTTGATGAAAGGGCGTGAAGAGAAGGAGCCGTACTTGGCCTCGTCAAACGCACGTTCCAGATAGTCAACGTTGGGGGCGATTGCGATATCGCCGCGCAAGTGATCTCCAATGCCTGGTCGGCAGGTGAAGTCGGGGAGGCCATTAAGCGCAAGATTGACCTTGCCGCTGCTTCCCCGGAATTTAAAGCGGGCGAGCGAGGCGACCACATTTTCTGGCAGATGAGACTCCCCCACAAGCCCCATCAATGTTCGTCGTGGATCCAGGTTGGATACGATCCTGCGTGCGTTGATGACATCGCCATCGGAAAGAACAACCCCGGTTGCACGGTTATTCGACACCAGCACCTTGTCGACTTGGCAATTAGTACGAATGATAGCGCCATGCGCTTCGGCAGCTCTTGCACAGGCGGCACTGACGCTTCCTGTTCCTCCTCGAGCAAATCCCCACGATCTAAATGCACCATCAATCTCTCCCATGTAGTGGTGCAGCAGAACATAGGCGGTCCCGGGAGATCGGACCCCTTGAAACGTGCCGATGATTCCGCTTGCAGCAAGAGGTGCTTTAAGTATGTCCGACTCAAACCATGTATCCAGGAAATCCACAGCACTCAGTGCGAGGAGCCTTACGAGTTGCTGGAATTCGTGCTTTTCCACGCCTCGAACAGTGCGAAAAAGGTCAATCAGCGTGCGAAGACTCTGTGGGTTGACCCCAGTAGGTGCAGGCCGGTCGATGATTTGGGCAGCAACGCGCCCCAATCGTGTCATGGTTTTCTTGAACTTGGGATAGTTTTCCGCATCATGGCTGCTGTAGCGGCTCATCTCTATCCGGGTACGTTCGGGGTCTTCCCAACGGGCTATCCCATGATCGTCATGCAATGGCTGGAAGGCACAATCCATGGGAATCACGTGGTAACCGTATTTGGTTAGTTCTAATTCTTGAATGATCCGTGGTCGAAACAGACTCACAACATAAGATGCTACTGAGAAGGTGAATCCAGGAAACACCTCTTCGGATACCGCTGCGCCGCCCAATACATCTCGTTGTTCAAGTACCAAAACCTTACGTCCCGCACGCGCGAGATAGGCAGCACAGACCAGACCATTGTGCCCGCCTCCTATCACAACCTCATCCCATCGCGTGCTCATCCCACGGGTGCCCGTTTATGTGGAGGATCATAGAAGCGGGGAGAAACGATACGAGCATCAACACTGTGACGTGAATGCTCCACGGCCAGTTCAATCTGTACGGTTTTTGACGGGTAGGATCTTTCGATCGTGGCCAGCGCAATATATTTTTTGAGTACGGGCGACCATGTTCCACTGGTTGCATAGCCGACCTGATATTGGCGTGCGTGGTCGCGGTAGAGCGGGGCGGATGAGGTCCACGCTTCTGTTGGCAGTAGCGGGGGGAGTCCCTTGGATTCATACAGACCTCTTGTTTGCTCCCAGTTAATTTCAAGCCCAACCAAATTCCACCCAGGCTGCTGTAATTCTCGTAGCGCAGACTGGCCAACAAAGGGCTCACGATCCAAATTGATCATCCAACCAAATCCCAATTCGTAGGGTATAGACTTCTGTTCCCGCGTGAGAACGCGAGAGGCGTTGTGATAATCAACCTCCTTTTGTAAGAGTCCGGCCTCGATGCGACATACATTCAGAGCTTTCAGGCCGACGGCTCGGAGGGCAAACTTGGATCCCGCCTCCATTAACGTGTCCCAGAGTTCGGGTGCACGATCGGCAGGAGGCCACATTTCGTAGCCCAGATCTCCAGTGTAGCCGCTTCGTGACACCCAGAAATCAATGCCGTTCACGGATGTGGATGTGGCGCCAAAGTACGTAAGTTCACGGATTGATTCTGCGCCTGCTTGAATCAGAATTCTGGCGGAAGATGGGCCTTGCAGTGCCAGGCCTGCCAGGGCCCTCGTTTCGTCTATGATTGTAACATTCATGCCACTGGCATGTCTTTCTAACCACCCAGCGGTAGGGTCCTCGCAGGTAAAGAAGTAGGTCTCCGGTCCTTGCCTTAAAACTGTTCCATCACCGAGTACATAGCCCTCTGAATCGCACCAGGCTACATAAGCAAGCCGCCCTTCTTTCAGCCGAGAAAGATCGCGCACGAAGACGCGATTCAGTAATGCCAGACTATCGGGTCCTGTAATCTGGAGTTTGAAAAGTGGGGAAATATCAATCAGTCCAGCAGCACTACGGATTGCGTAATATTCATTCTCGTGTTGAAGCTGATATGATCGGGGGATATAGTACCCGGCCCACCGCTTCCAGTCCATGCTTTCGCAGAGCGGCAGCTGTCTTGTGTAGAACGGAGTGGGTAGCATTGTAGCGTGATGAAACCAGAAATTCTACTGCAATACTCAAGTTACCATAGCTTCGCTATTTTGCAACAGTCTCAATATATATGTTCCCAACGTGGTAGGCATTGATTCTGCGACGGATGATATTGTAGATAGCCTCAATTTCATCTTGTCGACTCCCTACGCAGGCGAGAACACTCGCGCGGTCGGATTTTCTTCTGGTGGCCTGTTAGTTAATGTTGGTCTTTATGCCACTGCCGATTCATTTACAGTGAAAAAGTACACGCGGGGCATAGTCACGAGTATCGACCGTGATCCGACTGAGATTCCAGATGGGTTTACTCGGTCGCAAAACAAACCAAACCCGTTCAATCCTCAGACGAATATTGAGTTTGAGATGAAAAATGCTCTTGACATTTTTTCATTTCGATTTTATGTTGCAGCTATAGTAATCACATAGAAGCCATAGTCCAACATGCAATCTTGTGAAGTTTTGACGCTGACGAAACCTCTGTATTCCACATGGGCTTCATATTTAAAGGACAACCTCCCATACATCGGGCTTTTATTCGTCTTTATTGCAAGTGTAGTCCATCCTGGGAACACAGCGGTTGCACAACTGGCTAACGTGTCTCAGCAGGTACTGCCAACAGTTGACTTGAAAGATTTGGACTTGATTGGAGAATTACTGGAAGAGCAATTCATCATTCCGGCAGATCCCAACTACAGGTCTGCAGTATTCCTGGATGTAACCCGAGATGGATTTGGGGTCAATGACGTGCTCATTTTGTATCCGTCCGAAGAGTATTTTCAGTTATCCGATTATCTTCCTGAACGGATGATGAATGTTTTGAGTGAACAAAACTTAGAGACAGACTACAGTCTGTATACTTCGAGAGAAATGAATGCAATCCTTGCGGAAGAAGCGGAGACTGAGGAGGATCCTAAAAAGGCCCTTGCCGGTGCAATGCTTCGATCATTATTGGGCTATATGCCAGCGGGCGACTTCCAGGGTTACATTCATCAAGTCGGAGAGGATGTGCGTATAAGTTTCTGGGGATATGATGAGAATGCCTGGCAGTTTATTCCTGGCGCAAATCAATGTATTCAGCCTGATGATGATCCGATGATCATGGTCGTGCATAAAATGCCCCAGATCCAGTCTTTCATAGATGCGGATGGATGTGTAGTGATTCAGGCTTCAACTACGGCTGCTGAGGTAACTTCCCGGGTATGTGAATAGGTTCGGATGCGAGGGGATCGATCAGACTTATTGGTGTTTATTGAT
>VXLY01000044.1 GCA_009841335.1 Rhodothermaceae bacterium | reverse complement strand
TAAAGTGTCGTAGCGGCATTTTCGTTGTTTGAATTTACTTATAGTCTTGGGGCAAGCGGGATCTGGAAGGGTGGCACGTCCAATATGCCATAAACTGCCGCTTTTAAACATACAAACGGCTATGAGCCCCTGTTGCATTCTAGTTTTGGCATCTGTAGGTTATCTTGCGTTCGTAGATTGGGTTGGGGAGTTGTTTGCTTCTTTCGGGAACGCCAGCCTTGTCTTGGACTATTAACCTATTTTTTGACCCATGAAACATCTTTCGTTCCTGACCTTGACCGGCCTAATTATTGCTTTTGCCGGCTCCCCTGCGGATGCCCTTTCTCAGTCTCCCGTGAGTCGTTATGAAGTGCCAGATATTGACAAAATGCCTCCGTGTGATTTGGTGGAGGCTCAGGCACCGCGCGTTGCCTGTTACGATAACGTTAAACAAAAAACTGTTCCAGTTGACAATAGGGAACGCTCATTCCGGCTGCGGATCACGGAGACCGGGGACGCAGAACTGTTGTTTGAAGAACTCGCACAGAATTCGCAAAGGGAATACAGATGTGAGCAGCCTAAAAACCCATCCCCCGAAGACGTGGCTGCATTGAAAAAATGCATGGACGATTTCCCTAATTGTGATAAGAAAAAGTGGGAGGAAAGCGAGGACGGGGGCTTGATCTTCATTTGCAAATGCAGGTGCTTATTTAGCAGTTGCTAACTTTTCTCTGCCGGATCCTCAAGTTGGACATGGCACCGCGTTGTTTTAGATTTAGCATTGTGTTTTCCATGACTATTGCCGTCATATTGGCCTTCGCATTCCAGGTTGCAGCAGGACAGACCTTCGACATTCAGGGACACAGAGGTGCCCGGGGCCTTTTGCCAGAGAATTCAACTGCCGGCTTCCTGCACGCGGTGGACCTCGGCGTCTCCACACTTGAGATAGATGTTGTCGTCGCCGGTGACTCCACGGTTGTTGTCTCACACGAGCCCTGGATGCTGGAGACGATCTGCAGCGACGCAGATGGCCGTGCCATAACCGACGGCGAGAGCTACAACATCTACCGAATGTCCTATGAAGCTGTGGCCCGGTACGACTGTGGCATGCGCGGGCACCCCGGCTTTCCGCGTCAGGAAAAGCAGGCCGCTGTAAAGCCACGACTGTCGGACGTGATCAACGCCGTTGAGTCTCACGCGGCGGAGCGCGGGATGGACCCGCTTCGCTACAACATTGAAATCAAGTCACGCGAGGAATGGGACGGCATCTATTCGCCGCCTCCGCCGGTTTTCGCGCAGTTTGTGCACGAGGTAGTAGTCCGCACAGGTATCATGGACCGGGCTACAATCCAGTCGTTTGACCTGCGTTCGCTCCAGGCCGCGCACAGAATCGGCGCGTCGTGGCAGCTTGCAGTGCTTGTGCATTCAGACACGGATCTGCCGGCACTGCTCGACCGGCTGGGGTTCACTCCCCAGGTTTTTTCGCCCAATTTCCGGTTAGTTGATGAATCTCTGGTGCATGCTGTGCACGATCTCGGAATGCGCATCATACCCTGGACCGTAAATGAGGTCTCGGACATGAAGCGAATCATGGCGATGGGGGTAGACGGTCTCATCACGGACTATCCGGATGTTGCACTGACTCTATCCGACATGTAATCCGGGTAGCCGCGCGATCTCGCATCGGGGCCGTTAGCGGCTAAAGTGGCGGCATGTGCAGCTCGCGATACGCGCAGCACCGAGCCCGTTATTCCTGCCCCTCGGCCTTGTTTGCCGGGCCGAGAAGTGCTCGCATCTGCTTGTTCTCTTCGGGCCCAAGCGTCGGCTATTCAAGTTCGAGACTCTGGCCGAAGTACAGCTGTCTGCGCATTGACGCGGAGAACTTCCAGTGATCCTGGCACGACCACAGTATGCTTCGCTGCGTTCCGCCTATTATCCCAGGTTCTCAACCAGCGCCTGACCGAATTGGCTGCAACTTAGCAAGGTTGCCCCTTCCATCAGACGGTGAAAATCATAAGTAACGCGTTTCTGGCCAATCGTCTTTTCGACCGCGCCAATGATAGCATCTGCGGCCTCTTTCCATCCCATGTGCCGTAGCATCATCTCTCCCGAAAGCAGTACGGAACTCGGGTTGACTTTGTCCAAACCTGCGTACTTGGGGGCGGTACCGTGGGTCGCTTCAAACAGGGCGAGCCCCGTATCGTAGTTGATATTGGCTCCCGGAGCAATTCCAATCCCTCCAACTTGGGCCGCAAGCGCGTCGGAGATGTAGTCTCCGTTGAGGTTCATGGTTGCAATCACGCTGTATTCTCTGGGGCGGGTCAGGACCTGTTGAAGGAAAGCATCCGCGATCACATCCTTGATGATTATCTCGTGTCCGTTCTGGTTAAGTACATGCCAGGGGCCGCCATCCAATGGTTTTGCACCGAACTGCTCTGCAGCAACTTTATATCCCCAGTCACGAAATGCACCCTCGGTATATTTCATAATGTTGCCCTTATGCACCAGCGTTACACTGGGCTTGCGCTCAGCAATCGCGTACTGGATCGCAGCGCGAACGATACGTTCAGTACCTTCTTCCGAAACAGGCTTAATCCCGATCCCACTGCTTTCCGGGAAACGGATTTTGGAGAAGCGTTGGGGGAAGGCCTCGCTGAAAAGTTTCTGGAATCGTTGTGTGTCTTCGGTTCCGCGCTCAAACTCGATTCCCGCATAAATATCTTCGGCATTCTCGCGGAATATGATCATGTCAACGTACTCAGGGTTCCGCACTGGGGAGGGAACACCGGAGAAGTAACGTGTAGGCCGAACGCAGGCGTAAAGGTCAAGTTCTTGCCGCAGGGCGACATTCAGGCTGCGAATTCCTCCACCCACCGGCGTTGTTAAGGGTCCCTTGATAGCAACTCGGTAGTCTCGAACGGCCTGCAGTGTATCCTCGGGGAGCCACTCGGTGAACTTTCTATGAGCTTTGTCTCCGGCATAGATTTCATACCAGTGGATTTTACGTTGATCGCCGTACGCATGTGAGACAGCATGGTCAAGTACATGGCGGGCGGCAGACCAGATATCCGGACCGATCCCATCCCCTTCAATAAACGGGATGATGGGGTCATGCGGTACTTGCAGTGTACCACCAGAAAATTGAATAGAATTTCCCGATTTGGGCGGAGAGAGATGTGTGTAGGGCATCAGTTGAATTAATTGTTGGCGGTGCGAAAGTTTTACAAATTAAATCTCATCAAAGCTTTCCGAAGAGAGAACGAAAACGCAACTCCCAGACCTTGAAAGCAGCTTCACGAACGATATCCTGGCTCATCTTGCTTTGGCCTTCTGTGCGTTCGGTAAAGACAATAGGGATTTCGGAAAGACGGAAGCCTTTCTTCCATGCACGGTATTTCATTTCTACCTGAAAGGAATACCCGTTGCTGCGGACTGCCTCCAGTTTTACGGACTCCAGAACACGACGATGGTAGGCCACAAAGCCGGCGGTGACATCACGGACCGGAAGACGTGTTACGATTCGTGTGTACCACCCAGCGCCATAACTGAGTATAAGTCGACCAAGCGGCCAATCTACAACACGAACACCATCAACATATCTGGATCCAATGGCAAGATCACATTGATCAGTCCTAATGGCTTTGATCAGTCGCGGCAGGTCATCCGGATTATGCGAGAGATCAGCATCCATTTCACAGATAATCTGATACTCGTGTTTAAGTGCGTGCGCAAAACCGGTCAAATAGGCGGTCCCTAAGCCTAATTTTCCTGAACGTTCCAATAGTTCAATGCGTCCAGGGTATTCCTGTTGTGTCTGGCGAACAACGTTTGCTGTACCATCGGGCGATCCATCGTCCACGACCAGCGTGTTCAAGTTGTATGGTTGTTCCATCACGCGTTTTAGCGCCAGTCCGACATTTTTTGCTTCGTTGTACGTCGGGATAATGACGAGAACCTCACACATGAATCTCAGGAAAGAACCTGCGGTTGCAGAGATTTGGGGATCACAAGCGCTTTAAAAGGGTACACACGGGCTGTACTTGTAGTTCGAGCGCATGATATTCCAGACATCCCGGTGACATGTCTTTGAAGGCAAAAGAAGTGGCAACCCAAAACGGCCAGCCGGAAGCATCTTACGACACGATTGAGACTAAGCTCACCTTCCGGCACTATCCAGGAGACAGGTTTTCCCATGAGAGTTTGGGGCTCAGTGTGGAAGAGGTTGGTGATATTTACCGAAATATGCTGTTGCAACGGCGTTTCGAGGAGCGTTCTGCTCAGATGTATGGCAGACAAAAGATTGGTGGTTTTCTGCACTTGTATATCGGTCAAGAGGCCATTTCAACCGGGTCGGCTTATGCGATCAAGCCCGGATTAGATTCAGCGATCACCGCGTATCGTGACCACGGTCTCGCGCTGGCGCTCGGGATGACCTCCAACGAATGCATGGCCGAACTGTTTGGGAAGGTGGACGGCTGTTCCAAAGGCAAAGGGGGGTCGATGCATTTTTTCAGCAAGGAAAAGGGCATGTTCGGAGGGCACGGTATCGTTGGTGCGCATATTCCTGTGGCTGCGGGCATTGCTTTTGCGCATATGTACAAGAACGATGGGGGCGTATGTATATGTTATTTGGGTGATGGTGCGGTGTGGCAGGGTTCTTTTCATGAGACGCTGAATCTGGCTTCGCTGTATAGGCTGCCGGTTGTTTATGTGATTGAGAACAATCAATATGCGATGGGCACTGCGGTTGATCGGGCCACTGCCGAGACGGACCTTTTCAAGCAGTGTGTTTCTTATGCTATGCCGGGCTCACTGGTAGACGGGATGGATGTTTTCAGTGTCTGTCAGGCCATGCGCGATCACGTGGACATGGCGCGCGAGGGCCAGCCATCGATTGTGGAAATCCGGACCTACCGCTACAGGGGGCATTCCATGAGTGATCCTGGCAAGTACCGGACCAAGGAAGAGTTGGAAGCCAAGAAGAACGAAGACCCAATCCTTCGTTTGAAAAGTTACCTCATACAGGAAAGCCTCATGAGCAACGAAGAGCTTGATGTTCTGGATGTGGAGGTGAAGGCTGAAGTGGCTGCATCCGTCACCTTTGCGGATGAAAGCCCGTTCCCGCCACTGGAGGATATATATGAACATGTCTACACACAGGAAGACTTTCCTTTTCTGACTTGATTGAAGCTATGGCAGAATTGCAACTTCGGGAGGCCGTCCGTGCTGCGATGGTTGAAGAGATGGATCGCGACGAGAATATATTCCTCATGGGTGAGGAAGTGGCTGAATATAACGGTGCCTACAAGGTTAGTGAGGGGATGCGTGATCGGTTTGGTGATCAACGTGTGATTGATACGCCGATCAGTGAGAGTGGCTTTGCAGGTTTGGGGCTTGGCGCGGCGATGAATGGGCTTCGGCCGATCATAGAGTTCATGACCTGGAACTTCGCCTTCGTAGCGATTGATCAGATCATCAATAATGCGGCAAAGGTCCGCTACATGTCAGGTGGACAGTTTTCGTTTCCGATAGTGTTTCGCGGACCAAATGGTGCGGCAGGGCAGTTGGCGGCGACACACAACACCTCGGTAGAAGCGATATACAGCTGCTTCCCGGGACTGAAGGTGATTTCGGTATCGAATCCCGATGATGCCAAGGGGCTCCTCAAATCAGCGATCCGAGACGATGATCCGGTAGTTTTTCTGGAGAGTGAGTTTATGTACGGCATGCGTGGCGAAGTGTCAGAAGCGGAGGACTATACTATTCCGATCGGTAAGGCACGGATCGCGCGTGAAGGTGACGCGGTAACCATTATAGGTCATAACAAGAGCTATTGGCGTGCACTGGAGGCAGCCGAAATGCTTGAAGCAGATGGCTATGCCGCGGAAGTTATTGATCCGCGCACGATCCGCCCGTTTGACTGGGATACGGTGATCTCGTCCGTAAAGAAGACCAACCGGTGCGTAGTAGTGGATGAGAGCAATCCATTTGCAAGCGTCTCCTCGGAGGTCGCTTTCCAGATTCAGGCACGGGCTTTTGATTACCTTGATGCGCCGGTCCACCGAATCACTTCCAAAGATACGCCGGCCCCGTATGCTAAAAATCTAATGGAATACTATCTGCCGAGTACGGAGGATGTATACCGAGCTTGCCGTGCAGTGATGTATCTTGATTGACCATATTCCAAGTGGTACTGATCATGCCGATTGCAATAGAAATGCCAAAGATGACGGACACCATGGAAGAGGGTGTCCTGGTTGAGTGGTCCGTTGAAGAAGGAGACAAAATTGCTGCTGGTGATGTGATTGCTCAGGTGGAGACGGACAAGGCAACGATGGATGTTGAGGCATATGATGATGGCATCCTACTCAAAAAGGTTGCTCAGGCCGGTGATGCCCTGCCGATAGGAGGGCTCATTGCTGTTCTGGGTGAGGCCGGCGAGGATGTATCCGCTATACTGTCGTCGCATACAGCTGATGATAGCGCAACTCCTGCGCCTGCTGAAACTCCAAAGGAAACGCCGTCTCCTGCTCCGGCAAACGTTGCCGCTTCCGAGGTGACGGTCACTGGGCGGGTCAAGGCTTCTCCACTCGCTAAGCGGATGGCGGCTGACCATGGGCTCCATTTGACTCATCTGACAGGATCCGGCCCGGGAGGGCGTATAATCAAGCGGGATGTAGAAGCGCAGATGTCAAGGCCTCGGATTCCTGCACCCATTGGTGCTGATCGTGGCATTGAAACGGTTCGGATCTCCCAGATGCGTAAGGCGATCGCACGTCGTTTGGCTGAGAGCAAGTACACCTCTCCACATTTCTATCTGAATGTTGACGTAGATGTGACTGCACTTATTGCTCATCGAACTGCAGTGAATGATTTCCTGGAGAAATCTGGTCGCCCCAAGGTTTCCTTTAACGACTTTGTGACCAAGGCAAGTGCCATTGCCCTTGTACAACATCCAGATGTGAACGTAACATATGCTGCAGAGGAGGGTGTGATTCGCAGGTACAGTTACGTAGATGTGGGGGTGGCCGTAGCTATAGAAGATGGATTGGTCACGCCCGTTGTGCGGAATGCTCATCAAAAGAGTGTGGCAGCCATAGCTGAGGAGACTCAGGAGCTGGCAGCGCGTGCACGAGACCGAAAATTGACCCCGGAAGAAATGGAAGGGTCAACGTTTACTACCAGCAATCTGGGCATGTTTGGCATCGAATCATTTACGGCAATCATCAATCCTCCGAATGCCTGTATTCTGGCCATCGGTACAATTCGTGATGTACCGGTCGTGCAGGATGGCGTAGTTGTCCCAGGTAAACGTATGAAGCTCACACTGTCGTGTGACCATCGGGCGGTGGACGGAGCAGTGGGAGCACGGTTCTTTGCCACACTCAAAGAGTTGCTGGAAAACCCAATCAGCCTGTTCTTACAAGAGGCTTTGGCGACCTGATTCTAAAGTTCGGGGTTGAAGATCGGGCGTGGTGACAATCACGAAGGGGAGCGGGGTCTTCAGGCGGTTACTGGAAGATCTGTTTTGTCTGATTTTGTCGATCTAAGCGCTGCGCGTAGTAATTGTAATCCAATCAGGTCCTTATGCGGCTGGCACATGTAAGCGATCCCCACTTTGGCCGGATCGCTTCCCTTCATGTACTGGAAGACCTGATTGCGGATATCTGTGCACATGGATGTGACGCGATTCTGATTACAGGTGATCTGACCCAGCGGGCAAGGAGGGGCGAGTTCAAAGCTGCGCGGGAGTTTCTGAAGGCGCTTCCCCAGCCATACATCGTGGTTCCCGGGAATCATGATATGCACGCGTGGTGGCATCGACCGGACTTGCGCATGCTTGACCCGTTACGCCGATACAAGCGGCTGCTTGCAGGGCAACTGGAGCAGGCAATCACGGCTACGGGATTGGCTGTGCTGGGACTCAATACCACGTACGGGTTTACGGTCCAGGGGGGGCGTTGCACAACCCAGCAAGTCAAGAGAGTACAGAGTTTTTTTTCAGAGCAGCCGCCGGACACACTAAAGGTATTGGCGATTCATCATCCACTTACCGCACTCAGCGTATCGGAAAATCTGGATTTGGCTCGTGGCGGGGACAAACTATTTGCTGCGGCTGCAGAAGCTGGCGTTGCGGTTGTCTGCGCAGGGCACTGGCATTGTGCGCATGTGGAGGTGTGCATTGCAGGAGGAAGTGAGTTGGTCGTTTCCATTGCGGGAACAGCCACCTCAGACCGGTGGCGCGCACCGCAATCAGAGATGAACTCCTGGAACCTCATTGAGACAGTAGATCGTAACTTGGAAGTTCAGATCCGCAAGTATGACAGCCACACACGCACTTTTTCGGTGTACAGGCAAGTGACGCATTCTTTTGCCGGACAATAATTTTGATGATTGATACGAGCAAGCCCATTCCGTTGGGGGTTTTTAAGAAACCCATCGCCCGCATGTGGGAGATTTCAGGAGAAAAGCTGATAGCGATTGAGGAAAGGCTGGCCCAATCCGGGGACGAAGCGTTGGTGTACACCGAAAAGGGGCGTTACACTTCCCGAGGTTGGACTGATTGGACACGTGGCTTTCAGGTAGGCTCAATGCTTCTGCAGGCTGAGGCGGAAGACTCGAGTTATTTCTTTCAATGGGGGCGCGAAAATACAATAGAACGCATACAGCATCATCTGACGCACTTTGGTGTGCATGATCATGGGTTTACCGTCACAAGTACTTTTGGAGCGCTACTCCGACTCATGGATGAGCACTTCATTGAGTACAACGAATGGGAGCGCAGTTGCTATGTGCAGGCCCTGTTAACAAGTGGGAGTGTTCAGGCGCACCGGTGGACTGAACTCGGAGGAGGGTATGGCTTTATTCACTCCTTTAATGGGCCACATTCTCTTTTCGCGGATACAATTCGCTCACTCCGGGCGCTCGCTATTGCATACTTGTTGGGAGGTGTATTACGGGGCGAGCAGGACCGGGAGTACAGCTTGCTAGATCGGTTGGTGACCCACGCACGCACAACCTGCAAGTACATCGTATTTCGTGGTGAGGGGGAAAAAGCAGATGGGTACGATATCCGCGGTCGGGTTGCCCATGAAGCAATCTTCAATGTACGCTCAGGCACGTATCGTTGTCCGAGCACGCAGCAGGGGTACTCTCCATTCAGCACATGGACGAGAGGTTTAGCGTGGATAATTCTGGGGTGTGCTGAAATCCTTGAATTTCTCAACATGCTGCCCAAAGGTGTTACACGTCCGTACAGAGACGCAGAAGCTGAAATCAAGCAGGCGTTGTTGGATGCAGCCGATTACTACATCAAGAGCACACCAACGTGCGGCGTACCCTACTGGGACACAGGCGCACCGGGCTTAAAAGATTTAAGCAATTGGTCTGAGTGTGATGCGGATCCGTTCAATGACAAGGAGCCCGTAGACAGTTCTGCCGCGGCTATTGCAGCCCAGGGGTTAATGCGTCTGGGAAAGATTTTAGGCAAGCAAGGCGAAAAATATACCATAGCTGGGCGCAAAATTGCCCTGACGCTCTTGGATGAACCATACCTGAGTCCGGATCCAGCCCATGAGGGCCTGCTTCTACACAGCGTGTACCATTGGCCACGCCGTTGGGATTACGTTCCGGAAGGAGCCAAGATTCCCTATGGAGAAAGTGTTATGTGGGGGGACTATCACTTGCGTGAACTCGCGCTCTATTTGCAGAGGTTTTCGCCCAAGAGATTCTATTATAGCTTCGCAAATTTTCGCTGGAAGGTTCCCGTAGCCCAGCAATGAGGGGTATCAATCAGGGATAGTTACCGGGTACGGACCGCGTTGAGTGCCTCCCTGGTACATACGGCACCTTGGAGCGAGGAAGATGTTACTCCAGCACACGGGGTGGACGACGGTTAGACCCCTCCAAACCGGTGAGTGCATCTCCTAGGTCGTTTCGCATGCTATCCACATATCCGAGCAGTCGATCGACCACTGCCGGGTGCGTGTCTGCAAGATTGAGAGTTTCTCCGATATCTGATTCCAGATCAAATAGAGATAGTCCAATAGAGTCACGTCGATAAGCGCCCTGGAAAGTTGGTGTGGAAAGTACAGCACCAAGAATGCTGCGGTAGCGGTGAGGAACATGTAATTTCCATCGACCGGAGCGGACGGCATGGAGTTGGTATCCCTGGTAGAAGAATAATGCATCGTGTGGAGAGGGATCGCCATTGAAAACGCCGGTCAGGGATTTTCCATCGAACGGGAACGGTCCAGGTGCAGCCCCGGTAATCTCAGCCACGGTTGGCATAATGTCCATAGCAGAAACCATAGCATCCGAAACTCCCGGTGGGATCGTACCGGGCCAGGTCATAAGCAAAGGCACGCGATGGCCTCCCTCGAATGTGGTCCCCTTCCCTTCGCGCAAAGGGCCGGTACGTCCACTGTGATCCCCCTTCACTAGCCATGGGCCATTGTCCGAGGAAAAGATGATGAGCGTATTCTCCGTCAGGTCCAGGCGCTCAAGTGTTTCCATGATTCTGCCCACCGACCAGTCGATTTCCATGATCACATCCCCGTATAGTCCGGCGTTGGATTCTCCTGCAAATGTTTCAGAAACAAAGAGCGGGACATGTGGAAATGTGTGGGGAAGGTAAAGAAAGAAGGGAGTATCACGGTTGGATTCAATGAAAGCGATTGCCCGTTCGGTGTAGCGTCGGGTCAACTGGGATTGGTCCGGTTCCAGTTCAATGGTGGTGAAGCCTTCAACAAGTGGTACTGGCGGATGCTGCCTTGCAGGTGGATTCGGGTTCTTGTTGGCATCCGGCGTCATGTCATTGGAGTACGGGATACCGAAGTACGCATCAAACCCGTGATTTATAGGGAGGTGTAGCGAATCGTGTCCCAGATGCCATTTTCCTAAGCAGGCGGTGGAGTACCCCAATTCCTTGAGCATTTCTGCCATAGTGCGTTCGTTCGGATGAAGTCCGCGGCGGGACTGGGGCATGAGTACGCCCGGGATGCCCACACGCTGCGGATACATGCCGGTCATGAAGGCTGCGCGGGAGGGTGAACAGGAAGCGGCAGCCGTGTAGAAATCCGTAAAGCGGAGGCCACGGGCAGCCAATGAGTCAAGGTGCGGCGTTGACAGGTCGGAGGATCCATAACTGCCCAGATCAACCCATCCCTGATCATCGGTCACAATCAGAATCACATTGGGTCTTTGTGTTTTCGACTGGCATCCAATAGACAGCAGGGCACAGGCCAAAAGTATTCCGCGCACTATCGAAAGACGATTCATGGAAACCCTAACATGTTTGATTGCAATCTACGACTGCAGTTAATGAACGATGCCGACTCGGGAGGTCCGATTCAGTTCAAGTTGCAATTTGAATCCAACGGGCTGATCAATCAGGCGATATCGAGTATGTTACACAGCAACAGTTTACAGCATTGTCTATGTGGTTGTCTCATCTATTCGTTGGATTATCATGTGTTCGCCCCGCTTTGCGGAAGAATACAGTAAATCTGCATCCTCCAATAAAGCAATCCAATATTCCGGAGGGATACCCGGACTGATCTACGAAGCAACCCGATCATTTGTGGGGACAACGGCTCGCCAGACGCACATATCTGCCATGGGCGACATGAATATGAAGGGCACCAGCGGTTCGAACTAGCAGGTGATACAGTAATGCACTCACAGAAGGAGGTAAAGCGTCGGGGTGGCGGGATTTGAACCCACGACCTCTTCGTCCCGAACGAAGCGCGCTACCGGGCTGCGCCACACCCCGAGTAGGGACCGCTAACGCGTGACGGGGCTATGGGATCCGATGCCGAATCGTTACCTTTAGGGATGGAGCAACTGAATTTTCCATCATACAATTTTGACGTACGAAACGCGGACGGCAGCATAGTAATACTGGATCGAGTCCGCCAGCGTTTTGTACCACTAACTCCTGAAGAGTGGGTACGTCAGCACTTGATCCAGTATCTCATTGAAGACTTGGATGTACCTAAGGGGTTTATTGCCCTGGAGGCCTCCATCCCGGCGCACGATCGATATTACCGGGCAGACGTTGTCGTTTACGACCGAAATATGCAACCGGTACTTATCGCCGAGTGCAAAAAACCATCCGTTAAGATCAAGCAGGATGTATTCGACCAGATTGGCCATTACAATACGGTGTGTAAGGCACCTTATCTGTTAGTTACAAATGGTCTGCAGCACTACTGCTGTAGGGTAGATCACAAGAATCGTGAGTCCCGGTTCATGAATGACCTTCCGTCCTACCAGAAAATGATATTGTCTACAATCAATGCTGCGTAACACATATACGAAGGAGGTTTCGGTTGTCCGGGCGGCTCTTGGCGCAGCGGCCGAGCTTTGCAGGAATGTCCAAGATCGGGTAGCAGTTACTAAGGGTGATCGAAGTCCGGTGACGGTGGCAGACTACGGAAGCCAGGCGCTGGTGTGTCGTGCTGTTCGAGAAGCTTTTCCAGATGATCCGATTGTTGCTGAGGAAGACAGTACGCTATTAAGGATGCCTGAACAGTCTGGACTCCGGGAAATGCTCACAAAACATCTCGCGAATGTTGATCCAGACTGCACGTTGACCGATGCGATGAGGTGGATTGATTATGGTAATGCAGGGGGTTTCAGCGATCGATTCTGGACACTTGACCCAATTGACGGCACCAAGGGTTTTTTGCGGAAGGAGCATTTTGCCGTGGCCTTGGCCCTCATTGTAGACGGTGAGGTCGCAGTTGGGGGACTCGCCTGCCCGAAACTGGACGGCGGAACACTTGTAGCGGTACGCGGACACGGAGCAGCACAAGGAAACGGCTCAATCAACGTGAGCACCATTGATAGTCTAAGCGACGCAAGGTTTTGTGAGAGCATGGAGTCCGGGCATAGTGCACATGGGGATGCGCAGCGGGTTGCCGACCATTTAGGAATTACTACAGAGAGCAGACGGTTGGACAGTCAGGCGAAGTATGCGGTCGTCGCACGTGGAGAAGCGGAAATTTACATGCGCCTGCCGACGCGAAAGGGGTATGTTGAGCGCATTTGGGATCACGCGGCGGGATCGCTGATCCTGAGTGAAGCAGGCGGGTGCGTTACCGATTGCAGAGGCAGACAACTGGACTTTACTTGCGGCAAGGGGCTGGCGCGCAATCGTGGCATTATTGCAACCAATGGCCATCTACACGACCAGGTGATCAATGCACTCAAAGCACTGGAAATAGGACAGTAGCTGCCCGAGGAATAGCGGTGTTCTCATGAAAACACGAGCAGCAGTGTTGCACGGCGTAGGAGCGCCGCTGGTTATTGAGGAGTTGGAGCTTCAGCCGCCAAGGGCCAACGAAGTACTTGTTCGGGTGCATGCAGCAGGTGTTTGTCGGAGTGACCTGCAGGTAATGACTGGTACTACGCCACATGTTCTACCGGCAGTGCTGGGACATGAGGGTGCAGGGGTCGTCGTAAAATGTGGCAGTGAATCATCAAATCTGCGGCCGGGTGATCGTGTGATATTCAATTGGGCACCGGCATGTGGGCAATGCTTTTACTGTGATATCCGCCGGCCGGCCCTCTGCAGTGTCACCAAGGATGCCATTTGGGCGGGTGTAATGCAGGATGGGACTCCACGCATGTTTTTGGGGAAACACCCGGTATATCAGTACTGTGCGCTCGGATGTTTCTCGGAATATGTAGTAGTTGCTGAAGCTGCATGTGTGCCGCTTCCTACAAACTTGAAGATCCCTATGCCTGTTGCTGCACTGATAGGTTGCTGCGTAACGACCGGTGTGGGGGTCGTGCTGAATACTGCACGGGTGCCTGCGGGGAGTGATGTTGTGGTGTATGGGGCAGGTGGGGTTGGTCTATCGGTAGTGCTTGGGGCACGATTGGTCGGTGCAGGGCTTGTTTTGGCTGTTGATCCTGTGCGAGATCGCCGGATTAGGGCTGCTGAATTCGGTGCAGACGCGACTCTTGCCGGGAACGAAGGGGATGCCTCCATAGTCCGGGAGCGCACTGGGAGCCGAGGTGCTGATTATGTGATTGAGGCAACGGGAATTCCAAGTGTTCAGGAAGCCTGTCTGGAGGCTGTGCGACCGGGAGGGACATTGGTTTTGGCTGGCTTGGCGCCGGTTGGAAGCAGTACGAATTTTCCTGCTGCCCGGATTACACGCAGAGAGATAACGATCACAGGATCATATTACGGTACTTCTGTACCCAAGGACGATTTTTTGCGATACGCTAGCTACTACTTAGAGGGGAAGCTTCCACTGGACAGCATGATAACCCGCCAATACCCTCTTGAAGAGGTTATGCGGGCATATGAGGACCTTGAACACGGTCGTTTAATACGGGGTGTGCTGCTGATGGACGGATAGCATGTGTCGACCCACAGTTGGATCAAAACCGTCATAGTTCCGTGTAGGGTATTTCGAAACAGACGGTGATTTGCCAGCCCACCTATCCAGGAAGAATTAATTGGCAAATTCTTTAAGTTGCCTGAAGTGCATCAATAAGTTTGTCTTTCCGTTGAAAATTGTGGCAAGGGCGAATCCAGCGCAGCATGGAGGTCGTGAATGTGTCGGCTGCTCTGGTTGTGTTGTGGAAGATCGTATGCGACTAGGCGAACTAAAAGTTCGAAGCATGATGGGGTCCCGAATGTGTGATCAGATACCACATACTGATCCAATTGCCTTTTTTTCCCAGAATACTTGCACATGTAGCTGGCATGCGATTGAATGTTTAACGATACCAAGGGACTTTTCTTGATGAAAAGGGTTTTTGAATGAGGGTTGTAATTATTTTCGAAACGGTTGGTGATATCAAATGACATTACGATTGTTGATATTGAAAACTTTGCTTTTTGCAGTCGCATGTCCGGTTTTTCTGCAGGCTCAGGATGTAGATACATTGAGCACTGTGGCCATGGACGAAGTCGTTGTTACGGCAGATCGATCCGAGTCCATGCGTTCGCAGTCTACCGGGGCAGTGAGTGTACTGAAAAGTTCCACGATCAGGCAATTAGCCGGTGTTCGGGGTTTGCCTGGCGCGCTGCAGCAAATACCTGGATTCGCTATGCTCCATTTGGATGGCATAGGGTATGATGCACAGCCCATTATACGCGGATTTTATGGCGGTGGAGAAGCGGAATATGTTTTGTTAATGGTGGATGGGCAACCAGTAAATGCGCTGGAAACCGGGCTGGTAAATTGGGATCAGATTCCCTTGGTGGCTATTGAGTCCGTAGAAATCCTACGTGGTGGCGCTTCATCGCTGTATGGTGATGCTGCGATTGGGGGTGTCATCAATATCGTGACAGATTCTGAAGCATCCTCTCGTTCCGAATTAGCGGTTTTCGGTGGCTCATTTGGCACGTTCAGGGGAAGCGGGTCCTTGCGGACATCGCTTAAGGGCAGAGAGCTTTCTACCTATGGTAATTATGAATCGTTAAGCGGATATCGTGAGCACGCCAATCGTACCAAGTTTGGTGTGGGGGTCAGTTCGGACGTATTTCGCTCGAACCGGTCCACGATTACGCTTTCCGGGTCGATGCATGTACGGAAATATGATATTCCGGGTCCACTCACAAGCGAGCAGATTGCCAACGACCGTGTGCAGCAATCTCCGTTTTTCCAGCTTGATGATGCTGACGAGCGCACCCAGCGACTAGCCCTGCAAGGCAGGATGGGTTTTGGTGAGCAATCAGAACTGCGCGCTTCAATAGTTGGTAACAGGCGCAGCTTGAAGGGTATACGCACGCTGCCCTTGAGTGCAGAATTCGCAGATGCGAAATGGCGGGATTTTGGAACTTCAAGAGTGTTTCTAAGTGCGCAGTTGGTGACTCCATCCTTGTTTGCAGACGATCGTCTGACGCTTGGTGCAGATCTCCAGCGCGGGGGACTCGACGTAGAATGGCGTAACGTTGTTACGGGGACTGCCGAAGTTTTTCAGGGTCACGATGGGACAATCGGAGAGTTGTCAAGCGCGGGTAATGGTACTCGTGGCGCACTGGCGATGTACATGCAATATGTCATTGAACCCATGCGTCGATTGCGCGCTTCGGCGGGCATTCGCTACGATCGAATCAGTGACGCGTATTCGCCTGAACAAGGTACCGAACAGGATGCGGTCCATACCGCGTTGAGTCCAAAAGTAGGCCTGAATGTTCGTTATGTAGCAAGTACGCAGCATGTAGGTAATTGGTATGCCAATGTGACGCGTTCATTCAAAACTGCCACTTTGGATCAACTCTTCGGCCAGAGGTTGATCCCTTTGCCTTTTCCGCCATACGCTGTATCCATTTCAAACCATGAGCTAAAGCCCCAGCGTGGCACCAGTCTTGAAACCGGAGTATACCACCGTTCAGTGCTCGTACCCGAAAGTTTGAGTGGAGAACTGACATTGAGTTTGTACCAGATGGACATGAAGGATGAACTGGATTTTCAGTTCGAGACCTTCCAGTATGCAAATATTGCCAGCAGCAGGCATCGGGGCCTGGAAGCTGGGCTAGCTCTGGAAACGGAAAACTTAGCGTCCTTGCGGTTCAATTACACACTCCAGAACGTGACCTACCGTTCAGGAGATTACGAGGGAAATTTTGTCAAGGCTATCCCGAGGGATTTCATCTCGGCTGCGGTGAGTCTGCCAATCCGGGACAGGATTCTGGCAATGGCAGCTTTACGGAGTGCTCGACGTATCTGGCTGGATGACGCCAATACCGTTGAATTAGACAATTTCTCCTCAGTGGATTTCAAGCTCACGTATGCAGTGGGTCGGCTTACAATAGAGTTTGAAGCATTCAATCTCCTGGACAATCTTTTCAGCACGACAGGATTCCTAGATCCGGGCGGTTCAGGTACAGCCTTTGTTTATCCCGCAGCTGGGCGTGCCATGCAAGTCGGAGTCGGGGTTGCGTGGTGAGTGAGCATCATAATTAGACAAGCAGTTCAGTGAACAGAGTTGTTACGGTAATAGTGCTTGTTGGCGCGGTTTTCTTTGCGCTGTGTGCATATTGGCAATTCAATGATCCCGATGCACTTTGGTGGGTTGCTGCGTATGCATTAGCTGCACTGGCAGGCTTTGCGACGATACTTAACCGATTGCCGTGGCGACTTGCGTCCTTATTCGCACTTGCGGCATTGGGGCTTTGTATGTACTACATCTGGTTGGTTGTGAGCCAAAATCTCCACTTCTTTGAGGACGAAGCTGGCCGCGAAATGATGGGTGCCCTATTGATCTTCGTCTATATGATTATTCTGAATAGGCGTGCCCGTCAGAATCGGAGGTAGTTTGTGCCTGGTACTTCACGACGCCCCCCACTATGGTGTAGAGTACTCTTGTTGAGAGGATTTCTTCATCAGGTATGGTCAGAATATCCTTCGAGAGGACAGTAATATCAGCCAATTTGCCAGGTGTAAGCGAGCCCTTGATGTCTTCTTCAAACGCCGCATAGGCATTGTTGAGTGTATAAGACTGTAGTGCCTGTTCCCTTGAGAGTCGCTCTTCAGGATAGAACGTAGATCCGTCGCTCAGTACGCGTGTAACCGTTGCATAATAGCTTGCAATGGGGTCTATATCTTCCACGGGCGCGTCTGTCCCATTCGTGACCACTGCACCGGTCTGCCATAACGTTTGCCAGCGATATGCGCCGCTTTGTGCCCGCTCTTCACCTAGGCGCCGAAAAACCCATGGACCATCGCTTGTGGCGTGGACGCCCTGCATAGAAGGAATGACTCCTAGGCTACCAAACCGCGGGATGTCGTCTGGATGTATATGCTGTGCGTGTTCAATCCGCCAGCGAAGATCGTTGTCGGTGTTGCCGTAGAGCGATTCGTAGAGATCCAGAACAACCCGGTTGGCCCGATCCCCAATTGCGTGTATGTTTACTTGGAAGTCATGGGCTTTTGCAATTTCTGCTGTAGCCCGGACTTCGTCGGTTGCGGTGGTTTCGAGGCCCCTTGAGTTAGGCATATCTGCATATGGTTCAAGCAGCCAGGCACCATGAGAGCCGAGTGCTCCATCAATGGAGCGCTTTACGCTGCGGACGGTCAGGTGATTGTTTCCGTAGCCGATCATTCGATAGGACGCCAGCTTTTCCTCCAGCTCGGTGCTGTTCGAAAGAACCATCACATAAAGCCGTACGGGGAGGTTGCCTTCATTTGCGAGTTCCTTGAAAAGGTCTACGGTAGAGAACCCTACTCCGGCATCGTGGAATGATGTTATTCCGTTGGCGAGAGCTTCTTCGGCAGCCAAATGCGCCATTGTGCGCAATTCCTCTTCAAGTTCCTCGGGGGTCATTCCTTCCCGCGCCTTTGCCCGTGCGGCTCCCACGAGGCCTTCGGCAGTTTCCCGGAGAAGTCCGGTCAGGTCCCCGCGCAGATCTCTCACGAGCTCGCCGCCATCGGGGTTTGGGGTTTCTGGGCTAAGTCCAGCCGCGTCCATTGCAGCTTTGTTGGCAAACCCTGCGTGACCGCTGGCGTGGCGCAGTAGTACGGGGTTATTGGGAGATACGGCACTCAAGGTGTGGTGTGTGGGGACACCTTCCACGGATCCTGAAGGGATTGAATCCCATTTTTCCTGATGCCATCCGCGGCCCGTGATCCACTCGCCCTGCTCAGCTTCAGTGGCAGCCGCGTCGACCATTGCCACAATTTCTTCCCAGCTCTTGGCTTTCGTTAGGTCAAGAATCATTTTGGCTTCGCCGACTCCAAGGAAATGGCCATGTCCCTCAATTAGCCCTGGGATAGCTAAGCTGCCGTTCAGATCAATGACATGTGTTTGCGATCCGATATGGTCTGCAATTTCTTCGGCGGTGCCCACGGCCACGATGGTATCCCCTTTTACAGCTAAGGCTTCTGCCTCTGGCAGGGAGGGGTCCACGGTGACAAT
>VXLY01000117.1 GCA_009841335.1 Rhodothermaceae bacterium | reverse complement strand
GGTACGGAGATCCGGTCATTTGATTCGATCGACAACGCACCTGAGGAGCGTGAGCGTGGGATCACGATTGCGACGGCGCATGTGGAGTATGAGACGGGTGAGCGTCATTATGCGCACGTGGACTGTCCAGGGCATGCGGATTATGTCAAGAACATGGTGACAGGCGCGGCGCAGATGGATGGAGCGATCTTGGTGGTGGATGCATCGGATGGACCGATGCCACAGACGCGCGAGCACATTTTGTTGGCTCGTCAGGTGGGCGTGCCTTATATCGTGGTGTTCATGAACAAGGTAGATTTGGTGGATGACGAGGAGTTGTTGGAGTTGGTGGAGATGGAGATTCGCGAGTTGCTGGATGCGTATGAATTTCCGGGGGATGACATTCCGGTGGTCCATGGCTCGGCATTGGGTGCGTTGAATGGAGAGTCGGAATGGGAATCTGGGGTGATAGAGTTGATGGAGGCGGTGGATGGTTACGTACCGACGCCAAAGCGCGACACGGAGCAGCCGTTTTTGATGCCGGTGGAGGATGTATTTTCGATCACGGGTCGGGGTACAGTGGCGACGGGGCGTGTTGAGCGCGGGATTGTTCGCACGGGAGAGAAGGTGGAGATCGTGGGTATTCGTCCAGAGAAGTCGACGACCACGGTGACGGGTGTGGAGATGTTCAGGAAGATCTTGGATGAGGGTCAGGCGGGGGATAACGTAGGATTATTGCTTCGCGGCGTGGCGAAGGACGGAGTAGAGCGTGGTCAGGTGATCGTGCATCCAGGTTCGATCAAACCGCACCGGGAGTTCACGTGTGAGGTGTACGTATTGAGCAAGGATGAGGGAGGTCGCCACACGCCGTTTTTCCGTGGTTATCGGCCGCAGTTTTATTTCCGGACGACGGATGTAACGGGAGACATAGAGTTGCCGGCAGACACGGAGATGGTGATGCCGGGAGACAACACACAGTTCAAGGTAAAATTGATTCAGCCGGTAGCGATGGAGCAGGGACTCCGGTTCGCTATCCGGGAAGGTGGACGGACCGTCGGCGCCGGCGTAGTTACCAAAATCCTGGATTAATTACGTCTAGTGGAGACCGATGACAGGGCAGAAAATTCGCATCAAGCTCAAATCGTACGATCACTCGCTGATCGACAGGAGCGCGGAAAAAATTATCAAGACAGTTAAATCCACCGGAGCGGTGGTAAGCGGGCCAATCCCGCTGCCAACCAAAAAGGTGGTTTATACGGTATTGCGGAGTCCACATGTTAACAAGAAGAGTCGAGAGCAATTTGAGAGTCGCAGTCACAATCGACTCATTGATATACTCTCGACCAGCACCAAGACAGTGGATGCACTGCTCAAGCTTGAATTACCCAGCGGTGTTGACGTAGAAATCAAGGTGTAATCAAAGCAACACTTTTTTCAGTGCAGCAATGAGTGGAATGATTGGCAGAAAGGTCGGTATGACCAACATTTTTGATGCTTCGGGCAACAATGTGCCCTGCACTGTTATTGAGGCGGGCCCAAACCGTGTCGTGCAAATAAAGGAGAATGCTGGGCAGGATGGATATGATGCGGTACAACTCGGGTTTGGTACACGCAAGGAGCGTCGTACCAGCAAAGCGCTCCAAGGCCATTTTCGTGCAGCGGGTGTGCCCCTTCAGCGTGTTCTTAAGGAATTTGCATGGAACGGGGAGACTCCTGACGTTGGCGATGAGGTACGTGTAGAAAATGTATTCTCGGAGGGCGAGATGATAGATGTTGCAGGAGTAAGCAAGGGAAAGGGTTTCCAGGGTGTAGTTCGGCGTCATGGATTCCATGGTGTGAACGACCGGACGCACGGTCAACATAATCGTGAACGCGCCCCAGGCTCCATTGGAGCTTCCAGTGATCCCTCCAGGGTCTTCAAAGGTATGCGTATGGCAGGCCGGATGGGAAATGCCCGTGTGACGATCAAAAATCTTGATGTAGCCCGCATCATTCCTGAGCACAACCTGCTTCTCGTCCGGGGAGCAGTCCCTGGGCCGACCAACGGTGTAGTCGAACTCTTCAAGAAAAGCTGATTGGAAGAATGGAGCTGGATGTTTTTCAGCATAATGGATCACCGGCCGGTCGTACGGTCGCTCTGGACGCCACGCTCTTTGCAGTGGAGCCTAATGATCATGTGTTATGGCTGGATGTGCGTCGGACGCAGGCTGCCGCCCGTCAAGGAACACATAAGACAAAGGAGCGCGGAGAGGTAAAGGGATCAACCCGTAAAATCTACCGCCAGAAAGGGACCGGGATGGCACGTGCAGGAAATATTGCTTCTCCACTTCGCAGAGGCGGTGGCAGAACCTTTGGACCGCGTCCCCATCAGTACAGCGTTCGACTCAGCAAAAAAGTGCGTCGCAAAGCTAAGCGCTCAGCACTTAGCTATAAGGCGCAGGAAGAGGCGATCCGTGTGATTGATCCTCTGAATTACGATGCACCCAATACGCGTGAGCTGTCTGATCTGCTCAGTAATCTGGGATTGGAGGGGCAGCCGGTACTGATTGTGACTGCGCTGCATAGCCCGGAAGTTTTTTACTCGAGTAGAAATCTGGATCGTGTTGTTGTGCGCGAAGCGCGGAATGTGAGTGCTGAGGATATTCTGCGTGCCCGAGTGGTAGTCTGTGAAGAAGACACTCTGGGGGTATGGAGTAGCCTCTGGGCATACAACTCAACCCAAAGCAGTTGATCATCATGAGTCGCCAAGTACTTATTCGGCCGTTGGTTACTGAGAAACTCTCGGCTCAGATGGAGGACGGACACTATGCTTTTGTTGTAGATTCGGATGCCAACAAGACCCAGATCAAGCAGGCCGTGCAGGAGCGGTTCCCTACGGCTGAGATTAAAGAGGTGCGAACGATGAGGGTGCGGGGTAAGCGCCGTCGCCAGTTCACACGTCAGGGAGTAAGATCCGGTCGGACAGCCGGTTATAAGAAAGCCATCGTTACGCTGGCTAAAGGAAGCGAGCAGATAGATTTCTTCGAGAGTATCTAATGGCTATACGTAAACTCAATCCTGTCACGCCTGGGCAGCGCCAGCGTTCGGTATCTGCGTTTGATCAGATTACCGACGGCAAGCCTGAAAAGAGGCTGCTCCGTTCTGTTAAGCGCCATGGTGGCCGTAATTCGACGGGCCGAATAATGGTGCGCCATCAGGGAGGGCGTCATAAACGACGCTACAGGGTGATCGACTTCCGACGCAACAAGGATGGTGTGCCTGCGCGTGTTGCAAGTATTCAGTATGATCCTAATCGGTCTGCCAGGATTGCATTGCTGGTTTATGCCGACGGAGATAAGCGCTACGTGATAGCGCCGGACAAGCTCGTTGTCGACCAGACGGTACAGAACGGACCGGACGCGCCTCCGGAGGTAGGTAATTGTCTTCCAATGGGCCGTATTCCGCTGGGCACCTATGTTCACGCAATCGAAATGAAGCCAGGAAAGGGTGCGCAAATTGCCCGTTCAGCTGGCACTTTTGCCCAGCTGACGGCGCGCGAGGGCAAGTATGTTACGCTGAAGCTCCCCAGTGGAGAGGTTCGTCGCATTCTCGCGGAGTGCAGGGCAACGATAGGCACGACCAGCAATCCCGAGCATATGAACATTGATCTCGGCAAAGCGGGCCGGCGACGCTGGCTCGGCGTGCGCCCCAAGGTACGGGGCGTGGCGATGAACCCTGTGGATCATCCAATGGGTGGAGGCGAAGGCAAGGCGAGCGGTGGACATCCTCGTTCTCCTTCGGGTGTGCCGGCGAAAGGCTTCAAAACGCGTAAGCGAAATGCAGATTCTGACAAGTACATTGTACGCCGGCGTGGCACGAAACGTAGGTAATCATGGCTAGATCTCTAAAAAAAGGACCGTTTGTCCACCATAAACTTCAGCAAAAAGTGGATCGACTCAATCAGGCAGACAAGAAAAAGGTGATTCGAACCTGGAGCCGTGCCTCCATGATTACGCCGGACTTTGTGGGCCATACGTTTGCCGTGCATAATGGACGCCAGTTCATTCCGGTCTATGTAACCGAAAACATGGTAGGACATCGGCTAGGTGAGTTTTCGCCAACACGAATCTTTCGTGGGCATGCCGGATCAAAAAAAGACATACGGGGGAGATAAATCGCAATGGAGGCACGTGCTATACGTAAGTATATTTCGAGCTCGCCGCGAAAGATGCGGAGAGTGGTCAATGTGATTCGGGGTCGCTCGGTGCCCGAAGCGTTGAATGTTTTGCATTTTCTACCGCAAGCCGTTACCCGGCCTGTTTCCCTTGCGATCAGGTCGGCTGTACACAACCTTATAGACAAGAATCCCGACGAACGGTTTGATGAGAACGATTTGTTCGTCAAAGAAATCAGGGTTGACGAAGGGCCGATGCTGAAGCGAATTCGGCCGGTTCCGCGGGGTCAAGCACATCCAATCCGTAAACGAATGAGTCACCTGACCGTGATCATTAAAGCCGAAAACGAAGACTAGCAGCTTGAGAAGTTAAGAAGAATACATGGGTCAGAAAACACATCCGGTCGGTTTTCGTCTCGGTACGATCCGAGGTTGGGATTCGAACTGGTACGCCACCAAGAAAGAGATTGCTGGCAAGATCTTCGAAGATGAAGAGATCCGCCGTTACCTGCGGGCGCGATTGAGACGGGCTGGGCTCAGCCGTGTCGTGATAGAACGTACGCCAAGGCGAATCATCCTAACCCTGCATACCAGTAAGCCCGGAGTTGTGATCGGGCGTGGGGGGCAGGAAGTGGAGAAACTTAGAGAGGAGCTCAAGCGGGTCACTACCAAGGATATTCAGATTAATATCAATGAGATTAAGCGCCCTGAGTTGGACGCCAGTCTAGTTGCCCAAAATGTTGCACAACAACTGGAAGGACGCGTGTCTTTTCGGCGTGCAATGAAACAGGCTCTCCAAGGGGCCATGCGCATGGGCGCCCAGGGGATCCGCATAAAGGTAGGAGGCAGACTTGGTGGTGCAGAGATGGGGCGTGTCGAACAATATCTAGAGGGGCGTGTGCCACTGCACACTATTCGGGCCGATATTGATTACGCGGAAGCGACGGCATTCACGATCTATGGGACGACAGGGGTCAAGGTCTGGGTTTACCATGGTGAAATACTCGGGCGCCCTGACCTGAGTCCGAACGTCCAGGCCCAACGTCAGCAGCTACGGCAGATGCACGCCGGTGGACGTGGCGGTGAGAGTAAGGCCCGTGATCGGCGCCGAGGTAAGCGGGATGGCCGCAGGCGACGCGGTGGTACAGGTGGCGTCCAGAGAAGCGGAGGAGGACGCAGGTAACTATCAGGGGTAAATTGGACAGGAATCATGTTGATGCCTAAGCGGACGAAGTACCGCAAGCAACAAAAAGGAAGGATTAAAGGAAACACCGCTCGCGGTGCACGGGTGGATTTTGGCGATTTCGGGATTAAGGCCCTTGAGCCCGGACGAATAACCAGCCGTCAGATAGAGGCTGCCCGAATTGCAATGACGCGTCGAATGAAGCGAGTGGGCAAGGTGTATATCCGAATATTTCCGGATAAGCCGATTACCAGCAAACCTGCCGAAGTTCGAATGGGTAAGGGTAAGGGTGCCATTGATCATTGGGCGGCTCCGGTTCATCCGGGCCGTATCCTTTTTGAGGTCGGTGGAGGGGTCCCCGTTGAACTTGCAAAGGAAGCCATGCGTCTGGCACAACAAAAACTGCCGATCAAGACAAAATTTGTCGTGCGGCCTGACTATGTGGAGAATTAACCAATGATGAAAGCCCCGGAAGTGAGAGCTCTCAGCACGAAGGAAGTGGAAGAGCGTATCCGCGAAGAAGAGGAGCAGCTGTCTGAGTTGAAATTCAGACATGCAATTGCCCAATTGGAAAACCCCTTGCTACTCAGAGAAAAACGCCGCTTTCTTGCGCGTCTGAGAACAATTCTTAAGGAGCAGCTTGGATAGTATAAATCAAAATGAGTGAGCTTAAGAGATCTTCGCGTAAGGAACGTACGGGCATAGTTGTCAGCAACAAGATGGACAAAACCATCGTCGTTGGCATTCAGAGACAAGTACGGCATCCGATTTATGGCAAGTTTATCAAGAAAACCAGCCGGCTCTTCGCTCATGATGAGAAAGAACAGGCTCAGGAAGGAGATATGGTTCGAGTGGCTGAAGTGCGGCCGCTGAGCAAGCATAAAAGATGGCGTCTTTTGGAAATCGTGGAACGTGCGAAATAGGTCAAACCGATGATACAGCAGGAGTCCAGACTGGCCGTTGCCGATAACAGTGGTGCTAAGGAAGTCCTTTGCATTCGGGTGCTCGGTGGAAGCGGCCGGCGTTACGCACGGGTTGGAGACCGGATTGTGGTGTCCGTAAAATCTGCTATCCCTGGCGGAAACGTCAAGAAGGGAGATATCTCCCGGGCAGTTGTTGTCCGTACCCGCAAGGAACTGCGGCGGACAGACGGATCCTACATTCGATTTGATGAGAATGCAGCCGTTCTGCTTAATGCCCAAGGAGAACCTAGAGGTACCAGGATCTTTGGACCGGTCGCACGGGAACTACGCGAGAAACAGTACATGCGTATTGTCTCTCTGGCACCGGAAGTCATTTAGAGGAATCAAGAATAATGGCTCGATCGCAAAGAAAAACAAAAAAGCCCCATATCAAGAAAGGTGACATGGTGATGCTTACGAAGGATATTTCGGCTTCCAAGGGAAGTCCTGCGCGAGGACGGGGATATGTAGGGAAAGTACTTCGTGTATTTCCTGAAAGAGAGCGTGTGATTGTGGAAGGAGTAAACCTTCGGATCCGTCATACACGCCCCAATCAGACTTATCCGCAGGGTGGTCGCGTGCAACGTGAAATGTCCATTCACATTTCCAATGTCCAGCCTGTCGACAGTAACGGTGATCCTACACGAATTGGGCGTAAACGAATTGAGGACATTGACACCGGCCAGGGGCAATGGGTCCGTTATGCAAAAACGACAGGAGAGGAGTTGAATTAGAGCAATGGCACAGTACGAGCCGCGTCTGAAAACGCGTTACAAATCTGAAATCATTGATCAGTTGAGCAAGAAATTTTCTTACGGGAACCGTATGCAGGTCCCACGACTGGTCAAGATAACCGTAAACAAGGGGGTGGGAGAGGCCACTCAGAACAAAAAGCTTCTGGATGGCGCGGTGGATGAGTTACGGCGCATTACTGGTCAACAGCCAGCTGTGCGGCGTGCACGCAAGAGTGTCTCGAACTTTAAACTGCGCGAGGGCATGCCGATTGGGGCCAGCGTAACGCTTCGTGGAGATCGTATGTGGGAATTTCTTGATCGGCTGATCACACTTGCGCTTCCGCGTGTAAGGGATTTTCGTGGTGTACCTGACGGCAGTTTTGATGGACGAGGAAACTATTCGCTAGGTATCAAGGAACAGATAATCTTCCCCGAGATCAATGTGGATCAGATTGAGCGTATATCCGGGTTGGGGCTTACGTTCGTGACAACTGCGCCTTCGGACGAAGAAGCATTTGCGTTGCTCAAGGAGCTTGGTATGCCATTTGTGCGCCGCGAAGACGACAACCGATAACGAAAAAGAAGAAGGTTTATGGCCAAAAAGAGTGTTATAGCCCGTCAAAAGAAACGTGAGCGTATGGTTGCGCAGTTTGCCGATCGAAGGGCGGAGCTTCGGGCCAACAAGGACTACGAAGCCCTTCAGCGCTTGCCGCGTGATGCAAGCCCTTCCCGGTTGCGTAACCGGTGTCAGTTTACAGGGCGCGCACGTGGCTATATCCGGGTGTATGGTGTTTCGAGGATTGCTTTTCGTGACATGGCTAGGGCTGGCAAGATTCCAGGAATTCGTAAATCAAGTTGGTAGTTAGAATGGGAGTGATTACTGATCCGGTTGGTGATTATCTGGCTCGGCTGCGTAACGCACAAATGGCCGGACACAGATATACGGATATACCAGCGTCCAGAATAAAACGGGCGATCACGCAGATCCTCAAAGACAAAGGATATATCACACGTTTTTTGAATGTAGACGATGGCAATCAGGGATTGCTGCGCATCTTTCTCAAGTATGACCACCGCGGAAAGGGGGCAATCCGTTCGATGGATCGGATTTCCAAGCCGGGACTGCGTGTATATGCGAAAGCGGATAACTTGCCGCGTGTCCAGAACGGTCTCGGTGTTGCAATATTGTCCACTTCACGAGGGGTAATGACGGACAAGGAAGCGGAACGCGCCCATGTCGGTGGTGAAGTACTAGCACATGTTTTTTAGAATAAATCATTTATGTCAAGGATCGGCAGACAAAGCATAGTGATTGAAGAGGGAGTCAAGGTTGATGTCTCTAGTGGGAACGCGGTGACGGTAACCGGACCCAAGGGCGTGTTGCACCTTCAGGTGCCGACCAATCTGGTACTCTCTCAGGAATCAGGTGAACTCAGTGTTTCGAGACCTACGGATCAGAAACGACACCGTGCTATGCACGGTCTGTATCGTTCGCTTTTGGCGAATATGGTAACAGGGGTAAGCAAAGGGTTTTCGAAGCAGTTGGAGATCGTCGGAGTTGGTACGCGTGCGGAGGTTAAGAATGGCGTACTGGAGCTAGCGGTGGGACATTCCCATCCTATTTATTTCGTGCCTCCCGATCACGTAACCGTCGAAGCAGAAGGCGGTGGCCGTGGTCGTACCCCAAAGGTTACAGTTTCCGGCATTGACAAACAGGCCGTTGGGCAGGTTGCTGCAAAAATTCGTTCTCTGCGTCCACCGGAGCCGTATAAGGGCAAAGGAATCCGGTACATCAACGAGTATGTGCGGAGGAAGGCCGGCAAGACTGCTTCCAAACAGTGATCTATAAGAGATATGGCAACTCGTAAAATCAAATCAGCCAAGGGTGTGCGTCGGCTTCGTACCAAACGAAGCATTCGTCGCAGAATACGCGGTACTGCAGACCGCCCCAGATTGACTGTGTTTCGGAGCAACCGTAACCTATATGCACAGTTGGTGGATGATGTCAGCGGTCGGACGCTTGCATCAGCATCAACATTGGACAAAGGTCATGAAGCCGATTCACCCGTGCATGCAGGCCTGGTTGTTGGTGAACGTCTGGCAGAACGTGCGACGGAATGTGGTATCAGTCAAGTGATCTTTGATCGCAATGGTTACCGGTACCACGGCCGTGTTCGCTCGCTGGCCGAAGGCGCGCGTAAGGGAGGGCTGAATTTTTGACGGATAAAAAAGGGTATCTGATACTGAATGAAAAAGACGCAACAGCAACAGCATAACCGTAGTAGCGAGACCGCCGACCAGACCGAATGGATTGATCGTCTAGTCAAGGTCAAACGTGTGGCCAAGGTAGTTAAGGGGGGGCGGCGATTCTCTTTTAACGCGGTGGTCGTAGTCGGAGACGGCGAGGGCCACGTAGGTGCCGGGCTGGGAAAGGCAAATGAAGTTGCGGATGCTATCAAGAAGGGGACAGAAAATGCTAAAAAGCAACTGATTTCCGTCCCGGTTACAAAGAATGGTACGATTCCACATCGTGTGATCGGTAAAAAAGACGCCGGGCGCGTGCTGCTCAAACCCGCATCACCGGGTACGGGCGTGATTGCTGGTGGAGGTGTCCGTGCTGTGCTCGAATGTGTGGGGATCACAAATGTGCTTTCCAAATCACTTGGAAGCAGCAATCCGCACAACCAGGTGGCAGCGACCATGAATGCACTGCGCAGTCTTGAGCACCCTCTCGAGGTAGCGCGTCGTCGCGGTATTCCATTGAACCGTGTATTTGAAGGATAGAAACTATTATGTCACTCAGAATTACTCAGACGCGGAGCCTGATTGGCTCATCCGATCTTCAGCGTCGGACTATTCAGGCTCTAGGACTGCGTCGCATACGCCATACGGTGACCCATAGCGATACTCCTGTAATTCGAGGTATGCTGCGTAAAGTGTCGCATTTGATACATGTAGAAGAAACCACTGCTGAGGGACAGGAAAAAGAGTCGAACGGATGAATCTAAGTACATTAAAGCCGGCAAAGGGCGCAACAAGGCGCAATAAGCGTTTGGGGCGGGGCGTAGGATCTGGCAAGGGTGGACACAGCTCCACACGAGGAAATAAAGGGCAAAAGAGCCGCACAGGTAATCATCGTATGCCCTCCTGGTTTGAAGGAGGCCAAATGCCACTCCAGCGACGCATACCCAAATTCGGGTTCAGGAATCCGAACAGAGTTTCGTACAAAGTTTTGAATCTGGCGCAGCTTGAAGCGCATATCGAACGGAAAACCCTTGATGCAGACGCTCCGATCACACTGGAAGTATTGATTGAGGCGGGCCTGATTAGGAAAAATGATCGGGTCAAGATTCTTGGAGATGGAGAGCTGACAACAGTACTGAACATTGAAGTTCATGCTTTCAGTAAGTCAGCAGAAGCAAAAATCCAGGCAGCAGGCGGCACGATCACGCGTCTGTCAGCCAACTAAACTCAGCCGAGGAACCTCCGAATGGCGGGCATTGCCGATAGCTTGCGTAGTATCTGGAAGATTGATGAGTTACGCAAACGCATCATTTATACTCTTAGCATCCTGGTTATTTATCGGGTTGGGGCGTATGTGACCCTGCCCGGCATTAATGCAACCGCACTTACGGACGCATTTGCACAGGGAGATCCAAATAATCTGTTTGGCTTCTTCAATCTCTTTGTTGGTGGAGCATTCCTGCAGGCAGGGGTATTTGCGTTAGGAATTATGCCGTACATCACGGCATCAATCATAATCCAGCTTTTAGGCGCAGCGGTACCTTATTTCCAGAAACTTCAGCGTGAAGGGGAGGAGGGTCGTCGTAAAATTACCCAACTCACACGATATGGTACCGCGGGTATCACAGCGCTGCAATCCATTGGTTATAGTCTGTTTTTGTGGGGCACAGTTCCCCAGGCAATCGTGATCCAGCAGACCTTGTTTATTGTCACCACTGTGATTGTGCTTACTGCTGGGACAATGTTTGTAATGTGGCTTGGAGAACGCATTACCGAGAGCGGTATTGGTAACGGGATATCACTCATTATAACGATCGGAATCATTGCCTTTCTGCCACAGGCATTTGTGAATGAAGTGCGGCAATCAGCAAATATTTTCCTGGTGGTTTTTGAGATCGGGGTTTTGGTTGTAGTAACAGCATTTGTGGTTTTGATGACACAGGGTACGCGCCGCATTCCTGTTCAGTATGCTAAGCGCGTAGTTGGACGCAAGGTATATGGGGGGACGACGCAGTACCTGCCTGTGCGCGTGAATGCAGCGGGTGTGATGCCTATCATTTTTGCACAGTCGATCATGTTTGTGCCTGGTACGATTGCGCAGTTCGCGCCGAACAACGAGTTCATGCAGCGTTTTGGTGCACTTTTCTTGGACTTCACCAGTTGGGGTTACTCAATCATCTTCTTTTTTGTATGTGTGTTCTTCACATATTTTTATACCGCAATTGCAGTTAATCCGAAAGAGATGGCTGATACGATGAAGCGCCAGGGGGGATTTATACCGGGGATCCGGCCGGGCAGGCAAACGAGTGAGTTCATTGATTCGATCCTGACGCGCGTAACTTTGCCGGGGTCATTGTTTATCGGGTTCGCGGCGATCCTTCCTGCATTTGCTGTTCAACTTGGCCTGACGGAAACGCAGCAATTCGCCCAGTTTTTTGGAGGAACGAGTCTCTTGATTATGGTTGGCGTAACTTTAGATACACTGAAACAAGTCGAAAGCCACCTGCTGATGCGTCATTATGATGGGTTTATGAAAAGCGGTCGCATTCGAGGTCGATCACGTTGATGAGTGTAATAAAGACGCCTCACGAAATAGCGCAGCTTCGCGAAAGTGCTGATCTGGTTGCCCGCACACTGGCAGAGGTAGCCAAGCACATCGCCCCTGGTGTAAGGACATCGGTCTTGGATCGTGTGGCTGAGGATTTTATTTACAGCCATGGTGCTGAACCGGCGTTCAAAGGCTACCGTATGGCATCACTGCCGCCATTCCCATCCTCGCTTTGCGTATCTATCAATGATGCCGTGGTCCATGGAATTCCAGGAGACTATATGCTTCGTGAGGGTGATCTGGTATCCGTGGATTGCGGTGTGGAATTAAATGGTTTTTTCGGCGATAGTGCATACACGTTTGGCGTAGGTGATCTTAGCCCCGAGGATATACAGCTCTGTACGGTTACTTATGAGGCGATGGAGCTGGGTATTGCATCAGCTACACCGCACGGCACAATTGGTGATATCGGCGCAGCCATTTATCGACACTGTAATAATCATGGATTGGGGGTTGTGCGAGAACTCGTCGGACACGGAATTGGCAGCAAGTTGCATGAACCCCCTCATGTCCCCAATTTCGGTTCACCCCGCAGGGGGCGTCGGCTCAGGACTGGCATGGTGATATGCATAGAGCCAATGATCAATCTGGGGACCTCCGAAGTGTTTACGGAGTCGGACGGATGGACGATCTGCTCAGCCGACGGAAGTTCCTCGGCACATTATGAGCATATGGTTTGTGTAACCCCAAGTGGCCCGGATATACTCACCACATTTGAATACATTGAAGAAATTATTACGCCTCCGTACAGGATGAAAGCATTATCGTATGGCTAAGCAGAAACCCATTGAACTAGACGGCGAAGTCACGGACGCGCTGCCGAACACGCAGTTCAGGGTCCGTCTTGAAAACGGGCATTCAATTCTCGGTTTTTTGGCCGGGAAAATGCGAATGTACCACATCAAGATCCTTCCTGGTGACCGCGTTAAGGTTGAGATATCTCCATTTGATCTTACCAAAGGGCGTATCGTGTATCGATATAGATAGGAACCCGTTAGGGCAACTGTGCGTACCACTGTTCTTTGCCTGAACAACTAAGCTAAGTTTTTGATGAAAGTAAGGGCTAGTGTGAAGAAGCGGAGTGCAGACGATAAGATCGTCCGGCGCAAGGGCCGCCTCTATGTTATTAACAAGAGGAATCCGAAGCACAAGCAGCGACAGGGATAGTATTGCATGCCTCGAATAGCAGGAGTTGACGTGCCGTCAAAAAAGCGCGGTGAGATTGCGCTGACGACCATTTACGGAATTGGGCGTTCCCGCGCAGTAGAGATTTTGGAACGGATTGGGCTGGATCCCGATAAGCATCCCGATACCTGGACCGAGGGAGAGACCCAAAAGGTTCGTCGTTTGATTGAAGACCATTACGTGGTTGAAGGTCAGCTTAGAACCGAGGTCCAGATGAATGTGAAGCGGCTGATGGATATTGGGTGCTATCGCGGGCTGCGACACCGGCGCGGATTGCCTGTACGTGGTCAGCGAACGCAGACGAACGCCAGAACACGCAAAGGCCGCAAGAAAACGGTGGCAGGCAAAAAGAAAGCACCGCGTAAGTAGTTACAGCAATCACACGCAATTATGGCGAAAAAGCAGGTACGCAAAGGCCGCAGCGGTCGTTTTGGGAAAAAAAAGGTGCTGGTTGAATCGAATGGAATGGTCTTTATCCGTGCTACGTTCAACAATGTAATCGTCACGGTTACAGACCAGTACGGCAATTGTATATCATGGTCCTCTTCTGGAAAAGAGGGATTCAAGGGATCCCGCAAGAGTACGCCTTATGCTGCGCAGGTCGCATCAACCACCGCTGCCACAGAGGCCGTTAATTTGGGATTGAAGCGTGTAGATGTGTTCGTGAAAGGACCGGGTTCTGGAAGGGAGTCTGCGATCCGAGCATTGAACACTTCGGGTCTGGATATTACGTCAATTCGCGACATAACTCCAATCCCGCACAATGGATGTCGGCCACCCAAGCGCCGTCGAGTCTAACCTGTTCATTCACTGACACGAGATAAACAGACATGGCCCGTTATAGAGGCCCAAAGCAAAAGATCGCGCGGAGGTTCAATGAACCGATCTTTGGTCCGAGTAAATCACTCGAGCGCAAACCGAACCCGCCCGGCCAGCACGGCCAGAAACGGCGGCGACGCGAAAGCGAGTATGCTACGCAGCTGAAAGAAAAGCAGAAAGCAAAGCATATTTACGGTGTTCTGGAACGTCAGTTCAAGAACCTGTTCGAGAAGGCCGCTCGCAAAAAAGGGGTTACGGGTGAAAACTTGCTGCGCTTCCTAGAGGCACGCTTGGATAATACTGTGTTCAGGTTTGGGTTTGCTGCTACCAGGCGGCAGGCGCGCCAGATGGTTACTCACCGACATATTATGGTCAACGGGCAGGTCGTGAACATCCCTTCGTACCAGCTACGTCCAGGGGATATTGTTTCTATTCGCCCTCGAAGTCGGCTTAATCGCACCTTTGTTGAAAATGTGAAGAAACATCGGCAAGCCTTTTCATGGCTGGAAGCAGATCGCAGGACATTGAGCGGCAAATTTCTGGACTTTCCAGAGCGCTCCGATATCCCAGAGAATATTCGGGAGCAGTTGATCGTGGAGCTCTACTCCAAGTAGGTCGACTTGTAGACAATTTTGAAGTCAAATTGACTAGAATGAGCAACAACGGAATTCAAATGCCCGACGCAGTGTTGACGGAGGAGTCTTCGCCCACGTTTGCACGGTTTGTAATTCAGCCCCTTGAACGCGGATTCGGGCAAACCATCGGCAATTCTCTCAGGCGCGTACTGCTTTCCTCCCTCGAGGGGACGGTTATAACCGCAGTGAAGATTGATGGCATACAGCACGAGTTCTCGACCATCCAAGGTGTCACTGAGGACGTTGCCGATATTATTTTGAACCTTAAGGGGGTCCGATTCAAACCTGCTGATTTTGCGAGTGGCATTATTACTGCACGGGTGAAAGGGCCAGGCACATGGACTGCCGGGGATATAGGGATGGCTACGAACGACTATCGCGTACTTAACCCCTCCCATCATATCGCCACGCTCTCTGAGGGTGTAGATGTTGGAGTAGAGCTACGTGTAGAAACCGGGCGGCGATACGTTCAAGCAGACGAAAACAAGCGAGAGACCGATCCAATTGGAGTTATCGCTATGGATGCGGTCTACACACCGATCAAGAAGGTAAAGGTTACCGTGAAACCTACGCGTGTAGGGCAGCGAGTAGACTATGAACGACTGGAGTTGGAGATCTTGACGGATGGATCGATTATGCCTCAAAGTGCCTTGAAGGAGGCGGCAAGTATCCTCAAGGAGCACATTGATCCATTTGCGGCAATGGAACATATAGAAATAGCTCCACTCGAAGAATATCAGTCAGATTTAACTGCACGAAAAGTTGTAGATCAACTGAATGATTCCGTGGATGACCTCAGTCTGTCCGTACGAGCAAAGAATTGCTTGAAATCTGCAAACATTAGGACGATCAGGGATCTGGTCACTCGTGATGAGCGGGACATGATGAAGTTCCGAAACTTTGGGACGAAGTCGTTGCAGGAGCTCAAAATTGCTCTGGAGGAACGCGGATTAGGGTTTAATATGGATATCCCGGAAGTGAGCAGCGAGGCCGCGACGGGGGCCAGTTAGCTTATCAGCAATGAGACACGCCAAAAAAGGAAACAAGTTGGGTCGTACGGCGTCGCATCGCAGGGCAACCTTGTCGGCGCTGTCCGGGGCACTGATTCGCCATAAACAAATTACGACCACACTTGCCAAGGCCAAGGCCCTGCGACTTTACATTGAGCCGTTAATCACGCGAGCACGTGAGGATACTACACACAATCGGCGAGAAGTTTTCCGTCATTTGATGGATAAGCAGGCTGTTACAGAGCTTTTTGAGGAGATCGCAGAGAAGGTGGGCGACCGTCCAGGCGGTTATACGCGTGTACTTCGATTAGGGCAGCGCTCGGGTGATGCTGCTGAGATGGCGATTATTGAGCTTGTGGATTATAATGAGTCTGAGCCGACGACGCGTCGATCTCGCCGACGTCGTACACGTCGAGGTCGTCGCCGCAGGGGCCCCGCTAGTCTGGCGGCAGATGCACCAAGCACATCATCGGGTAGTGAGGAAGCGACGCCAGAGGCGAGCTCTGAGCAGAACACGGAACCAACTGAGCCCGACATTGACGAGGGAGCCCCTCAGGAAGAATCCGATCCCCCTGCCGAAAAAACGCCCGACAGCGGAAGCTGAGCGAGCGGTCAAGTTCGGCACATTGGAGGTTATTCAGTGATTCAACTTCTTAGCGGTAAAACCCTGAGTTGAGCCTGATCGTGTTGAATCCGATAGGGAAGTGATCCCAATAGGTTGTTTTGCGTTTGTACATTCAGGGATCAAACGCATACGTTCGACTAACAGGGGCTAATGCTCGAAGCTTCGACTATACTCAAAGAACGCGACTTCAAGGTTGAAGAGCCCTATGGGCGGCAATTTGAAGAATTGATTGCGGACTGCAATCAGTATTTGCCGACGTTTGATGAAGCTATGATTCGGCATGCCTTCAAACTCAGCTACTGGGCACACCGGAATGATCGACGAGCGTCCGGGGAGTGGTACATCGCACATCCTATCGCAGTTGCCCGTATTGTTGTCCGTGAAATTCGATTGGACGATGTCAGTGTTGGTGCAGCCCTCCTGCACGATGTAGTTGAGGATACTGATCTGTCTCTGGAAATCATCAGGGCAGAATTTGGTGAAGAGATGGCGCTGCTGATTGATGGGTTAACCAAGATCCGTGGTATCTATGCCAATCGGGCATTAGGTCAGGCAGAAAATGTGCGCAAACTCATCCTGTCGATGGCACAGGATGTGCGGGTGATCTTTGTCAAATTCGGGGATCGTCTCCATAATATGCAGACACTTGGATCACTTCCACCAGCCAAGCAGCTAAAGATTGCTACCGAGACCTTAATGCTCTTTGCGCCCTTGGCCCATCGTTTTGGTCTGCAACGTATTAAATCCGAATTAGAGAATCTCTCATTGAAAGTGCTGGAGCCGGAGGCATATTCCTCCATTGTGCTTGGTCTGAGAGAGAGTAAACAGGAGCGTGATTCGTACATCAATCAGTTCATCGTACCTCTTCGAGAGCGACTCCAGCAGTACGGATTCGAGTTTGATATAAAGGGACGGTCGAAGAATATCTATTCGATCTTCCACAAAATGCAAGCACAGAATAAGCCGCTGGAAGCCATTTACGATGTGTTTGCGATTCGCATTATCCTGAAGACCCGCGGGCAAAAGGGTAAAGAGGATTGCTGGCGCGTGTACTCCATCATTACGGATCTCTATAAACCGCTTCCTGAGCGCTTCAGAGATTTTATTTCTGTACCAAAATCAAATGGCTACCAGAGTTTGCATACGACGGTGTTGGATGCTGATGGCCGTCGCATAGAAGTCCAGATTCGTACGGAAGAGATGGATGAAATTGCCGAGCGTGGTATGGCGGCGCACTGGAAGTACAAAGAGGGCGTAAACAAGGCGGATACTAAAATGGATCAGTTACTGAACTGGGTCCATGATTTGATGGAGAATCCCGATAGTGAGCAGGCGACTGAGTTTGTTCAGGAATTCAGCCTGGATCTCTATACGGACGAAATCTATGTCTTTACTCCGAGGGGGGATCTAAAAACACTACCCAAAAACGCAACTCCTGTGGATTTTGCGTTTCAGATTCACACGGATATTGGTTTCCACTGTATTGGAGCCAAGGTCAACGGCAAAATGGTGCCGCTCTCTTATAAGCTCAGGAGTGGAGATCAGGTCGAAATCATTACGTCCAAAAAAGTAACCGCCAATCCAGACTGGATCAAGTTTGTGATTACACACAAGGCCCGCAGCCGAATCCGGCATCGAATTAACGAAGAGCGGCGAGCGGCCGTTAGATATGGCCGTCAGCTCTGGGAAAAGAAAGCGAAGCGGGCCAAGCTGTCAGTCTCAGAAGAAGAGTTGGTACGTTTGGCTGCCCAGTTCAAGTATTCGACCTTGGCGCAGATGTTCTATGAGATTGCGTCCGGCTTATTAGATGTACAGGATTTGATTCAGTATATGCGAACAGGGGACGCCCCGGAGTCCGTTGACATAGATGCCCCTACAGAGTCCGGGATCACCTTTAGAGAAACTGCTCAGTACAAAGGAGCGGAAACATTACTTATCAACGGGGAGCGCATAAAGGGCCTAGCTACGGTGTATGCTTCCTGCTGCAACCCAATCCCTGGTGATGCGGTATTCGGTTATACCAGCAAAGCAGGTTCAATCAATATTCATCGGACAGGCTGCCGAAATGCCGCTCATTTACTTGTAAACTATCCAGATAGGATCCAGTCATGCGCTTGGAGTCGGCAGAAAGATGTCCGATTTGTTGTAGGGCTGCGTGTGGTTGGGGAAGATCGTGTAGGTATTGTTCATGATCTAACCACGGTTATTTCCCGAAACCTCAAGACGAACATCAGGTCAATGAGCGTCCGAACAGAGGACGGATTTTTTGAAGGTACAATCATCCTGCATGTAAGCGATCTGCAGCATCTCAAACGCCTGATTGGGCGCATCAGGCGTGTTGAAAGTGTTCGTGGGGTATACCGTTTTGAGGAGTAAGTTGCATAGTGGGCGTCCGCGTATTGTATCTGTTGATTACGGTACGCGGCGGGTTGGTCTGTCCATAGCTGACCCATTACGTATGTTTGCGCAACCTTTGGATACTTACAGCCCGGAGTCTGCAATAGAAAAATTGGTTGCGATCCATCAAAATGAAAAAATAGAGGTGATTGTTATTGGCTGGCCACTGGAGGAGGACGGATCAGAGGGCTGCGCAACCAGGCGGGTAAACGAGTATATTCGACGCTTGCTGAACCGGATGCCGGATGTAGAAGTCGTGCGCTGGGACGAGCGCTATACATCTGAAGAAGCTAAGACTATGCTGCGTGGACGATCCTACCAAGGCAAGCGTGGTTTGGTGGACCAAGTTGCCGCTGGAATAATACTACAGGAGTATCTGGACGCTATTTCCGAAACCACGAGCCCTGATTGACGTACGCATGATAGGTTTAATTTTGATGTAACATGCGTCGTACAAGTACATTAGTTTTGTTGATTGTCGTCTTGCTTGTAGGGTTTGCGGGCTGCGCAGGTTGCGGGACTTATAACAATCTGGTTGGACAGGAGGAGATGGTTGAAGAAGCCTGGGGAAATATTCAGACTGCCTATCAGCGGAGATCAGATCTTATTCCAAACCTTGTGAATACGGTGAGGGCAGCTGGAGATTTTGAGCAGGAAACACTACAGGCGGTCACGGAAGCACGCGCCCGTGCAACATCCATCAATGTTTCTGCCGAGGATGTACGTGACCCCGAAGGTCTGGCACAATTTCAACAGGCACAGTCCCAACTTTCCGGGGCGCTTGGCAGATTGTTAGTTGTCAGTGAGAATTATCCACAACTGCGGGCTACTGAAGGATTTCGTGATTTGCAGGTGCAGTTGGAGGGTACAGAAAATCGTATAAATACGGCGCGCACGCGTTACAATGGTGCAGTGCGCGATTACAATACGGCTATCCGCCAATTCCCCGCGGCCATGTTTGCTGGCATGTTTGGGCACAGCCGTCGATCCCCGTTTGAGGCAGACAGTGATGCTCAGAGTGCACCAGAGGTTGATTTTGATTCATAAATACAGACGATTTTGCTGGTTTGTCCCAGTCGCCCTGGTAGCGCTGGTGATGGTTCATGGAAGCGTTTTAGCTCAGGAGAGGAACCAGATTGTTGTTGACGAAGCTGGGATGCTTTCCTCGCAGGAGGAACAGCGCTTGGCGCTTTCATTACGCCAATATGCGGATAGTACGTCAACACAGATTGCTATTCGCATTATACAATCACTGGAGGGGCGTGATATTGCCGAATATGCGACTGAGTTGGGGCAGTCGCTTGGAGTAGGGCAGGCTGAACATGACAACGGGGTACTGATTCTGGTCAGCGAGCAAGATCGCGCCGTATTTATTGCTGTAGGGTATGGTTTAGAGGGAGCAATTCCAGATGCACTGGCCGGGCAAATTGTACGGGGTATCATAGAGCCCAATTTTAGAGGGGGACGATTTTATGCCGGTTTAGCTGGAGCAGTAGATGCGCTCACGCTTGCAGCGGGCGGGGAGTACACGGCAGAGTCTTTGCCAGTCGCGCGGGGTTCAGGCAGAGGAGGGGATCTTGGAGGTCTTGGATTGTTTTTTATGGTTGTGGTATTCGCTGTTTTCATGATGCTCTCGCGGGGTGGCGGACGAGGAGGGTCGGGTCGACATTACCGTGGTGACAGTATTATTCCACTGATGTTCTTATTAGGGCATGCCAGCGGACGTGGATCCGGCGGCTTCGGTGGAGGGGGGAGCTTTGGTGCAGGCGGTGGATTTGGTGGAGGTTTTGGTGGAGGTTTCGGCGGAGGCTTTGGTGGGGGAGGCTTTGGTGGGGGTGGAGCTGGCGGAGGCTGG
>VXLY01000118.1 GCA_009841335.1 Rhodothermaceae bacterium | reverse complement strand
GTTAGAATCAGTCAATTGCTCCGGCTATCCCACAAAAACACGCATATTCTCAACAGACAAAGGTATTGGGAATTTTACGTGTACCATATGGTAGGAGTATTTAAACAGAATTCTAGTTCATGACAAGCGTTTTCTCGCCTCTTAAACTGGTTCTTGCTACGCGCAATACTCACAAGGCGACGGAGCTTAAACTTCTTCTGGCTTCCGCTTCTGCTGATGTAATGGATCTGTCTGCTTTTCCAGACGCCCCCTCTGTGGACGAAACTGCTTCCTCGCTTGAAGAAAACGCAGCATTGAAAGCCTTAAGTGCGTACGATTATACTGGGCTCTGGGCACTTGGGGACGATACCGGACTATGCATTGATGCCTTCAACGGGCAGCCTGGCGTGCGCTCTGCACGCTTCGCCGGCACAAACAAGGATGACCTAGACAATCGGACCCTGGTGCTTCAGATGCTTGCAAAGGAAACAAACCGCAGGGCCCAGTTCATTACTATACTGGCTTTAGCGTACTCGGGCGGTCTCAAATACTTTAGGGGATGCCTGAGTGGACATATTGCAACATCTGAAATGTCTACGAAAGGCTTCGGCTACGAGTCGATCTTCGTTCCAGAGGGGAGCAAAATTAGCCTCGCGCAGCTTTCCCGTGAAGAAAAAAATAAGATCAGTCACCGCGGGCGCAGCGCGGCCAAACTCTTGGAATTTCTCAACGAAATACAGACTCAATGATCGCCCTTGTACAACGCGTCCGTGAAGCTTCCGTAACCGTTGATAACACCGCAATTGGTGCTATTGATCGGGGATTATTGGTGTTTCTGGGTATTCACTCAAACGACACGACAGCAGAAGCAGATTGGTTGGCACGCAAATGTGCTTGTCTCCGCATTTTTGCAGATGATGCGGGGCAAATGAACTTATCCGTAAGGGATACCAGTGGTGAAGTCCTGCTTATATCCCAATTCACACTCTACGGCAATTCGAAGAAAGGACACCGGCCCTCATTTGTCGAAGCAGCCCGACCCGAGATTGCAGAGCCTCTGTATGAATACTTCAAGGATAGACTCTCGGATGAGCTGGGATACCCGATAGCCTGTGGAAGCTTCGGTGCATTCATGCAAGTTTCCCTAGTGAATGATGGGCCCGTCACCATTTCGATTGAGCGTGAACCAAAGACTCAAAAAATAGCTTAAGTGTGAACTGGAATCCGACCAGGAAAAACGAAAGTAGCAAGCACAAAACCTGAGCGGTCAGTAGAGAGTTCTACTCCTCCATAGCGAAGCCTAACTGTTCCATGTCTAAAAATTATTCAGCCACAATTCAGAAGTTTTTGATCTGCTGCATAGCGGGGAGTTTTCTCCTGGTGTCATTCGTGATTGCACAAGGTACCGCCACCTATGATCTCACCTTCACGGCTACTTGGTCTTCCAGCACACATCCTGATAACTTTCCCTCTAGTCCTCATTTCTCCGGGATGATTGGAGGTACCCATGACAGTACAGTGTCATTTTGGGATACAGGGGCGATTGCAAGTGAAGGCATCAAGCGAATGGCCGAACTTGGAAGCAAGGGACCACTTAGAAGCGAAATCAACCAGGCAATCAGTGCAATGAATGCGGGTGGTATCGTGGAGGGATCGGTAATGAATTCACCCGGTTCTCAAACAATCACCTTCGATATTCGCCCATCTTGGAACCGTGTGACAGTTACATCAATGGTGGCACCCAGCCCGGACTGGTTTGTAGGTGTGTCAGGGCTGGATTTGCTGGGTTCGGACGGGGAGTGGATTGATTCGCTCGAAGTTGATTTATTTGTGTATGATGCAGGAACCGATAGCGGCTCCGACTACACTTCGCAAAATCAGCCTACTGATCCAAGGGAGCCCATCAGTCGCATTACAAGCTCTCCGTTTCTGGTCGACGGATCCGTCAAGCCAGTGGGAACCTTCCGCTTTGATTTGAAAAATGTCGTCGGAAATACACCGAGAGCCAGTCTGTCAGTAGATCAGAACCTGGTAGATGAGGGAGATTCGGTCACGGTGACCGTACAATTGTCCAGCGCGCTGAACGCCGATGTATTGATCCCGCTAACACTCTCACCCGGCACCGCTGAACCCGGTGATTATGACAGTACCACTCCCATAAATCTGAACATCAATAGTGGAGCCACGGAGGCGAAGTATTCGATTCAAACCTACAGAGACAACGACATTGAGGATGAGACCTTCACGGTGGAACTGGATACCAGTAACCTGCCCTCCGATGTAAGGGAAGGTAGCCCGGTCTCGGGGGAGGTGACCATCAGGGACCTTGATGCAGCAGCTAGTCTGTCGGTAGATCAGAATCCGGTGAATGAGGGAGAGTCGATCACGGTAACCGTACAACTGTCCAACGCACTGAATACCGATGTAGCAGTCCCGCTAACACTCTCACCCGGCACCGCCGAGTCCAGTGATTATGACAGTACATCTCCTGTAAACCTGAACATCAATAGTGGAGCCACGGAGGCGGAGTATACAATTCAAACCTATAGAGATAACGACATTGAGGATGAGACCTTCACGGTGGAACTGGATACCACTAACCTGCCCTCCGGGATAGTTGCAAGTATCCCGATCTCGCAGGAAGTCACCATCACCGACCTTGATATGCCGGGAATATCAACCCCCGCGTCGGTGGAGTTTATGGAGGGAGACATGACATCCTTCAACGTTGCACTTACGACGCAGCCTTCAAGCGATGTGACAGTGACCCTTACCGGGCATGAAAACACAGATCTAATGCTGGATCTGAATGTGCTGACGTTTACAGCAAGCAACTGGGACCAAGAACAGACAGTGACCTTGACGGCGACAGAAGATACTGATCTCTTGGATGATCAGGTAACTCTGACACTCTCGGCGTCGGGAACCGGCTATATGGTATCCCATACTCTTACAGTAACGATCCAGGACAACATGGGGGTAGCTACCGAACAAACGGAGGAGGCCATATCTCTTGCTCTTTGGGGAAATTATCCAAACCCATTATCGAACTCGACAAAAATAGTCTTTGATCTGCCTGAACCAGCACAAGTCTCGGTTGCCATCACGGATTTATTGGGGCGGACCGTTAAAATGCTGCCCGACAAATCGTTCGGTGTGGGCACGGGGCATACTCTGCAGATCAACACTGGCGACTTACCCTCGGGAGCCTATTTTTATACGCTGAAGATCGTCATGGACGATAAAGTTGTTAGACGGTCGAAGGCAATGTCCATCGTGCGATAGACGCTCGAGATGAAGTGCTCGGAGATGCAGGTTTGGTGAAGAGATCGTGACACCCATGGAGGGCCATGTTTTTTGCCAATTGGGCAAAACGCCAATTTGGCGCTTACTATATCCTCGCTACACACATACATTTCCTATTGGAGATTGTGCGCGGTATGATCCATGGGCACAGATATTTCCCGTTTTTCACCCCCTTAAGTTCGGCTTCAAGCTAATTTGAACTTATAGCCGGTATGTTTGCTTGCCGGATCATCGCATTAAGCGCGGGAACGTCCGTCTCCATTATAGACTGCAATTTTTCCAACTCTGCATCAATAAGCATCACAAGATTGTCGCGTACCTCAATAGCTTGATCCGTGGGACGAAAGTCTCCAATAGAAGCATTGCCTCCAACGGCAGCCAACTTATTGTTCAATCGGATCGGGAAGTTCAGCGGATCCTGACGGCTTTGATTTTTCGTTTGATAAAGTGTCTCCTCAATCTCCGTAATCTTCTGGATTAGAGCTTTCGCGGAATCTGTGATGGCCGCGTGCTCCTCATCCATATTGCCTGTTATTCTTCGAATCTGAGTATGTAATTCACGAATTTCCTTGATCGCCTCATGGGTCTCAGTGAGCTTATCTCTTATCCCAATCAGAAAATCAAATTGCTCTTGTAAATCGGCTACACTTGAGCTTGAACGGGGATCTTTGCGCAGTTCGAAGGTGACTTCCAGTGAGTCATCGCCCGCGATAAGCCGTGTTCGATAGGTTCCGGGAGCTGCCCTAGGGCCTCGAACACTGCCCGCCCACATAATGAGTCCAGAGAATGACTCAGCATCCTCATAACGGGTATTCCAATTGAAAACATTCATCCCCGCCTCTATATCAAGATCTCCGTCTTCTGCGCTAAAGGTCTTGATTATCGTACCATCAGATTCGAGAATCCGCAGTTTGGTGGTGCTGGAATCCGGTGCCTCTTTGAACCAGTATCGTAGACTAACACTTCCCCCAGTTCGCCAAGTCGGAGCTGAATCGTACAACCACATCGACTTGGAAGCCATTGTATCGGATAACTGATGCAATGGAGTTACATCATCCATGACCCAGAACGAACGCCCCTGGGTAGCTACGATCAGGTCATTATCTTTCCAGTCCAAGTCTGTGATCGGCACGATTGGTAAATTCTGCTGGAATTGGCTCCAGTTCTCTCCATCATCAAAGGAGATGTACAAGCCTGACTCGGTCCCGGCCCACAGGAGCCCGTGACGCACTGGATCCGGCTGAATGGCACGGGTAAAATGCTGTTCGTCAATCCCGTCAACAATCAACTCCCAGCCTGCACCATAATTGGTTGTCTTGTAAATGTATGGCGCAAAGTCGTCAAGCTTATAGCGTGTACCGGCAAAATAGGCTCCTCCCTCCATCGTCGGATGAGCTACCAAGTCATTGACCTGCATCCACTCCGGCATCCCCTCCGGGGTTATATCCTCCCAGGTGGCTCCACCGTCACGGGTAATATGAACAAGTCCATCATCAGACCCCGCCCAGAGAACCTGGGGATCATGGGGGCTCTCAGCGACCGTGAAGATCGTGGCATAGTATTCAACCCCTGTATTGTCCTTCGTAATCGGTCCGCCACTGGGCCCAAGCTTTGTAGAGTCTGCACGTGTCAGGTCTGTACTGACCATCTCCCAGGATTGACCTTCGTTAGTAGTGCGGAAGAGGTGGTTTCCAGCTGCATATAGCACATTGTAATCGTGCTTTGAAAACAGTATGGGGAAATTCCATTGAAATCGATAATGCATTCCCTCTGCACCATGCCCCATCGGATTGTCGGGGTACACATTTACGGCTCGACGCTCACCGGTATCATGATCAACCCGTGTCAAATAGCCACCATATGATCCTCCGTAGACGATTTGCGGGTTATCCGGCTTAGGGGCCAACCAGCCACTCTCACCTCCAGCGGTAGGCTCCCATTCCCGTTCATTGAGACCACTAGTGGTATGCAGTATGCGCACGGTTGAGTTATCCTGCTGTGCACCCAAAATGCGATATGGAAAATGGTTGTCTGTCGTGACGCGATAGAATTGAGCCGTAGGTTGATTGTAGTATGTACTCCAATTGTCCCCGGCGTCAAAACTTACTTGTGCACCACCATCATCAGCGATAATGAGGTGATTAGAATCGTCGGGATTAATCCACAGGTCATGATGATCCCCATGAGGTGTGGAGATACTTGAATAAGTGCTACCTCCATCTTTAGACCGCCAAAACTGAACATTAAGGACATAAACCACATCCTCGTTAGCGGTGTCCGCATAAATACGTGTGTAGTACCAGGCACGCTGCCGCAGATTGCGATCATCATTTATCTTTCGCCAAGTCTCGCCTCCATTATCAGACCTGAATACGCCACCTTCGGCAGCCTCAATGATGACCCATATTCTGTCCGGGTTCACTGGGGAAATAGCAATACCACTGATGCCTAGTGTTCCTCTTGGCAGACCGTTGTCCTGCCCGGTAACTTCTGACCATGTGTCCCCTCCATCGGTTGACTTCCATATCCCGCTACCTTCACCGCCACTTTCCAGGCTGTACGGTGTCCGGATAACACGCCAGGCACTGGCGTACAGAACTCTCGGATTTGATGGATCCATCGCAAGATCAACAAAGCCTACTTCGTCACTGATAAACAAAATCCTTTCCCAGGACTCCCCGCCGTCCATTGACCTGTAAATGCCTCGCTCATCATTTGGGCCGGACAAGTGACCCAGCACGGCAGCGTATACGTGATCAGGGTTGCGTGGATGGATGCGAATCCGTGGAATCCGGTGGCTATCAGAGAGTCCCTTATGTTCCCAGGTACGTCCCGCATCAAGTGACTTGTATATACCGTAGCCGTGCGACACATTCCCACGGACAGTCTTTTCTCCACCGCCGACATAAATGACATTCGAATCCCATGTACTGACTGCAACTGCACCAATGCTCCCTCCAAAGTAGCCATCCGATATATTTTCCCAGGAAGCTCCTCCCGTTGTCGATTTCCAGACTCCTCCACCGGTCGCACCGAAGTATGCCATCATAGGCTGCCCCGGTACTCCCGTTGCAGCCGCCGAGCGACCACCTCGATAAGGCCCTATACTGCGAAACTCCATTGCATTGTAATAGGTAGTGTCATAAGGCTGCGCAGATCCTGCTGCAGGTAAGAAAACGACCAACATTAAAAACCCCAAGACAACCCGAATTGTGTAGTTGAAAGACATCTGATGGATAACCGCTGTGGTGAAACAAAAGCCAAGATACGCGCAGGTAAATCTACGCGATTACAGGGGATTAACAGAGGGATTGAGGATTACCTTCGCAAGGACTACGATATATTCCTGGGGCATTACGTACCTGCCCTCCATTGTTTAAGGTGGGTGTCGGACCTGGGACATAGTGAGAGTACTACACCCCGTATGCACAGATAGGTCGGAAGACAAACTGATACGATCTGGGGTGACAAGGAGGAGAGGTGGAGCTAAGCGGAGTCGAACCGCTGACCTCCTGAGTGCGATTCAGGCGCTCTACCAACTGAGCTATAGCCCCTGGAACTGGCGCGTGTGTACGATTCCGAATGCTTAAGGGTCCTTGCGCAGGGCAAATGTCTGTCCGATATGCGGAAGATAGGGCGCCTTCCCCAAGCTTCACACACTTCCCTGCTACGTACATCTTCCCAAAGCGACCACCTGGACAGCATACGTTAATGAATCACAATCTGCCACGAGTGGCACACAACACAACTTTACCCCACACCTAGCGGACTCCTCTGATAACAAAGAACTCCATAAACATCTCGGCATAAGCACTAAGCTCGCAGTTGCTCATAAGTCTTCGGCGAAATCCTTTCGGGAAGAGGCATTCAAACTGACTGCCTACTCCGGGACAATCCAGGCTGCAAACGAGGCTCGCGCCAAACAATGGACCTCGAAAATCGTTCACCTGATTTCTCAAGTGATCACCGTTGAAATAAAGTTATGGGCACGACGGTCCAAGCCAGAAAAACAGATTATTTCGGGACAAGAACAGCCTTCGAAACCCCGCAAGGGCCTGCGTTGATGTATCGTCTCGACGCACTTGATGTGTCAGGTTATTCCCTTGACCGACTCCCGTACTCCATTCGGGTAATGCTGGAAGCCGTACTGCGGGGCTGTGACGGGTTTTCCGTAACTCCAGAAAATGTGGAGCAACTAGCGACATATAACCCCAAAGCTCCCTTACGCGCTGAAGTGCCTTTCTCACCTGCACGTGTTTTGTTGCAAGACTTCACTGGCGTGCCCGCGGTTGTAGACCTTGCCGCAATGCGCAGCGCCATGGCACGTGCTGGCGGCAATGCCTCTGCAATCAATCCACGTGTGCCTGTACACCTAATAATCGACCACAGCGTTCAGGTAGATTACTTCGGAATTCCGGAAGCACTTCAGCTGAACTCCGATCACGAATTTCGGCGCAACCGGGAGCGGTACGAGTTTCTTCGCTGGGGGCAACAAGCTTTCGATAATTTCTTCGTTGTGCCTCCCGCGAGCGGGATCTGTCACCAGGTAAACCTGGAGTATGTAGCCCGTTGCGTGTGGACCGGGATGGAAGACGGGCAAGTCGTAGCATTTCCGGATTCTTTGGTAGGCACCGATTCCCATACGACTATGATCAATGGGCTTGGCGTCGTAGGCTGGGGAGTTGGCGGAATTGAAGCAGAGGCCGTGATGCTCGGCCAACCAATCTACATGCTCATGCCAGAAGTGATTGGATTCCGGCTTACTGGCGAGTTACCCGAAGGGGCTACGGCTACCGACCTGGTCCTCACAGTCACACAAATGCTTCGCTCCTATGGCGTCGTGGGACGATTTGTTGAATTTTTTGGCCCAGGTATTCAAGCGCTTTCGGTGCCTGATCGTGCTACGATCAGTAACATGTCCCCCGAGTACGGTGCCACGATGGGTTTCTTCCCAATTGATGAGGCCACACTCGGGTACTTGCGACGCACGGGGCGAGATGATGATTTGATTGGATTGGTTGAACGATTCACAAAGGATCAAGGACTCTTTCTTACTCCTGATGCACCCGAGCCAGAATATCTGGATGTTCTAGCATTAGACCTGAGTGATGTGGTGCCGAGCGTGGCCGGACCAAAACGACCACAGGACCGCATTCCGATTCCTGGCTTGGGCAAATCATTCCGCAAGTCATTTTCTGCGCCCGCCGGACCGGAGGGATTTGGTCGCCAAGCATCTGACTTGGAGCGTGCGGTTGAAATGCCCGACATTCCAGACCCGCTGCGCAATGGAGACGTTGCCATTGCAGCAATCACCAGCTGCACCAATACCAGTAACCCAAGCGTGATGATCGGCGCTGGGCTCGTGGCCAAAAAAGCAGTCGAGCGCGGACTGAAAACAGCACCTTATGTCAAAACCAGTTTGGCGCCAGGATCACGTGTGGTAACCGAGTATCTCCAAAATGCTAACCTGATGGCTTACCTGGCACAACTAGGTTTTGATCTGGTCGGGTATGGATGTACTACTTGTATCGGTAATTCCGGCCCCTTGCCGGAGGTCGTGGGTAATGCGGTGCGACAAGGCGATCTGGTCGTCGCAGGCGTCTTAAGCGGTAATCGTAACTTTGAAGGCCGTATTCATGCACTGGTACAGGCAAATTATCTTGCTTCGCCCCCACTCGTAGTTGCGTATGCACTGGCAGGCACCGTAGACATTGATCTTACCCACGATCCACTTGGCAAAGACCTCGCAGGCAATGATGTGTATCTGCGGGATATCTGGCCAACCACCGAGGAAATTTCTGCTGCGATTGAAGCCTCCATTACTCCTGAATTGTTTCTGGAGGAGTACGGTGGTATAGAGTCCTCCAACGAAACATGGAACGCTATTGAGATCCCCAGTGGATCTCTGTACGAATGGAGCAATGAATCCACTTACATCCAAGAACCTCCGTTCTTCGTCGGCTTGACACGTGAGGCACCAGAAATGGCCCCTATTGAAAATGCCCGCGTATTGGCTAAGCTGGGAGATTCAACAACAACGGATCATATCTCACCTGCAGGTGCTATCCCTAGGGAGTCTCCTGCCGGTGTATACTTAAGCTCCAATGGTGTAGCCCTGCGCAATTTTAACTCATTTGGATCCAGACGTGGTAACCATGAGGTCATGATGCGCGGTACCTTCGGCAATATTCGTATTAAGAACGAACTGGTACCCGGCACCGAAGGTGGGATAACCCGTTGTTTCATCAACGATGATGAGGTCATGTCTATCTACGATGCGTCCATGCGTTACCAGGAGGCAGGCGTACCCTTGATCGTCCTAGGCGGTAAAGACTACGGTATGGGGTCAAGTCGGGATTGGGCTGCCAAGGGAACCATTCTCCTGGGAGTCAGGGCCGTGATCGTCGATAGTTTCGAACGTATCCATCGCTCTAACCTAATTGGAATGGGAGTGCTGCCACTGGAATTCCAAGAAGGCGAAAATGCCGATACCCTGGGCCTGGATGGTACCGAATCCTACAGCCTGGTTCCGCCTGAAAAAGCAGGAGGAACTGTTGAAGTCACTGCTGTTCGCCCAGGGGGAGAAGAGGTACGCTTCGCTACACGCTCACGTCTGGATACGCCAGTTGAAGTTGAATACTATCGCAATGGTGGTATCCTGCACTACGTGCTGCGCGAGTTTCTGGCAGAAGAGTGACCTCCTCCGCCCGGGGTTTCGATACGGAGCCGGTCACCCGCCTTTAATCTCCGTGTAAACAAGCCCGGCAATTCTGTCTTTTTGCCGGTTGCATCAATTAGTGTGTTCTGGCCTTTACGGCCCGGATCACCGCCGTACAGGCCCCACGGTGCGTTACGACGACGCGCACTGAGCATGGTTACTGTTGCGGGCTCCAGGAACTCATACTCCCGCACAAGCCCCTCTCCCCCGTCGTATTGGCCGGAACCCCCGCTTCCGTGAATAAGTGCATACTCTCTGATCCGGAATGGAAACTGCATTTCCAGGGCCTCAACCGGTGTGTTAAGTGTATTGCTCATGTGCACATGCACGCCATTTAGGCCATCCGCATCAGGAGCAGCCCCCATACCGCCACCAAGAGTTTCGTAGTACGCATAGGAGGTTCCGTCGGTGTGTTTGCCCCCAATCGTCACATTGTTCATGGTCCCTTGCCCTGCGGCCGGAACACGCCCTGGCAACGCCTGTGCCAGAGCTCCAAGAACCGCATCCGTAATACGCTGTGACGTCTCCACATTGCCTCCCGCGACCGCTGCAGGCCTTGACGCATTAACAAGTGTATCTTGGGGGGCTTTCACATGGACCGGGGCAAAGCAGCCGGCATTGGCCGGTACATCTCCCTCAACTAGGCAGAGCACAACATAATAGCATGCAGATGCTGTAACCGCCAATACGGTGTTCAACGGTGCCTGCAACGTCGCATCTGTGCCCTCAAAATCAAACACGATATTGCTACCTGCAATCTGAACAGACACTCTGATAATCGCATCTTGGTCATCCGGGAGTTCCAAAACATCCTCAAAAACAAACACTCCGTCCGGCCAAGTCTGAATAGCACTACGCACTAACCGTTCACTGTACGCTTGCAAATGACGAGCATACGCGCAAACTTCAAGCTCTCCATGCTGTTCTACGAGCCCTTGTAAACGCCGCTCTCCGACCGCATGTGCGGCCCGCTGAGCCGCTAGGTCTCCCCGACGCTCGACAGGAGTGCGCACGTTAGCAAGTATCATACGCAACACACCTTCATTTAACTTGCCCGCTTCATATAGCTTGGTGGGCGGAATAATAATTCCTTCCTGAAAGAGCTCGGTAGACAAAGGAAGCGATCCCGGGCTCATGCCACCAACATCTGCATGGTGGGCACGGCTGGCAACAAAGAAAATGGGCTCATCACCGGTAAAAACCGGTGATAGCATGGTAATGTCGGGCAAGTGATTCCCCCCATCAAACGGATCATTCAGAATGACCACATCACCCGGCTCCCAACGCGTGAACGTCCTAAGTGCGACCTCACAACTCGCGGGCATGGCCCCCAGATGAACTGGTATGTGTGCTGCCTGAGCAACCATATTGCCCTCCGTATCAAAGACCGCACAGGAATAGTCCAGACGCTCCTTAATATTCGGAGAGTATCCGGTGCGCTGCAGCGTGACCCCCATTTCTTCGGCTACGCCGATGAATCGGTGTCTATAGATTTCGAGAAGAATGGGATCAACTGCCATGATCTGTGCCACATTTAAGGTGTAGGTTCTGCCATTGATCAACCTCCGCATCCCAGCCCGGAGGCATGAGTACTGTCGAATCATACTGGACAATCAGTGCAGGACCTCTAAACGTACACCCTTCCACCAGTATATCACGTTTCACGACAGGGACTGACATAGGCCCATCAGCTGTAAAGTAGACGGGCGCTCTCGATGCTTGGGTTATATCAAAGGGAGAGGCAGTTGGCGTTGCCGGTCTAGGTATTACTTTCTCACGGGTCACAGTGGCTCGTAGTCGCACTGCTACTGACTCTACAGGTAGTTCAGGTGCACTGTACCCATAACGCATTTGGTGCGCCGAATGAAATGCTTCTATTGAAACACGAATGTTTTCTGGTACAACTGGCAAACCCATAGGCACCGTAAGCTCATAACTTTGTCCTGAATATCGCAAATCCAGGCTGCAGTCCAACTGAACCTCCCCAGCGTCTGAGTCTAGGCGGGATAGTACTATGGGCTTCAGCTGATTGATTGAGTTTCCCAGGCGTTCAGGGTTATGAAGGAGCTCCTCCGCAGTAGACAGCAACCCTTGCGATGCATCGCTGGTGATATCTGCCATCAACAGACCAAGTGCACTGAGAACACCGGGATGAAGAGGAATAAGAATTTTTTTCATTCCTAATGATTCGGCAATTGCACATGCATGCAACGGCCCTGCCCCGCCAAAGGGGACTAAGATATACGATCGTGGATCGTAACCACATTCAACGGAAACGCGTCGTAGTGCCCTTTCCATGGTCGCGTTCGCAACTCGTACAATACCCAGTGCAGTCTCTTCAGGAGAAAGCTCAAGGGGCTGCCCAAGTTGTGCAATCGCGCTAATTGCTGCCTGGACGTCTAATGGACGCGCAGAGTCTCCGCCGAGGAATTGTGATGGTATCAGACGACCAAGCACCAGATTGGCATCAGTTACAGTGGGAGTTTGGCCGCCCTGTCCGTAACAAACCGGACCCGGAACCGCACCTGCACTTTGGGGACCTACACGCAGAACTCCTCCTGAATCAACATACGCCAAGCTACCTCCACCTGCACCGACCGTGTGAATCTCCGTGGATGGTAGCCGAAGTGGTAAACCACAAATCGTGCCTTCGGTCGTCTGTGGTATTCTGCCAGGACAAAGTGCAACATCCGTACTCGTGCCCCCCATATCAAATGATATTATGTGGGGACTAGAAGTGCTGAGCGTCTGTTGAGCCAAAGCAAATGCCCCTACAACTCCACCTGCAGGTCCACTCAGAACCAATCTAGATGCCTGCTTGGATGCCTGTTGTGCATCCAGTGTACCACCACTGGATTGCATGACCTTTAGTGACCTTCCACTGAGTACACGTCTGAGACGTGTCAAATAGCGCATAACTAGAGGCCGTACATACGCATTAATGACCGTTGTTGCTGTGCGCTCGTACTCCCTGTACTCAGGTAGGAGGTCTACACTAAGCGAAACAGGTACATCTGGAATTTCCTCTGCCAATGTGGCCGCAATACCGCGTTCGTGTACATCATTCAAGAAGGAAAAGAGCAGAACTATTGCCACACTCTCCACCTCTTCCTGCTTGAGTACTTCCAGCATCTCAGACAGTGAGGATCTATCCAACTTCCCGTGAATGTTACCCTTATTATCGATGCGTTCATCTACCTGCAAACGAAGCTGGCGTGGCACGAGGTGATTGCGCTTTGCCTGGGAAAACTCGTACAACTGGGGACGATTCTGTCTACCGATCGCCAGGACATCTGCAAAACCATATGTGGTTATGAGTGCAGTCCGAGCTCCTCGCCTTTGCAGAAGCGCATTGGTCGCAGTGGTCGTGCCGTGCATGACCGGCGCGTCTGGATCTACCGACAGTACCGCTAAGCCTTGTAGTATGGCTTGGCTTTGATCACTTGGTGTCGTCGGCACCTTATGCACGGTTAACCCAGTAGCATCCAACACCACAAAATCTGTGAACGTCCCTCCTACGTCAATCCCAATACACTGGCCATTCGCACGCATCGTACATATACATTAGCAGGAGACATGATACGCGCCAGTGCACGTGACGGCCTTACTGCACCTTTGGCGATAATCCCAATATCTGGCTTAAAACCTCTTCCCCACGCTCAGGGTAGGCTTCCTGCACATGGTACCGCATGAAGCGGGTAACCAGTGTGTAAAGCCCTCGACGCTGTTTTTCCGTAAGCTGCATACGCAGTATGACATCAAAATCAGCCTTGTACAAAATGGCAAATGCGCGGAGCACACTCCTTGAGGCCGCCAACGACCGAGAACCGTTATCCTTCTCACGTGAAATCGTACCGGTATCAAGCATCAGATACCCACCGGAATCATCAACCCGCTCCACTTCATCGCGGGTAAAGCTTGGTCCGAAACCCAACGCCGCCGCCAAATGAAGCTGGAAGTATAGCTGAACCAATACTGCATGCGTAGCCGGATCACCCAGTGCGCTCAGCGTTCGAGTAACTAAATGGAAGATTTCGGGAGAATCTACACCTTCTTCCGTAAGTGCCAGGACAAGTTCGCAGATCCGCTGTCCAATCGCCAATCTCTTCAGATCATGAGATATACCTGGATAAACCGTGATGTGTGAGCAATTCGTCAGAACCTGAATAGACCGGGTCGGACGCGTGTAGATCACGGCCTGCACATGTGAAAGCACCTGAAGTGTTGAGCCGAATTGGTTCTTTCTCGATTGGGCGCCTCGTGCAACGGTGGTCAGTTTTCCAAGCTTCAAGGTATATAGCGTTACGAGCCGGCTGGTTTCCCGGAAGGGTGTAGATTTTAACACAATAGCCTCGGTACGCACTACCATGACTGTGCCGAGCGCGGTTCAATTTCTTTATGTACTGACGGGGAACTCATAAGAATTGATCCGGTGGATATGATTGCAAGTGATTTCACAGAATTGATACAGGCCAAGGAAGTGTTACGAGTTACAGATGCATTAAAGGAGTAGTCAGTTGAGGCGATATTAACGGATCCAGACTTGGCCAAGACTTTCATGAGTGGGCCGAGCAAAACTCAGGTTACTGGATAGCGTAGTCTGTGAAGTATTCCTGACATACCCATTGCGAATAAGGTGCATACTATCATCTGAATTCTTGAAATACCGAACCAACAACAATCTTCACTCCGTATTCAGGCTACGCCCCATTTACTCAAAATCGTCCTAACAGACCATTTAATGCATTGATTGTCAAACGTCTAAGAACAAACTAACGATAGTACTCAGTCATTCGTCTGTCTTTCCTCGAAAAATACTGATTGTCCGCTTCAATCCCTCATCCCCCACGTTCTAAATTGCCGCCAGCAAGTTTTGGAATGGTAATCTGAGTTCGTGGCAGATTCCAGTCTGCAAAGCTAGATCTCTTATTTCTCTACCAATCCCAGAACATCAAGGATTTTAATTGCGCTTGAAAGCTGAATGTCTTGTTCTTGTCGCTCAAAGCGCGAGACCGTCGGTTGACTTACTTCGGCTATGGTGCCCAGTCGACGCTGGGAGATTTTCCGTTCTTTGCGCCGCCTTATCGCTTCTTTGACAAGTAAGTCCCAATTGAGTCGAACGCTCCGTTCCATCTTTTCTCCAATTGCTGATGAAGTTTGTCTTTAATATACTGGTCGACTTTCTTGGAGGCATCAACAGTGCTGTGAGCCCTATTGAGACGGCTGGCGAAGTCGGAAACCGCCAACATAACTGCTCTGTCGGGCAATCCGAATAGGTTGCCCAATCGTGCTATTTTCTTTGGGCCGATGCTACCGATTCTCATGTTCTTGGCGCCCCCGATCCCCAGCGCCAGCGTCTGGTATTGCGGGTAGCAAGCGGTAGCTACAAGATCATAGCAGGGAGCGAGGCGCAATCCGCTTTCTGTGTGCTCCATGGCGAAGTTTTTAAGATGCGCATCCGTATTTCCCGTGAGAATACAGGCCATCACCCGGCGAAACAGTGTATCGCACTCTGCTCGCAGGCAAATTTCTCCGTTCTGGATGATAAAATCGGCCATGTGCTCGTAGCAGGCCTCGTATTTGTCCTCCGAGCGGTTACCAAGCAACTGGTTAAATTCCTCAAAGTGAGTTTTCCTGCCGTCTTCAGTCCTGTCGAATCGTTTGATGAATAGAGCCCTTTCCGAAACACCCTGAAGCGGTGCCAAAGTCATATCCGCAACCATGTCTTCTTTAAGAAGGGCCGCGCACGCCCGCGTAGTGATGTACTCAAGTCCCAGAATATCGGGCAGCATGGGGGACGGGAGCTTAGCTATGTAGGTTGCCCGCTCACCCCGCCTAACGGGGCGGAACACGCGGCCTTCCTTTATTGCGCCCAGTTTGGGCTGAACCCCGGAAAGAGACGCTCTCGCTGAAAGCGCAGCAATGTTGTCCGGGTCATTGTGGTCGATTTTAATGTCCCCGACAGGATCTGGATCAATGATGCTTACGGAGCCGGCAAGGTCTGTGCCGAATGCAAGGAGCAGGGGGAAACGATCGTCCGTTCGAAGTGCTAGTGCGCGTGCCTGCACATCCTTAAGCCAGCCCTCAGCACATAGATTGTCAAAGAAGGGGTGCAATCCGTATTCACTTAAATGAGGCTCGGCTCGAAGCGGCAGCGTGTAGGAAATGGCGGGCAAAGAGGATTGCAGATAGCTCTCGTCGTAGGCGAATACGCATCGGCCTCCGGCCTCCTGCGCCAGAATGCCAGCGAAAGTGTCCCCGTAGTATACTTTACCCCAGAGGTTAGTTGCCATTGATTCAACCCATCCGGTTGTTTTGATGCAGGATTATGTTTGATAAAACATGATTTATCATGACGGGGAATATTACACTAATATAAAATATATTTAATCAAAATAGTCCCTTATCTGTTTGACAACCGTAGTAGTGCATACTCCAACCAACCGCGTCACCGATTCCGATTGAGGTGGCCCCCTTCGTCCGGAACTGGTGGCTCACTTCCATCGGAATACTCAGAGTATAAGAAGGATGGGAGTTCGCGGAATTCAGCCATTTGCCAATAGCGGCGCCTCCACGGCGAAGGCCTAACAGTCAGGTCCATAGAGAATCGTGAGCTTCCAGGGCGGAAATATGGCGTAGTTGCGGGAAAGATTATCGGAGCGTGCGCGGCTGCTTGCGTGGAATCCTGGACGCTTAACGAAGATGGGAGTGTGATTCTTGATACGTTACCCGTCAGACCGCGCGGCAAAGATGGGTTTGGCCATATCCTCTAGAAGTTTCTAAACGATGAAAAAAATCAGTGGGAAGACGGAGTCAAGAAAGCTAGATGAGGACTCTACCGAGACTCTGAGAAATCAACTACATCTTTAATGTGTGACCAGAGCGAGCAAATAAAGAGTATGCTATGCGTCTTATGCATACCGGCCGCTTGGACTCACATCTATCACGACGATATGGATTTTGTTCTTGAGAGTTGGATCAAGCTGCCTTTCAAGTAGATTCTTCAATTCTTGCGGTTCGTCCGGGCTACCTCCCTTCATATGTTTAGTACCAAACCAGAATACTAGGTAGATCCCATAACCATCTGCTTCTGGATCCCGCGTGTATTTCGGTACGAGTTGTTCACTAATTCCGTGCCAGATTTTACGATGCGAGTTCTTCTTTATTTCAATGGGAGCTGAGAAATTGGATTTGTACGATACGCGGATATCTGCTCTATTCTCATCTGCATACGTTCCCTCCGGTTGAGCATCAATACTGTGTTGACGGAGAATTGCTTTCAGATCTGAAAGAAATATGTCACGGCAATCGTTTTCGTCTTTGGCGTGTGTGGGTTTTTTCGTCTTATGATCCCAATACCAATACTGGCGCCAGTCGTTGGTCTGTCCATTTCGAATGCGATCCGCTAGCTCTTCAAGAGTATCAGTTGTTAGAGCAGCAAGGTCCGCGGCACTTGCAGGGGGGCCGCCTTGGAGGGTTTCCTGAACTTGTTTTAGGCTGAGATCCGGTCGCTTGGCTGCTCTGCGGTTCCGGTTACGCTCCTCCTGAGCCTGCTCAATCTCTCGCTTCCAAACTGTAAGGTCAGGATTAGTGGCCAGTGAGTCTAGAGCCTCCATTGCATCACTATCGCTGCGTTTGATAAGTTCTTGAAGCCATGGAGTAAGGAGTGATTCGAATTTATTTCTATTGATTTCCACCTTACTGAGAATGTGTGCGTCGTCTTGGAAATCGGGACGTTGCACCCGTTTTCCAAGTGCAAGGATAAGCCGTGACATTTCATTGGAACTCCATTCGCCGATATTATGCAGAATGAGTTTGCTGCCATCCGGTACGAGGAAACTGAGCACACGGTGTACTCGAGACTCTTGGCCTGTCGAAAGAAACTCTTCTAGAAGCGCAAGGCAACTATCTCTGGCAGCATGTACTCCTGCGCAAAGCCACTGGGCTCGCTGGGCTATGTCCATGTCTTTTCGATTGAGTCGTTTCAGGACAAGCTTCCGTAATTCTTCAGTTGACATGCCACGGGTGCGAATCGCACTCCGGAGAACGACGCGAAGTGATTCCAGTTGTCGCTCATTGCATCTGGTTGGAAACACCGAGAACATTCTCTTCATAGCAAGTTGTGCAACCCGGAAATATGCCCGGTTGTCAACCATCTCATACAAAAACTTACTCGGCGGTAATTTGGCACGAACACAAGCATTATGAATAGCAACGAGTGAATCGGCCACAGCCTCTGGATAGTGTTTTAGAGCCTTTTCGTACCATGGCGGGTGGTACTTCTCATAAAAAGTGAAGAGGTTTCCTAGATTTTCGCCACGGGGTATAGCCGGAACCATAAGTTGATCCATGACAAGGTAAAACCCTAGCGCCCTCTTAATTCCTCTTTCCGACAAGCTGTCAATTATACCGTCGCTTACCTCCTCCATTCCAGCTAGAAATGGAAGCGTAAAAAATGACATTTTATTGTTTTCGTGGAGTTGTGCAATATGATCAAGATCCGGTAATTCGTCCCGACCCAACACGCTACGAAATCCTGCCAATGCCGCCTGAACGAGGGTCACATCACCGTCCAAATAGGACTCCAAATGACTCTTCGGATCCTCACCTTTTTTGGCAAGACCATCAAAGTAGATTTTGGCAAGACGGTGGAGCAGTGCTGGCGAGCAATTTCCCTTAGCTAATTCAGATTTTTGTTGTCGTATAGCCTCAAGTTCTTTGTTTCTCCTTTCCAGATTGGTAGCTCGTACTTTCGCGAGCTTATTGCTCCTTTCTGCTTCCTTCTGTTCAGCCCGGTCTTTGTCACTCAACCGCTTGTGATTCCATTCGCGTAAGCCTGGTATATCTGAAACGATCCGCTCCACTTTTTCGTCAGACAACGGATCATCCCATCCTTCTTTTGCCCAAACAGACCACGATGCGAGTTTCTTCGCTGCTATGGAATGTGTTTCCCAGAGTTCTATCGCACGAGAAAGACACCATGAACGAAATCCTGTAGGCGTATTTGTCCCTACGAACTTTAGTCCGATCGTCCGGTCGTTACTGATCTCGGATTCCTGTGTGAGCAGGTCGCATTCAATGAGCGCACGCTGGATTGTCTCGTGCTCGCTCAGCCAATCATGGATCGCTGTATTTGCCTCATCATTCCGATTGTGCAATTCATCCGAACTGTTTACGGAAACCAGTTGAGATGTTTGGATATCGGGTTCGACCAACTTGAACCAGCGATATAAGTCTGAAATGTCTAGTTCATCTCCGAACAAGTCTATTCCTTTTGCAAGGAGCTCGGGCACAATACTTGACAGCCTATGATTCTCCAACTTTGGGATCACTTCGGAAGCATGATCACAAAGAGAGTCGAGCAACTCCCTGACTTGGTCATCCTGTGATCTACCTATGAGATTATCCCAGAACTCCAAGTAGATGTTGTGTTGGTATGCAACTGTTCTGTTTACGAGGTAACTCCAAACTTCCGAGGGCGACAGCTCTCTGGGATATAAGAAGTCTAATATTGCACCTCTCAGATTATTCTTCTCATCTGGCAATAGATCTCGAACTAAGTCCGAAAGAAGCTGGCCAAACGTATTCTCATGATCGGATTTACCAACGAGTATCTGGTGCAAAGTACGGAGTGCCTGGCAGCGAATGTCATCTTGCCAGCTAGAATCGTAGACGATATTCATCAGGTTTTTGCGACCGACATCTAGCTGCACTTCTGAGACTCGGTTCTTTCCTATGCTCATTCCAGAATATCTCTGCGAAACGCCGCGAAGAAGGTGATAAACCAGCGTCTGTCTGCTTTCTGAACGTATAGGCAATCCTATTAATTCCCAGACTAGAGATTCACCTTGATTACCTACCAAGGCTCCGAGGGCTGCCGCAGAAGGCCAAGTGTATGTGTGATCAATGGCACACTCGAGATTTTTTAGAAGTTCTTGTCGCTCCCCGCGGGTGAAGTTACTCGCGTCGCCGTTGAAGGCTATTGCAACAGGATCCTTGTGAATCAGAGTCTCTCTTGCTCGGGAGTTAAGGGATGCGAGCCAAGCAGTTAGTCCACGGAGGTCAGGAAATGGAACTCCGTCATCTCCCATAAGAAGAGCAAAGATACGCCGCAAGCTCAGGCCACTCCGGATTTTCTGATCCAGATACCGTGCGCCCAGAAACTCAGCCATAAGTCGATGTATTGGAATCCGGCAGTCACGATTTCCCTGAAAGAGCCCCAAATTAAAAGCTTCGAGAAGCGCTGATGATTCTTGAGTCTTCACATCTCGTAAAGACAGAAGTTCAGAATCTTGCGTAAGATCTGCTGACCAGCCAGACTTATTTGCGATCAGCATGAATGCAGCAAGCTGGCCTGCAGCGCTAAGGACTGCTTCAGGGCTCGGAAGTATTTCGGATGAGCGAGCGTCGCGGTGCTCATTGTTCTTTTCTCGGATGAGTTCCCGGCAGGCATTCTCGAATATCTTAGTTGGGCTTTCAGACCAGCCGCCACTTTCCACGGATTTTAGTAGCACGTCGAGTAACTGTGGATTACTGAGAAAGGCCTCCATACTGTGCTCACGAGCCTGTCTAATAAATGCATTGGCATTCGGCTCGGAAATGATTTTCCGAATATCGTCGTAATTCAGCGGATTCAGTTGCAGTACCCGTATATCTTCGGAATCTGAGAGTTTGGCAAGCCTTTTCCGATCTCCAGGCTCCAACCAATTGAAGGAGCGGCATGATAGACGAAATGGAGGCTTTCCCAAGGCTTCAAGTTGTTCGATGATTTTGTTCAGCGCATCTCTTGGATCCCCGCCCCCAACGCGTACCTCATCCAGTCCATCAATAAAAAGGGGGCCTTTTTTCCATTCTGGGAGATATTCCCGTTTTCGCCTGATAAATTCAGGTGCAGGAATTGTGGGATCGGCATTAATCCGGCGAGCTTCCTCATTAAACTCCGTACTCTTTCCCATTCCTGGCTCACCCAAGAGAACGTAGCTGTGGACAGTCTCAAAATCACGTAACCGCAGCGCCCCATTCCCAGAGCGACTGTTGTCTCTTGGTTCGATCACGCTGACAGTTCGCTTGACAATTACGCTCATAGTGTCTCAATCCATTCGTCGGTGGTACGAGAAAAAAAGATGTCAAGTGGAATACCGCCTGGACCCACAATCATGGTTTTAGCTTTGGGAAAACGGTCTTTGAATGCGTCCAAACCACGGCGTGACCGTACATTCCCGCTCTTCACCTCAACACCCACGAGGTGAGGACCACGTGAGATGACAAAATCAACCTCATGC
>VXLY01000032.1 GCA_009841335.1 Rhodothermaceae bacterium | reverse complement strand
AGATATGTTTTTCTTACGCAGTAGTCTAGCCAATCGCGTGAGTTGAAGATGATCAGCCTCTTCAACCATCGGATATAATTCCCCTGATAATTTGCTGCAGCCGTCCACTCCAGCTTTTTGGGCGCCGTGCCTCCGGAGCCCACTGCCGTACTCTCCACAGCAAATCTCGGTGTGAACATTCAAGGTCGCGAGTGCCTATGAGCGGGAGGACCCAATCTCGACGTGGACGCTGTATGCGTTGAAATTACTGTGTGTACTGGCATCAAGTTCGACCGACTCGGTCTCTCCAGCAGCGAGATCTACATTCGGTGTGGGACCGAGCTCCACTCCGTTTGACAGATGAATCTCAACTCTGACCTTTGTGACCGTTGCATTCGTCGTGTTGGTCACCGTGCCGGTGAACACCTTGCGTGAACCATCATAATTCATGACTAATTCGACTCCGTTGCGAATCTCCTTGGCTGTGTCGGTTAACGCGAACTGCGTACCCGACTCACCTTGTTCCCCCATGGAATCGCATCCGGCCAAAATGCCAATCATAAGGGTGAGAACAGCAAGTACTTTGAAGCTTCTCATGGTATCGTCCTGTTTTTTTTGGTTGAAGTGTGTGAAACCAGAGTAGCTACGATGCATGCGATTATTTGAAAAACGGAAAATGGGAAGGTTTAGACGGATCATACGCTTTGTGTGCATCGTGCTGCCTTTAGTCACGCACACCATTAAATGAGGCCAACAGGAGTCGAATATGCATCAGTGTGTCACTACGCCGGGCTACTTTCAGCATCATTTGTGATACGTATTGCTTGATAGCCCGCCGGGCCATACCAGCCACGCTGATCCTTGTCGAACATATACTTGACAAAAAACCCGCTATAATTGTGTGTTGTGTCCAAGAGATTGACATACCTACACAACACGGGCCAGTTATACGCAATTAATGTGGAGACGGAATCCGTAGAGGGGAAGTTCAAAACTGGCCTTGCCCCACAACGTGACTATTGTACAGTTTCACTAGAATTGCCGAAGCAATGACCTCCAATCGGATGCAATTCTGAAAAAGCGCAGCGCTGGGCGCAATACCCGGTATCCGTGCTCCCCGTAAGTTCCGCGAAAGAGAACAGCCCGGATCCCACAAGTCAATTCAGCAAATCGCTAGGGCCGATGCTCCCCTTCCTCCTCACTATGTCCACTGCCATGTTCGCCTGATCCGAATTCGACGTGCGCGCCAAATGTAGTAAAAGTCTGTGAACCGGCATCAAGTTCGAGTTCGCTGCTCTCGCCTGCCGCCAGATCCACGGTAGGCGTGGGGCCAAGCTCAACTCCGTTTGATAGATGAACTTCAACCCGAACCATTCTGACTATTTCGTCCGTCGTATTCGTAATCGTACCGCTGAACACCTCGCGCGTGCTATCGTAGCTGATGGTCAACTCGATCCCACTCCGGATTTCCTCTGCAGTGTCGGCCAATGCGTACTGCGTGCCTGATTCTCCTTCCTCGCCCCCCTCCTCCTGTTCTAACTCCGCTGCTTTTTCCTGGAATTCTTCCTGAAGCGATATGAGTTCCTGCTCACGCTCCTGCTGTTTTTCCTCCATTCTTCTGTCGTCCTCCCCGGCGCAGCCGGCAAAAACGCCGACCAAGAGCGTAGGAATAATAAGTATACTAGGGCCTTTCATGAATTAGTCTGAGTAGTTAAGAGTCTGGTTTTTCCTGGAGGACAACGAACGGCTGTTACGAGACGTGAATTCAAAAGATGCAACGAGGACCATGCGCTTTGTGTGTATTATGCTGCCGGTGGTCACCTGCCTGCCTTCATAAGCACTGAACGTACATCGGAAAGCCATTTGCCATACGTTCAGGTACAGCCTGCTTAATCGAGTACTTGAAGAATCCGTCCAGTAGTTGCGGCGCCCCGCCCAGAACCGAAATGATCTCTCTATCTGACGGGCCTGATCGCCGTTATATCTACTCTGGAGTGACCATGAGATCGCTAAGCCCAAATTGGTTTTTCGGCACGACTCTTCATAGAAATGACGTCACAGCCAAATAGAATTCTACAATCTCTAGTGAGATCACCTCTATTCAGGAACACAGAATATCTAATTCTTTACAACCCTGCAAATTTAGGTCAGAAGAGAGCTTTAACATGACCCTGGGTCGGGATATGTAATGGGATGTGGGCATTGAAATTAGCCGCAATTGATCTTCAATCTCTGGCACAGGCGTATGCGCAAGGGCGCGGATTGATCTGGCTTGACAGCTCATCAAGGTCTCTGCGGTTTGACCGTTACTCCTATCTCTGTATTGATCCGGTTGAATCAATCCCTGCAGTGGCAAAGATTGGTGATTTGCGGCGCGTACTCAGTTCTTATTCAGCCGGGCAAATTGATCACGGTCCCCCATTTCAGGGAGGGTTGGTAGGGTTCTTCGATTACGAGTTTGCAGAGCTTGGCCCACGAAACGCAATGCAGCCTTGTAGTCAAGGTGGCGCACATTGCCATTTCAGGCTATACGATACAATTGTCGCCGTCGATCACTACGCCAATCAAACATGGATCATCTCATCGGGCTTCGAACAAGGATCGAGCAAGCCGTGCAAACGTACCGCCCAAGCACGCATTAATGCAGTCAGACTAGATATCCGCGACGCGCAGAATTCTTCCACACCTGTGACGAATCTAACTTGGCGCACCGAGATTTCGAAAACAAACTATTTGAAGACGGTGCAAGAAATCAAGGAATTTATTCGAGCAGGTGACATCTATCAAACGAACTTTGCACAAGCCTTCACAGCGGATTTACCCCAACACACAGATCCGTTTCACATCTATCTTTCCATTCGAAGGAGCAATCCCGCCCCGTTTTCTGCCTACAGCACCTTCGGCGAGCGGAGTATTGCCAGCACCTCTCCAGAACGATTGATCGCCGTGAACGCGCAGGGATTGGCCGAAGCAAGGCCGATTAAGGGGACAATTGCACGATCAGATAATCCCGCCGAAGATCAACAACTCAGAGACACGCTCCTTAAATCTGAGAAAGATCGCGCCGAAAATATTATGATTGTTGATCTACTTCGCAATGACATATCGCGAGTTTGTAAGCCTCATTCCGTAAGAGTGCAGGACCTTTGCGTGCTGGAATCATATGCCGGATTGCATCAACTCACATCCTCTGTCCAAGGGCATTTAGAAGACGGGAAGGATGCCTTTGATCTGTTGTCTGCAGTATTCCCAGGGGGATCCATCACAGGAGTACCGAAACGTCGTTCCATGGAGATCATTCACCAGTTGGAACGGCGGCCCCGTCGCGCCTTTTGCGGATCGTTCGGATATTTCGGATTTGATGGCGCGGCAGACTTTAACATCATGATTCGGACTATTCAGTTTCAGGGTGGCCGTGCGCGACTTGATGTGGGGAGTGGAATTACCTGGTTGTCTGACCCAGCTGAGGAATATTCGGAGACCCTGCTGAAGGCACAAAAGATCCTTGACGGAACTAGAGAGACATCGTTGAATGATTTTGCTACTTGACAATCAAGACAGCTTTGTCTTCAACCTGAGTCGATATCTTCGGGAGCTTGGCGAGACAACCGAAGTGGTTGGATCTGATTGTTCAACATTAGAGGATATCGAAGCAATGCGGCCTAAAGCACTGGTGATCTCGCCAGGCCCTTGCACGCCAAATGAAGCCGGGATCAGTCTGAATGTAATCTCGCATTTTTCAGGGCGGATACCAATTCTGGGCGTGTGCCTCGGCCATCAGGCGATCGCACAATCCTATGGTGGCGTCGTGACGAATTCTCTGTTTCCAAGGTATGGTCAGGCAAGCCCCGTGATACACGATGGATGTGACCTTTTTCAGGGGTTGCCCAATCCACTGACCGTAGGCCTGTATCACTCCCTAATCGTGACACAAACTGATAATAACGATCTGATCGTCCAGGCTAAATCCTCAGAAGGCGAGATCATGGCGCTGCGACACAAGCAGAACCCTACATTTGGTGTTCAATTTCATCCGGAATCTATACTGAGTGAGTCTGGACACAGGCTTCTTCAAAACTTCGTACGGATCATAGAGCGGTTTCGATGTTCCTCTTAGAGCAATCAGGCAGGCAAGATACAATTCACCCATTCGACCTACGAGATCGGGGATTGCTACTCGCGCACGGGGTATTCGACACGTCTTTGGTTGTTTGTGGCACCGTGATTTTACACTCGGCTCATGTGAACAGGCTTGTGGGTGATGCCGGTGCACTCGGCATCGCAATTGATCACAAAAGGATCAACGATCTGCTGGACAACAACCTGACCGAAGACCATAGTGGTGTGTTGCGTATCACGGTAACGTCAGGTCCCGCAGAAAGATGGAGCTTGGATACTCAAATGATACCTCCAACAGTTCTGCTGAGTTTATCTCCGGTGAGCAAGAGCGATCAATTTAAGTCGATTTCACTGCAAACCAGCCTCATTCGACGAAATAGCACTTCACCTACAAGCCGTCACAAGACTCTCGCCTATACGGATAATCTAGCAGCCCTTAGAGCCGCTGGCGCCGATGGCTATGATGATGCCCTCTTTCTGAATACTCTTGGCAAAGTTTGTTGCACGACAATCGGGAATCTTTTCCTGAAATTTGGTAACACCTGGACTACCCCACCAATCTCGGACGGTGTCTTGCCAGGAGTTATGCGAAGATGGATAATGCAGATTGCCCAAGAAATAGGTCTCAGAGTTGTAGAGCGAACGATTCAGGAAGACGAATTGCAGTTCGTAAAAGCTGCGTTCATGACGAACAGTGCACGACTGGCTGCACCAATTTCAAATTTAAATGAGCGTGAGCTCCCGGCTAAGTTACCAGAAGGACTGAAATCCGCCGCAATGGAATTAATCAGGAAGTCCTAACATAACCGCGTGAGGCTCCCTACATTGATCTGAAGACGGCAACTTCGGGAATTGTATCCGCCGGCACACATGTATTTAATGGACAAACGACTGCACCAGCCCCGTCACACTCCTGAATCTATATCACTCACGGGGATCATTATTTTTCCAATCAACTCCACACTCAGAGAACTAATTTATTTGTTCAGAGTAAACGCCCGATCAGTAATTCTATCCATTAGTTATTTTTGTGAAAAAGGCAGAAAACGCAATTTTTTTTGCTAAATTTGCTTTTTTGCACTAATATCCAATGATTTTCGCTGAATTATCGTTTTTAATTGTTCACGAGTTCGTACCTTTCAGCGTGCCGAAACCTTCCCTCATCAACCGTAAACACACTACGTTACACCCATGAGCCTCAGAGTCCACAACATCACCGCTGCGACTAAATATCGCGCCAATCACATTGATACGATTGAGCCGCCTGACCTGGAGGTCCACTTCGCTGAAAACACGTTTGGTATCGACGAGATGCGCAAGCGGCTGCCGAAGGAGGTTTTCCAGGGGATGGTGAACTGTATTACCAAAAGCTCCCCTATTGCTACGCATCACGCTGAGATCGTGGCACTGACCATGAAGGAGTGGGCCTTGGAGCGTGGAGCTACACACTTTGTCCATTGGTTTCAACCGCTAACAGGTAGAACCGCTGGTAAGCACGACAGCTTTATTAATCCGACCGTTGTTGGCAAGGCTATCGCAAGCCTGAGCGGAAAGGACCTCATTCAAGGGGAACCGGATGCATCCAGCTTCCCGAACGGTGGCCTCAGAGCTACGCATGAGGCACGCGGATATACAATCTGGGATCCTTCTTCACCTGCCTTTTTAGTTGAGAATGAGAACGGAAGTTACCTCGCTATTCCAACCTGTTTTGTCTCTTGGACCGGTGAAGCACTCGACCACAAAACCCCACTGCTACGCTCCATTGACGCGCTAGACAGGCAGGCACGCCGTGTCCTGCGCCTGCTCGGCGAACATGTCGAACGTGTACAGACAACCGTGGGAGCAGAGCAGGAGTATTTCTATATTGATGAGGAATATTTCTACCACCGGGCAGACCTGGTCAATACAGGACGTACACTTCTTGGTGCCGTACCTCCGAAAGGACAACAGCTGGATGACCATTACTTCGGAGAGATCCCCAGTCGAATTCTCGCGTGTATGCTGGCAACCGAAAAGGAGCTCTATCGCCTGGGCATCCCCGTTAAAACCCGCCACAACGAGGTTGCACCGAGCCAGTACGAGGTTGCACCCGTCTTCGAGACTAGTGGTATTGCCTCTGACCACCAGCAACTCATAATGATCACCCTCAAGCGTATTGCACGCAAGCACGGACTGGTGGCTCTTTTACATGAAAAACCATTCGCTAACCTGAACGGCTCAGGTAAACATATTAACTGGTCAATCGCTACTGATAAAGGAAAAAACCTGCTTGATCCAGGAGAAGCACCACATGAGAATCTGCCCTTCCTGGTTTTCTGCACAGCAGTGATCCGTGCAGTATACCGACACCAAGACCTGCTTCGTATATCGGTGAGTTCCGCCAGCAACGACCATCGATTGGGGGCCAACGAAGCTCCCCCTGCTATTTTAAGCGTATTCCTCGGAACGCAGCTTTACGATATGTACCAAAAACTTATAACCGGCGATGTGGTGAGTACTGCAAAAGACACGGACCTGTTCTTGGGAGTAAGTATGCTTCCGCTCGTGCCCAGACACGCCGGGGACCGTAACCGCACCTCGCCATTCGCCTTTACTGGAAATAAGTTCGAGTTTCGTGCTGTAGGTTCCGATCAATCACTCGCTTTCCCGAATGTGGTGCTTAACGCTATGGTTGCCGAGTCCTTGCGAGACTTTGCAAACAGCCTTCGCAATCGCCTACGGGATAAAAACAATAAAGGCCCGGATGCGCTCAAAGATGTCGTTCTTGAGATGGTGGCTGAGATTGCCAGAGAATGCAAGGATATTCTTTTTGAGGGAGATAACTATGCAGAGGAATGGCATCAGGAAGCTGAGCGACGTGGTCTGCTGAATCTGCGCACTACAGTTGATGCACTCGGACACCTTACTTCCGAGAAGAATACTCAACTTTTTGAATCCTTTGGTATTCTCAGCTCCTCCGAATTGCACGCCCGTTACGAGGTTGCCTTGGAGCAGTATGAGATGGCAATTGATATTGAGGCCAAAACATTGGAGAATATCGTGCGAACACAAGTACTGCCGGCGGGGTTCAGTTACCTGAATGAACTCACTCAGACTGCTGCACAGACTAAAGGCATTGGACTGCATGTGAAGGAATCCGTGATCCCCGTCGTCAAGACACTCAACGACACACTGTCCGAACTGGTAAGTGCTGTGGATGAGCTAACCAAGCTGCTGAATATGCATCAGGAAACCTTGGCTGCCGAAGCAATGCACAAAAAAGACATGATCATACCGGCTATGGATAAAGTGCGCGAGGCGGCGGATAAATTGGAGGGCCTGGTACCAGAAAAGATGTGGCCGCTGCCAAACTACGGCGAGATCCTGTTTGTACACTGATAGAAGCCCCAAGGGGCTCACCCTCGGGCGGGCCCCTTAGCTTCTACTTCCGCACCGTCTTCTCTTCGTGCCAGGTAGAAAGTTCCCCGAGGTTCTTGCGCTGTAGATCCGGCACCGTAGTATTCTCCGCTGGATAACCCACGGGGAATAGAATGAATGCCCGCTCATTTTTGGGACGACCGAGGATTTCGCCCAGAAAACGCATGGGGCTCGGCGTATGGGTTAGGGTGACCAGTCCTAGGTTGTGAATCGCCGCGATGAAAAGCCCACAGGCTATGCCACAGCTTTCCTGCACATAGTAGTTCTTCTTTCCATCATCCCCAACATTTTTTGCGAAGCAAATAACAATCCAAGGGGCTGTTTCGAGAAACGGCTTATGCCAGTCCGTTCCTAGCGGATCAATCGCCTCGCGCCAAGCCTTTGGCATCCGACTCTCGTAACTCTCCCGCTCCTCCTTCTCGGCAGCCTCACGAATTTTTGATTGTAACTCGCGATTACTCACAGCAACAAAATGCCACGGCTCCCGGTGTGCACCACTGGGTGCCGTACCGGCAGTAAGAATCGCCTGCTCAATCAACGCCCGAGGTACAGGACGATCACTGAAGGTGCGCACAGAGCGTCGCTCCCGCATTAGATTGAAAAAATCCTGCGCACGGACCAACATTTCTTCTGATGAGCGTCCAATAAACCGCAAGGTCCGCTGAGGATACAACTGCATACTCCTATGGCGTCAGTCGTCCTAGTGTGCGGGGAAACGGAATGGTTTCCCGGATGTGTTCCAGCCCACAGATCCATGACACGGTCCGTTCAAGGCCCAGGCCAAATCCACTGTGTGGCACGCTGCCATAGCGCCGAAGATCAAAGTACCATTCAAAGGCCTCCCGCGGCAAGTCGTGTCGCTCCACCTGTTCCTCCAGAAAAGCCAGATCGTCCGCACGCTGCCCTCCGCCGATGATCTCGCCAAAACCTTCGGGAGCGAGAACATCCATTCCAAGCGCTAGCCTATCATCTTCTGGATCACGTTTCATGTAGAAAGCCTTGACCGCTTCTGGATAACGGTGGACGATGATTGGGCGATCGAAATGCCAGGTTAACAACGTTTCATCACTGCCACCAAAATCCCCTCCCCACTCAAACTCGGCCGCAGATTGCCACCATTTGGGCAAGTTCCGCAATTCTTCCTGAACCTGGGCTAGACGAGCATTGATCTCAATCTCACGTGCATCGACTCGACGTTTCTTCCATTCTTTCAGTTGCCCATAGTTCGATTTGTTACTGGCCCGTTCCTTTTCCAGGTCAGACTTCTCACTGTGAAGCGTATCTATTTTTCCGTCCACCAGACCCTTGGTCTTATCACTGCGCAAGAGCTCTACTGCTTCCGAATAGCTGATACGGGGGAACGGCGCCTGAACACGTTTGAGTGCGTCCAGATCCCTCCCCAGTAACTCCAGTTCATCCGCACAATTGCGTAAAGCATCCGATGCAACCCGAACAAGAAAATCTTCAGCAAGGGTCATATTCATATCCAGATCATAAAAGGCCATCTCCGGCTCTATCATCCAGAATTCAGTCAAATGCCTTCGAGTCTTGGATTTCTCCGCCCTAAAAACAGGACCGAAGGTGTAAATCTTACTAAAGGCCATTGCCATGACCTCTCCATGTAGCTGTCCGCTCTGCGTCAGGTACGCTGAACTACCAAAATAGTCTATCTCGAAAAGTGTACTTGTCCCCTCCACCGCATTCTGTGTGAGGATAGGAGCATCCATTTGCAGGAAGCCACGCTCCTGAAAAAAGTTGTGGATACTCATGATCACGCAATTACGCACACGCATGACGGCCCACGGTCGACGACTGCGCAACCACAGATGGCGTCGATCCATCAAAAACTCTACCCCGTGCACCTTCGGAGTAATGGGATAGTCGCTGACTAAATGAATGACCTCAAGACTGGAAACCTGCACCTCGACGCCACCAATCTGACGCTCATCCACACATACCTCACCCTTGACTGTGAGCGAGGTTTCCTGAGTCGCGGTTGACGCACTAGCCCACGAGTGTTCATCCACATCGCGCTGATTAACTACACATTGGACCAATCCCGTTCCGTCGCGAATAACCAAAAAGATCAACCCCTTGGAAGCACGTTTTTGCTGCAACCACCCCTGCAACGTAACCACTGAGCCAACCTGCCCTGCCAGGGATTCTATCATTATTGCGGCCAAAACCTAGTAGGACTCGCTGATTCTTCTGATCCAGTCTGGTAGCTTACGTTCACCTGCAACGGTCGAATGAATAAGTTCATACTCGCCAAATCCGTCTAGGTCTGCAAATACAAACATGGCCTGACCCTCACCAGAAATATTATTGTAGTTCCAGATTTCATAGGGTTTAAACCCCCTATCGTACTGGTGCTGTTCAATGGCGCTCGGGCGTCCATACTTTATAAGAATACGCCCTCTGTCTGTCTCCCATCCATCTATGCGCTGAACGGAATAACGCTCATTAGCATACATCAGCAAGCTGTAGAATTCATCCCGGTATTCGTTGACCCCCGTCCTTGGAGTGGGATCACGAACCAACCAAAAGTCCATCAGCAGTCTGCGTCGCTCATTAAGATCTTCCACATTCCTGATCCGCCGCAACTCCTGCTCGGTTGCAATAATCTGAATATGCTCAAGCCCCTGCTCTACCTCTTCCTCCGGCATAGAGGCATAACCACTTGTCTCGAATGTTTCTGTGGCAACAACAGGCTGTGCCAGTGCCGAATCTGCACTAGGATTGAAGACAAAGAACTTACGGGCTTGCTCAACCTTGGACTCATTGGCATTGTCAAGAATTACCATGTGCAGAAAGTACGTGCCAGAAACAAGAGGAGCCAGATTAAACCTGCCGACAAGAACATCCGTCAGACGCACTGGTCGATTCGAGCGCTTCTGTAATCCCGTAAGCGGTGCCGGCCTGTTCGCTTCAGAAACGTATATCAGCATCGTATACTCGTCCGTACCCGAAGCTGCGCATGCAGTATTGTAGGCCTCCGCGTAGTAGAAGAGATTAGTAGCCCCTTCACCGTACAACTGACTGGCATTTGGACGTATATGCAGCCCGTTCTTGAAGAATGGATCCTCCCTGTCTTCCGAAGGAGTAATCCTGGAAGCCAGCGTTATGTCCGAAATTGAACAGCTTTCCTGCTGACCATAGTCCGGTATGATTACATCACGGCTTGCCTGCACGGGATCTTGGCCGGACAGGGGCATGGCAATTTGCAGCTCGTACTCACCGGGTACGACCGTTAGCCGGACTTGACGCAAAAACACCTGCCCTTCTGTAATCACAGACGGATCCATCACAGCAAATTGCAGATCCATCTCCTGCTCCCATACAACACGCTCTGCTGATGCATCCAGATCCGTATCGGAGGAACTGAGCAAGCTTAGTTCAAGGGGGATCGTAGAAGTGTAAAGCGAATCACCCTCTTCATAGGTAAGCGAGCGTGCTTCGACCGCCATATAAAGCTCGACCAGTGACTCCTGTTCGTCATACGCGAATGAAGCGTAATCAATATCAATCTGGGGCGCCTGCTGCGCTGTACTGCTGGCCGCATAAAGAAGCAACCCCAGGAGGGCTATCAAATAGTATGTTTTCGTCATGAATTCCGTGTCCTTTCCTGAATGATATTCACGAATCAATACAACTTGCGTTCCCGCCTGTCGTACGCTCATCAGGCAGAATTGAAGCTCACGGTAGAATGATTCCCTATAGTACCGGTTGCTGAACCTCTGAACTCGATGACGTCTGAATTTCAGAAGGTCCCATCTCCTGTTTGGTACAACGAAAACATATTCCAGGTTGCAGGTGACAACCTTCACAAGGGTCCTCCTGCATCTGTACGGCAAGGAATATCCTGACTACCGTGACCGGTAAAGTTGAATCAAAGATCGGTTCCTGAGAGAATACAAGCTTGGCACGTCATTCCCAATTCCTGCCCTCCTATTCTGCAATTATTGTGTGCCCAGCACACCTGCAATATCCGGCGGCGTCCAGTCCGTTGGTTTCATCCATTTGCCATCTTCTCGAACGTAGCTACCTGGGCCAAACTTTCTAAGATTAGCTTCATCTACCTCACGCAGCAGATGTTCATCGTCAATCCCAAAGGCAATTAATGTGCCAACCGTTACAACAGATATATCTGCACAGCCGTCTGCCACACCTTCCAGATCAATTGCCCTCTCCGGTTTGAACATGCACGTATCAATTTCCAGTTCACCTTCAGGGACCTTGACTGCGATACCAAGTGCATTCACCGTCTCGATGGCCTCTTCCAGAATAAGACGCGCCCGAAGCAACCGGGTGTGCTCGTCAGGTACAACTACTTCGGACGGAGTTTCCTGACCTGCTTTCTCCATGAAGCTCCTTACACGCTGATAATGTACCGTAGGCATAACGAAATCTGGGTTGATCAATTAGACCTGTCCATCATGATGGATCCTGTGGCAATGACGCCATAAGTGCGTCATACTGCTCTACATGAACAGACCAGTCAAGGTGCTCTACGATGCCGCGGAGCGTACCGTGTGGAAGGGGACGTTCCTCTCCCATCAACATCGCCTTCAAGATTGTGAAAAGACTTTCATCATCGTCGTACAGAATTGGAGCATGCAACAATGGCTTATGCAGCTTTTCTGGAATTAACTCGGGGTAACTCAAACGATTCGGCAGCAGCGGATGACAACCACAATAAATCGCTTCCAGCATTGCTATGCCAAAAAATTCATGGATTGCCGTGGATACCACAATATCAGCCCGATGCAGCAGCCGACTGTATTCCTCAAAATCCTCCGCATATCCGTAGTGTAATATTCGGTCCGCATAACGCTCAAATGCTGTGTCGAACTCCGAGGGCTGCTCCTCAAAACGTTTACCCGCAAGAATCAGCCGAAACCGACACCCTGCATCATCCAACCGGTTCATTAACCTGAAGAATGCCTCAGGATTTTTGTCGTACTCCCAGCGCTGATTCCAAAGTACAATCGGAGAGTCCCTATCAGAGCCCTGCGTGTTGGAATAGCGTGCGTGTGCCTGAAGATTCATTCCAAGGTGCATGACCCTGCTCTTTGCGCGGATTTCCGACACTGTATGCAGATGTGTGTAGTCTGGAAACACTCGGAGCAACCCGGGAAGGGCACGTATAAACTCGTTGTAGTGAAACTCCGAATTGAATACAACCTGATCTGCTGCCAAACACGACAGATAGTTGATGTAGGCGTACGACAAATCCCGTTTCTCTTCCTTGGATAACGGATATGTCAATTGATTCTCGTGCAAATAGTAGACTACCGGCACATTCCCGATATATTTTCGGCTGAGAGCAAGAAATGCCGGAATGTTGACCATACTGGAGGCCAAGATCACATCTGGCGTGAAGCCACTCTCCGCCAGTTGGCTGCATTTGCGTGCGAGAGTCTGCGCACCGCCCTGGAGTCTCCACTTCCAGAACCTCGCTGCCATCGTTACGAGTTCGTACTCGTGACAACTATTCTTGATGAGTCCATCTACAAAGTTCCGGTGCGAACCTCCATACCAAGGCTCGAGTGCCAGTACCTTCATTGATGTTCCTCGGATTTTTCCCTAACGGCAAACTGGTTTTGGACCTCTTTATTTTCCTGCTCTGTGAGCGGACGAACGATCGCAAGTTGGCGAACCTGCAACAGATCGCGCATTGCGTTCTCCATCACCTCATCCGATGTAATCGGAGCTTCTCCGCCGGGCGGGAGCCCGAATTCACGGTGCTTCAGCCTAACGGTCAATGGCTTTTTGTCCGTGTTCTTGATAATCATACCCTTACGCTTGCGGGGTATCATGATTTAATGGTGTTAGCTTCCCCAAAGTATACGACTTATTTTCCTGATGACTGCACAGGAGCAACTGATCTCGGTGCATAATCTTCAATACACAGCGTGCGGTTTGTCAAACGGATCTCATCCTTGGAGTTGGAGGCAATAGCAACCAGATAACCTGCTTCTTTGACTCGAAATATGGCTTTCTCGAATACTGCCCTCCCCTTCGCATCTAAACCTGTCATTGGTTCATCTAGCAGCAATACCCTGGGCCTGTGCAATAATGCAGCTGCAAAGCGGACCCGCTGCTGCATCCCCGTCGAATATGTACCCACCTGCGCATCTATCCAATCCGACAATCCAACTTCTGCGACTATAGACTCCATATGCTCCATCGGCTCATTCATTGCTCGGACGCGCATTATAAAGGCAAGATTCTCACGCAGAGTAAGGCCCTCGTACACGTTTACATAAGGGGCTACAAAACCTACATTCAGCGCATGCAGCTCTCTAGGTATGCGTTGTCCGTCCAATATTAGTTCCACCTCCCCCTTGGTTGGTTGAAGAACGCCTGCAAGAATTCTAAGCAATGTAGACTTCCCTGAACCATTTTCACCGGTGATAGCAAGCATCTCCCCCGGCAACAGTGTCAAGTCAACGTTGCTGAAAATCCTCCGGTACCCATACGTATGCCCCCCTCCGCGGACGGTTAGGCTCAGACTATTCTCCATTTACTATCAACATCGGTTGGCCTTCATGAGGCATTATTCTTATGCCAGCATCTGTCCCAGGCAACCTCACCAGTGACTTCCTGGGTCTCACCGTAAAGCTATGAAGTTCTTTCACTTGTGCTAGGCATGCAATAATCACAGCACTCATACTGGTGCATCTGGACAAAACCTTAAAGAATGCCCAGTATTTTCAGAGCCATGATCAATACAGCAACGATCAGCACCACACGTATTGCCTTTTCTCCTCGCCTTACTGCTATTTTAGCTGCAGCAAAAGCTCCTGTTGCATTGCCCGCAGCCAGTGAAAATCCCAAAACCCAATCTACATCTCCTGCGATCGCGAATACCAGCAAGGCTGGTATGGAATAGAGGAGTATGATGACAATTTTGTGCACTGTGGTAGAGACCAGGTCCATATTCAGGAGATGAAAAAAAACGGCCATAAACAGGAATCCTACCCCCATGTGAATAAATCCTCCATAGAATCCAAGCAACAAGAGTATGGGGCCAGACCACGGAGATTTTCGTGCGGCTGACTTTGAATCTGGACTACTCCGTGGAACGATCATGGTCAATACAACCACAATCAAAAGCACGCCCAAGATCCGCTCAAACCAGGCATCTTCAATCCTGGTTGCTATGAAAGCACCTGTCAATGCACCTGGTATTGCCCAGAGCCCATAGGATATGCTCTCACGCAAGCGGGTCTTCTTTTCGGCCTTGAAGGCCAACGTAGCCGATATATTCTGAACCACGATTGCAACCCTATTGGTGCCGTTTGCTACGCCCGCGTCAACGCCGAGTAAAATGAGCACCGGAAGTGTAAGGGTTGAGCCGCCCCCTGCCATCACGTTGACCACACCTGCCGCTGCACCTACACCAAACAGGATCAATAAGACATGCAGCTCCGGCATAATTTCGCCTAGTAACGGCGAACCATTGCAATCGTCTTGTGTCTGCCGTCCAGGTCTGACTTTTTGCGACTGAACTTAAAACCTCCTGGATGACGCCAATCAGCCAGCAATTCCGGCTCAACAATCGGGCCCCGAACTATAAAGTTCATCATCTGGCCACGATAAACTGTATCCATCTTAACCTCGCGTCCGTTCGCATTCAGAAACTTGACACACCCCCGACCATGGTGAGATTCATCATCATCCCATACCTCCCGGAATGATTCCGGCAACAAATCCCAAACAAAGCGACCCTGGACCGCCTTGTTAAGCAGGGGACTGATACGAGGCCTCCAAAAGGAAATCAACGGCCCGATTCCAGGAATATCCGCGGACAGATTGAGACTGTGCTCCGGGACCAAGTCATCGGGGCGCAAGAGACCGAACAACCCACTTACGATTGCGCTGTTTTCCAGAAGCCTGCGTTGTGCTCCTGTGGGCAGCCCCTCAAAGTCAACTGCACTGTAAAATGGATCCGGCTCAAATCGTTTGCGCGTTGCCATTAGCGGCGCACTATACACGGCTTTTGTTAACTCCAGTACGTCCTTGAATCTTTCTTTGCCGAAGATTTCTTCCAACGCCTCGGTCTCTTCACGTCGAATTGCTCCCAGCAGTTGATCCAGAACCCGCCGACGTTCGGGAATCAACTGGTGAAAGTAGTTGAACGTAGTCTTTGAGCGATAGTCAAATACATCGGGAGCAAACGGATTACCTCCACCCACCATAATATCTGCCGGCGCAGCCAAGACGGCAAAACGGTCGTCAATAGTACCCCTTCTCAAGACTCCGGTCGTGATGCTGACGCAGACCCCAGGATTTCATCCATACGCGAGTTGATCTCACGCGCCTGTTCCTCCGCCTTTGCAACAAGGGCTTCTCCCTTCTGCCGAGCATCCGCGTCCTTACCAGGCGTTTTCATGGTCTCCGCCAAGGTTCCAATTTGATTTGCCAATCCTTCCAAGTGATAGGTAACTCGACGGCGTAATTGGCTACCCTCCTCGGGGGCAAGCAGGAGCCCCAAAGTAAAGCCTATTCCGCCACCAAGCAACAGGCCCCAGCCCAACGCTCGGGGCACATTACCTAGGCCATGATCTTTTGACATTGCTTTGAATGATACTTATAACGCGCGGCTAGCCCGGGAACCACTGGGCAACGCAGCAGCCGTCAAATAAAGAGCGCGTAAAGACCTTCTCGGATTCTTGGTCCACAGACCATCGGTACCCGATCAGTTTAGCGATTCCGCTTCTTGTGGCGATTCTTACGCAGTCGCTTCTTCCGCTTGTGCGTCGCTATCTTGTGACGTTTCCTTTTTTTGCCGCAGGGCATACAGTTATGATTGGTTAGATATTCGTAAGACTTGAAGCGCTGGATAGTACTTGGGACACCAGCTAAATGTTCCATTTTCTTCCCAATAACGGAATAAAATTTGCTTATCCGTTGTTTGCTCGGTTAACCTTATATTTTATCAAGGCAGCGCAACTTTTTTACTGGCTATACCAAAACAGTAAGTTGACTTTAAAATTCCAGAACACTGGAGGCTTCAAATTTGTTGACCTGAACAGTGCCTCAGAAAGACCCCCAGTCTTGTTGCTGCATGGCATTTTGGGAGACCCGGAAGGATGGTTTGATGCAGCGGCGGCTTTGGCAGCAAGTAAATACCGTGCAATCGTGCCGCACCTACCGATTGATGAGATGCCCCGCGGGCAGGCAAACGTAGGCGGGCTCGTTAAGTACCTGCATGAACTCACTGGTTTCCTGGATCTGGACTCTATGGTGTTGGTCGGCAACTCGCTTGGAGGCCAGATCGCCCTGAAGTACTCAATAGCTTATCCAGAACACATCGCCGGTCTGGTCCTGTCTGGCTCCTCGGGAATCTACGAAACGGAAGTTGGTACAGCAACTTTTCGACGGCAAGATCGTGACTTCATCCGTGACAAGGCAGAACAAGCGTTCTATGATCCGGCTATGGTAACCGAAGATTTGATTGATCGGATTTATGAACTGGCAACAAACCGTCTTCGGGCGCTTCGAATCGTCTGGATGGCTCGTAGCTCAATTAGCGATCTCGTAATTGACGACCTAGGGGATATCACAGCCCCCACATTGCTCATCTGGGGGGCAGAAGATCAAATCACCCCTCCTGACGTCGCCCATAGTTTTGATCGGCTGATGCCATCAACCCAGTTACATTTCATTGAGAAATGTGGTCATGCTCCTATGATGGAACATCCAGATACATTTAACGAAATAATGATAAATTTTCTGGAGCATTCAATTGACAGGATTGCCTTGCCCTCCACACCTATCTGAGACAGGACTCTTGTCCCTCAGAGCACTTGCTGTGTTACTCTTGGGGCTTTCAGCACTGTTGATCGCCGGCTGTTCTCCCGCGCTGTATCCGCTCTACCGAGACTATGAGCATGATTCTGGGTTCCCTGATCTGTTGCCTAGCATTGAGGAAGCTCTAGTTGAGGCTGGCTGGGAGCTGATTCCTCCGCCGGCACCTAACGTTGTGGCCACAGCAGATCGACAAATTCGTGATTGGATAATCTACCGTGTCGCAGTACAGGTGGAAGCTGTTCCAGTAGGCTCCAGGCATGTTCGCCTGTTTGTGCATCCATATCGAATATATGCAACCGGATCGCGCAGTAAGATTCCCTTCTTGAAGCGCAGCATTCGTCGTAGAGTGATCCATGATATTGATCGGGTATTTGAATCGCGCAACCTCGTGGCAGTTGGAACAGATATGTCCCGAGATCGCGTCCGCAGAAGGTAGCTCCGTGGACAACTTTTACGTATAGGCAATCTATACTGTGTGTAGGCACCCATTGGTGCAACCTTGGTTGGGTACAGGCGTACCTATGTTGTTATTTGACTTAATGGGGATGATCTGGCTTCGACGGATAGCATTGCGCGATAAGTTGCGTGTCGAGCTAACCTGACTTGAGCTCGTGAATTACGTCAGGAAACTGTAACTGCGAACGATTACTCGTACGCGATGGCGGCATAGACCCGCGATCTGTCTTATGGACACGCTCTCCCACAGGTAGTCCTTAAGGCATCGACAAATGTGGGGACTCTATTTTGAATTCCGGCTGCATTCCATATAGAGTATTGATCAGCCTTTATCTGACCTGGCTTTGGTCGCACGCCAAAGGGCACAGACGAGACACTAAGAACGACCTACACACGTAGACGCTTGATCGTTCGACTTTTCGGACCCGGGTTCGATTCCCGGCATCTCCACGACATAGGCCTCGCACCGCAGGGCGCGAGGCCTTTTTTGTTTCGGACAGATTTCCCGGTTCAACCCTAAGAGAAACGTGTCCAGGAACACCTGCGGAACTTCAAGACTCGTAACGACTATGCCTAACCGCTCTTCTTTGTCAGTTCAACCAGACTGTCAAACAGCAATCGCTGATGTCCCAATGCGGCTACTCGATCGTCGGGTTCTGTCCGTGCCTCTAACAATATCCAACCCTCATATTCTGACACTTGTAACAGCTCAAATAGCTGTCGGTAGGGATACGTGCCGACATCCAGTTCGCGGATATGAACCGTTTGTCCAAAAAATTCGCGAACAAGCCCAAAATTGTGTGCCAGCCCCGGATCATTTAAGTCGGCCTCGTTGCAATTCCAACAGACCTTGACGTTTCGGTGGTCGGCTGCTTCCATGATTCTTCGAACAACCGGCAGCCGATCCGTGCCTTGACCATGAACCTCAAGGCGAATCTCCTGACCATAGTCTTCTCCATACTGTCCAAGTATTCGCAGCGCACGTCCAATTTGGGCAATGGTCTGCGCTTCATCTACGTCATGTGGTAAAGCATCCGGCTTAACCTTAACTCCACTACCCCCTACATCATGAGAGAGCACTATAGAAGCCTTCGCGGCGGTAATTTCGTGCGCTAATCGCGCAGGATCGCGGTGGTGAAAGGCCCAGTTCGTGCCCAATCCGAGCAATAACACATCACTGTCTGCGAATTGCGCACTGACCGCCGCACGCTCGGCCGGTCGCAGATGGACCTCTACTCCATGAGCGTGCTCCGTTCTCAGTTCCACCCCCCCTGCACCGGCAACCTCGCAGTTATGGATGAGCGTTGGAATATCCCAGTCTCGCCCCCATAAATAGGTTACAAGACCAAACTTCAGCGAACTCCCCCACTGCCTGATAGACGTGAGTAGTTCCCCCAGAGAAAGCCTTAAGAACTGTCGACGAGATGAACGCATGATCAACTATCAATTTATTGGTCAAATCTGCCAACCAAGAGCTCGTAAAGATTGATTGCCAATCAAGATCAGCGATTTTCCCATACTGACGCCCCATTCAAAATACAGTTGCACCTAAACATGAATCAGTACAGATCTGCAGTTATTCGTAAATACACCGAAGTTCCGTTGTGATCGAATGGCAAGCTGCGGGGAGACAGGTTGCCCTGCCGATGGGTCTCTTCCATATGCGCGCTGCGGGCTATATCAAACAGGTTGTTTACTCCAAATGTCACTTGCCAGAAATCCCTGAATGCATAACCAATCTCAACATCCGTAAGCCAGACGCTTGGGAAATAATCCAGAACACTGATACCATCCTCAGTGCAGGTAGAACTGGCAAACCTGCAGGCCTGCCAACTGTCGAACCAACTCACACGAAAGAGCGCAGACCATCTGTCCAACAAATACCGCTGTGTTGCAACCACTCGATGTTTTGGGTTCAATTCTTCTATTTCAACCTGACGGCGTTTGGTGAGCAAACCTAATGGCAGTGGCTCTCGCAACGTTTCGCCAAGAAAACTGGTGATCTCGCTTGGAGGCGTGAAATGAGTGAGGGACGTGGCCGTCCAGTTCCATGCAATGCTCCCTGAAATGGCGTGTGTAGGCTCCCATTCACGCTGCCACGCCAACAGCAGGTCCAAACCTTTGGTCCGTGTACTGAAATCATTTGAATAAAAACGAACTTCTCTAATGTTAGTGATCCCCCCCAGCAAGTTTTTCGGGTCAATGATCTGTATAATCTCGTCTGTGATGGGAATGCTACCTGTGAGAGAAAGACGGTCGCGCACATTGATCTGGAAAAAATCTGCCGTCAATGTAATATCCTCGCTGATCTCCGCAATCACCCCCGATGACACACTGGTGGCAAGCTCTGGAGTCAGCGGCTTGCCCCCTAATGCTTGCGAGATAGGATGTACTGACGGTAGGACTCCAATTTCTATCAATCCATGCTCTTTCGAAAACCCCGTCGTCCGGAAAACATTCAGATTTGCCTGCCCCGGTGTCGGCGCACGAAATCCTGTACTGGTCGTCGCACGCAGCGAAATACGATCCGATACGCGGTAAAGTGCTGCCAACTTTCCGTTCAGCGTGCTTCCAAATTCAGTGGTAAAATTTTCATACCGCACTGCAACGTTGCCTAGCAGCCGCCGAGTGAGATCCGCTTCGGCATCTACATAGATGGCGAAATTCGGCCGGGACCACCGGCCTGCAAACATCGGATTCAGCCCCTGATAGCCATTGGAACCAACACTGAATCCTTGAATAGCGTAGGGACCCACTGCATAGGACTGGGGATCTCCAGGCCGGCTCTCAAAAACCTCCGTACGCCAGGTTGCTCCCCAAGCCAAATGGATCGGTGAAGCCAGCCGGCGCACGGTAAGCGGAAAAGAGAAAGCTGCCGACACTTCCGCTTCCTGTTGAAAATAGGACCGTGGTTTGAAGGAGGTCGGCGTGTCTGGGCCAAAGGAAGCATTGACTGATCGATAAAGGAAAAAACTCAACAGGCTTCGGGCCCCGCTCACACTGACATCCCAGTTCAAACCGTCAATTCTGTCACTGCGCACGCCTGCTGTCAAACTGATATCAAATACATCTCCCCCAAATCGCGGTGTGAATCCTCCCGGAAATATTTCATTAAACAAAAAACACTCCCCTTGGAATTCATCAATAAAACCCTGTATCTCAGCATTCGTCGCATCCAGGTCTGGTAGAATTTTTCCCCCGCGACAATCAACACCAAAGTCTGGTTTAAGGTCTACTACGGCCCGCTCACCACCGAAGCGAAATACGCTGCTGCGAGCCGTCGCGGTACCTGGTGCCCGAAAATAAAAACCGTATTCCTGGGTTCTTCGACCTCCACCTCCAAATACATACCCTCGTATTCCGGGAGTAACTTCAAAGCCGCTGTTCAAGAATCCAACTATACTGTGACTCACTTCTGCACTTCCCCAAGTCTGCGCCGGGTCCGCCACAGGGTAGCCACGACTGGCTAGGGTTAGGGCATCATCACGCTGAGCACCACGTACGGTAGGCTCTACATCTCGATACTCCAGGCTCAGATTTGCAAAACCGTTGCGTGGCAGCGAAAATCCTGTATTCGCTGCTGCATGCACATAGCGTCCATCCCCCTTCAAATATTGTCCGGTTCGTAGCCGTGCACGAACTCCCTGTGCATCTTCGCGAAGCTGCAAATTAAAAACCCCGGCTATGGCATCCGCACCATATTGGGCTGTGGCGCCGTCGCGTAATATCTCAATCTGGCGCAGAGCAATAGTCGGAATCATGTTGAGATCCGGCCCCTGTGCCCCCTCGTTCAGGGAACCTGCTGACAGTGCAATGGAGCCGGATCGATGCCTGCGTTTCCCGTTTACTAGCACAATGACGTTGTCCGTCGGCAGTCCGCGCAGCGTAGCTGGACGCACAATTGCAGCTTCATCACCATTTAGGGCCTGCAGATTATAGGACGGGA
>VXLY01000085.1 GCA_009841335.1 Rhodothermaceae bacterium | reverse complement strand
TAGGTGTTGAACGACTGCTGCCCGAACTGCGGGTGCGCGGCGTTGAGCGCGTCGTAGGTGTTGAACGACTGCTGCCCGAACTGCGGGTGCGCGGCGTTGAGCGCGTCGTGGGAGTCGAACGCGTGCTACCCGAGCTGCGTGTTCGCGGCGTTGAGCGCGTTGTAGGTGTCGAACGCGTGCTGCCACCCGAACTGCGTGTACGCGGCGTTGAGCGCGTTGTGGGTGTCGAACGCGTTCGAGGCGTGGGTATCGTACGTGTGGTACCACGAGTACGCTGCGTAGAACGTGTCGTAGGCGTTGAGCGTGTGGTGCCGCGTGTACGCGGAGTTGACCTTGTCACTGGCACTGTGCGAGTAGTATTGCTACCTGATGTGCTACGTACAACCCCGCGACGCGTCCGCGAAGGTTCTTCTGTGTCAACACCTGAGCGTTGCACGCCACGCAAAGTGTTGCCGCCTGCCACTACTCCACTACGGGTTCGGCTCCTGGCCAGTGCACCCGTGCTCTTGCCCTGACTGCTTGGGGCGTTACGCCGGCCGACACGTAAGTCATCTTCGGCAGTCCCATAACGCCCCCTTGACGCTACACCGCCGCGACCGATACGCGCTCCTCGCGGCCCATAGTTGACTGCCGGGCCATTCCAGTAGGCCCAAGGAGAATTGTACCATCCACCTCCATACCATCCACCATGATACCATCCACCATAATATCCACCAGCGTAGTAATACGGATTATACCGATAGGGATTATGCCAACCATACCCGAAGGGCGACCCATAATACGATCTACCCCAGCCAAAACTCAGATACAAACTGGACCGACCGTACCAGAAATCATCGTAGAACGGATCGTACCAGAAGGGATCATAATACGGATCTATAATTGTGTACGGATGCCCGTAAAATGTCGAGAAATGCCTGCGATACCGATAGTTGCGGGGATAATAGTGGTCGTAGTAGCCATCGTAGTAGTAGTTATCAACCACCACACTGTCCCCATACGGAGTATCATATTCCGTGATTTCCTGGTAATCAGGCTCCCTATCGAAATACCCGACCCCCAATTGTGTATAGCACCCGGCAGTCAATAACAGGATACCCAAAACCGGGCTGAACCGTAAGAAAGCTTTACCATTCTCGAACTTGTGCAAATACTCTGTCATGGGATCATCGGGTTTATACCTGGTGCGAAAAATAACGCGCTTTTGTAGTGTTTGGTCCCTCTGTGATACTTAGACGCAATTTAAACCTGAAAGGTAGCAAAACGTCCTGCACATGGTAACCGCAAATATCGGACCATTGTTATAGGTAAGATCAAACTACATAGATGGGGAACGCATTATTGTTCGAGAATCACCCGCCCCACACGCATGTAATGCAGCTACTCTCAGCTCCATTTTGTGTGTCACTGAGATTGAACCACGCACTTAATGTGGAACACTCTGTTAATCGTGGGCCACCGAGAAAGGATATATAGACCGAGGCATCACTTCTTCAATTTCTCATACGCTTCATTCGGTAGCATAAGCGCGAAATTCAATAAAAACCGTAGATGATCTTACAACTCGACCATTCACAAACAATCGGACCAGCATCTGGTAAACCCGTCAGGACATCAGTTTGGAGGATGTTACGGTAAGTACAGGGGCGAACATGTGGGCCTGCATATTGCATTTGCATGTCTGCCCGGCCCAAAAAATCATGGGCTGGAGAAGTAATTCCCTCCTGCTACTTGACTCTCCCACTACAACAAATCAGGCACATGAATTATCGAACACTGGGTCGAACCGGATTTCCTGTAAGCGAAATCGGTTATGGGATGTGGGGCATGGGGAATTGGAAAGGCTCAGAAGATCCGGAGTCCATGCGATCCTTGCAGCGGGCGGTTGACCTTGGATGTACTTTTTTTGATACAGCCTGGGCATATGGTGATGGACACAGCGAAGGACTCCTCGGTAAAATTGCGCGAGCCAATCCTGATAAACGTCTCTACACGGCCTCAAAGGTGCCACCCAAGAATCGCGCTTGGCCCAGTCGCCGTGAACATACACTCGATGACTGCTATCCCCCCAGTTACGTACGCGAATATATTGATCGAAGCCTCCAGAACACCGGCCTGGGGCAGCTGGATGTTATGCAACTCCACACATGGGAAGACTCATGGCTTCAAGATGATCGTTGGGTACAAGAACTCGAACGATCCAAAAATGACGGGCAGATTAACGCAATCGGTATCAGTCTCAACCGATGGGAGCCGTGGAATGGAATACAGGCCGTGCGCAGCGGGCTCGTGGACTGTGTACAGGTGATCTACAATATATTTGACCAAAACCCAGTGGACGAGCTTTTCCCAGCCTGCCAGGAACACAATGTTGGCATCATCGCCCGTGTACCCTTTGATGAGGGCACGCTGACTGGTAATATCACACTTAACTCTACATGGCCCAAAGGAGATTGGCGCAATTCCTACTTTGTCGAAGAGAATCTGCGCAGTAGCATAGCACACATGGAACCATTGCGGGCTCTAGTACCCCCGGACAGTACCATGCCTGAAATGGCCCTTCGTTTTATCCTGAGCAACCCTGTCGTCAGCACAACGATACCGGGAATGCGCAAGTTACACCATGTGGAAGCAAACATTGCCGCCAGTGACAAAGGCCCCCTGGAATCATCACTGCTCGAAGCTTTGTATACACACCGATGGGTCCGTGAACCAACTTCCTGGTCCCAGTAATCCATCCTGATCTCCTTACAGACTACAATCTGCGCTGTTGCTTCCTCGCTAAACTACTGGTCATTACCGGTCATGCCGTGCGTGGTATGTATCGAGTCACCTACTTGATTCCCCTGCTGTTTGCCGTGCAGGTCTCTGCACAGTCCTGGGGTGACGTGCGTGGTACCATCGTGGAAGCCGACACGGGTCTGCCACTCCCGGGCGTCAGCATCGTTGTTAACGAAACCAATTTTGGGACAGCCTCGGACGAATCTGGAAGCTACACCCTGCGGCTTCCAGAAGGCCGGTACGCAATACGATTCTCACATGTGGGTTTTGTCACTCGCATTGACTCCGTGAACATCTCGGCACGGACCGAAACAACCTTGGATATCACACTTACCCCTGCGGTGCTTGAGGCAGGAGAGGTCGTCGTTGAAGATGACATGTCACTCGGTGCCGGGGTGCAACAGATCACACCAGAACAGGTGCGGCAAATGCCCTCCCCCTTCAAGGGCTTCCAGGCACTCCTAGTCCTGCCCGGTGTATCCGCGAATAACGAATTGTCCAACCAGTATTCTGTACGCGGCGGAGGATTTAATGAGAACCTGATCTTTCTTAATGGCTTCGAAATCCACATGCCATTCCGCCCCAGACAAGGAGAGCAGGAAGGCGTAGGGTTGTTTAACCCGGAATTGTCGCGGCGAATCACATTGTACACCGGAGGATTTCCTGCTCGATATGGCGGAAAGATCTCTTCTGCACTAGACATCGAATACGCAGCAGCGGACGACTTCACCACAAGCGCAACCCTATCCCTTCTGGATGGCTCAGCCACAGCCTCCTCCACTACTGATGTTTTCTCATGGCAGATCGGATTGCGCAAGGCCCGCGCACGACGGTTCTTTTCCACACAAGAATTGAAAGGCAACTATCAGCCCGATTACGAGGATGTTCAAGTACGTCTGACCTACGCACCGACATCACAGCAGGAGATTGAATTCATTGGACTGTATGCCGATCATGTGTTCCGTCTGGATCCACGTGGGCGACGGACCTTTTATGGAACAGTCTCCGCAGACGACGGCCCCGCAGATCTCCGTTCAGTATGGCTTTCTTACTCCAACGAAAGCACGGAACGGGATGGGTACCAAACAGGCCTCGCCGGACTGCGCCTCCGAAGTCGCATTGGAATACGATGGACCCTCCAACACGAAGTAAGCCTCTACGCCACCCAGGAAACCGAATCGTTCTTTCTGAAAGGTGATGCGATCCTGTACGACATCAATACCGACGACGACGCTGATCGAGTAGAAGTCCCCAGAGGCATGGCCCGCCAGGAAGATTTTGCAGATAATGAGATCTCGGTCACCACACTAACCGGCCGCGGCCAGTATAACTGGACCGGAGAACTGCATGCGGGAGAAGCCGGCTGGAGCCTAAGGCGCTTGAGTTTTGAGGATGTCCTCAAAGAGGAATCCATTGTTACAGGCAGAGGGATTGAGCAGGAATCGGTCCGGTTGGTTGTAGACAGCCTCGAGGGAGCGGTAAAGTTAAATACATCTCAACTGAGCTTCCATGCAGAAGACTCCTACAGTGTCAGTCCTGATTTTTTGCTCAGTGCGGGACTGCGAGTAAACTGGTACGAATTCAGCGATGAATGGACTTTTTCACCCCGAGCCAGTCTTCGCTATGAAGCCTCTGAACAATTAACGTTGACTGCATCCGCGGGTGTGTACTATCAACAGCCGACATACCGTGAACTACGCGGTACTCCCAGTCCAGAAATACCACTTAGTGCGTCGCTGAATGAGAATCTTCGGTCACAGCGCTCAACTCAGGTTGTTACTGGTGTTGAATTGTTTGTGCCACGCAAAAGATTGTACCTGCGAGGAGAGGCGTACTATAAGCACCTGACAAACGTAATCAGCTATTCACTCGAAAATGTGAGGATCAACTATAGTGGTAAGAATGATGCCTCCGGACACATTTATGGACTGGACCTTCAGGCGAGAGGTGAATTCGTGCCCGGGATGGAAAGTTGGCTCAACTACAGCTTCATGGTCGCACGCGAACGGTTCCTGCCCCAATATACCACCGATCTAAACACAGGCTCGCTACCAAGACCAACTGACCAGCGCCATACTGTTGCCCTTTTTGTGCAGGACTATATTCCAATGGATCCTACATGGAAACTGCATATGCGTGCACTTTTCGGAAGCGGGATCCCATACACGCCCCCGACGCCAGGCAAGCGCGTGGGAAGCGTTGTCGTACAGATTCCGGGAGCACGACACTCGAGACGCTACCCCGAGTTCCGCCGAGTTGATTTTGGGGTCACAAAAATCATTACCCTGAGTCAGCGTGAACGAGCTCTCCAATTGGAAGTAACTGCCGAAATGCTGAACATATTTGACATTATCAATACAGTTGCATACTCTTGGCTACCCGACGCGACTGGTGTCTGGCAGCGCATCCCGACACGTCTGACACCTCGCACGATCAATCTGCGACTGCGAACATCGTTTTGAGTGGCTATGAGATTGTTTTCGTGTCTCCAAACTCTGGACTATGGTTTTTCTTCGCTGAGCGCCGACGGGCAACCCCGGATGTTACCTGTTGTACCACTAGTGCTAATCCTCATGTGGAATGCCTCAAATAACCTGCGAACGTAAACTCGCTACACACGCTTTCTTACCAGCCTACGGTGCATGCGCATACTAATTTTGCTTGTGTTCTTTTTGCTACCACTCGCAGTTGATTCCGCTGCTCAGGCCCCTCTGCGCCCCGCAAAGGCAGCGGCTTACAGTATCGCCTTGCCGGGTCTAGGACATAGATATGCTAATGGAAACAAGTGGAATCGCCGTGCCGCCCTTTATGTCATTGCCGATGCTGTACTCCTGGCCGGACTTGTTACCAGCGAATGGCAGCGTGGTCAACTGGTTCAAAGCTATCAATCATGGGCCGCATCCTACGCAGGAGTGTCAACCACGGGGAAAGATCGACGGTTCTATGTCACAATCGGCAATCACCTCTCCTCCAGTGATTACCGCGAAGCACAGCTGCGTAGCCGACGTGTTGACCTTGCCTCATATGTGGACGATCCAACATTCCAGTGGGCCTGGACCAGCGAGCGGGATTTCCAGCGGTATAGAGATCTTCGAGGAGATGCTGAATCCTGGGGACAGCGACGGGGCAGTTTTGTCGCTGCACTCGTAGCCAATCGTTTGGTTGCTTCGGTATCCGCCTTGCTTACCGCGCGACGTGAGCGTGAAAGCATGCTGCACATAGGAGTTACTCCCGGACCAACCATCAAGCTTGCGCTTGCGCTGTGACTGCCATGTACGGCCAATTATGTAGCTTGTCAAGGGAATGTCAAGTAGCGGAGGGGAATCTCACGTCCTGTACGCATTCTGCTACATTCTTCCGAAGGAGTATCCGCACCTGCACATTCATCACCGCATACGCAGAAAGCGGCCAGCTTGTCTTTGAATTCCCACCGGCGATTCTGCCTGAACCCTATACAAATACAGGCCCGAGGGCAGTGCGGAGCCTTCAAGACGGATGCTCTGGCGCCTCCCAGCAGCCAGATCGACCGGGGGCTGAGAAAGTACGCGCCGCCCCGTCACATCATATACCTCTACATTCAGAGTAGCGGGCCAGGGAAGATCGACAACTAGGAGCGTGGATTCTCGAAAAGGGTTAGGATAGTTATCATAGACCGTAAACGATTCGGGCAATCCTTCCCGCTCCACCGCAACTGGACTAGAGACCTCAATACTGAACACTAGGCTATCCGCTGCCCCGGTAGCATCGGTGGCCTTGAAAGTGTAAGGAATGGGACTAAAAGTAACCACGGTCGGCGTTCCGCTGATTGTACGTGTCGATGAGTCGTACCCGAGCCCAGAGGGGAGCGTGGGAGTCAGGGTGTATGTAATCGGCAAAATACCTCCTCGGGCTTCTGGCAGAATCAGCGGAGTAATGGGTAGCATATATTGGAACGATTGATCAGATATATTTCTCGCAAAGTGCAAGGCTATACATGTTGATCCCGAGTGATTCGGGATGCTATTCAGCCACGTTTGAAACTCATCGTCGGCTGGAGCACAAAGATTTTGGTTGTCAAAGTGAAATAATTCAAGGTTATCCAATTGCATCAAGCTCCTTGGTAGCTGTCCCGCGAAGGCGTTCCCACTCAGAACTAGCCGCTTTAGCCGCAGTAGGTTCCCAAGTTCAGGCGGGACGGGCCCAGAAAGGGAGTTGTCCCCTATTCCCAAATACTGCAGTTGTCCGAGGTTCCCGAATTCGTGTGGAATCGGCCCAGTAAGAGAATTGCCATTCAGATCCAGGTACTGCAATTGTTCCAAGTTCCCGAGCTCGGATGGGATCGACCCGGAAATGGAATTATCAAACAGCCTCAGATCCTGCAGTTGTTCAAGGTTTCCGAGTTCGGATGGGATCGGCCCGGAAAGAGAGTTGCGAGACAACTCCAGCACCCGCACTTGTTCAAGGTCCCCGAGTTCGGAGGGAATCGACTCGGAAAGGGAATTGTTCTGCAGCCTCAACCTCTGTAGTTGTTCAAGACTCCCAAGTTCGGGTGGGATCGGCCCCGTAAGGGAATTATCAAACAGCCACAGATTCCTTAGCCGTTCCAAGTTTCCGAGCTCGGATGGGATCGACCCGGAAAAGGAATTATCAAACAGCCTCAGATCCGTCAGGTATTCAAGGTTCTCGAGTTCTGATGGGATCGACCCGGAAAGGCTATTGTTCGATAGCTGCAGAATCTGCAGTATTTCAGGATCCCCGAGTTCGGATGGGATTGGCCCGGTAAGGGAATTGCCAGACAGGTTCAGGAACTGCAATTGGTCCAAGTTTCCGAGCTCGGATGGGATCGACCCGGAAAGGCTATTGTTATTCAGGAACAGGAGCCATATTTGTTCAAGGTTCCCGAGTTCGGGCGGGATCGGCCCAGTCACTCCCTCATTCAATGTTAGAAAAAGGGTCTGCAGGTTCCGCAGATTCCCAAGTTCGGGCGGCAATGCCCCTCTGAGATTGTTATTCTGTAAATCCAATTTAACCAAGAGCCCCTCATTGATCGAGATACCAAACCAGTTGGCCAGTTCTTTTTCGGTCGGAACCGTCGTGGTATCCCAGTTGTCATTCTTGGTCCAATTATCTCCGTCCGTCGCGGCGTATAATGCACTCAGACCCTGGTGTACCCGTTCCAGTTGCCGGTTGACACGAAGCGTAATCATGTCCGCTACATCTCGAAAGGCTCCGTCACGAACATGTGTAAAGAGTCGTACTTGCTGGTCGGCAGGAGCATTGGGCGCTACCGTGAACTCAAAGACCACTTCGATTGAGTCACCGCTAGCTAGGTGGTCAATCTCAACTTCAGGTGTCGTCCACTGCACAGATGAATATGACTCGGCTCCCACAAGCTCGACCCGGAACCGATTGGCATCGGCGAGATGGTTGACTAATGTCATTGTAATGGTCACCCGGTCGCTAGGCTCAATGATTTGATCTCCGTCATGATCTTCCCATGACCAGCGCCTAGGACGGATGGCGGGAAAGATAGGCGTTTGAACGGCCGCCAGCGCATTGACAAATCCTCGGCCCAAGCGACCGGCAAACCCCGGATTCTCCCCATCTATGTTCTCGCCCGCCAATCGCACATGCTCCCGCAGTGCATCTGGAGACAGACTGGGGAACCGCGTCTTAACTAGGGCGGCCACACCAGCCGTCAGCGGAGACGAAAATGATGTGCCGCGGATAAGGATATATCCGTTATCCGAACCAGTGGTGATTATGTCTACTCCCGGAGCAAAAACATTAACCAGCCTCCCATAGTTGGAAAAAACTGCCTTCACACGCGTGTCCTTTTGTGTGGCTCCCACCGAGAGAACACGTGGATGCCGGGCTGGATAGTCACGGAACACATCAATGCTATAATCCCCATTGCCCGCCGCGGCTACAATCAGTGCGCCCATGTCTGTAGCCAGATCAAGCGTCTGATCAATGTGTCTCACCACTTGATCGTCCCTCAGCCGACTGCTCCAGCTTGCATTGATGACGTCTGCACCGCTCATGGCAGCATAGAGAATACCTGGATATCCACTGCAAATGAACCCATCAGAGATGGGGCATCCCGCGTTGATGTGCATCAGTTCTGCATTCCAGGATGCCCCAGCCACCCCTACAAAGTTGTCAGTTACGGCACTGGCCGATCCCGCAGCCGCCGTGCCATGTCTTGCATTGTCAGGCGTCTGTGGTAATCCTGTTGGATCGTTATCGGTAACATCCCCGTTGGCAAAGTTCACACCATGCACATCATCAATAAATCCATTATTGTCGTCATCTATCCCATTGCCTGGAGTTTCATCCTCATTCGTCCATACATTTGCACGAAGATCCTCATGCCTCCATTCGCCCCCTCCGTCCACGATCGCGATCACCACCTTCGGGGTACCGTCTGAACCTTTCACGACATCCCAGGCCTCAGGAAGCTTCATTACCTGCAATTCTGTCTGGTTGCTGAATCTGGGATCGTTTGGATCGATACGCTCCCATCGGACCGGCCCCCAAATGCGATTCACAGGTACCTGCTCGGCGTAGACGATGCCGGGGGCAAGCGCAAGGTCCCTGGAAACTCGTTCAGGAATCACATCGGCACTGTAGTGCACATAGTACGTTCGGCGCAGCGCCATCAGATTGCCCCGAGTCTTTGGAGTCGGCTCTACATGATCCAGAAATGGATACATGCGCTCAATGGTGTGAACCCCGTAAACGGCCGCCTTACGATCAAAAACCTCTAAACCAGCCGTGACGGTTTTGCCGGGAAGATAAATCCCAGCATCGAATTGAACCACTACGACATGAGGCTCTACTTCTGGAACGTTCTGAGCCAGTACTCTACCGGCGTAGAAGAGTAGAATGGAAGCGAGCCCTACCGTCTGAAGAGCAAATGATTGATGGATCTTTATGGTCATACAATGAATCAGACCCGCGGTAAACGCTGAGACAAGGGGATGCGGTCTAGCAACGCCGAATGCATATTGGGGCTGCTATCGCTGTGCCCGAGGAAAAATCAGAAACACCCTGGCAAGGACAGGTGAGGTTTCTTAACTACTCATGATCATAATTGCCCGTGAATAGATTTGGAGACGTTTTTGGGAATCATATAGCATGAGTACGCACCCAAAGTAAGGATTTAACCCGAAACCTAGGAAAGTACTTGAACCGAATTTCCATCAGGCCACTGATTCGAGGGGCGTGGTGCTCCCCTAATAATTATGTGGAAGCCAAGCCCTTCCAGGGCCAACGGTTACATTCGTATTGATGGTCAAGCCAACGAGTCTGCAGGATTCATTCCTGACGTGTCTTGCCAGTTATTGTACGGCTCTTGCTCTCCTGGCGGCTGCATTGGAGAAGCTGGATAAAACAAGAGTCTCAATTCGAATTCCGTTATTGCCCGAAGCGGCAGTGGCTTCGGCGTACCGAAGCCCAACTTCGATCTCACTGCGCACTGATGTCCTTAGCCGGAGACAACCTCAGCGGGCCAGCCATGCGCTAAATCGCTCGTTCATTTCGTCCTGGTGATCAACCCACCACGCTGAGTTGAAACGCATGGCGCGCTGAGTATTGGCGGGACTCGCAGGCATGTGTGGTGCCATGTCTACGCCAGCCACCACGTGAGTAGTCACCAGTAGCATCCCAGACTTACGCGCTGGGGAATATGAGATTCGCCTCGCGACCCGCGACAATGATTCAGCGCTGGTTGCGAAGGCAACATATTCCAGGGCCTCCTTGAGGCGCGGAGTACCTCGGACTATTCCGATCTGTGCCACATCGAACACCTGTCCGTCCCATACAATCACGAACGGCTGATCTTCAAGCACCTGTGCGTTGAAGATCCGACCGTTGTAGGCTGAGGTCATGATCACTTCCCCGTCGGCCAGCATTTGTGGCGGCTGGGCACCTGCTTCCCACCAGATCACTTCGTCTTTGATCGTTTCGAGCTTCGCAAAAGCACGATCAACTCCCTCGGGAGTATCCAGCGTGGCGTACACATGATCCAGGGGTACGCCGTCTGCGATCAATGCCCATTCAAGATTTACCTGCGGTACTCGCCTCATTCCCCGGCGACCCGGGAAGGCCTCCAAGTCGAAAAAATCAGCCAACGTGGTAGGCCTGGGACCAGGAATGGTCGCCTCACTGTAAGCATACACGTTTGCCCCATAGAGATTGCCTACACCACATTCGGTCAGGGTTTCGGCCACAAAATCCTCAATGGCCGGTGTTCCATCAGGTCCAGGCGATAATATGTCGATGTCTATCGGTTCCAGAAGTCCTTCGTCGCATCCCCGCACTGCGTCAGCGAATTCCAGATCCACTACATCCCAGTGAATATTGCCAATTTCCACCTGAGCGCGGATCTGGGCGAGGCCTCCGTTATAGTCCTCGACCCCAACATTGATGCCCATCTCCTCGGCGAAGGGAATGTTCACCGCCTCGTTGACGGCTTGTCCATACGAGCCTCCCCAAGACACCACTGTGATAGAGCGAGGAGCTTCCGTGCCACATCCAGCGGCCAACAGAGCGATCAGAAGCGTGAAAGTGACTGATTTAATGGGATAATTCATGGTTTAATCTTATTGATTTTTCTGCCACGGTGGTGGATAAAAGCTCAAACTTTCGCAAAATGAGAGAACTCATCTTCTGTAGTGGTAGCCCGTAAATTGAGTCCTGGTGGAGACCACAGGTGCGGTTGCCAAACGACTCAAGAACTCAGGCAGGAACTAGCCCCGTGAAATTCCGTACTTGACATTCCCTGTACCATAAGCAGGATCCAACTCTGTGCACATAATACATCTATAGCGTTTAAGTCCGTAATTTGCAGTGATGCGCGCAGGGGTCCTTAGCTCAGTTGGTTAGAGCGCTACGTTGACATCGTAGAGGTCGATGGTTCGAATCCATTAGGACCCACTGACAAGGTGTATATACCTTGGATTGTCTTTCTTCGAAACTAAACTTATAACATCATCGCAAAACGCATACAGATACGTATTAACGACGCCATTGAGGCAGATGTAGTCCGCGTAGTGGATCCAGGAGGTAAGCATGGTGTGTATGACCTGCAGGATGCCTTGGATATGGCTGACGAACAGTCCATGGATCTGGTGGAAATTGCACCAAATGCCGATCCTCCAGTTTGTAAGATTATGGACTACGGCAAGTTTCTATACGAGAAGAATAAGAAGGAGCGCGATGCCCGCAAAAAACAGCATCACACGCAACTCAAAGAAATCCGTTTTCGGCCCCGCACTGACACGCACGACTTCCAGTTCAAGACAAAGCACGCCCACGAATTTCTTTCCGATGGCCACAAGGTGCGTGCCTATGTACAGTTCAGAGGACGGGATATTATCTATAAGGAGCAGGGGATGATTATCCTGGCACGCTTCATTGATGCATTGAAGGATGTTGCCCAGTTGGATCAGGAACCGCGGATGGAGGGCCGGCGCATGACCGTCATACTTGCTCCCCAAAAAACCAAGTGAAAGACTTACGTTTTGCAGGAACACAATTTATCCAGCTGCTGTTAAATGTCGTCTTGATTATTTCGGAACTATGCCGAAGACAAAATCCAACAGCGGGGCCAAAAAACGATTTGTCCGAACTGCATCCGGGCGCTTGAAGCGTGCGCATGCTTTCAAAAGCCATATCCTGACTAAGAAAAGCCGTAAGCGCAAACGGGAGCTTGGTAAGAAAACCCTCGTCGACAAAACCGATGAACCGCGCATGAATCGTCTACTGGGTTCGTCCAAGTGATGGATAGGTGATCCCTAAATTCGCTGATAATTATGCCACGCGCACGTAATAGAGTAGCTTCACGCCAACGACGCAGGAAAGTCCTTGGCATGGCCAAAGGGTACTGGGGAAGCCGGAGTAAGGTCTACACCGTAGCTAAACACTCGGTCGAAAAGGGACTCCAGTACTCGTACCGGGACCGCCGCAAACGTAAACAGCAGTTCCGTCGACTTTGGATTATTCGGATTAATGCAGCTGCCCGGCTGAATGGTACAACCTACTCCCGTCTGGCGGGTGCCCTCCGCAGGGAGGGAATCGCGCTCAATCGAAAGGTACTTGCTGATTTAGCTATGAATGAGCCTGCAACCTTCGCGCGTGTTGTTCAGGAAGCACACGGTACCTGATGATGACACAAATATCCAGTTCATTCTTTTTTAGCGGCACCTCGCTTGGCTAGGGGCCGAATGTAGATTGGTGAGAAACATTCCCGCCCCTGCTCACGCAGGCTTGGCGGGTTTCTTGTTTTGGTAGAATGGAGACAAATCTAGAGTATCTGAAAACGGTCGCTGCAACCTTCTCTGAGGAGATTGCGGGCGCAGAACTCGACACACCCGCCAAGTCCGAGGAATTCCGTATCCGGTTCCTAGGACAACGACGCGGCGTGATCCCCAAGCTCTTCAAGACCATCCCCGATCTACCCAAACAGGATCGGCGTAGCGCCGGACAGCTGCTAAATGCCCTGCGTAAAGAAGCCCAAACCGCACTTGAGTCTGCCATTGAGCAATACCGAGTAAAGGTTTCAAACGCCAGTGATATTGACCTTACACTGCCCGGACGACGCAGCCAATGGGCCGGGTCCAGACATCCCATTACGCTTGCCCTAGCCAAGATCACGGATATATTTAAGCACATGGGCTTCGCGATCGCCGAAGGGCCTGAAATTGAGGATGACTGGCATAACTTTTCCGCGCTCAATTTTCCGGCAGATCACCCCGCCCGAGACATGCAGGATACGCTCTTTGTTGAAGAGCCGGGAGAAGGCCGGGCCGGAGCCATGATGCGCACACATACCTCTCCCGTACAGATTCGAACAATGATGGCTGGGGAACCCCCGTTCCGCCTGATCGCGCCAGGGCGAGTTTTTCGCAACGAGGCCATCACCTATAAGTCCTATTGCCTGTTTCATCAAGTAGAAGGACTGGTCGTGGATCAGGGCGTAACCATGGCCGACCTCAAGCACACGCTTTCCGGCTTCGCACGTGCATTTTTTGGTGACGAGGTTAAGATGCGATTCCGCCCCAGCTACTTTCCGTTCACGGAACCAAGTGGTGAAGTAGACATCTGGTGGGACTTGCCTGATCGTCCAGAAGGCGGTCGCTGGATGGAAATCCTGGGCAGTGGCATGGTTCACCCCAACGTTCTAGAAGCCGTCGGTATTGACTCCGAGCGCTACACCGGATACGCCTTCGGCATGGGTATAGAGCGCCCCGCCATGCTCCGGTACGGTATCGATGATATCCGCATCTTTTACGAAAACGACGTGCGATTTTTAGCACAGTTCTGATTGCCATGAAGATCTCTTATAACTGGCTGTCCGAGTATGTGGCGCATGAGTATTCCCCGGAGGACCTTGCACATGCTCTGACGATGTCTGGGCTTGAGGTTGAGGAGATTCTGCATCTCGGTCCATCGTTGGACGGCGTCTTCGTAGGACGCGTGGTATCCGTGCGTCCGCACCCCAACGCTGACCGCCTGACGCTTTGCGATATTGATCTGGGAACGGGTGAACTAATCCCAATCGTTTGCGGTGCTCCCAATGTTGCCGCTGACCAACGGGTACCAGTAGCAACAATCGGCACTCATCTGATCATCGACGATAAAGTACTCAAGATCAAAAAATCCAAAATCCGTGGCCAGACATCCATGGGGATGATCTGTGCAGAAGATGAACTTGGACTGTCCGATGACCACAGCGGTATCATGGTCCTATCAGAAAACGCGGTGATTGGCGAGCCCTTGCTTGACTATATGGAAAGAGAGGGAAAGAAGCTGAATGATACGGTTCTGGACATTGCCATCACCCCAAACCGGGCGGATGCAACCAGTCACATAGGGGTAGCCCGAGACGTTTCCGCACTGCAAAACGTGCCGCTAAAACGTCCCGTGATCACCATTCCATCAGATGGTGGTGAAACGACCCAACGTATCAAGGTCGACATCGAGTGTCCCGACATGTGTCGCCGGTATGCGGCAATGATTGTCACAGGCATAAAAGTTGGCCCCTCCCCTGCCTGGTTGAAGCAACGACTGGAGGCCATTGAGCTTCGTTCCATCAACAATGTTGTTGATGCGACCAATTATGTCATGAATGAATGCGGGCAGCCTTTACACGCATTCGACTATGACCGTATAGCTGAACAAAGAATTGTAGTCCGGGAATCTGTCAAGAACGAGGAGTTTACCACACTTGATGGCAAAAAGCATTTGTTGCCTGAGGGAGTTGTCCTGATTTGTGATGGCGAGCGGCCGGTAGCGATTGGAGGCATCATGGGAGGAGAAAACTCTGAAGTTGACGAAACCACCTCCAATGTGTTGATTGAAGGCGCATGGTTCTGCCCTTCCCGGACAAGAAAGTCTGCCAGGGCTTTGGGCATGTCAACAGATGCATCCTACAGATTCGAACGGGGTGTTGATACAGACAGTCAGGCATGGGCTACCACACGCGTAGCCGCGCTGATTGCAGAACTGGGAGGTGGATCAGTTACCCCAGGGATCGTGGATGCGCATCCCCATCCCCTGACAACAACCAGGGTTGATTTAAGGGTTGCCCGTGTACCCAAAATCCTAGGTATACGAATCCCACGAAGGGATATCCTGCGAATCCTAACATCGCTGGGATTTGACCCACAGGAAGCATGTGACACAATCTCATGCACGGTACCTAGCTACCGGCCTGACATCCATTTGGAGATTGATCTGATTGAAGAGATTGCACGTATCTATGGATTCCGTCAAATCAAGGCACAGCAGTCAGCACCGTTACCTGTATCTGTTCCGGTCACGCGCCCCATTGACTTGCTGCGTGAGCGTGTTCACGCCTATCTGAATGGTCATGGATTCCGAGAAATCTATACAAACAGTCTGTTGCCAGATGAACAGGCCCTGCAGTTCAGCCAAGCGGTCACTGCAGCAGATTATCCGCCTGTACGCACCTTGAATGCGGTGTCTCGCTCCATGGCAACCTTGCGACCTTCACTCCTGCCGGGAATGTTGAATGTTATGCAACACAATGCTAACCACGGACGACGGGCGCTCCGGTTTTATGAATTGGGGCATGTCTTTCACCTCAGTGGGCATGAAGCAGCCTTCATAGAGAATTACTCTGAATATGAAGTGCTCCTATTCGGAATTAGCGGCCCGGTACGACCACAGAGCTGGGACGGCAGCATCCCTCTGGCGGACTTCTTTGACATCAAGGGCGATGTGGAGAAGCTGTTAAGCCTATTGAATCTTGATTTTCTTCAGATGGAGCCGTGCGTTGAGCCGACAGATATTACAGCCCATCACATAACACTTTCCGTTAATAAAAAATGGATCGGGACTATCGCTCGTCTTTCGGATGAGATACAGGCAGCCTACGACTTGCCTGATCCTGTTTTCTTTGCCACGTTTAATTGGACCAGATTGGCACTGATATGTGAAGAACAGCCAGCTGCCGTTTATTCTCCCGTACCACGTTACCCCGTTGTTGAGCGGGATATTGCTATGGTCGTAGATTCGCAACAGCCTGTTGGTGCCATGATCAATAAAATCCGCGAGGCTGGCCGGAAACTCCTCAAGAACGTGGACATATTTGATATCTATACGGGTAAGGGGATTGCACCAGGCAAAAAAAGTGTGGCATTTTCATTGCGCTTTGGCGCAAATCGGACCCTTCGAGATCAAGAGATTGACCACGTTGTTCAAATCATTGTTACAACTCTTTCTACACAATTTGACGCAGAGTTACGTGCTTAAGGGGATTTGACAATGTCAATATGAACCATTACCTTAATTTGAGTCGTAAAAGATTTGGTTAAGGTTGTTTCTAGTATGCTCATTGAAAATCCGCCTCCCGCACAGAATCCTGACCTGCCACCAGTCGGCCAAGGGTTTGATATGCAACCCACCATCGCGCTTAGGGGGGCCAAGTCACTGCGACGTCTTCGTGACCGGGTCGAAGCCGCCGCACGAGAAATCAAGCGCCTGAGGTTACAGAATCGAAAACTCGCAGAGCAGATTGCAGAACTCGAGGCTGCCTCAAATATCGAGCCCACAAACACGGTGCTCACTTTTGATGAAAACGAGCAGGAGTTTCTCGACCGGATCAATAAGTTCATTAAGACTATAGACAATTATCTACTCTTTGACCAGAGGGAGAACTGATCCATGCACCAACCCCTCAAAGTGCGTATTCTTGATCGAGATTATCCTCTGCTTGTGCAAGCCGGTGATGTAGAGACTATGCAGGATGTGGCACGGCGTGTAGATCAGCGCATGCGTGCATTTAAGGAGCAGCACCCAGACCAACCGGATCTTGTAGCTGCTGTCGTAACAGCCTTGTTTTTGGCCGAAGAACTAGATGGGGCAAGGGAGACTTCTGATGTCTTAGTGGCCGCGCTTGATCGCGAAACAGACCATCTTGACCGCAAGTTGTCCGAAGTGTTAGCGGAGGTTGATCCGATTTCTATCCAGGAGTAGGGAACTGGATTGCGGCGTCACTGTACCCTGCTTATCCCGGAGCGTCCGTAGTGGTTTAGGCATGTGAACCGACACTATCAATAAAGGGAGTTACCCTTCAGGCCTGGACATCAGGCCCCAACCTCGATAGAGGTCGTGATCACGCAGGGGACGATGGAAAGGTTTGAGCAACTCCCCATCTTGTACCTTGGGGTTCACACCCACCGTTGCGGGCGCCCGCGGACACTTTTTTGACTAATCACAGCTGTCTAAGCTTGAGCAGCCCCTGCCAAAGCCGCCAATCCCCTCGGTTAGGTTTGAACATAAATCGATACCCGAAACAAACAATAGTTCTGGAGTTTCTGGAACCCGAGCCTTTCCCACGCTTTTGCCAAGGAACCCTTCCATATCCAAACGGTAACCCCATCCATAGGGAAAAATCATAAAGACATGGACGGTTCGCCAGCCGTCCTGTTGTTGGCCGTTGCCATCGTAGCTTTTTGTGCAGGCCTGGTTGTTACTTGGTGGATATCTGCTAAAACTGCCAAGGGCAAACTTAGGAGTGCACGCGAACAAGCATCAGCAATTATTACCCTAGCAGAAAAAGAGTCTTCCGCCTTGAGAGCGGAGGCCCTTAAGAAGGCTAGATCAGAGCTTGACCATGAACGTGCTGAATTCAATGCTCAACGTACCACCTTGGAGAAAGAACAGGCTCAACTGGAGCAGGATAAACAAAGGTCCAGAGCAAAGAATGATCGCCAACGCAAGAAGCTCAACAACAGGAACCGGCGCTTAACAAAAAGACAAAAACTCTTGGGGGACGCAGCGGAAGCGATTGCGCTTCTTCAAGCTGAAAGTGAAACGATCAACCGCCAGGCAGAGACCCTGCGTGCGAGCGCTGATGAGTTGGTGCAGCAAGCCTCCCAGCGTATAGATGGCCTGGATGCCAAGGAACACAGGCTCAACTCGCTCATCGACGATCGCATTAAGAAACTGGAGGTTATCGCTGGCCTTACTCAGGATCAGGCACTTCAACACCTACGAGAGGAGATCGTTGAGAAGGCGCGAGAAGAGGCTGCCTTGGAGCTCTTGGAAATTCGGGACGAAAAACAGCGCACTGCCAAACATGAAGCGCAGAAAATCGTCCTCACCACGATGCAACGGCTCGTGAGAGACGAGGTTGATTCGAATTCGGTATCAGTGGTTCCCGTGCCCTCTGAAGGTATTAAGGGACGCATAATCGGAAGAGAGGGACGAAACCTTCGTGCATTTGAAACCGCTGCACACGTGGATCTGCTAATTGACGATACCCCCGGCGCTGTCGTAATCAGCTCATTTGATCCCTATAGGCGCGAAATAGCACGGATAGCATTAAGCAATCTCATCCGAGATGGCCGTATTCATCCTGCGAGCGTCGAGCAATTCGTAAGTAAAGCCCAAAAAGCTGTCGAGGAGGAGATCCAGGAGATCGGCGAACGCACCGTTCTTGAGCTTAGACTGCGTGGGATGAAAAAGGGCCTCACCTCGATTGTCGGGAAAATGAAATACCGGACAAGCTACGGCCAAAGCTTACTCAGCCACAGTGTTCAGGTAGCACGACTCTGTTCACTTATGGCGGCAGAGATGGGGCTCGACGCCCGTATGGCCCGGCGCGCAGGTCTTTTGCACGACATTGGTAAAGTTCTCCAGGAATCTGATGACCAACCCCATGCACTCGTCGGCATGGAGTACTGCAAACGCTTCAAAGAACATGAGCAAATTTGCAACGCCGTAGGCTCGCACCACGACGAAATTGAAATGACCACGCTGTACGCACCTATTGTACAGGTATGCGATGCCATCAGTGGGGCCAGGCCGGGTGCTCGCCACATACGCCGTGAAGAGTATCTCGAACGTCTGAGGGATATGGAGGGGATCGCCAAATCATTTGAAGGTGTTGGACTGGCCTATGCAATCCAGGGAGGGCGTGAACTCCGCGTTATCGTTCAGCAAAATAAAATATCCGACAAAAGGACACACGAGCTTGCGGAGGATATTTCTTTGCGCATCCAAAATGAGTTGACGTATCCCGGTCAGGTCAATGTGACCGTTATACGTGAGGTTCGCGGACAAGCTACCGCCCGATAAGGTCAATGGCATCATGCCATAACTGAATCGATTAAATGAGACATTTGGAATCAATCGCGCGGGTCCTTGGAGCCACTCATACAAACACTCATAGCCGTGTAGTTGCGCCGATCCCAGATGCCGATGGCAGGTCCGATCTAGGAGCTATTGCACGGGCGCTGTGACCTCGTTCTAAACATCCTGATATTGCACGCCACGGTTGAATACATTACATCCAAGATTAACATGCGACGACTAGTTTTTCTGTCCCTACTCCTTTTTGCAAGCTGCGCACAAGACAATACCGACTATACCATGCAACGGGCACAAGAGCTTGCAGAAGAATATCTAATTATTGACGGGCACATTGATGTACCCTATCGCATGACCCGGTACACAGAAGATATCAGTCAGGAAACCATCGGGGGTGATTTTGACCATCCAAGAGCAGTAGCTGGTGGGTTGAATGCTCCATTCATGTCGATTTACATCCCGAGCGCACGCCAGGATATTCCTGGCTCAGCTCAAAGTCTTGCAGATTCACTGATTGACATGGTAGAGGGATTTGTTGCGCATGCGCCGGACAAGTTTGCCATTGCTACTCGGTCATCTGATTTGGCAGAGCACAAGACGGCAGGGCTGATTTCGCTGCCTATGGGCATGGAGAATGGGGCGCCGATTCACAGCGTGGCAGATCTGGAACACTACTACGCACGGGGTATCCGCTACATCACACTTACACACGGAAGAGACAATCAGTTGTGTGACTCCTCCTACGATTCAACGCGAACGTGGAATGGTCTCAGCCCACTTGGAGAAGAGGTCGTAGACCATATGAATCGACTGGGCATGATCATAGATATCTCCCATCTGACCGACAGCACTATATCCCAAGTTCTGCGTCGCAGCAGTGCACCCGTACTTGCAACCCACTCTTCTGCCCGGCATTTTACGCCGGGCTGGGAGCGTAATTTGAGCGACGAACTCATCCAGGCAACGGCTGCCAAGGGCGGGGTAATCATGGTCAGTTACGGCTCTTCTTTCGTTCGTGGCGAATATCAGGAGCCCGGACGAGCATTGTCCGCCGCGATCGAAGACCATCTGGAAGAAAACAATATCTCTCCCGACAGCGAAGAGGGGGCCCGCTATCGTGAATCTCAGCGAAAATCAAATCCGTTGGGCACGTTGCCGGAATTGGTAGACCACATTGACCATATTGTCGAATTAGCTGGGATTGACCATGTCGGTATTGGCAGTGATTTCGACGGCGTGACCGCGCTGCCCGAAGGCTTGGAGGATGTATCTACGTATCCCAATCTGATTGCCGAATTACTGCGCCGCGGGTATTCGGACGAAGATATCGAAAAGATCCTCGGAGGCAACGCACTCAGAGTCTGGCAGGCTGTCGAGGACCAAGCCTCCAGCTAAACACCACGCATTGCGTCCGAAACAAACGCTGGTACCTGATCATCGGCTATCCGTACCTGCTCCAGTGTATCTCGGTTGCGAACAGTGACCCCCTCCCCTTCGAGGGTCTCGCGATCAATTGTAATGCATAGCGGTGCACCCGCCTCATCCATCCTGCGGTAACGCTTACCTATGGATCCTTTTTCGTCATAGAACACGTTCCACTCGCGTCTGAGCGTATCCGTGATGGCACGGGCACGCTCCGGCATGCCGTCTCTACGCAGCAACGGGAATACACCAACCTTTATGGGAGCCACGGATGGAGCGAATGCCATGACCGTACGGCTTCTCCCTTCAATGGTGTCTTGACGATAGGCTTCACAAAGCAGCATCAAGACCGTTCGATCCAATCCGGCAGAGGTTTCGACCACAAATGGGATGAATCTGCTACCTGATGCCTGATCAAAGATTTGCATCTTTTTTCCAGAGTACTCCTGATGCCTTCGGAGATCATAGTCCGTCCGGGAGTGGATACCCTCGATCTCCTGCCATCCAATTGGAAATTCATACTGAATATCAACGGCTGCATCAGCATAATGAGCGGGCTTTTCGTGGACATGCCAGCGAAGTTTCGACGCCGGGATGCCGTTCCGTACATGCCAGTCCCACCTGCGCGAACGCCATAGCTCATATGCCTCATGTTGCGTACCTGGCCGCACGAAGTATTGCATTTCCATTTGCTCAAATTCACGCATCCGGAAAATGAACTGTCGTGCAACAATTTCATTGCGGAAAGCTTTGCCAATTTGGGCAATGCCAAATGGAATCTGCACGCGTGAAGTCGACAATACGTTCTGAAAATTCACGAAGATACCCTGTGCCGTTTCGGGGCGCAGATAGATTGAGGAGTCCTCACCAGCAAGCGCTCCCACTTTTGTTTCGAACATCATATTGAACTGACGTACATCAGTCCAGTCGAATGCTCCCGAGTCAGGGCCACGAATTTCTTCTGATAGAATAAGCGAATGGAGCGCTTTCGGCATATCCTCTGCATTGAGTGCCTCCGTGAATCGTTTTTGCACTGTATCTGCACGTTCCGTTTTGCCTTTTGACCGCAGGCGGTCTATGTGTTGCTCAATAAGTTGATCAGCACGATATCGACGCTTTGATGCTTTATCATCAATCAGGGGGTCGTGAAATGCATCAACATGCCCAGAAGCTTTCCATACTCTCGGATGCATCAGTATTGCGGCGTCAATGCCCTCGATATTTTCGTTGGCATAAACCATGTCGCGCCACCACTGCTCGCGCACATTTTGCTTCAGTTCAACGCCCAAGGGGCCGTAGTCATAGGTGGCTCCCAGTCCACCGTATATCTCAGAAGACTGAAAAACAAATCCCCTGCGCTTGCAGAGTGCCGTAATCTCGTCAAATCTTGTGCTTTCCATTGATTGCAGTTCACATGCTGAGCACGTAAACCATTAGCATTGGTCAATGATCAACATTAACTCAAATCTAGCAAGAGTAGCTTGCTGGATAAAGTCTGGATTAGAGGGGGGAACCTCAACAAAGTGAATTCACTTACTGACGTATCCATTACGTGTTAGAATCAGTCAATTGCTCCGGCTATCCCACAAAAACACGCATATTCTCAACAAACAAAGGTGGCTCTTCGGCTATTATTGTGAAAAGTTGAGATTTCTTATTCCAGGGCTTAGGT
>VXLY01000060.1 GCA_009841335.1 Rhodothermaceae bacterium | reverse complement strand
TAGCAGTCCGTAGATACAGTTTCTGGCTTCCAGAATTGACGTGGTTTTTCGTGGGAGTAGATCATGTGCAGCCCCAACAGTGCTTATTCATGGCTTTGTCAACCTAGCGATTGCTCTTCAGTATCTGTTCAAAGTGAAACACAAAAAAGGACTTGAATGTCTTGGGCAGTCGAGTATTTATTCCCAATAAATACGTCTCACACGTACCTGCCCGGAGTCAGAATCCGTGAATGGAAATCCTGATTGAATGCGGAGATTTTGCGGAATAGGCCGTAGTAAACGCAGGTGATGGCTTCGGCATACGGGAAGCCCAATTACATCCCCGCAGTCGCGGTGCCACTAGTCGTAGTTAATCTCAATTGACCAGCCATGCACTGAACCGTTCGTTCATTTCGTCCTGGTGGTCAACCCACCAAGCTGAGTTGAAACGCAGGGCACGCTGCGTATTGGCGGGACTCGCAGGCATGTGTGGTTCCATGTCTACTCCAGCCACAATGTGAGTAGTCACCAGGGGCATCCCGGACTTGCGCACGGGGGAATATGAGATTCGCCTCCCGATCCGCGCCAATGATTCAGCACTAGTTGCGAAGACAACATATTCCAATGCCTCGCTCAGGCGCGGAGTACCTCGGACAATTCCGATCTGTCCCACATCAAGCATTTGTCCGTCCCAAACAATTACGAATGGTTGATCTTCAAGCACTTGTGCGTTGAAGATACGACCGTTATAAGCTGTGGTCATGATCACTTCTCCGTCGGCCAGCATTTGCGGCGGCTGGGCACCTGCCTCCCACCAGATTACTTCGTCCTTTATGGTTTCGAGTTTCGCAAAAGCACGCTCAACTCCTTCGGGGGAATCCAGGGTGGCGTACACCTGATCCAGGGGTACCCCGTCTGCGATCAATGCCCACTCAAGATTCACCTGGGGTGCTCGCCTCATCCCCCGGCGACCAGGGAAGGTCTCCAAGTCGAAAAAGTCAGCCATCGTAGTGGGCTTGGGACCAGTAATTGTTGCCTCACTGTAAGCATACACACTTGACCAATAGAGATTGCCTACACCACATTCGGTCAGGCTTTCTGCCACAAAATCTTCAATCGCGGGTGTTCCATCGGGGCCAGGCGGCAATATGTCGGTGTCGATCGGTTCCAGAAGTCCTTCGTCGCATCCCCGCACCGCGTCGGCGAATTCCAGATCCACTACATCCCAATGAATGTTGCCAATTTCCACTTGTGCGCGGATCTGGGCAAGGCCTCCGTTATAGTCCTCGACCCCAACATTGATGCCCATCTCTTCGGCGAATGGAATATTCACCGCCTCGTTGACGGCCTGTCCATATGAGCCTCCCCAAGACACTGCTGTGATAGAGCGAGGAGCTTCCGTGCCACATCCAGTAGCCAATAGGGTGATCAGAAGCGTGAAAGTGACTGATTTGGTGGAGTCATTCATGGTTTAGACTTTTGGTTTTACTTCAATAGTGATTGATGCACTGCTTGCCAAGGAATTTACTGTACAAAAAGATTCTGAAGAAATGTCTCCAATGAGTCCACGATTTGTCATGCGTAGGATCATCCGCGAATCAGTCCCTCCGTGGATGCTCAAACATACGCGTCAATCAAGATGGTTGCGCAGCATGTATTGCACACAAATGGTACATGTTTCCTGACCTGCGTTTTGCGTGCTTCATCGCTGAAACTGTACGGTCTTCATATCAACCCCCGTGTGACGGTGAGCTACTGATTTCCCAAACCGTCACCACGTCTTGCCCGTCATCCACGACGCCATAGGCTTTTCCTTGACGAATCTTCATGATTTTTGCAGTCACTGGGAGCGAGGTTTTGGCTACTACATCGCCTGTTGACGGTTCAATCACAAGCCAATCAGTTTTTATTGAATCCGCTGGCCAACTGAGTTGCATCCACAATCGGTCTTCGTCGTCAAGCACCATTGCATTGAATGCGGGTTTGGTGTCCGGCATATCTGCGCGAAATTGAACCTGCCATTCTGTGGGATATCGGGAGATCCTTTCATTGATTTCATCCAAAGTGAGGGGTATAGGAGAGTGGGGGATAACAAATTCGCCGACAATACCATTAAGAGAGGCGGTGCGAACTTGAATAGTCTCGTTCCATCCAGCGTGAACAAGTCCATCCGAACTTGAGATAATGAAGGACTCCCGTCCCCATAGACGTGGGTGGACAGTCCTCCCAGAAATCAATGTGAGTTGGTAGGATGGAATTAGTACGATCGAATCTCTCAAAACCCCACCAGAATGATTCAGAAACTTGATTTCCACAGGCCAATCATTCTCGTCCGGGGTGACTTCGTCTGTGTAATAATCGAATTCGACAAACAAGCCTTCGGGTAGCACAGCCAGTACATCATATGCACTAACGTGATCAGGGACATGTGCGGCTAGGTTTACCATGCGGGTCAACCGGTAGTCACCAGGAGAATACACGGTTAATCGGCCGTTATCGCCATCAAACGCAAATACGGAGTCCTTTGCGCCGACTGTAAGCAGAGGATGATACTGAAATTCTCCTGGGGCCTCACCCTCGCTGCCGATTTCATGAGTGAGCGCACCGTCGGGTGAAAAGATGCGAAAACCAGGATATGCGTTATCCGACACAAGGATATTCCCCTGTGTGTCAACTTCTACGTCGTCAATATTGTCAAAATAAACCGTATCCATGGTGGCTTCATCGCCGATTCGTAAGGACTCAGTCAATAAAATAGTTTCAGCCGTTGCTCCAGGGTCAATTTCTTCTTTGGTAGCACATCCTCCTATCAAGCAGGCAGCGAATGTAAGAAGGGCAAGGTATCTAATCGTGCTCATTGGCATCTTATGAGATTCTAGAAGTCGTGTGCGTTCATATTTATAAGTTAGGCCGTCAATTCTACCGATGTAAATCGCCAGGTTCCTGTCGATTCTGGTAAGAATCCCCACGCATCAAACTACTTCGGAACATCAATTTTGAAGTGAAATAGAGCAATCCCTAGTCATTAAAGTCAATCGGTCCTTCGCATGCACATGAATGCGCACTAAACGGAGTAGTGTCTCGGACAGTACCCAAAGGATGAGTGAGGAGGTGCTGTACTTTCCGGCGAGAGCCAGAATCTGAAACGATGCTATCGGCACCTGAACTGGATCTGGTTACGAGTCTTCCTCGTTTTGTGACCGCTGCAAATGTCTGGGCCGTGCCAGAGGGAAAATCCTAAGGCGCTTCAAGATTGCGCTCTGACCCTTCCTGAATCCAGGTCCCGCCAAGGGATCGATGCACCGCTAAGCGGGCCTCGGCCAAGCTGCGACGGGATTCCGTTAACCCGATTTCCGAGAGGACAAGATTGCGCCGCGCGTCCAGCAGGCCTAGATAGTCGCCTGTTCCCCGGAGATAGCGAAGCTCCTGAATCTGGACTCTGTCACGGGCCGAAGCTTGAGCGGCTGTAAGGGATTCATGGCGTTCCTTCAACTTGCCGTAGTTCATAAGTGCTGCCTCGACGTCCCGGAAGGCCATGAGCACGGTTTTCTCATATTGGAGCGCCAACTGCTCATACTGGGCCCAAGCCACCCGGATGTTCGCGCGGATCCTACCGGCGTTGAAGATGGGGGCGGTCAAACCAGCGCCAAAAAGCCAGAAGTTCTGACTAGTTTGCACAATATCAGAGAGCATGCTGCTTTGTGTGCCAGCTGCTCCGGTCAGTGAAAAACTGGGAAACTGAACGGCGCGCGCGGCTCCAATGCGTTCGCGGGCAGCTTCTAAGCGCTGAAACGCCGCAACCACATCCGGCCGCTCCTGCAGTAAATCTGAAGGTAACCCGCTCGGTATTTCCTCCAACGCATAGACATACGCGCTTTCGGGGACAAGCATGGTATCCACCGGCATCCGGTAGCGTCCCAAAAGCAGCGTCAGTCGCCCTCGAGTTGCATCCAGTTGGCTTTCGAGCACGGGCAGGTCTGCCATTGCAGCATGAAGTTGCTGCTGCGTGGCGTGATATTCCAGGGGGGAGACCAGGCCTCGTTGATACCGATCAGACAGAATCTCCGCACGTTCAGCCAGGATACGTACGCTTTCTTGTGTCAACTCAAGGGTGCGTTGACGGGAAGCAATCTCGAAATAGGTCGCAACAGTCTCTCCAATGACTCCCAGAAGTACGGTACGCACGTCAGACTGCGTGGCAAAAAACTCCTGCAACGCCGCCTGCTTTGTCCCGCGCACTCGCCCCCAGAAGTCTATTTCGTACGCAAACCCAAGTGAGGCGCTATAGGTTGTATAATCGAACCGGTCGGGAAATGCAGGTGCTCCTGGTACGTCGAAGCGATCGCCTATCTGCCCCCCGATACCAACATTGGAGGGAATATCCTGCTGATCACGCCGTGCAGACAATTCCATGGATGGATACTGCTCAGACCGTGCAATACGAAATTGATTCTGCACTTCTGCGACGCGGGCCACAGCAACACGAAGGTCTAGATTTCGTGCGATGACCGAATCTACCAACTGGTTCAGGTACGGATCTCCAAAACCGTGCCACCAGTAGTGCTGTGCACTCTGATCAGTAAGCGCAGCAGCTTCAAATTGTTCGGGAAGTGGTTGCGCCGGGTCCTCTAGGCGTGGTGCCATTGAACACCCGGCAAGACTCACAGTGACCAGCAAACCAACCACAACAGAGGAGCGCACCCACCGGAATGTATGTGCTCTAACACGATATCTACCCCCTGAACGCGAGGGAAAGGAATTAACTGAATTGATCATGCGCCTCGTTACAGCACCCTTCTCCTAATGTTCCGGTGACCTTCACATTGCGGGTAGATCTGCTTCGAAACTTGTGCTGCTATAACGTGATGCGCCTAGCGAGTTTTTCGTGTGCTCAAGGAATTTACAGCGATGCAGATGCCAGAGTGTCTGTACATAGAAATGACAATGCAATACCCTGGACGTTTCGGCTTTCTATAAAAAACAATTATTGAAATTGGTGTCAAGTGGTTTTCCCGTATGATTTTGATTGTCAATCTTGGGTTTGGTGGAACTGACAACTCGAAGTTGCTGTCATCGGAAAAGTCAGCAGCCAGAAAACAGACCTGAGTAGTGGGGCGGCCCCCTGCATGCCCCCCAGACAGGGGCGACCGTATACCTCTACTGAGGCGCGCCCAGGTATCCGTTTCCAAGTAGCCTGATGCAGATCCTTTACCGGACATGCACAAAGCGTCCAGCGTGTACAACGCGCCCACGTGGCAGTGATGCATGTACCCTGTACAAGTAAAGCCCCGAAGGCAGCGCAGCCATAGTGAGATCTACGCTGCGTTGCCATCCGGCGTTCAGATCAGTCGAAGGCGTCGTAAGTACGCGGCGACCTATCACATCTATCACCTCAACCGTCACACGGGCGGGCCACGGGAGATCCATCAACAACTGCGTAGTATGCCGGAAGGGGTTAGGAAAGTTGCCGTGCAGGACGAATTCTTCCGGCAATGATTCATGCTCGGCACTGACCGGAGAATACACCTCTATGCTAAAGGACAGACTGTCCGTGGATCCGTGCGCATCGGTGGCCTTGTACCTATAGGGCGTAGCCGGCGTGACTACCGTCGGCAACCCACTAATGGTGCGGTTTGCTTGGTCAAACGCTAATCCCGTCGGCAATGCGGGAGTTAGCGTGTAGTTAATCGGAGACGCCCCTATAGCTTCGGGCAAGACAACCGTGACAATGGGCTGCGCGCGCGGAAATGATTGATCCGCCACGCTATCTGCAAAATGGACTCCAGAGCAGGTTGGACCGCTTTTATGCCGGATGTTATTGAGCCACATTTGAAACGCGTCATCTCCTGGTGCGCAGAGGCCCGAGCGAATGAAGTGTAGGACCCTCAGATTCGTCAACTGCATGAGACTCCTTGGTAGCCTGCCCGTAAAGGCGTTATCATGGAGGTGCAGCGCTGTCAGTTGCGAGAGGTTGCCCAGCTCACTGGGAATTTTCCCGGTGAGCAAATTGTCGCTGAGATAAAGCCCTTTCAACTGTGAAAGGTCACCCAATTCGTCGGGGATTTCCCCAGTAAGTGAGTTGCCGCTCAGATGCAGCCATTTCAATTGCGTCAGGTTAGCCAGTTCACCGGGGATCTCTCCAGTAAGCAAATTGCCACTCAACCTCAGATTTTGCAATTGCGACATGTTTCCCAATTCATTGGGGATTTCCCCGTAGAGTGAGTTGACGCCCAGATCCAGCCATTGCAGTTGAATCATGTTGCCCAGTTCGCTGGGGATCTCCCCAGTAAACCTATTGCCGCCTAGCCACAGCCATTGCAATTGCAACAGGTTTTCCAATTCATGAGGGATTTTCCCAGTAAGCGAATTATGATTCAGCTCCAGCCTTAGCAGTAGCTGCAGGTTGACCAGTTCACGAGGAATCTCCCCGGAAAGGTCATTGCCCTGCAGCGAAAGGTATTGTAACTGTGAAAGGTTTGCCAACTCACGGGGAATCTCCCCGGAAAGGGCATTGTCCCGCAGCGAAAGGTATTGTAACCGCGAAAGGTTTGCCAACTCACGGGGAATCTCCCCGGAAAGGGCATTGTCCCGTAGCGAAAGGTATTGTACCTGTGAAAGGTTTGCCAACTCACGGGGGATTTCCCCGGTGAGCGAATTGCGATTCAGATCCAGCCATTGTAACTGTGTCAATTTGCCCAGTTCAGGAGGAATCTCCCCGGTAATCGAGTTCTCGCATAGCCGCAGATCTTCTAACCCTTGCAAGTCGCCCAATTCGCTTGGCAACGTCCCCATCAAACGGTTACGACACAGATCGAGCCTGCTCAGAATACCGTGGCTGACTACGACGCCATGCCACCGAGCCAACTCGCTCGGAGTTGGAACTGTGGTGATATCCCAGTAGCTATTACTGCGCCAACTGGCGCCACCAGTAGACGTAAAGAGCGCGCTGAGTGCGGCGTGATCCAACTCGATCCTCGAGTTTATTCCAAAGGATAACTGGTCCGGCTCATCGACGAACGCACCGTCGCGAATTTGTGGATAGAGTCGTATCACGCGGGAGGATGGCGCATCGTTGGCTACTACGAACCGCAACGTGACCTCCGTGGAGTCGCCACGAGTCAGACGGCCTACCATTTGCTCCGCATTCGATAGATCAATGTACGGATACGATTCAGCCCCCGTGAGTCCTATGCTCAGTTCTTGAGCATCCGCCAGATGGTTGACAAACACAGCCTTGATGGTTACCTCTTCCCCTGACATGATCATGCGGTCGCCATCAGTGTCGTCCCATGTCCACTGCGTCAGGCGCACAGCCGGAAAAACAGGCGTTTTCAGGGACGCCTCGGCATTGACGTACCCACGTCCCAGCCGTCCTGCTTGACCCGGATTCTCTGCGTCTAAACGCTCGCTTGCAAGCCGGATTTGTTCCCGCAATGCGTCTGGCGAAATGTCTGGATACCGGGTCTTTACCAAGGCCGCCACACCGCTTACTAGAGGGGCCGAAAATGATGTTCCGCTTGCTGAAAGGGTGTATTTATCATCGACCGCAGTAGTAATGATGCCAACGCCAGGGGCAAAAACGTTCACCGTCTTGCCATAGTTTGTAAAACTCGCCCGATTCCGCGAATCCTTCGCCGTCGCACCAACGGAAAGTACGCGAGGGTAGTTGCTCGGGTAAAATCGGTACAGATCGCTATTGAGATTGGCATTGCCTGCTGACGCTACCACCAGCGCGCCCATATCAGTTGCAAGATCCAAAGATTGAGCAACGAAAGTACTCGCCTGGGGGCTTTCTCCGCTCCAGCTTGTGTTGACGATGTCGGCACCGTTGGCGGCAGCATATAGAACACCTCTGTAGCTTAAACCGCAAGTATGCATGAGTTGGGCATTCCAGGCCGCACCAGCTACCCCAATTCCGTTATTGGTCACGCCACCAGCCGTGCCCGCTACGGAGGTGCCATGCCCACTTAGCCTCGGCTCGAATGGATCGTTATTGGTGTCATCTCTGTTGCAAAGGTTCACCCCGTGCACATCATCAATAAAGCCGTTGTTATCGTCATCTATGCCGTTGTCTGGGATCTCATTCGCATTGGTCCACACGTTTGCCAGAAGATCCTCGTGCCGCCAATCGCTCCCGTCATCCACGATCGCGATTACCACTGGCGGGCTCATGTCTTCTCCCTTGACGATGTCCCAGGCTTCCGGGAGACGCATGTGACGCAGATAGGTCTGATCGCTGAACAATGAATCATCGGGCTCTATGCGGATCTGAGACTCCAAAAGGCGATTGATGATTACGGGTTCGGCGTAGATCACGCCAGGGACCGAGGCCAGCGCCTTCGCCACCCGCTCGGGATCATCGCCCGCGCTGTACCGGACATAGTAAGTATGACGAAGCGCCACGAGATTCTGCTGGGTCTTGGGGGTGGGCTGCACATGATCCAGGAACGGAAACACGCGCTCTATCGTGTGCACGCCGTACCCGGCGGCTGTACGGTCAAAGACCTCGAGCCCCGTCTTGGCTGCTCCTTCTACGATAGCTACACCCGGCTCAACCTGCACAACTACGACCTGGGACTCGTATACCGGCAACTCTTGAGCCCGGCTAGGTGACACAGCCCAAATACCGATAAGAACGCAAGCAAGAAACAGCAAAACAGGCGTGCGTGCGGGCCCCATGGAAGAAGTCGTGTATTCATGGGGTCTGATTTGTCCTGCGAGGCATCGTTTCATCAGATCACGAACGAAGGGACAGGGGCCTCCAGAAATTGTATTTTTGGAGCGTCAAATTAAAGCAACAAAACGGAGATACCCATCCCCCTCTTCCAAAGAAGATACTCAGTTTCGATTTCTCCTGCTAACAGGAGCCGTTTCCCTGTGCGGAGCACAACTATAGAGTGTTACCCAAAGGGTTCAGGAAGTTGTTGTTGTTTGACGGGGTGAGTGAAGGACCATCCAGCACTAGCGTACCGGATTGGATTATCTGAAACACAGAAGCCGTGGGATTGGAGTGCAAACTCTATGCGGATCGTGAACGAAATTCACCAAACAGTGACCTCCGCGATGGCAAAGTACCTATCGACTCGAAAAACGGTGAACCGGTGCTGACCGTTCGCATAATCCGACAATAGTGGACTCGTCCATGCCGTCAAATTAGCGGGATAAACAGGTAAGCGCAGAGAAATTTAAAGGAAGCTCTAGAAAACAAACGTCTGTGATATTCAGAAAATCACCGCATTTATTGGCTATACCAGAGACCCGTTCAACCGAAATTTAACTGTCAGTACGAATCATGACTGCCCCCAGAATATAGTCATGATCAGTGGGGCGGTACCGCTGCAGAAATACCTTACCCAAAAACTTCCAAGGCCCCTTTTCTGAGGGGCATATTGTCAAGTTTTGCCTGAAGACGGAAGATTACTGCTGGACAATTACCATCCTCCCGGTAGGCCAGGTATCAACCTGGTTGGTCATGTCGTAGGTCGTACCAATTGACTCAGGCGTTTCAGGGACAGTCGCTTCGAAAAGGATCAATTGTGATCGCTCTGGATCGGGGTCGGGGTCAGGCTCAAGTGAGACAGTTACCCGCGTACCTGCAAGGCTGAGAGGGAATGTGAGGGAGGGAGGGGCATTTACAAGAAAGTCTTCGCCAGGGTAATTATACCCAGGTTGGGAACCACTGTAGATATTCGAATCGTCGGGCTGGCTGTGGTGTGAGATCACTCCCATATTGAGTGGAATCCCATCTATGTCCACCCATCCCTGGTGCTTCCAGCCGGGAATAGGGGTTGTTATACGCAGCCCACGTGCGGGAGGGCCACCGGTTAGATTCACAAACCATATGCCACTTTGTTCAAACGAATTAGGCCCATTGGTTGGTGTTTCTATGATGTAGTTTCCGCGTGCCAGAACCAAGGCATCCTCAATGCCTTCTACATCGGTTGTGCGCAGTTCTGCACTCCCTTCAATGAATAGGCCCCCCATCAGTCGAGTCATAGAGGGAGAATCGTCAACATCGCCAGGCGGCTCAATCGTGATGTAGGCAATGCGGGCACTGTCAAGCGGAAATTGGGTGTCAAGTCTGCGAGTGGCTAACTCTTCACCAGCCAGGTTAAAAAGTCTACCACCCGAACCTACAGTAAATTTTCCAAGTGAAAGCGTGGCCAGATCCGAGGTTACAACCCAGCCCTCCAGGTGGTAATCCCCCGGGAGCGGACTTAAATTATTGAGTGTCAGAATGGCTGCACCTGTTTCTGGAGAAGTGTCGTCGGAACCTCCAGAATCACAACCGAAGATGATGAAGACGAGAGCGAAACCAAAGATCAGCAGCCTATATTGTCTCATTGAACTAACCCTTTTTCACTGTCTACGTAATTCTTACAATATCGTTGCCATAGAAACGATGCAGGGCGTGTTTCGTAGTACCGCGTTTTCAGGTTTAACCAATTATGGAGAACACACGACCAGACTGGAGTCCGATCTCTTGGCGTACAAAAGAAATCGCTCAACAGGTGGACTATACGGATGAGGAGCATCTCCAAACAGTCCTTAATGCGATTAGGCAGCAGCCACCACTGGTTACGTCTTGGGAGATTGAGGCCTTGCGCGATCAGTTGAGTGAAGCTGCCGCAGGTCAGCGTTTTTTGCTTCAGGGTGGAGACTGCGCGGAGAGCTTTGAGGATTGCGAGGAGGAGATTATTAAGAACCGCCTCAAGATCCTGCTCCAGATGAGCGTAGTGCTTATTTATGGCCTAAAGATGCCGGTTGTAAGGGTTGGGCGTTTTGCTGGGCAGTATGCTAAACCCCGGAGCAAATTGTTTGAGACGCGCAATGGCGTGTCGCTTCCGTCGTACAGAGGCGATAATATCAATGCTCGAGAATTCACTCCAGAGGCAAGAATTCCAGACCCTGAGCGTCTGATGAAGGCCTACCATCACTCGGCCATCCAACTGAATTTTGTGCGGTCGCTAGCCGATGGTAACTTTGCAGATATACATAACGCGGACCACTGGGATCTTGGTTTTGCTCAACAATCGCCGCACATCAAGAGTTACCAAGCCATCATCAGTAAGATTCGTGAGGCGCTGCGCTTTGCAGAAACAGTCGCGGATTATCCTATCGGTGGGTTGAATCGGGTGGACTTTTATACCAGCCACGAGGCACTTCATTTGCCATACGAGGAAGTGTTCACGCGCGAAGTCCCCCGTTCCGATAACATTTATAATCTGTCCACGCATTTGCCGTGGATTGGTAAGCGAACATTATTCAAAGGAAGCGCACACATTGAGTATATGCGCGGGATACGCAATCCAGTCGGTATTAAAATCGGCGCCGACATGGCACCTAGCGATCTGTTGTCACTTCTTCGCAACCTGAATCCCCTTAATGATCGTGGCCGCATAGTCATCATCACACGGATGGGGGTTGCCAAAATAGAAAGTACATTGCCAGGACTTATTGATGCTACACAGCGTGCAGGACTGAATGCTCTGTGGTGTTGCGATCCAATGCATGGGAATACCGAGACGGCCTCCGGTGGTATGAAAACGCGGCGCTTTGATAATATCCTGGCGGAACTGGAAGCCGCGTTTGAAATCCATGCGGGCATGCAATCCGTTCTGGGAGGCGTGCATTTTGAGCTCACTGGGGAAGATGTCACCGAATGTGTTGGAGGCGCTAGCGATGTTGGCGAGGCAGACCTTAACCTACGGTATCGTTCGACGGTAGATCCTCGGCTGAATGCGCACCAATCCCTTGAAATGGCACTTCGTATTGCCCAGAAGTACCAAACAATTGAGCAACTCTAGCAGGGATGCGGGCGCTGATATTGCACGCACCAGGGAAATGGGCCTGGGAGGACATACAGGAGCCAGACGGTGAGGGCGTCCTGGTTCGTGTGCAACAGGTAGGGATCTGTGGTACGGATTATCAGGCGATCAGGGGATGTCAGCCGTTCTTCACCTATCCGAGAAGGCTTGGCCATGAAATATCTGTTCAGGTACTGGAGTCCGCTGGCGACCTCGTTCAGGGCATGTATTGTGCGGTGAATCCGTACATGTCCTGTGCAGACTGCCAAGCCTGTAAACGTGGGGATACAAATTGCTGCTATGGGCTTAGTGTGCTCGGGATTCATCAGGATGGTGCGTTCACTAGGCTTTTGAGGTTGCCGGCCTTCAGCCTCCATCCCAGTACGTCACTTCCACCTGCGATCCTTGCACTGGTTGAACCTCTTGTGGTGGGCTATCACGCAGTAAAACGCGCCCGTATCAGTGAACGGGATCAGGTTCTGGTTGTGGGGCAGGGGCCGATTGGACTTGCCTGCGCATTAATGGCGAATGCCGTTGGGGCAGATCTTGCAGTTATGGATATTCGGGAAGATCGCAGGCAGTCGGGGCTTCGACTGACTGAGCGTGCACTGGCTCCTGTTGAAAATCCGGAGATTGTGGTCAGGGAGGCTTTCGATGGAGATCTACCGGTCACTGTGATTGAAGCAACTGGCAACCGCGCAGCAGTGCATCAAAGTTACCAGTTGGTTGCCCCTGGCGGGACGCTGGTATTTGTAGGGCTGTATGTCGGAAACTTCGAGTTTGATGATCCGGATTTTCATCGAAGAGAATTGACTTTGCGAGCCAGTCGCAATGGCACGCACGATGATTTTTGTGCGGTTATGTCGTTATTGGAAAACGGCACTATAGATCCAAGTTGGTTCATCACTGATCGGATTCCATTCACCGAAGTTCCAGATCGAATTAAATCACTTGACGGTGCCCAAGGTTGTATTAAAGCCATGGTTGATATGAACGCGGCTGGCTAGCAGCCCATTTGTTTAGCGACAACTACACTTTTACACGTAGTGCTTAGAAATTTCATAAAAGGGGGAAGTCAGTTTCATCGGGGCCTTGTCTTAGCATTCATGCTGATCATTGCAGCTTTTCTGTCTGGATCCGGCGACTTTCTTCGGCGTTGGGATGATTGCGCTTGCGGATGGCGCCATCAACAGGTTTAATATGCTGCACACGTATCCTGTTGATGGTCACGTAGCGACGGCAGCCTAGCTGTGCATTTCTGTTGTATTCTTGTATTGGCTATAATTCCTCGATTTTCTCCAATTCTAAGCTTCCTCATGCACTATGATTTGATTGCGATGGGCCGTTCGTCCATTGATCTGTATTCGGACGATATCGGGGCGCCATTCCCGCAGATCACCAGTTTTTCTGCTTATGTGGGAGGATCTCCCACCAATGTATGTGTAGGTGCGAGTCGACTCGGAATGCGAACCGCGCTGCTCACCGCGGTTGGACAGGATCCAGTTGGGGATTTTGTATTGAATTTTCTCCAGAATGAGAGCGTGGAGACGAAGTACATCTCACGCAAGCCTGACCGGCGGACAAGTGCAGTCATCCTGGGTATCGAACCTCCCGATCGTTTCCCTCTGGTATACTACCGAGACAACTGTGCCGACAATGCGCTGAGTATTGAAGATGTATTGGCCACTCCGATAGATCGGGCGAAAATCTTTGAATTTGCAGGTACTAATCTTGCCCGGGAATCCAGTCGTAGTGCGACGCTATTTGCAGTAGAGCGTGCTGCCCGTTACGATGTACCTGTAGTTTTTGATCTTGATTTTCGTCCGGATCAGTGGCATGATCCCCGTGCATTCGGGGTTACTGTAAGGAATGTTCTTGCAAACGTTGATATTTTGCTGGGCACCCAGGACGAGATTAACGCCGCAGTCCTCGAGGACCCCGACCAGATAGTATTAACACATCAACAGGTATCAGATGCGCATGTGAGCGGGGATGTAGATGTAGCCATTCAGACATTATTGAATTGGGGCGTTGAGCTTATCGTGGAGAAATGTGGGGCCGAAGGTGTACGTATTCATGAGCGGGGGAAATCCCCAGTTAGTGTTCCTGGGTTTCCAGTTGAAGTACACAATATTCTTGGGGCCGGAGACGCTTTTGCCGCGGGATTCATTTATGGCGTTGTTGCTGGTTGGACATACTACGACGCGGCTCGACTTGGCAATGCTTGTGGTGCGATTGTGGTTACTAGGCATGGATGTGCCAACTTCATGCCTACGTTTGAAGAGGCAGCTGCGATGATGGATGCGTAAAGTGCGTCGCCGACGCAGATTACGGAGTTGTAGATGACGTAGTTCAATCAACGGATAATCTTGGTCCTGCGATTGGAGGATTAGTGACAGTACGTCTACGGGCATTACAACTGATCGAGCGCAAGGAGCCTACAGTGTCACGCACGGGCTGAAACTGAGTAGCGATGGCAGTTCCGCGAACCCGTCTCCGGGTCGGGTGTTTGGTGTGATGGGATGTACAGGTATATTGATTCCCGAAATACGACTGATGCCTCCCTCTTCAGTAATATCGGTGTGACACCTCGCCCGCTTATGCTGTGAAATCCTTTACGACATCAGACAAGCCATTTGCAATGCCCCCAGATTGACGCTCAGGCCAGGGTTTCAATGGTAGACGGGTTCAGCTTCTCTGACAGCGGCTTACGCCTGAAGAGCGACAGCATAGCCACTGAGGCAAGCGGGGCAAGCAGTGTGGATGCGAAAAGACCACCTGTGACCGTGACTGCCAAACCGGTCCAGAAATCGTCATTATCTGGGAAGACCAGTAGTGGCAGCATGGCGGCACAGCTGGTCAATGTTGTGGTCCACATTGGACGTAATCGTTCGCGAACGGCCAGACGCGCCAGTATGGAAGGAATCCCGTATGGACGGTCCACTCGCAATTGCCGAAAACGATCTGTCAATAGAATACTGTCGTTAACGGCGATGCCAATCAGGAGAACGATCCCGATAAAAGCCCCCTCAACAAAGCTGGTTCCAGTGAAGATGAAGCCGATACAAACGCCTACTGCGGCTAACGGAACACTGAGCATGACTACCAGGGGCAGACGCCATGACTCAAACACTGATGCCGTAACCAGGAATACAAGGATAATGGTTGCAACAAAAACCCAACTGAAAGCACGCTTGGTTTCATCAGTGAAGAAGAAATTATTCCCGTAGTCAAGTCGATATCCAGGCGGTACAGAGAAAGCCGCGACTGCATCCTCCATAAACTTCCGTCTCATGTCAAACGGGCCCCGAAAATCAACGGACACATGACGTACATACTGCTGGTCCTCACGCTCAATCTCCGCAGGCCTTTGAGTGATATTGTAGTTTGCCACACCTGCTAACCTCAGGGCCGAGCTGTCAGCGACCAATAGTGGACGCTGAATGATGCGGTCAATGTCCATCTCGGGAGCTTTCTCAAGAATAATCCGGATAGGTACTCGAGTATCACCAGCTATATCGGCCCTCCAGGATGCGCGGTTGGTCTCGAAGTAGGGTCTCAATCGATAATAAATCCACCTGGCATCTGTACCGGTTCTTGCCGTAGCATCACCGGACCATTCAAGCTGAAGGACATGGCGAGCCTGGGTCGCAACCCATGAATTTCGGGTGCCATTCAAGTCTACGGTTTGGACACGGCGACTTCTTCGCTTAACAAAGGCTGCAAACTGATTTGCCAGGGCATCAAGGTCCTCGTAGTTTGGACCATACATGCTAACCCGTGCGCCACCGGATCCACCGCCACCCCCACTGGAATAACTAGTCTGCGGGATTATCCCTGACACGTACACTGATAATCCGCCGAGGAGGATGGCCCGGCCTACGAGACGTCTTTGCAGGATATAGGGGCCAGGTTCTAGGAGTGCACCTTTCTTGAATTCGATTTCCAATCGCGCATAGTCCTCGCTGATCCGTACATCGGTTCGATAAACGCTCGCCTCCGCAAGGGCCATCTGCTCAAAATCCACAATCAGCGAGTCGCTCCGCTCAATCGTGTTTCCCTTTGGAAATGTCAGGTTAACACGGATGGATTCTCGTTCACGGTAACGCCAGGGTTTGTAGAATGATGTGTTCCTGAAAAAAGGTCGCAGGACTCCTCCTGTGAGTGGATCCAGCCATTCGCGTGCTCCCTGGATTGTTTGGGCTCCCAAGGTAGCGTTATACACGTTGGCGAAACGTCCCTTAACCTCACTTGACCATCCTCGCCGGGGCTCGTTGATTTGCATGGGCAGTGTCCATATGGGGACGCCGAGCACAAGAAACAGTGCGATCAGAGTGGATTTCGGAAATCTGGCAACCAGGCGGTAAGGTGAGGCAACTGCTCGTCTAAGCCAGCGGTGTTCCGGCTTTTCACTTTTGGGAGGCAAAAAGCGCACAACTACCGGCACGAAGATGACTGCGCTTGCCAACGAGATAAGAAGGGTAAGGCTTACCAGAACTCCAAAGGGCAGAAACAAGTCACGCAAATCCCCGCTCAGGTAAACTAGGGGAAGCATGACGGCCATGGTACTTAAAGTGCCTCCCATTAGCGGCAGCCATACTGCCTTCAGGGCGGCTTGTGTGCGAACTATTTGCAACTCAAGCCCCTGGATTCCGCGTGCCATTAACTTTTGCTGCTGCAGGAGCAGCTGTTCAACAATGACAACACTGTTGTCCACCAATAGGCCGAAGACAAGAACTAGGCCGGCCAGCGTAATTACGTTCAGGGAAAGGTCGAAAAACCTGAACAAGGCCAGCGCAGGTGCCAGTGCCAGAGCGACACTGAATAACACAATAGCAGTAGCTCTTACGCTCTTTAGCATAAAGAGCAGCACGAATGTGACCAGGATTAGACCGATACCGCCGCGTAGTGCTAAATCATCTAGCAGTTCGCGGACGTCCTCGGTGCGATCCATGACGATCATCAGCCGCGCACCTTCCGGCAGGGAGTCCCGGATATCCTCAATTCGATTATTGACGGTCTTGGCGACATTGATCATATGCGAACCCCGGGTCCGTTCCAGATCCAACGCCACTGCATTAAGCCCGTCAATACGCCGGATACTCTGGCGTGGGGCCGGGCCCAGATTCAAGTCAGCAACTTGATCAAGGCGAATCGGGAGTTTCTCTGGATTACTTCGGCTGACTATGATGGCGGACAGAAGGCTTACATCAAGTTCAGGGCGGCTAATCATCAGGTGTCCCCGGCCTTTGGCATCCATGCGTCCGAAAACATGATCCCGTAAAGCCGAATCTATTTGTCCCCTCACCTCGGAATAATCAATTCCATAGGCATCCAGTCGGGCCGGATCCAGGGTAATCAGGAGCTCCCGTTCGCTTCCGCCGGTAACCTCAACCAGATCAACACCGGGCAAACTTTCGAATTGAGGTTTGAGCTGTTCATCGGCCAGTTTTCTAAGTTCATCCGGGTTGTAGGGACCGATTAACCTTAGTGTCATGAAGCCCTGTACGTCACGAAAGGCCTCCGGGATCTGCTTAGTCAACCGAGGTGATACATCATCAGGCAATTGGTCTCTGAGCAGGGTTAGACGCTCACCAATCTGGGTGGCAAAAGTGCTCAGGTCAACATCCTCATCCACCAGGATCTGGACATGTGAGCGTCCCTCGGAGGAAATGCTACCGATTTCGGCAATGCCGGGAACGGTCTGGATTTCACGTTCAATCGGGGCGGTCACGTACCGCTCGACCTGCCGGGGGGATGCACCGGGCCAAATTGCCGAAACTCTCACGCGGGGCAACTCGGTGTTCGGTGAGTATTCAATTGGAATATCAATTGCAGCCCAGGTGCCGGCAAGAACTAGCGCAACACACCAGGATATCACTGAGATGGGCCTTTTCAGGAGCCCGGCTCCTTTAGTGAACATAATAGTTGCGTGAATAGTGTTTGGCGGACAACATTCCAATCGACACGGTAAAGCTGAACTATATTTCGGCAGCATAGTTCAGCGAACGCCCCAGAGGGGAAGTTGCCTTGCCTATCGTGTAGTTCGTTCACTTTGGCAAGCTTCTTGCTGCTAGGGACATTCGGATTATAGACTCGGAATAGACCGAAAAAAAAATCATTTTATGGCCAGTAAATCGCGCTCATCAGTAAAGATTCGTCCTTGGCAGGTATTCGGTTTGATTTTAGCGTTGGCTACGGCAGGGTTGATCCTGTACGGAATATGGCCTTACATAACCGGGGAAGATTCGGAGGACGATCGGCAACTAACTGAAGAGCCAGAAGCTGCACGTGCTCCAGTTGAAGTCATGGTAATAGAGCGGGGGGAGTTCCCGCTTCGCGCAGAAGCGACGGGACACTTGGCACCGTGGAGAAAAGCCGAGATAAGTGCAGAGATCGGTGGCCTCATTCTTGAACGACCCGTAGAAGAAGGGCAGCGTGTACAGGCAGGTCAGGTGCTGCTGCGACTGGATGATCGCGAACCTCTCATTCGGCTTAGGGAAGCTGAAGCAGCCCGGCTCCAGGCATTGTCGGTTTTTTCGGTACAACTCAGCAATGCCGGGGAACTGACCGAAGCCGACACCACTAAACTAGCAGAAGCCAGAGCCCAGCTGAAGACCGCACAGGAAGCATTTGCAGCTGGGAATCTCCTGCAGACAGAACTGGATAATGCTCGCCGTCGTTTTGAAGCCATGAATCTACTCGTGGGTAATCAACGCGAGGATGTTGCAGCAGTGACCAATAATCTTACGCAGACCGAACTGCAGGTCGAGCAGGCCCGCCTACAAGTGGAGCGTACACGCGTTGTGGCCCCATTCACAGGACGAATAGCAGACCTTGTGGTGGAAGCGGGGCAGAACATCGGGGCTGGTACGACACTGCTTACGTTGATCGACGATAATCGAATGAAAGTGGAGGTGGATGTCCTGGAGGGTGACTTGGTGCATATTCTTAGAGGAGTATCGGCTAACGTGAGTATACCGAGCTACAGCGATGAACTGTTCCAGGGCTACGTGCATGCAGTCAATCCCTCCATTGAACCAGGGACCGGCGTCGGGCGCGTCACTGTAGCATTGCAGAATCCCGGTGGGCGGCTCGTATCGGGCCTTTATGCGGATATAGCTCTGGAAAAAAACCGTTTACAGGATCGAATGGTAGTTCCATCTGACGCTGTAGTCGTTCGGCAGGGCAGAGATGTTGTTTTCCTAGTTGTAGGAGGTAGATCCTACTGGATGTATGTGATCGTAGGCGAGCGCTCCGGCGATTTCACGGAAATCATTGGTGGTGATCTGCCGAGTGTAGTTGAGCCGGGCGACTCACTAATCGTCATGGGTAATTATGCGCTGGCTCATGACGTTCCTGTAGAGGTAACCGCTGTAGTAGAATTGGGGTTGAAGTAGGAATTGAGTTGCTGGGTGATCTCTGGTGAGACATGAAAACCTTTATTGCAGCCTGCCTTAATCGTCCGGTAGCAGTCACGGCATTCTACATGCTGCTGATAGTGTTGGCGGCCGTAGCCTACGTAAGGTTGCCGGTTGCTTTGCTCCCTGACCTGCGATATCCGGGGCTTGTAGTATGGACTAGTTACCCTGATGTGCCCCCTGAAAGAGTTGAGCGGGCTGTAACCGAGCAGGTGGAACAGGCCGTTGCCGGCACGGCGGGGCTCACGCGCGTGACTTCACGTACGCTTCTTGGCGGGAGTCTTGTGCATATGCAGTTCGGGTGGAATACGGATTTGGATCTAGCGTTACTGGATGTCCGAGAAAATCTGGATCGCATAGGTGACACTTTCCCGCGGGAGGCATCCAGGCCGGCTGTGCTACACCTTAATCCAGGTGATCGTCCCATAATGATCATTGCCCTGCGGTATGCGCAAGAACTTCAAGGGGGGCGAGCAGACGATCTGGTGGAGCTCAAGCGTGTTGGTCGAGACATTATTGCACGGCGACTGGAGCAACTTGGTGATGTCGCGCGCGTGCAGGTGACCGGTGGATTCGAACGTCAAATCGAAATTGATGTTGATCCCAGCCAGATCCTGGCGTACGGGATCAGCCTAAATCAGATCGCAGGCCGGTTGCAGGGGGCAAACGTTGCGGCGCAGGGCGGGGTAATTCGGCGGGGGCCGTTCAGATATCCCGTTGAAGTTAGCGGGGAGTTCAAGGACGCCGAAGATATTGCGGAAACGGTCATTTCCGTACGGAACAATGCGCCCCTTCGATTACGGGATATTGCTGAGGTACGCGACGGAGTTATGGACCGTCGTGGACTAGTTCGTCTAGATGGTACAGAAACACTTCTATTGCTTGTTGAGCGAAAGGCGGACGCGAATGTTGTTAGGGCAGTAGAAGAAATTCGAACAGTTCTGACTGAACTAGAAGAAGAACATGAGCGGATCACGCTGGATGTAGTTGTGGATGAAAGCACGTTCATCAGAGCAGCGATCGGCGGGGTTACGCAGGCCGTGATGTTGGGAGGCATCCTGGCAATCGTGGTTTTGCTTGTTTTCCTGAAGCGTGCGCGTGTTCTTTTGGCGGCTGCGATTGCAGTACCGCTTTCGGTAGCGGTGACATTGGTGTTATTTGAGCCATTGGAGGTCACTTTCAACCTGATTTCGCTGAGCGGCCTTGCGCTAGGTGCGGGTATGCTTGTTGATAATGCCATTGTTGTTATTGAGAATATTTCCCGGTTGCGGGAGCAGGGGCAGGGGCCGTTAGAAGCTGCCCGCAATGGAGTATCCGAGGTAGCAGGGGCCATAACGGCAAGCACGCTGACCACGATTGCCGTATTTTTGCCGATTACTCTAGTAGAGGGGTTGGCAGGACGCCTCTTCAGGGATCAGTCACTGGCAGTCGTGTGTTCGTTGCTGGCTTCACTGCTCGTGGCACTTACTGTTGTTCCACTCATAATATCGCGTGAAAAGAAAACCGCTGTCCGCGGGGAGCGCGAATCTCGTTTTGGAGCGAGACTCTTATCAGGTTATGAACGTGCCCTTTCTTGGAGTTTGGATCATCGTTTGACGGTAGTGATGCTTTGTGCTCTGGTGCTCATGGGTGCCGGATTGTTAATCACGAACCTGCCTCGCGAAGTGATCCCGAAGACGGAGCAGGGGCGCATTGATGTGCGGATTACGCTACCTACAGATGCTGACCTAGCAATGGTTGCAGCGCGTGCATCAGACATTGAGTCCCAGGCAAAGTCTAGAGGATGGGCTGAAAGAGTGCTTGCGGACCTAGGGGAACGCGATCAAGCTCGTTTAGACCTGGATCCACGCCCGCCCTATGAAGGTGACGTTACCTTATTGTTACCGCCGGGGCAGCGCGCCGATAAAATATTATCAGATGTACAGTCACTTGATCTGCCCGACGATGTCTCGATCAAGGTTCAGCGTGTAGAAACCCAACTTGAGCAACTGCTGACCACGAGTGACGCCGATATACTAATCGATCTTGTGAGCGAAGAGCGGCGTGATGCAGAAAATGTCGTAGCGCGCGTTCAACAACTGTTGGAGGTAAGACCGGAACTGGCCAATGTGCGTCGTACGGATGCGGCGTCAGTACCCACGTACCAACTTGGCTTCAAGCGTGATGTAATGAACCGTTTTGGAGTTACCGCAGGAGCGTTGACGGCATACCTGGAGGCCGGCGCACGCGGAAGTGAGGCGACCACACTCAAGACCGTGAACGAGGAAGTGCCTATTGTGATACGGTCGCGTCATATTGATTCTATTGAACGGCTCTTGGCTGAACAGATCCGGACACGCGATGGATTGATGCCCATCGGAGAGTTTGTTACCGCGACATCATTACCATTACCGGCTGCTCTCATTCGAGTAGAGCAGGCTTCTGTTATTCGATTGACAGCTGATGTGGCGCAAGGATATGACCTTGGAAGGGCAATAGGCGCAGTGAACGAGGTAACTAGAAGTGTCCTGCCAATCACCGTACGCAGTCGTGTAGGGGGCGCAGCTGAAGTGTTTCAGCAAAGTCTGTTCGGGGTAGGTCTCAGTCTTGCATTAAGCTTGTTGCTTGTATACCTGATTTTGGCGGCTCAGTTTGAAAACCTGGTTCAACCGCTTATCATCCTGGTATCTGTGCCTCTGGCGGCAGCAGGGGTCTCTTTTGTGCTCGGCCTTACAGGCCAGTCCATTAACCTGATGAGCCTTATGGGGGCTGTGGTTCTTGTTGGAATTGTAGTTAATGATGCAATCATAAAGACTGATTTCATTAATCAGAGGCGTGCCGCGGGTATGCCGATACGCGAGGCTATCCTGGCGGCGGGGCGTGATCGTGTACGACCGATTCTTATGACCACGATCACGACAGTTCTTGGTCTCTTGCCCTTGGCGTTGGGTTTCGGTCAGGGAGCAGAGTTGCGTGCGCCACTGGCTATTGCCATAGTTGGTGGCTTAACCAGTGCAACCATACTTACCCTTTTTATAGTCCCGGTGTTGTACAGTATAGTTGCTCGAATGCGGTCTCAGCCTGAGTCCTTATCACACACGACTTAAACGCCTGTCCTTCAGGGTGGAGATTGTGCGTGGCACACATGCAGGATCTTCATACTCGTAAACGTAACGAGCGAAGGTGATTTTGACTTTATTTGAGAAAACTCCCTTCGTCGCATATGTACGCAGATGTATTGCAAAGCTCCGTCCATTCGGGAAATATGGACTCGCATTTTGTTGTCCGTTCATGTCCACTCACAGCCAAAAAACCTCAGAGGAATTCTCAGTTCTTAGCATTTCTAGCCGGGTCCGTAAGGGGATGCACTCATTCAGATTATCCCACGTTTGTTCTGCAGTAGCGTTTCTGTCTTTGCTTTTGCCCGGTCAGGTTCTCGCGCAGGTGTCGAATCATACGTTGTCCAAGGAGACGGAATTCGAGAAGGAACGAGGATTGGAGGAGTATATAACTTCAACGAAGAGGACTCCTTATCGGGAAGACCAGATCCGGGACGAGCGTCTCCAGCTAAAGGCCGACGTATACGGGCTCTTTCACGACAGATTGTCGTCTGAAATGCCGGTGGACGGAAGGTCCGTGGTGAAGCCGGTTGCACATATGAGCATGAATATTTGTGATCGGACTGCTGCAGTGATGGATGCGATTTTGAGTCGAATCTCCGCTACAAATGACTGTTCTGAAGTTACGAGCACGCAACTGGCAGCGATCATGAGTCTGAATTTACAGCGCAGGAACATTTCAAGTCTGCAAGAGGGAGATTTTGATGGGCTGGTCTCGCTGACTAGGCTTGATTTGAATTTTAACGATTTGTCCACGCTCCCCGCCGACATCTTTGATGAGCTGAACTCGCTGACAGTGCTTGGCTTACGCGGCAACTATCTGTCCACACTCCCCGATGGCATCTTTGATGGACTCACCTCGCTAACTGGGCTTTATTTGGACCAAAACGGCCTGTCTACACTCTCCGTCAACATCTTTGATAAACTGACCTCGCTGACGGGGCTTTGGTTGTACCACAACGACTTGTCCCCGCTCCCAAACGGCATCTTTGATGAACTGACCTCGCTGACCGAACTTTATTTGTGGGAAAACGATCTGTCCACACTCCCCGACGGCATCTTTGATAAACTGACCTCGCTGACTTGGCTTGATTTGTCGTACAATGATTTGTCCACACTCCCCGACGGCATCTTTGATGAATTGATCTCGCTGACTAGGCTTTGGTTGGATCGAAACGATTTGTCCACCCTCCCCGACGGCATCTTTGGTGAACTGACCTCGCTGACTTGGCTTGATTTGTCGTACAACGAATTGTCCACGCTCGC
>VXLY01000003.1 GCA_009841335.1 Rhodothermaceae bacterium | reverse complement strand
TTTGCGATGCTGCGCATTCTGCGTCGACTCTACAACACGCGGCATGGCGCCGAGGTGCCCATAAGTGAGGGGCAGATTCTGGCTCAGTTGCGTGAAGTGGAGGTGTCCGTGGTACGGGACAACACCACCAAGCGTCATTTTGCGATTCCGTCGGCGGCCAACAGCACAAAAGTTCGGCTTTACAAAGCGCTGGGGTTGACGATTCAGCGCCAGACCGTACCTGTGGAGAAAGACCCGTAGCCCGCGCTTCAAGTGGTTACTTAACGTCTGGAATTCAGACCGCAAAAAGCGGACTCACAGGCGGCCTTTGTAGTGTTCAAATTGCCCGGGACACGCCCAAAAACAAGCCTATACCCCTGGTAATGGGGCTCTTTTGGCCTTCGGAGAGTTACAACCTGTCGAAGTCAGGTCAGTGACCGGGCAAGCCGATCATTGACCGCACGGTTGCGCCGTGCCAAACTGCATCAAAACGCCTGTATGGAAGAGATTGATTACCGGGCGCCTCGCGGATTGGATCCGCAACAACTGTTGCAACTGGCAAGTTGTGACTGGATCCGGCGACACTTGAATGTCATCATCACCGGTCCCACCGGAACCGGCAAAAGCTTTCTCGCGTGCGCCTTGGCACACAAAGCCTGTCTGGAAGGCTATCGGGTACGGTATCACCAACTCTCCCGTCTGCTTGAAGAACTGAGCGTGGCCCGTGCCGATGGGCGATATTTGAAAATCCTGAATACCCTACGCAACCTGGATGTCCTCATCCTGGATGACTGGGGGTTGATTCAGTTGTCTCAAACGCAACAGGAAGATCTGTTCCAACTGCTCGATGATCGAATCCAGAAACGGTCAACAATTGCAACCAGTCAATTGCCCGTGGAACACTGGCATCAAAACATGGCCAATCCAACGATTGCCGATGCCCTCCTCGATCGACTCGTCCAACCCGCCTACCGCATTGAACTCAAGGGAGATTCCTTGCGAAAACAACTGGCACAACCTTCAAGCTGACGCACGAAACAATCACAAAACAGACACATACGAACGGACAAATACATGCAAAACGCAGACCCAAGAAAAATCCGCCCAGGTGGGCAATTTGAATCTGATTAAGTGAGCAATTTAAATCTCACCAGGTGGGCAAAATCATCTCAATACACAACCCTATACAAGAAGAATGAAAACGATTCCAAAAAACTAGGAAGTGCCCTCGCCTAGATGGCCGTTCCTCCAGGCGGGAGAGTGCAAGGATTACTGCCAAGGAGTGTAGGCAGCAGTGAATGCCCTTTCCGACAATGGCGGACAACATGGCTCGGAATTTGCAGTTATATAATCTGGCATCAGCGTATCTCTACGATTTCTTCACCTAACATATCTACAATTTTTACCGCGACTTTAGCACCAACTCGAGGCAGGACAAGTTCATACTTAGCACTAATGAGATCCTTTCTTTTCTTCGGTAGATCGCTCTCAACTATTCTGAAATCTTTCCCGTTGTAATCGGTATCAATTAGCACGCAGTCAATTTGTACACGGAAATCGTCGATCTGCTCATCAAAAATCGTGCGATTAACATCCATCCGGGCCAATATGGTAGGACTGAAATAATCGAGAATTTCTACTGTCACCTTATTGCCCTTTTTGACGATCTTAATCTCCGCTTCAGCAGGTCTATTAGTTACTATTCCGTCGCGCTGAATATCACGTACTATAATTTTATTTATGGGTGTCTTTTGTTCCGCGAGTTTATCGTAAACATCCATCTCAGAACCATTACAGAAAGCTACAATATCTCTTGTTTCGTCTCTACGATACTTTTCGATTTCATCTCGAATAATCTGAATATCTAGGCAAGTTAGAGGTTTGTCCAAATCGATAATTTTCACAAGTTGTCCGTCAAGCAATCCGTCAAAAAAAAGATCCTTACGATCTATCTGAATGCCATATTTGGAAACAATAATTTTCTTAAGCTCATTCCGTTTGGTAGCATCATAGTTGTTTACGCGATAGTGAACAAATCCGTGCCCGTTTCCTTTAGTTGGGTCGCTACCATTTTCACATTTGACACTCATCAATCTTCTAATGGTTCTTTGAACCGCCCCCTTATTTATATCAGCCATGATCCAGCGACGACCTAATCTGTCTGCAACAACAGCAGTAGTGCCAGAACCGCAAAAACAATCTAAAACTATGGAACCTTTATCGCTTGAGGCTTGAATGATGCGGTCTAAGAGGGTTTCAGGTTTTTGTGTAGGAAAGTTTCCTGCATTCTCCCGCTCTCTAGATGCTGACCCTTGGACATGGCTTATTTCCCAAACATCTGACATCGCAGTTCCGGAAGAAGATTCAGAAGTCCTAATTTTCTTTACCGTATTTCTTTCGGTAATTTCAGTCGTCAATTTAGTATCCCCAAAGGCTTTAAGTGTCGATTCAGATTTGCTCTCCAATAACTGGTTCCAGATTACATCTTTTGACTTAGAGTATCGTAGAATTATATCGTGCATCTTCTGAAAATTCTTACCTGGAGAAGGCCACCGACGATACCGCCAAATCACTTGATTCCGAAAATTTCCTTCTCCGAAAACCTCATCCAGCAAGAAGCGCAAGTGATGATTCTTGTGCCAGTCGCAATGGAGATAAATGCTGCCTTTACCACTCAGCAATTCCCGCATCAAAATCAGGCGCTCATACATGAATTGCAGATAGTTGTCATTGGCCCAGATGTCTTCATATTGTACTTGTTCTAGCAAAGTTTGCCCTTCCCCTTTAAGTTTCGTAGATCCTCCGCGCAGTCTTACGTTTCGGACATAATCCGCACCAGAATCAAAGGGCGGATCAATGTAAATCAAATCAATCTTTCCCCGGAATCCTGCAATCAAAAGAGAAGAAAGAACTTCCCTGTTGTCCCCCTGAAAAAGCAGATTAGCCTTGCCTTTGATAAATCTTGAATAAAGTGGCTCAGTTGGGGGATTTTCAACTCCAAAGCTCTCACACAACTGTGCCGGATAAGGTTGAATGACATCTAGTGGCCTCTTGCCCACCCAGTGGAGCATCGGCCGGCCCTTGACCGGAGTTACTTTAAGGTTAGAGGCCATAATCTATTTGGCCCCTGATTTTATCCAGTCTTTAACAGACTTAATGTTTCGTGGGCCAATCGAGGTGCCCGACGTATAAACAATCTGATATTTAAACTTATTCGTCTTTACTTTCTCGAGGCGTTCCACTGCTTTGGCTTTGGCCTCCACTACGTTATTCCCTCTATCTCTCTCCGCCTTTATCTCGACAATGTAGAACTCGCCTGTTTTCTTCACAATCACAAAATCTGGAAAATAGAGATGATAGCGGTTGTCTTCGCCGAAATACTCAAAGTGGAAGTCTGTCTTCTTTGGGTCAGTTAGTCCTCCGGTAAATAAAAATGCATCTACATCCTCGGGGTTTTCATTGAGCATAGACAAAATCTGCCGAAAAAAAGAGCGTTCTGGAGCAGTGTCAAAGTTGTAAGGAGTATAATGGAAACTCAAATCATACGTGTCTTCAAACTCACTCTTCTTGACCAACAGACCCCTTTCCCTCATTTTACGACAAGTGCTTTTCTGCATGCGTAACCTGTGAATGTAGGAATTATTTTTGTCTCTTTCAAAAAGATCTTCTCCATTTTCATCTTTAAACCGAATCAGAGCCATAGCCTCGATTACTTCTTCTTCAATCGTTTCATAGCGTGCTCCCTGCTCCTCTACCTGTTCAATTATCCCATCTAGATGGTGTTGAGGGATTTCCCCTTCCGGATAAAGTTTTTTGAGCTTTTTTAGGATCGACATAAACGGCAAATGATATCTCGAAGCTATTCTGAAGGTAGCCGAATAACAGTCCAAAAAGTGTTCTTCGGGAGGAAGTTCTTTCAGCTCACCTGTCGGCATCAGTATTTCCCTAGGTCCGCTAAAATCGAAAGCTAACGTGCCACGTAATATGGGGGACAGTTCTTTTACCTCTGGTTTTATCAAACGAATTTCTACTTTTGCCGTTTTTTTTGCAACTGCTCTCTTCACGGTGCGGGTAATCACCAGTTCGGGCAGTGGTTTCTTGGGAATGTATACCGTGATAATTTCCTTTTCTTTGGTTTCAGCACCCAACCGCTCAAGATCGGTACGAAAATTATCTCGCAACTGCTTATCTAAAATGCTTGCATTAGCAGAGTCCAGAAATATCTTCGCCGAATACTCCTTCCCAGGAATTTGTCGCAAACATCGTGTTGCGGCCTGCAAGACGTAGGTACTGCTTGTCTGTTCCTTGATTAGAGCACACGCAAACAAACTTGGGCAGTTCCAGCCCTCCACACCTTTGGCAATCAATAGAATCACTCGCTTCTGATTGTCAGGGACATTCAATCTTTTAAATTCACTCACCTCAGCAACGCTAGATTTTTGCGTGTTTACTAGTATCTGGGAAACATCTTCGCCAATTCCAACCATTGCTTTCTCAATGAAGTCCTGAGAAGAATTCAAGTGTTCCTGAGTCTTGAAGTAAAAGGCAATCTTTGCCTTAGCTCCATCAGGAAGCTGGACGTCTCCGTAGCTACCGAAAAACTCTTCCACAATATCTTTAAAAACTTCCTGCTCTTCCTGCTCAGCAATTTCATATTGATGGATACCTTTGTCGAGGTCCTTGAGTATATTGTCCCTGATACCATCCCCCAGTCCGTACCAAACAATCACATCTCTTAACATTTGTTGCTTGTAATAGGGCGTTCCTGTTGTATTGACAACAGCCACAATCGGCTTGTTTTCATTTATGAAATTGATGGTTTCCCGCACTCGCTTTAGCTTATTGAAGGTGTTACCATAAGTGTGGTGTGCCTCGTCCGAGAAAATTCCTAGATTTGGCAAACTCGCGATCTTCTGAAGCCTCAGGTTTGCCAACACCTCATCCCGCTGGAAACTCAGTACTGCTTGATTCCTTCGCTGTCTGGCACGCAAGCTGATTTTCTCGGTGTTTGTAACAATTAAGTTATAGATACTTTCCTTTTGCGTCTGTAAGTCCTTTTTATTGTCTGCATATTCAATTTTCAAATTGACCACAAAATCTTGGTAAAGATTAGGTGGCAATACCTTTTCGTATGGAATGCTACTAAGTTCCCTGAGGCTCTCGATAATAGTAGTACCAGGAGCAAACACAAGAGCATTCTTCATGAAATTGATTATTCCCTGGGGATAGCACATGGACATGGCGAATTCAGTGGCAATAATTGTTCCTATCAACACAGTTTTCCCTGCCCCCATAGCTAAGGCGAGAATGTAGCTAGGATAATCCAATTTCACCGCTTCATTCAGGGCCTGAAGTCTTTTGTCTTTTACGAAACTTTCATCTTCCCTAATCTTATTGACAATCTGGTCTATTTCAACAAAATCTAAAGCATCCCTTGACAAGGGAACACCGAGTGCGTCAAAAAAGGCTTTTTTATTGTCACCGTAGTAATTCCTATATAGGTCTATAATTCTCGGTGTTTTCAATACTAGGCGGACGTACCAGTACACTTCAAGGGCCAGGAACTGGGGATCTCGTAGGAACTTGAGAGTCAGAACGTCACCAAGCTTCTCCACTTGGTAATTGAGTAGAATGCCAATCAGAGGATAATCATCACAAGGATATCCTTGACTGCGCCATTGTTTTGCAGAACGCTTTAGGTCATTGACAAGAACGTTCTCAACGGCGATGTTCGAATTCTTCATTTACTTCCCATTAACAGTACTTTTGCAAGAGGTTCATATTGGAATTATAGAAAACCTGACGTGAAAAATAATAAATATAGAATCTATTCCCCTGTAAGCGACAAATGTGCAGAATGAGACCTTTCACGTTCTCTATTCGGAACTTCTTTCCGCTACCCACACATCATAGTTGCAAGAAGATTATCCGTGATGAGGAATACGCTGCACGTACTGCAGTTCACGAGTATCTCATAAAGCCACAGCAGCCCTTCATCCGCTTGGTGGGAGATACATATTGGAATCTTCGGAGGGCATGTGAAGCCCTCAACTGGACTTAACAGCCCAAACGTCATCAACTGCTTTTAACCCTGCATGCTTGTGAAAGCGGCCCAATGTGCTTCTGAGAACGAGCTCCGTGCCCTCACAGTGATCCTGCACACTTTTCATCAGGCGCTTACCAATACCCAAACCCTGAACATCAGGCTCCACAGCCAGATCACAGAGATAACTGTACATCACTCCATCCGTCAGAACCCGGGCTATGCCCAATAGACGCGTCCCTTTCCATGCTGTGAGTACCAGAGATGCACGCTCAAACATAGTCCATAAACGTTCTGGGTTCGAAACCGGACGATGCAGGGGGGCCCGACGATAAAGAATACGGATCAGTTGGGGTGTGAGATCTTCCAGTCCCTCTCTTATCTCAACCGTGTCTATGGTCTGTGATTCCTTCATGTAACCATCATGTCTATGCTGCCAACGCCAAACGTACCTTGTCTGCTGCCTGCTCAAACAATACGGCAGATTCAAGTTCGATCCCGCTTTCGTTCAATACTCGTTGTCCCTCCACAGCATTCGTCCCCTGCAGCCGCACGATCAGCGGAACGCTAATTCCAACGTTGCGCGCAGCCTCTACAACGCCCCGAGCAACCCGGTCGCAGCGAACAATACCGCCAAATATATTCACCAGCACCGCGCGAACGTTTGAGTCCTTTAGTATGATGCGGAATCCGGCCTCAACGGTTTCTGCACTTGCGGTACCCCCAACATCAAGGAAGTTAGCAGGATTGCCCCCGGCAAGTTTGATGATATCCATGGTCGCCATAGCCAACCCCGCCCCATTTACCATACATCCAACATTTCCATCCAGCTTAACATAGTTCAAATTGGATGCATGCGCCTCCACTTCCAAGGGATCCTCTTCGTGCAAATCCCGGAGTGCGGCTAGGTCTTTGTGTCGATACAAAGCATTATCATCCAAATTGAGCTTGGCATCAATAGCAACCACACGACCGTCGTTGGTAAGTACGAGGGGGTTGATCTCAGCCAAAGACGCATCGACTCCTATGTATGCAGCAAAGAGTGAGCTTATAAAACTGGCGGCCTGCCTGGCAGTTTTGCCCTCAAAGCCGAGCCCGTAGGCTAATTGTCGGGCTTGAAATCCTTGCAAACCAAGTCCCTGGTCCGCCCACACTTTGAGAATCTTGTCTGGTGTTTCAGCAGCTACTTTTTCTATTTCCACACCACCTTCTGTTGAGGCCATCACTACATGTTGGCTGCGGGCCCGGTCAAGGGTTACCCCTATGTAGTACTCCTTTGCAATATCAACGGCAGGTGCTACCAGAACTTTACGCACCAGCTGTCCTTCTGGACCGGTCTGATGCGTAACTAAATTCATGCCAAGTATTTTCCCGGCTACATCCGCTACTTCATCCAGGCCGCGCGCCAGCTTTACCCCACCCCCCTTGCCACGCCCACCCGCGTGAATTTGGGCTTTAACAACAAACAACTCCCCATGAACCGGCACCATGCCCCGGGCAACCTCTACCGCCTCGGCGACCGTTGAGGCAACTTCGCCAGGCTGCATAGCCACACCATACTCTTCAAGTATATTCTTAGCCTGATACTCGTGAACCTTCATGTAATTCAGAACGATTATGACGCCGACAGGTACATATTTATTGTCTTATTGTTCAAAATATGATAAGGTGAACGCAAGATGTTCTTGACTACTATGGACCGACATATTACGGGGCGGATATTGGGGACGTATGTGTTTCTGGTTTTGGTCCTGGTCATTTTCTTTGTGTTGCTTCACTATTTGGAGTATATCGATGATTTTTTGGATCGTAATGCTCCAATGCGGAATATCTATTTCGTGTACTACCCCAGTTTTGTCCCGGACATAATCCGCCAGGTATCGCCCCTTGCACTTTTTCTTGCTGCAATCTTCACTACTGGCCGGCTGGCGCAGTCATTTCAGATCGTTGCGCTGCAAACCAGCGGCGTTGCGCTACAACGCTTCATGGTTCCCTACTGCCTGATTGGGGTGTTTGTGAGTGTGCTCATGTTTTTTGCAGGAGGATGGATAGTACCAAACACTAACCAGACCGTCCTATCCTACGACGAACTCTACATAAATACCAGGACACAACAGCTCTATGTGAGCGAAATTCATCGACGCAACGACCCCACCAGTGTAGTTACTGTAGGATACTTTGACCGTCGAACCAACACAGCCCACAGGGTTCAGTTGCAACGATTCAGCACTGACGGTACGCTTACCGAGCGCGTGGATGGTCAACAAATGGTTTGGCAGGACTCACTATGGCATTTTTCATATGCTGTCATCCGAAAATTCAATGATGGAGATGAGAGCCGTCAGATAATTGCTCCTCTTGACACTGTTCTTCTCGTATTTCCCCGGGATCTTGCCCGCAGACAAAGAGACATTGAGTCAATGACAATTCCCGTTGCTACTGGTTACGTGGATGCCTTGCGGCGCAGCGGGGTGGGAGATACAGGTCGCGCCATGATTGGATACTACTCCAAGTTCGCCTACCCCATAGCAAACCTGATTGTCATGCTCATTGCGCTCCCACTAGCCTGCAGGCGTAGACGTGGAGGGCAGGCCGTACAAATTGGAATCGCGCTATTGATTGCGTTTGTCTACCTCGCTGCACAAAAACTCATAGAACCGTTTGGCTACACGGAGGAATTGAATCCTCTCCTGGCTACCATACTTCCGCATGCCCTGTTCATGTGCGGTGCAATAGTAGCATTAGTCACTACACGAAAGTAGTTACGCCTCCCCTACCTGACCACCACCAAACTGAACGGACAGATGCTCTGGTACTGGACTACCCGGGATCTCTCCGTTTGCATGCTCAAATTTTTCAATATTCTGCCCCAGGGCGTGCAACATCCGTTTAGCATGCCGTGGGGTGAGAATTATCCGGTTCTTGACCTTGGCTCTTGGAATTCCCGGCATCACAAGAATGAAATCCAGTACAAACTCCTCCGATGAGTGTCCCACCATGACCAGATTGGCATACTGACCGTCTGCAACGGCCTCACTCAACTCAATCTTTAGATCCGTGCTTTCTTGATCAGACTGCTGGGCAAAATCATCAATTTCGTTAGTGTCCTCTGCCATGGTAGCTTGATTTTCTGTGAATCAGTTTAGGTTGTTGGCTTGCATCCAACGATCATTGAAAGTCTTGCTCATGTATCTCATCCCCGAGTCGGGTAGCAGAGCCAACGCCAGTGCATCTGGAGCAAGTTCTTGACCGTGTTTTTCGAGCCATTCAAGTGCGCCAGCCAATGCAAGACCACTGGATGGTCCTACAAATATAGCCTCTTCTTTGACCAACCGCCGTGCCATATGCATGGCGTCCCTGTCGCTCACGCGTATATAGTCATCAACGAGGTCCATGTGCATGTTTCCGGCCAAGTACTCTTTGCCCGCACCTTCAATCTGATGGCTGTATATCTCGTCAGGATCAATGATACCCTCATGAAAATACTTATAATAAGTGGACCCACAGGGATCAATACCAATTACACTGATCTTGGCATTTTGCTCCTTTAGGTATCTTGCAGTTCCGGAGATTGTGCCACCCGTACTCGCCGTCGCAAAGAAGTGCGTAATCTGCCCTTGTGTCTGCTGCCAGATTTCCGGACCGGTAGTCTGGTAATGTGCATTCACGTTGGCTTCGTTGAAATACTGATTAAGGTAAATGCCACCCTGTTCTTCTGCGGCAATCTTCTCAGCTACGCTGTAATAAGAGCGCGGATCGTCGTGAGGGACATCCGTTGGACAAATCACCAATTCGGCCCCAAAGGCTCTGAGAAGATCCCGTTTCTCCTGACTCACTTTCTCCGTCAACGCGAAGATACACCGGTAGCCTCTCGCTCTTGCAGCCTGTGCAATACCCACACCAGTATTCCCGCTTGTAGCCTCAATCAGTGTGCCGTTAGGCTTCAATTGACCGGACTTCTCCGCTGCCAAAATCATCGCAACACCAATCCGATCCTTAACGGACCCTCCCGGATTAAAGCTCTCCAGTTTAACCAAAACCCTGCATGACAGACCTTCCGCCAACTGATTCAGTTGTACAACCGGGGTGTTGCCAATTGTATTTAAGATATCATTGTGCCACATTTTAGCTTCGTCTGCTCGGTATTGAACGTGGAATTAAAACAAATGGTTACCAATCATGGCCAAAGCGACAATTTGTCATCCAATATTCTGATTGGCGCAATTTTTGCCAGTTTCTCTACTGAGCCTCCTTAAATTCCATTACGTACTACTTGTCTTGCATGCAATCCTCATACAATCTGACTAGAAAATCATCCCCCGCCAATCTCTAAGACAGAAATGAAAACGTCTGATTCTCAAGAACTGCCTATTCTGGTCCTCCGCAATACTGTCCTCTTCCCAGGAGCCATACTGCCGATCACAGTTGGGCGCGATGCTTCACTGCAACTGATACGAAGTACCGTCAATCAAAACAACCTCTTTGGGGTAATCTCTCAGCGGGAACGCGAAATTGACAATCCGGAGGCCGAAGATCTATACAGCGTAGGCACTGCGGCTACGATACTGAAGATGACCAAGATGCCGGATGGGGGGAAAAACATAATTATTCAAGGGGAGACCCAATTCAAGGTTAATGAATTCACGCAGTCAACGCCCTACTTCAAGGCACAGATCGAGACACTTGAGGAATATGAAGACCTACCAAACGATGTAGAGAAAAAAGCCTTGAAGCACTCAATAACAAATCTGGCAATTGATATTGTAGACCTGTCACCAAACCTTCCAAATGAAGCAGCTGAGGCCATACAAAAAATCAAATCCCTGACCTTGCTCATTAATCTTATCGCCTCACAACTGCAAATCAGCGTTCAGGAGAAACAGGCGCTTCTTGAGACTACATCATTAAAAAATCGTGCAGAATTGCTGATCAAACACCTGACCAAAGAAATCGAGGTTCTGAAAGTTTCCGAGAAAATCCGGTCGCGTATGAGCGATGATGTTGATAAGCAGCAACGGGAATTTCTTCTCAGGCAGAAAATGAAGGCCATCCAGGATGAGTTGGGAGAGGGATCAAGCGACAATGAGCATGCGGAATTGCACGAGCGAGCTAAGGAAAAAAACCTTCCCGAACATGCCATGAGTGTGTTCGAGAAGGAGATGAAAAAGCTTGAACGTTCGAACCCTGTTATGCCCGATTATGCGGTTAATCGTAACTACATAGACTGGATTCTCGACTTACCCTGGACCGAGTACACTGAGGATCAACTGGATATCGCGCACGCTGAACAGGTTCTGGAGGAAGATCATCACGGATTGGAAAAAGTCAAGCAGCGCATTCTGGAGCACTTAGCCGTGCTCAAGCTCAAGGGAGATATGAAAGCGCCTATTCTGTGCTTCCACGGCCCTCCAGGAGTTGGCAAAACCAGTCTAGGTAGGAGTATTGCCCGTGCCATGGAACGTAAATTCGTCCGAGTCAGTCTCGGGGGAGTTCACGATGAAGCAGAAATACGCGGCCACCGTCGGACGTACATTGGTGCAATGCCCGGCCGCATTCTGCAGGGGCTTAAAAAAGCTGGTTCGGCCAATCCAGTGTTCATGCTGGATGAAATTGATAAAATCGGGAACATCCATAGAGGGGATCCTTCCAGTGCATTACTGGAGGTGCTCGACCCTGAGCAGAACGAAGCCTTCAATGATCACTACCTGGAACTGGACTACGACCTGTCCAAGGTGCTATTTATCACGACTGCCAATTCACTACATACAATTCCTGCGCCACTTAGAGATCGCACGGAAACCATCGAGATATCTGGATATACACAGGAGGAAAAACTAGCCATCGCTCAAGGATACCTAGTCCCGCGCCAGATTGAGCGCAACGGCCTTGACGAGGCACAACTCACACTTGACGAATTCGCACTAAACTATATCATCGACGGATATACCCGTGAATCCGGAGTCCGAAGCCTCGAACGCACGATTGGGAGCGTGGCACGTGGTGTCGCAAAAAGAATAGCTTCCGAAGAAATTACAGAGTCGACGGTGTCAAAGGATGATGTCGAGACGTATCTGGGGGCCCGTAAGTTCTTTAGTGAAATAGCCGAACGAACAGAAGTCCCTGGCGTCGCCACCGGACTTGCGTGGACACCAACAGGCGGCGACATCCTGTTTGTAGAGGCCTCCGTCTCCCGTGGAAATGGTGAACTTATTCTAACCGGTAGCCTGGGAGACATTATGCAGGAATCTGCCAAAGCTGCCCTCAGTTACATCAAGGCTCATGCTGATGAGCTGGAAATCCCACAGCATGCCTTCAAGCATTACGATGTGCACGTGCATGTCCCCGCTGGTGCCGTCTCAAAAGATGGCCCCAGCGCCGGTGTTGCTTTACTCTCCGCACTCGTTTCAATCTATTCGCAGCGGAAAGTACAGCACGACCTAGCGATGACCGGTGAAATCACACTCCGCGGCCTCGTGTTACCCGTTGGGGGCATTAAGGAAAAGGTTCTGGCCGCTAGGAGAGCGGGGATTAAACATGTCCTCCTGCCATCCAAAAATGAGAAGGACATTAAAGAGATTAAACCCGAAACGCTTGAAGGGCTGAACGTCCACTACGTCCGACGTATGAGCCAGGTACTTGACATGACGCTAGACACTACCGCAGTCAGGCATCCCGGGGAATTCTTCACGGCACCTGCACCGAGTAATGGTGCACACCAGGGAACATCCCCCTCCTAGGTTGCCTCGGTTTCGGCAGGATCTTTTTCGTCGGCCGATGACGCTGGGGAACTGAAAAACTCAGAACACTCGTCGGAGACACGATCAACAAAAGTATTTACAGCTTCAACGGCTGTGTTGAGGGTCTGCGTAGCAATGAACTCGACCTTTTGGTCCAGGCCAAGCTGTTCAAAAACACGTTTCGCCTCGGCGAAAGTGTCGCGGTTATCTTCCTTTTGCGTGCTCATTTTCGGTGCGACTTAAGTAAATTACCCACGTCCCTGTAATACGTGTACACGGACGCTCTGTTGCGATTAACCATTCACGCTCATGCACACCGGCACAGTGATTCGTTCCACCGGAACCTGGATTGATGTTTCGGTCAAGGGGAAAGTTATCCCTTCACGCATTCGCGGTCGAATGCGTCTGGATCACGAAAACAGTACTCAGCCGATCGCCGTAGGTGATCGCGTCGGTCTCGTGATTCAAAATGACAAAACCGGATTAATCACTCAAGTCCATCAGCGATATAACTGCCTGCAACGCCGGGCTGCGGGACGTAAAGTAAGGAAGCGTCAAATTCTTGTGGCAAATGTTGATTTTATTTGGATCGTTCAGGCAACTCAACAACCCGCACTGAACTGGAGGCTGGTTGACCGTCTGCTGGTTGCCTGCGAAACGCAGGACATTCCTGGGGGTGTGGTGATCAACAAAATGGATCTGGCTGCACCAGATCTCTCGGTATCAATCAGGGAGCTGGATGAGTACTACCGGCAGCTGGGTTACCCTGTCGTGTTAACCAGTGTGGCGGAAAAGCTAAACCTGAAGACCTTGTCCCATCTTTTTTCTGACAAAGTCAATGTACTATTGGGACCTTCGGGCGTTGGTAAATCTTCGCTCCTTAACGCTATTGATCCCGAGATAAATATTCCCACAAAATCCATCAGTAACAAAACAAGTAAGGGACGTCACACCACAGCGCATACCGAGCTGCATTCACTGATCACTGGTGGCAGTGTTATGGATACACCGGGGATACGCGAATTTGGTCTATTGGACATTAAACCATGGGAACTTGCGCATCACTTCCCGGAGTTCAGGCCACATCTCACAAGGTGCCGTTTCCCTGCCTGCACGCACGATCATGAACCGGATTGTGCTGTGAAGCGTGCACATATGAAGGAAAGAATCAGCGACGAACGCTATGAAAGCTATCTCAACATCCTGTATACCTTACGACTTGGAGATGCAGATATAGGACGCTGATGCTCAGATCTATTGGACTGGCTGCACTTGGATTAATCATTCTGAAATGCCCTTGTATCGCCGCACAGCACCGAATTGAAGCTCTGACACCAGCATTCGGACATTCAATAGCTGCGGGAGATTCGACTCTGGCAATTGGCGATCCCAGCGCGGGTGGTGGAAGCGGTATGATCTGGACCTATCGGCAAAACCCACAGGGAGGCTGGGCTCCTGCATTGACGTTACAAGGCACGGCGAACGACAGCTTAGGCTACAGCCTGGCCGCGGACGGCCATTTATTGGTCGCTGGTGCCCCTGGAAACCGAAGAGCTTACTTTTATGATCTTCGTGATAACCAGCTTCCCCAGCCACTTAGCTTCGTTACACAGGATACAGATGGCTATGGGCGTGCAGTGGCCGTGCACGGTATTTTTGTGGCTGTGAGCAGCCCAGCAGATCAATTTGGGCGCGGACGTATAGACCTCTATATACAGTCCCCACAGAATGAATGGAACTGGATGCAGACCCTTAACGGAGAGTCCGGCGGTGAGGCCTTCGGACATGCGCTTGCTATGGATTCGGAAACCCTGCTGGTGGGCGCACCTCAGGCCTACGAGCCGCGCGGGGAAAGAGCTGGTCTTGCCTATATCTATGAAAGAACTTCTGGCTCAGACTGGCGACTCCAAGCCGAACTTCGTGGCGGTTCTGCCGGATATGAGCATGCATTCGGCTCGAGCGTTGCCTTGGGAACGTACGACCAATACATGCGCGCAGTCGTGGGTGCACCCGGTGCCTCGCTTGCCTACATCTATACTTTGGGGATGTCCGATTGGGAGCAGACCTATTCGTTCACGCCAGTTCCACCAGTACCATCCACAGATGCGGGTACCAGTATCGCACTGGCTGAAGATCATGTCGTTATTGGAGCCCCATCAAGCTCATCTGCACAACATGGTTTCGTATGGGTTCTGCGTCTTGACGAATTGGGGGCAGGTTCGCGCCGTGTCAACCTCCAGGGCGGCGCCACATTCGGCCACGCCATAGTGGCTTGGAAAGATCAGTACGCCATCACGGAACCCGGCATAGCAGTGCACATCTTCGCAAAAAACAACGTGCTCTCCCGCAATGAAGCCCCCGAACCTATCAAACTGGAAGCTTACCCTAACCCGTTCACAGAATCAATAACCATCACACTCTCGAGCAATGCACCTGATCAACTGTTCATTACTGACATCTACGGACGCCTGATCACCTCCATTGCAAGAAAGGGGCAGAACCATATTCGCTGGTACCCAAGCGTACTGGCTGCGGGAATGTATATAATTTCAGTTGGAAAAACTTCTAAACCAATCATCCGGCTCCCCTGACACTGGCTGTCACTCTACAATTACCCGCCGCAGAAGCGGCGAGATCCCTGAAAGGATCACATGCGGTGTTGTGTTACAAATGCTGGCAATTTTACTCACCGAATTAACCGCCTCTGGATCTGATGCTATGATTTCGACTACCTGACCGGGTTTTGCATCTGTGACCTGCGGGATATTGATCGTGGTCGTATTCATACTTACACGGCCAATGATCGGACAAACTGCACCTTCAATCCTGAATGCCCCCTTATTCGACAAACGATGGTCTACGCAGGCGTTATATCCTGTTGGTACCAAGGCTAGTGTAGTGACATCTGAAGCTTGCCAGGTGAGTCCATAGCCGACCCTCTCGCCCGGATCAATCGTCCTTAAACTTCGCAGGCGTGATTGGATGGACAAAGCTGGTTTAAGGGACAGACTGCGAGATGGATGGGTGTCATATCCGTACAAACCGAGTCCCACCCTTGCTACATTCCCAACAGCCTCCTGCGTCCAAGTGGTTCCGGCGGTATTGGCGATATGTAAATACCGCACACGATCGAGATGTGGTTCAACCAGCCTGTTCCATCCTGTAAGCTGTGTCTTGGTGAAAGCAGTGTCGCTGCCCGAGGCATCCGCAAAATGAGAGCAGATGCCCTCCAATTCCAAACCAGGTGCACTGGTAATAAGGCGCAACGCCTCATTGAACTCCGAAGGTGCAACGCCGTGACGATGTAATCCGGTATCAACTTTAAGATGCAATCTGCATTGGGATTGGCGATGGGTTGCCAGAGTCTTGAGTTGTTCCAAATCTCCCACCATGAAGGCTACATTATGCAACCGGCTGCCCAGGATGTTTTCCGAGGGTGTGAATCCCATAACCAGGAGAGGTGTACGGATGCCCTCATTCCGAAGAATCAATGCTTCATGGTACCCGTCTACTACAAAGAACGGACATTCCGCCGTGTCTAGTATTCGGGCTACATGAACTAATCCGTGACCATAGGCATTGCTTTTAAGAACAGGGGCTACGGCTACGTTTCCACATATCCTCTGGAATACTTTCAGGTTGGACTCCAAGGCCGATCGGCTCACATTGACCTGAACTTGACGCTGATACTTGTATCGCTGAGCTCTCAGCCTCCTGAAAACTCCACGCATCCATACACGGGGCTTCATCAAGCCTTTTTTCTCCGCCTTCTTACCGTGCGCGGTCGGGTGGCTTTCTCATTAAGAAGCTTAATGGCCTCCTCCAGCGTCACTTGGCCCAAATCACGCTTACCTTTAATGGAAGCATTCAGTTTTCCGCGTTTAACAAATGGGCCGTACCGTCCATTATCGAAGTAGACTATCTCCCCGGAATCAGGATCTTTGCCCAGCGTAATTGGAAACCTCAGGAGATCCAATGCAAGCTCCAGGTCTACATCTTCCACATTAATGTGCTTGGGAATTGATTTTCTCTGTGGCTTGGTTTTGGATCCCTCAGGTTCCGATATTTCCAGATAAGCGCCATATTTGCCATTCTTAAGCAGTATGGGCTTTCCACTTTCAGGGTGAACGCCCAAATTCTCGGCAGGTGTTTGCGCAGCAGTCAGAAGTGATAGCAATTGCTCCTCGTCCAGATCTGCAGGCAATAAATTATCGGGGATCCCACTGCGCATTTCCCGCCCATCCACAGTAGCCTGTACATAGGGTCCGTAGCGTCCGACACGGACTACACATTGACTCCACTTGGGAGAGGTGATTGTAGATATCTCACGGGCGTCTGCCTGATCGAGGGCGTTTTCTACTAGATTCTGAATTCCCTCCTTTCCCTGATCAATAGAATAAAGAAATGCCTGCCCATCCTCCTTACCCTGCGCAATCTCGTCGAGGCGTTTTTCCATTTGGGCAGTGAAGCCTATATCTACAAAGGAATCAAATCGTTCCTCCATCAACGCGGTCGTAGCAAATGCGCGCAGTGTCGGACCAAGCGTCCTGCCGGATAAAATTGCGCTCCCTCTGTCCTGAATCGTACTGATAATCGTTGCGTATGTACTTGGCCGACCTATACCTTTTTCTTCTAGTTTCTTGATCAGGGAGGCTTCTGTGTAACGGGCTGGGGGCTTGGTTTCGTGGCTCTTCGATTCGATATTGAGGCACCGCAACGGCTGTTGCTCACGAAGAGCGGGTAAGCGTTGGGCTGCATCCTTCTTCGTAACGTCCGATTCATCGGTGCCCTCGGCATAAACCTGCAGAAATCCCCTGAATAGTACTTCACTTCCCGCGGCCCGAAAATGCACCGGCTCTGAGTCGGACAGGGTCGCAGTGGAGATTACACGTGTATCTCGAACCCTAGCATCCACCATTTGACTTGCGACAGTGCGTTTCCATATGAGGTCGTACAGCTTATATTCATCTCCGCTCAACCTCAGCTCGGCAGCGGTTTTCATATCTCGGCCAGCAGGGCGGATTGCTTCGTGAGCTTCCTGAGCATTGCTCACCTTGCTCTTGTATCTACGTACGTGGCTGCTAAGATTCTCTGCACCATACCTACGCTGAATTACGTGTCGCACACCCTGCAAAGCTTCCTTTGAGAGCGTGACCGAGTCTGTCCGCATGTAGGTGATGAATCCTCGCTCATACAGTCTCTGCGCCACCCTCATTGTTTTCTTTGCTACCCATCTGAGCTTACGGCTCGCTTCCTGCTGTAGTGAGGAGGTGATGAAGGGAGCCGCAGGTTTCCGTGTACGTACTTTGTGCTCAACACTTGTTACACTCCAGTGAGCCGATGGCAAGCGGGCAACCAAGCCCTCACCCTGTTGCTTGCTCAACAACAGTATCCCCGAATCCTTCAATGACTCTTTGAGCTGGCCCGTGTTATCGTCAAAATCACGTCCAATTGCCAGCCGGCGTTCACCAAGATGTGTCATGACTGCAGTGAATTGTCCTGTATCGGCCTGCAGTGTCGCCGCCAGATCCCAGTACTGGGCTGGAATGAATGCCATGCGTTCCTTTTCTCGCAGGACCAACAGCCGAACGGCTACACTCTGAACGCGCCCTGCACTCGTTCCACGGCCAATCTTGCGCCATAATACCGGGGAGATCTTGTAGCCCACCAGACGATCAAGTACTCTTCTTGACTCTTGAGCTTCTACTAGGTCCAGGTCCATTGCCCGCGTGTTTTCGAGCGCTCTCTGGATGGCCTCTTTGGTAATTTCGTGAAATACCATTCGCTGAACCGGCACTTTGGGTTTCAATACCTCTGTCAGATGCCAACCAATGGCCTCACCTTCACGATCCTCGTCCGTTGCAATCAGGAGTTTATCTGCACCAGCAAGTGCATCCTTGAGTTCCTTGACGACCTTGCGTTTATCTGGCGGAATAATGTAAAACGGTTTGAACTTACCGTCTTCAAGCCGCACTGCAATGGATGCCCAAGGCTCTTTCTTATATTTGGCCGGAACCTGTTTTATTCCATTGGGCAAATCCCGGACATGCCCCAGACTGGCCATAATCCTATATTTGGAAGACGGTAGAAACCGCCCAATCGTTCTAGCCTTGGTGGGCGACTCAACAATTACCAGACTGGACATTGGTTAAAACTTTATTTGCGGCGCAGTTCACGCGCGGAAGCACGCAACGTTCCATTGATAAACTACGAAGATTAGATAACCGGACAGAAACCTGCACAATTAATTCAGCTTTTGAGTAACTATTGAAGCCGGTACTGTTCCTGCCAAGATATGGGATACTTCCTGCCTGACCACAGCATGTGTACGTCAGCCGCGACTTCTGCGGAATAACTAAATTTCGACTTCACCAACGAACATCTTCTGAAGATAGTTTTGCGAGAAATCAACAGAAATAATTTTCTGATTGATGATCAATCAGGCAATCTGACGGAGTGCTACCAGCTAACTTATCCTTCAAGAAGCCCCATTTCATTGGTAAACATCGTATCCTGGAAAAACCGGAAATGGGACATTTAGCTTTGTCTCAGGAATAGATATTTGGATAATCAGTGACGATGTTTAAAACCGTAATCTCATGGTCTTGCTTGAGTGCGTTGCTCTTGACTTCTTGCAGACCATCAATGGAGGAAGTTGGAAACCCAGAATCGCAAATTCAGAAGCCGAACATCATCGTTTTTTTAGTTGATGACTTGGGAAAAGAATGGCTCAGCAGTTACGGTGCTACAGACATCTCCACGCCCAACATAGACGCTCTGTCTGAAAGCGGCATGCAATTCAATACGGTCTATGGAACGCCTCAGTGCACACCATCACGTGTGACATTGTTGACCGGTCAATATCCTTTTAGGCATGGTTGGGTAAACCATTGGGATGTGCCCCGTTGGGGAGGAGGCGCTCACTTTGATGAGTCTCTTAATCCGTCTCTGCCCCTGGAAATGAAAAAGGCTGGATACAAGACCTTCATCGGGGGAAAATGGCAAATCGATGACTTTAGAGTGGAGCCTGATGCACTCACCAGGGTGGGGTTTGACGATTATTGCATGTGGACGGGCTACAAAACTGGGAATCCAGAAGCCTCTCAGAACAGATACAATGACCCATATATTTTCACCAAGGAAGGTAGCAAACTGTATCCGGGAGAATATGGCCCGGATATCTTTAAGGAGTGCCTAATTGATTTTCTACGTAAGAATAAGGAGGCACCCATGTTCGTCTACTACCCTATGGTGCTTACACACGGACCCTACGAAAAGACTCCGCTTGACTCAGAGATACCTCAAACTACGCTGGAAACGCACGCGTCAATGGTGAGATATACTGATTTGATAACCGGAGAGATAGTGCACGAGTTAGACAAACTAGGCATACGTGAAAATACTCTGATTATTTGGACGACAGATAATGGTACTTCAAGAGGACTGTCGGCTCACATGAATGGAAGAACAATAGATGGAGGGAAAGGCTCTACTTCAGAATCAGGAATCTGCTTGCCCTTCATAGCAAGTTGGCCGGGGACAATTGAAGCAAACACTAAATCAAATGCACTCATAGACTTTACAGACCTCTTCCCCACTTTTCTTGATCTAGCTGACGTGAACGTGGGAGATAATTGGCGCGTGGGTAACGAAACACAGATGATTGATGGAAAATCCTTTAAATCTGTTTTGCTTGGGGAATCCCTTAATTCGCAACGTGAATGGATCCTGGGAATGGGGGGAGGCAACAATGCTCGGTTGACAGATCAAGGTGTTGAGAATCAATATGTATTTCGGGACAGGGTAGTGCGTAATCTGCGCTACAAACTTACAATAGGTTCAAACAAAAGCCCGAAAGGATTTTATGACTTGGAAACCGACCCCGATGAACAACAAAACTTAATCAACCAACTCAACACCGAAGAAAGGAATAAAAACTACGAGGAATTGCTGAGCGTTTTGGACTATTTCCTTGATAGGGACAACGATCCCCGATATATACCCAACCCACGCCAGCCTTGGGATGTAGAAGTAACGGCCGAAAGCCAAGTTTGGAAAATGGAATCGCAGTAGATCTGAGATCCTTGCTACTTATCTGCTAAGGATGCATTCGGCGAGTAAATTTGAGAAATTGAACCAGTCAAATTGACGCCTCAGAATGAGTTCTTCGCACGGACGGACTTGATGAATAAATTGCAAAATAAATCACTCGATCTTGAAACTTGAGTTTACGATGATTGTTTTTCGAATTAATCCGACGAAATAGCTGTTCTTTGTCTCAACCAAACTGAGAACGCGCGATGAATACGAAAGAGCGAAGTATCTGGATAATTGACCGATTTTACAAGGCCCTGATAAGATTCCACTCCTGGATATACGCAATCTGGGTATTCTATGTATTGCTTGTAGCATTCCAGGTGAGTGGGTATATAACTGGAATGCTGTCTATGGAGTGGCATACTACACCGTTAACAGTCTTAGTTGGCATCTGGTTTACGGTGGTCTCTTTGCGTCCAGAGCTGGTGTTGATTTGGAACTGTAAGAAGCTAGGTAAATTGGATCCTGCCGCATACCCTTACCTGGAAAAGATGGCGCGGACTATGGCGTGGGAACTCAAAGGACGGCATTTTGCCCCCAAGGGGCTGTGATCATTGTTGGGGGCTGCGGAACGACTGTTGCCGTTTCGCGAAGGATCAATCGTCAGTCTGTAGAAATTGATATCTCCTCCTTCCAATAGTGCTTGCCTTATTTGCGTGGGATGATTAATTTCGGGTGGGTCATAATCAATCATTCCCATCCAAAATAGTTGTATGGATTCAGTAATGCTGCGCACTCTGAGACTCGACGCTGCGCGACAGATTGACCGGAAAACTATGGGACACGGAGCACCAACGGATTGATGTGTTTCTCTCACATTCATGGTACAACCGATGCATAAGGTAAATGTCCACGCTGACCGTGCTTTGCGCCAATTCTTTGCCACTCTGGTCTTAGGGGCTAGCATTCTAGCAACCGCCCAAGCTCAGGAGTTGTCCTTCACGCTGCACGAGCAATTGGTCATTGGTGATGACGAAGAGGCACCATCCGAGTACCTCTTTTATTTCCCCGAAATAGTACGCACGGACTCGCAAGGTAACATCTACGTCAAAGATGCACTAAGCGCGGACGTTCGGGTTTTCGACGCGAATGGCCGATATGTAACTACGGTCGGCAAAAGAGGCGAAGGACCAGGCGAATTGCGGGAAGTCTTCGGCATGCACGTAGATGGCGACGACCGGCTAATTGTGGCCGACCGAATGAGCCGGCGTCTCACGATTTTCACGGATATGGGCAAGAGCTTCGCAACAAAGTCTCTTGCAGAAGACGGGAGGACGATCCAGCCGAGGCCAATCCTGTCTCTTGACAATTCTTTTGTGCTCACGTATGTGACGCTTTTTGCAAATCCTGAGGGAGGCCCAAGTATCAAGGACGACAGGGTTCTTCATACACATGATACGGATTTTAACCGCTTAGAGACTTTTGCCCAATTGGATGATATCTACGACTTGGACGATCCATTCCTGAACGCGTATTCCACCTACTCCAGTGCGATGAATGTAGCAACCAATGGAACGGACACGATAGTCTTGTCTCCTTACGTGTACGATGGGTACATTTACCGATACACACGGTCAAATGACATGTGGGTCATGGAGAAGCTAAAAGGGGGGCCGGTTCCCAAGAGATCGTTTATGCCCGTGAGCGAAAAGGACATTGATACGAACCCGGACGTAAAGCGGGGTGCTGTTATGCTATCAGGCCCCACTGGGACGTACCGTGCGAGGATTTTCAGCCGGAGTGACGGTGTGGCTATCCTGAGCACAGGTGAGATCCTTCATTTCCCTCGTCGGACCCCACTGAAACAGGATTTTGAGCCACGAGCGGAACTATTCAATCAGAATGGGGACTTGGTTGGCTATGGCCAGTTGCTATTCGATAACCCTGAGTTAAACGGAAACGCTCGCGTAATGGAGTCCATCCGCATCCAGTGGATTGACACGGCTGATCGTCTATACCTTGCCCGGAAGAACGGTGAAGGCTTCTTTGTGCTCAGTGTTGCGAATCTAGAAATCAGTTCAAAATGAGTCGCGAGTATTGCTGTAACTGTGCAAACTGGCGCATTAGTCAAGAAATGCGTTAACAACGGGCGGCGGGACCATTGAATCCCGAGCTTGTCCAACTCTTTCAAATCTGGGGCACTTGCAGAGATTCAATTCACAGGGGTAGACCCCCACAGAAAATTCGGCGGCGAATGCGTCCGCTCCGATCAACTCCTCCGCAGCTTCAGGTTGCCCTGCACCCGTAATACCCCTGCCAGCGCGGCAAAGAGTGCCAGCTCCCAGAACCGGTCGGGATAGCCAAAGCAGAAGGTCCAGACCGTGATGGCTGCATAGATCAGCCCGCCCCACAGGGCGAGGAGGCAGATCTGGAAGAGGATCGTGGTCAACGCAGTAATAAAATCAGTCCTCCATATATATGTAGAAATTCGCATTGTATCAGTTATTCGTTATGGGAAAAATGCTCTCCCTCAACGAAACGATCGTCCTCGGGGTGTTCTCTATTGTCTGATTCTGGCGCGGCGCCTTTCCGGCAAGCGCCAGACGCATGAGCTGGGATTTTGTCAAGCCAGTCACTTCTGCCAGGCTTAACTACACCTCGAACTCGAAATCCGTGACCTTGATTGTCACCCGTCGGGATCGCCGCTCTCACAGCAGTTTATAGGAATTGATATCTTCTCTTTCCAATAGTGCTTGCCTTATTTGCGTGGGATGATTAATTTCGGGTGGGTCATAATAAATCATTCTCATCCAAAATAGTTGTATAGATTCAGTAATGCTGCGCGCTCTGAGACTCGACGCTGCGCGACAGGTTGACCGGATAACTACAGGATACAAAGCATCAACGGATTGATGTTTTTCTCTCGCATTTATGATAGAACCGATGCTTCTGGTACGCTTGAATGCTAACGGTGCATTGCGCCGAATCTTTGCCACGCTGGTCATAGGAGTTAGCATGCTGGCTACCGTGCAGGCTCAGAAGTTGGCCTTTACTCTGCACGAGCACTTGATCATTGGTGATGACGAAGAGGCACCATCCGAGTACCTCCTTCATTACCCCGAAATAGTACGCACGGACTCGCAAGGTAACATCTATGTCAAAGATGGAAGACGCGCGGACGTTCGGGTTTTCGACGCGAATGGCCGATATGTAACTACGGTCGGCAA
>VXLY01000030.1 GCA_009841335.1 Rhodothermaceae bacterium | reverse complement strand
AATGTGTCGTTAACCGAGCGGAACGTGCAGCCCGTGTTAAGACAATTTTCATAAGGTCGTGATTTTCGTATTGTGGAATTAGATCCCTGAAAGCAACCAAGTCCATAAGCGCCTGCGGTGAGTACCATTTGCGTAAGTATTCACTTTTTGTCCAAACACTGTCATCCGAATCCGTCCGTTTTTTTTCAGTGAATAGATCCGGTCGCAAAATAGACTTGGCCTTTAGTAGAATATCTGTTAATTCCTTGCGAAGTTCTTCAATGTTATACTTTTGTGATTTACATCCAGACAAAAGAACATTGAATGCAGAAATATCACATCCCACCGAATGAACTCCAAGTTCATTCGCCTGAATAAGTGTTGTCCCTGACCCAGCAAAAGGATCGAAGACTCTGTGACCAGGGGAGAAGTACTTTCGGATAAATACTTCTACAAGTTGTGGAATAAATTTGCCAAGGTATGGATGAAGCCCATGTACATGTTTCGTTCGCTTCTTTTGGGGCAAATCTTTTTCAGCCCAGTTCAGATTGAGCTTCTCTAATTGAGTATTCGCGCTTACTTGGCTTGGATCGGTACATTCAGTGCCAACCTCATACAATCCTACTCTATGTTCCTCGTTGGTTAGAACTGCATCCTGAACAAGTGATTTGCTCATGCAACGAGGTCTTTATACCTCAGCCGCTTACCAACCATTCCCCGGACTACGATAGCCATTTGGTCAATGGTATCGTGATCTCGCAGATTATGTTTGCCCGAGAGCTGAGTTACGTAGCGATTGAGATGCTTCTTGCTTAGGTGATGGTACGTACCGTGATGGGCACGTTTGTGTACAGCCCAAAAGGATACGATTCCGTTGGTATGTGCCAAATCACCGAGCGCGGTAGATTCTGCCCGTTGCTTCTGACTATGATTAACCGATGTACGGTTGGTTAATCCCTCATAGCTAAGATGCTCATCGGTATAGACCCGTGCATCTCTTGAACGCGGATCACTCACGATCTGCTGAATAACGGGCTTCGTGGTATCTGGAATTACTTCTGCACGAATCTTATTAGGCTTACGATCCTTTACGCCCAGTACAGCCGTTTTGCCAACGGTTCCGCGTCCGGCATCCAGTTTTTTGTCTTCATGCTTATTCTTTTCCAGTCCTCCCAAGTAGGCTTCGTATACCTCTACCGGCCCTTCAAAGAACTCCATGATTTGAGGAAGTAATCCTTCCCGAATCCCGCGGAGCAGATGCCAAGCCGTTGCCTGTCGAATCTCTAAATCCCGATGGAGCTTCATACTGGAATCACCTTTGAGACTCGTGATCTCCAAGAAGATAGCCCATACCCATTTCTGCAGGGGTAGGTTACTGGATTCCAGCACCGTACCCGTCCTGACGGAAAAAAACCGTTTGCAGTCACGGCAACGATATGGCATCTGATTCCTAATTCCCTTCGTAGCGTAGCTATTGCATCCTCCACAACGTGGGCAGCTAAGCCCCTTTGCCCAGAACACGGATTCAAATCATTCCGTGGCGGATGTTTCATCAGGGAATTGGCGAGCAGGTTCAATTAATTTGATTCCTTTACGGTACTAACGTCCAGGTTCTTTATGTGCCATATGATTAACCCTTTCGGGTATCTGTGAATATACTACCTTATACGCATAACTCTGAAGTTAATTACAGAATAGTGTATAATCCCCCTATCAAAGATCCAATAGTAGCTCAGCCTGCCGGAATAGGCCTAGTATAAGATCTTTGTGTTTTCAAATCAGTCTACTTGACGATCACTCATTGCACAAGAGTTCTATCCTAAACTGGTTCCATTCAATCGAATGATTCTTGATCAGTCCCGCGTCACATAAATGCCCTATGATGGTCATCAAGCGCTTGGGTTTAAGCCCAAAGATCTCCCCCATCACGGTACTTGAAACGGCTGCTATATCACCTTTCTCGTGTGCATGGGATTTCCCGCAAGCGGAAGCAAAATACAGCAATGCCTCACGTGCCAGTACTCGATCTTCCTCTGGTATGGCATCCATATTTACCGTTCCCGCCCACTTTTCAAATTGGGACAATTCCAGAGAACTGTTGATTATGGATTCAGAATTCCTCCATTCATCTGTAATCCAACGAGCACAAATCAACAGTAAACCGCTAAACTCCGGCATCTGGCCATGGTCTCTCACAATTTTTCGATACACCCTTGCTGCCCACTTAGAGGTCCCTTGAACAGCATAAGCAGCAAGTGCAATTGCAAAAATACAAGACTCCTGCAGTGAGGACATTCTGGTTTGATCGACAAAATCTGCCACCTCGTCGGACAGGTTCATGATTTCATTGGCAATCCCTTCCTCGATTCCATCAAGTTTACCCCGAACCAACTTGGAACCCTCAGATTTCCAGTCAATTTGTTCGCCTAACCACACTATTGTATCCCAATCAAGGCTGGGTAGTGACATGAATATGGGATGTGGAGTCGTGTCATGAGTATGTAGCTCCTGATAAACGTCACATTCACTAATCGGTGGTCTCGGAAATCCTGTGTCTGATAACCGATGCGCCTCATGAATGGAATTCATTCGTGAGTCAGGAGGCGCGAAATGACGTATCCCAGCTCTACTCCGTGATGCATAAGCAACTGTGGATGGAGCACTTTGGTATACTCTCATACCTCGCGGCGCAGGTAGTGCCTGTTTGATAGTTCTTGGCAGCTCTTCCTGAATCTCCGCGTCCTCGGCTACAAGGACAAGACTGGTGAGGTATGTGACCAGTCCCGCTTGAACCGCTATGTTCGCCGCCCATTTCTCCGCTGCACCTGCAAAAGCCAAACTGGCTGCATAGGCGGCAACCGCCTCGGAGAATTCACTGCTGACCTGGGGTTTCTCAGTTACCTGAGACCAAGACGCCCTTATTGACGCATTATTGCGGGCAGCAACCACACGTTTTGGCAGCCCTGATTCATCTAAATCACAGCGGACGCCTCGAATGGATTTTTGTCGCATCCCCTGCATACAGGCCTGAATGGCCTGGTTAACATCTGCCCCAAAACTAAAATGAATATCCCCTCCACTAAGCACAGCCAGATGCCCGACATTAGCCTCCAGGCTCCCCTCTCCCACCAGAACCACAAATATTCGATGTCCAGACTTTGCCAACTGTTGAACATCTAAATCATAGCTTTGACCATCGGTTATCAACAGGACATCCTTGCCTTCTTCAGAGGCACATACCTGCTTTATTGCACTACCTACGGATGTACCCCCACGAGGACCACCTAGCTTGGAAAGCAAGCTTTTAAATTCCTCGGTGTTGTTGGAGTTAAACTCTCCCACACGGTCACAATCAGTATCAAACTCCCATAAAGCCAGGTGATCCCCATCTATCAGTAATGGTTGCAATTCACTTAGGCCGCGAACTACAGCTTCATGTTGAGTTTCGTAATTATCACCGGAATATGTGCACGGACTAGCCATAGAGCCGGATCTGTCCACAAGTACTGCAGCATTCAGGGGGGCCCGCTGCTGGTCGTGTGGAGATGTTTGGAGAGTCACCAGACGACCGTCTCCGCTAGTACCGGTCAGTTCTGTAGTGGCTACACCGGTCACCTTCAGCTCAACTGGAGCATTGCCAGGAATTTTAGCAAAATAAAGATTCCCTTCCTCGTGAGATAAATTGCCCTCTGCTAATTCTACACTTGCCGCATCGTGCTGTATGCGGAGCGTTGCCTCAGGGGTGGAGCCACCGGTGGTTAGTGCATCAACATCCTCCAGTGGAGATATCCCATATACGTCACCAACAGTAAGAGGAACTCGCAATTGACCAGTACCATCATGGAAACGTAACAATTCTGCCCAGCGAGTGGTGACCGTTACCATTTTACCTGAACCAAGATTGCCAACCGAAAGAGAATGAATCCCTGGTAGTAACTCTTCATGCAACACAGCTGTCTTGCCCTCATCGATCGCCTCCTCGTACGTTTCGAGTGCCTCCTGTTTTGGCGTTGCCTTCGCATCGTAAGCCTTTCCGTCAATTGCCGCGCGTAATCCAAAGAATGCTGCGTGAATAGATACCGGCAGACTCATCACAGCTTCAATGGGGCCATCAGCTTTGTTGATATATGTTCTAACGGCCTTCACAAAAGCCAGACCACCACGAATCGTCACGTGGAAATCCAGTTTTACCAACGGCGCGTCATTTGCTGTGGAGTCACTATGCACTAGATCTGCAAATGGATCATCGTGCCGCCTTCGCTCTGGAAAATGCGGTAACGCCAAGAAGTCAACGGTTGGAGAATCGGGAGAGAATTTGTTTTGCGTCATTGGAATCCTATTTGTTTTGTTTTGAAAAAATGTGCTCCAGGACTGATTTGATGTGCTCCTCCAACTCATTCAAAGGAACGCTCTCAGCAATCAGGCTTGGGTTAACAATGAGCGATATACCTGGAACAATTTGAAATGGCACGCCTGTTTGGGTCTCCATCAGTAACCGGATTGAAGCTGGCGAAAATCCTGCTGCACGCAGATGCTGATATCGCTCAATCGCCGATACATGGACATCGCCATACACAGCATTGGCCCTGCCCCCCGTTGGGGGAGGTACAAAGCCTTCAGCAATCAGATAGCGCACCTGACGTGCTGTGTATCCGGTCGTTTTGGTAAGCTCTCGCATAGTCATTTTCCTTTTGACGTATTTTTTGTCAAAAGGTTTCATTTATTAGAAATATTTTTGTTCCCTTTTGAAATTCCCAGAACAATCACTCGCTTCTACTCCAATACACGTCCCACTTCAGTCGTTCGGTTCAGTCACTATTTGTGTGGAATGATTTGAGTTGTGTAAACCAAGACCAGCATTTTCATGTAGGACACTTTTCCGGATTATTGAATACCCCTACGAGACTGGCTCACATGACAATCGCGAATAGCCATGTCTTCTCGGGTCACCTGAATGTGATAGAGACATTCGGCCATCTCCATCTGCCCGATCTGATTCAGGAGAGGGCCGCAAGCTGACCGTTGAAATTGGAAACAGTTTCGCGACCAGTTCCGCGCCGGATACTTCCTCCGGTAAGGGCCAATCAGGCCTGCTTAGTGCGAATCACGTAATCCCGTGCTGTGCTGAACTGGGCTCATGGGAAGGGGCAGAAAAACCTCAGATGCTTGACTTTTGGAACCCTGTACCTCCGTGGCTTGTACAGGCGACGAAGGCTAGGTGCTTTGGAGAATCAAAAATCAAAATGCGGAAGAAAAAAATTGACTGGACCAGCAAACGGATCGAAAAACTTAACATTATTCTGTCCTCTGTTGGATGGGGCCTTGTTGCATTGGGCATGGTGCTGGAGATAGCATGGAAGGGGACTTTAGATCTGACAGGAGGCGGTAATGTTGGCATTATATTCATGGTTTGGTTCATGGGCCAAGTGTTTTATGCCTATAAGCGTGACCAGCAGCGCCTCTTGGATCGCCTGGAAGCCGGTGGCCTCCTTAAGAAAGAACCCTGACGAAATCCGCCAGGATACATAGATCTGTGATTGGGGGCTGTTCAAATCACCGTTTCCATTGTCCCACTGGTACGCGAGGGTGAGAGGTGTGTGGGCCCTAAACGCATAGAACCAAGCAGGCACGGCCTCAGCGCGGATTATTCCGCCCCTGTGAATTCAGACAAAAGCGGTAACCTTTCCGAACCAAAAGCCACCAATCAATCAAAGGGAGTCGCGCCCATCGCCGCGAGCCCCAATATCATTGCAGACCACTCGAATGGCGCCGGAAATGAAAACTTGGCGGAAATCCACATTCGTGTCCTGGTGCGACCAGGAACTCCGTTGACTGTGGCACGGAAGCCTTCGGATGGAACTGCCCGGTGAAGGGAGTTCCAGTGCCAACTGTACGCGGAGCAGCGCGCTCGTTGAACGGACGGAAAATAAAACTACTGAGATGCCCGTTTACATAACACGATCCACAAAGGCACGGGTATGCACTTCAACAGGCACCTCCATGAGCTCCAATACCCCACGTGCCACATGCTCGGAGAGCCGACGAAAGGCCTCCTCCCCCTTCTCCTTGGTGGCGCGTAGCGGATTGCCGATAACCCCGCTCTCAATAAACTCGTGGTGATCCATTGGGAAATTGAAATAGGTGTACCCCTCAAACTCCACGTCAGGCATTCCATCTTTCTTGGCAAAGGATCGGGGCAGAAAATCAGGGATATGCGCCTTGGTGAATGCTGCACGCTCCATTCGAACCAGTTTCTCATTCCATGCAAGGTCTTGTGCGGTTTCCAGCTCACTGGCATGCCAACCGGGCGTCTCCTCCGGTGGGTTTTCCATCAGTCCCTTTAGAATCCCCGTGTAGCGCTCCATGTACGGCTTAACAAAGCTGATCAGAGCGCCTGTTTCATAACGGAGTTTTCTCAGGACTGGGTCAACAACCTTGACATTTGAACCGTGACCATTGATGAAAATGATGCGATTGAATCCATGATGAATCAGGCTGCGGGCGACATCATGCATCACAGCTAAAAGCGTCGTACTCCGAACCGTAATGGTGCCGCGTCCCTGACCGGGCTCATGCATATGCTGCGGTGAGTAGCCCATCCAGATGGGCGGCGAGTGCACGACGCCAATCAGATGTGCCACACGCTGGGACATGTGAATTGCCGTGATGGTATCCGTATAGAGCGGCAGATGTGGTCCGTGTTGCTCCAGACTGGCCACGGGTACCAAAACAATATCCTTGTGCTCTAGGTAAGTTCTGACGTCCGTCATGGTCAGATCTCCCAGATCCCATGACAGAAATTGGGCTCGGAAGTCGTCGTCGCCTGAGGTCAATTTTGGCAGATGGCTAAGGTCGATTGGTGGGGAAGCGATCATGTCTGCTGTGATTCCATGAGTTGGATGAATAAATCTGCCACGGCAATCCCGAAACTAGGGTCATTCACATGGCAGTCGTAAAGTTCTATTGGAATATCCGTTCGCAAGTTCTGCTTCAACTCGCCGATGAATCGGCCATCAGCTTCAGGATCCCAAAATACTCCTTCGGGCACATTCGGGATGGACAGACCTCTCAGTGGAATGACCATCTTGACGGGGCCTTGGGCAGGATTCAGTTTTCGGGCGAAGATTCGGCCAAGTTCAGCCATCTCATCGCTGGAAGCGCGAACGAGAACGTACTCTGGGTTATGGTCATATTTGGGGCGGCTGCGCAGCTCTTCAGGGACGGTGCCGGCATTCCAGACACTGAAGTCAATGCAGCCTGGGACGACGACTTGAGGCAATCCCAGGCGGCCGATAACTTCCAGGCGGTCGGGACCGCCGTCGTGAATGCCTCCTACAAGCGGGTCGTAGACCTCGTTAGTTGTGAAGTCAATCACGCCAACGAATTGGTTTTGCATTGCAAGTTCCTCCATGGCCGGGCCGCCCACGCCATTGGAGTGGAAAATAACTGCTTCAAATCCAGCGCGCTCCAAGCGCTCTTTTGCCGCCATAACAGCAGTCGTAGTATTGCCTAACATGGTGATCGCGATGTTGCGCCCCTTAGGTGCAACTAGACCGCGGCCATGCAAGGCCATACCATACAACGCTGCGGCGACATTGTCGAAGATACTGCATGCAATAGGATTCAATCCCAGAATGTCCACCACAGAGTGAACAATCATCATGTCGCGTGTGCCAACCAGGGGCGCAAAGTAATGGTATCCTGAGGCAATAGGGGAAACCAGTACCTTGGGTACACCAACTGGGAGCACCATCATGGCTGCAGCCCCCATGACCGCCCCTTCAGCACCGCCCATACTCACGATCGCGTCAAGCCGTCCGGTGCGGTACAATTCCGATACGAGATTCTTGAGCGATTCACGCATCAGGTCAACGGCTTTTCCCCGACTTCCTGCGGAACGCATGGTTTCCAGGTTGGAGCCGGCGTAGGTTGCTGATTGTTCGTGTGGAATATCTGGAACGATTTCCAGTGGTTCGCCGAGAATGCCGGAGTCAATCACGATAGTGGATAACCCGAGTTCATGGAGCCGGTCACGCAAATAGGCAATTTCCGGACCTTTGGTGTCCAGTGTGCCAATAAGTACAACCGTCTTGGCCATCAAGAATGAGGAGGTAGTCGTGTAAGCATCGTCTCGTAGAGACCCTGTATACGCATGTTGCTCTTATCACGAAGACGGAGTTCATGGAGCGTTACGGGATCATCGCACACGATAGATTTCGCTCCACGATTGATGGCATCCTCCAGTCGTGCTTCGGTCAGTCGGACGCCAATATCAGGCCGGGTAAACTGAATCGCCGTGCTTCCAACCGGGTGTGCACGATCTTTTCGCCAAAAGAGCTCCAAAGGAGCAGAGCCCAGAGCCACCTCACAAAGCGAGCGCGCAGCATCGAAACGTCCAGGAAGTCGAACCGCATGCGTAGGGTCAACATAGGCCGCGGCATTTTCCGTGATTCCAGCAGGGGGGATCAATTTGAGGTTCGGAACCTGACTAGCAAGAAAATCAATAAGATCGATGATTACCACATCCTCGGGCCATGTAATATCCAGTCGCTCCTGATGCATCTGGAGAAAAGCGAAGAGATCCTGCGGCGAAAGCACCAGGAGTTTTTTTATACCGGTTCGCTGGACCTCTTCTATGCACAGACGGGCCTGCGCATGTGCGGTCTTTGGATAGCCCAATGAGCAGGGGATAAACCCACTGTCAAGTCCACAGCCTACAGGTACGACATCAAGTCCGCAGGCCTCCAGGAGTTTGAGGGCAGCTTGCACGGTCTCCCGTGCGAGGTTGAAACCAACATCTCCTACAAACAAGCCCCACTCCCCATGCATAGTAGCAGGCTCATAGCTTCCGAAGGCTGAATGGTTTTCAGCGATCCGGTTATGTGCACTGACTACTTCCGGAGGAGCAAGTCCATCATCGGCTACTTCCGCGCGAATGGCGGCGATGGCAGCGGGCAAAGGCTGATCCGTTACACAGTGTGCTCGACAGTTACCTCCGTCAGGTTCGGCGTACAGTACGTCCAGCGTACTGGTATTCCAGGTCAGTTGCCCTCGGCGTTGCATAGCTGCGACCAGAGCGATGCCATGCGGAGTGACGGACTCATTGTGAGTTATATGACCCACTGGTGCCACATGTCGGCACATAAGGCAGAATCGACAATTCTCTATAGCGCCAATCACTGTGTTCATTGCAAGATTAGCGTCCAAATCCAACTTTGCCCGGGTTCATTATTCCGTTTGGGTCCAGTGATTTCTTGATCCGATCCAGTAATGGCCATGCATCTCCATACTGGCGACGCATGAACCGGGAGAGCTTCAAACCAACACCATGGTGCTCATTCACCATTCCCCCATTCTCCAGGACTGCAGTCATGGCCGTATTCCAAACTCGGTTGTGAAGCCGAACGGCTTCTTTGGCGTCATCGGGAGGATTGCGGATGATAAACCGTGTATAGACCATCACCCCCCAATGGAACCAGTGGGAAAAATGACCAATGAAGTCTATATCCCATTCTTTGTAGCCTTCCTCGACTGCTTTTTTTTCTGCGAAATACAGTTTTTCAATCTTATCGTAGGTCGTTACGGTTTCTGTGGTCCCGTACATCCATGGCAGCTTGAGGCTTTGTGGAGGATAGTAAAAGTCGTAGCGCTGATTCCACCAGGCCTCACCAGGTTCGCGCCCGAGATCACGAGCCCCGAACCCATTGATAATATCCATAGCCTTTTCTTCCTGCAGGGTTGCAATATCCTTATCGCCGTCAAATCCCAGCACCATGTAGGCGCCTTCAAGTTCGTACCCCAGAATTTTTTTCACTCGGGATGCGGTTGAACGGGGATCATACAGGCGAATCACAAAGGGCTCCAGCCGGCGTGTCATGATTTGTCGCCCTGCCTCAATTGCGTCTGTCAAGTCTTCAAAAAGCACTGCACGAAGCAGGCGGCATTCGGGCAGGTAGTCCAGCTGCATAGTAGCTTCTGTGATTACACCGAAGGTACCCTCGGAACCCAGGAACAACCGATAGAAGTCAGGACCAGCTGCATGTTGAGGTACAATTGGTGTACGCAGAATATGCCCGTCCGGCAGCACAACCTGCATGCGCAGTACCAGGTCCTCAGCTTTTCCGTACTTGGTACTGATTGTTCCTGTACCACGAGGAGCCAGATATCCTCCCAGTGTAGCACAGTTTGCCGAAGCAGGGTAGTGTGGAAGCATGAGACCTTTCTCGTTCACGGCCCATTCCAGTTGCTTACCGTTGATGCCAGCCTCAGCGGTAACGGTCAGAGACTTTTCGTCAATCTCAACAATCCGGTTCATCCGCTTCGTATCAAGGACTATGCCCCCGAATACGGGTAATGCACCTCCCTGAGAACCAGATCCGCCTCCCCAGGGAATTACTGGGATTCGATAGGAATTGGCGACCTGAAGAATAGCCGAGATCTCCTCTGCGCTTTTGGGGCGGACAATATAGTCAGGCTTACGCGGGGCCTCACCGCGGTCCAGCCACATTTGTGGTAGCCAAAACCAGTCAGTTGCATACGCGAGTCGGTCCGCTTCATCGGTTGATACATGCGCATCGCCCACAATCTCTGTAAGCTCGCTGCGAACCATTTCGGGTTGAAGGCCCGTCCACTCCATTCTGAGCACTACGCAAGGTTGATGATTACGATTGGGCTTGCACTAACGCAAGTCTCAATTGATTCTTATACTTCGTATAATGGTCAGTAAAATACTCACTTGTCGGAAAATACAGCTATGGTTATCGCACTGCATCTGATATGGAGCCTGGTATTGGGTTTTGGAGCCCTCGACCAGTCGTCTGTACTGATTGTATCGGGACAAAATAATCATGACTGGGAACGTACCGTAGGACACCTTGAGCAGGCGCTCCTGGATGTTGGGATATTTTCGGTGGATGTGACGCTGTCTCCGGGGAAAGAAGCTGATCAGGAGGCCTGGGATGGCTGGCAGCCGAGCTTTGGTGAGTACGATGTGGTGGTGTTGGCTTATAATGGCGAGCCTTGGCCGGACCGCGTGCGTAACGATTTTGAGGAGTACGTCTCTGGGGGCGGCGGTGTTCTCGTCCAGCATGCGGCAAATAATGCGTTTCCGGGATGGGAATCCTATGAGTCCATGGTTGGGCTTTTATGGCGAGGAAAAGATGCTGGTTACGGAGCGTACTGGGACGAGGAGCAGGGCCTGTTGCGCATACCTCCCGGAGAGGACCGTGGTGCTGGACACGGGTCGTTACATGACTGGCAGATCACTACACGGGACGCTGTACATCCTGTAATGGCGGGTTTACCAACGGTGTGGATGCACCCCTATGATGAGCTTTATCACGGCCAGCGCGGTCCGGCGGAAGGAATGAATGTGCTGGCGACCACATGGAGTGATCCCGAGTTTGGTGGTACCGGAAGGCACGAACTAATGGTCTGGTGGAGGCAGTTTGGTGAAGGTAGAGTCATGACATTTTTGCCAGGTCACCTTTGGGGAGGGCAAGAAGACGACCGCGCGCTTCGTTGCGTAGGGCTCAGAACACTATTGCAGCGCAGTGTGGAATGGCTGGCCACGGGGGAAGTTACATTGCCCGTACCGGAGAATTTTCCGACGGCAGAGAAGGCCGTCGTGGTCGGTGAATAAATAGTTGTTGCCAGCTTTACTATTGCGCTGGAAGCAGTGCCGTAAGAATTCCTGGAAACACACAGGTTGAAGTCCCAACGCAACCCCTTACAGCCACCTGTCTCCACGGGAACGCATCTCAGCGCGTGCCCTACAGATCCGCCGGACGCATGCCTGGTTTGAACTTATCTCCGAACCCGGAATTGTTCGGTTCATAGGGGGCAGCGAACGATGCATCGGCACCTTCATCAGGAATTTCATGCCCCAGAGCCCAAAGGATGCCATTCAATGCTAACTTTCGCATGGAACCATTCTTGAAATCATAGGGGTGTCCAAGTGTCGTGAAGAAGACTCTCGCAGGCACTCCGCTCGTTCCTGTATATGTTTTGGTCCAGGCCACGGGGTTCGTGAGAGGAAACCGGTCCAGACGCCCCGCATTGGCATGCCCTGACTGAAGTGCTGTACCATTGAGTAGCGGTTGACTATCCCCGTACAACGACCATTCACCACCATGCACATGGTAGAGCCAGGAGAAAGCATCAAAGTCGGTAACCCCGTTCAGGATCGGATGCGACTGCATGTCCTCAATAATTTCCACGTGTGTCAGAGGATTGTTGCCGTCATCAAAATGACCGTGATGCGTGATCCATTGTTGCCCGAAGACGCGTGTAGGCCAGTCGTTATTTAGGTGCTCACGTTCTGCATCGTCCTTGTACAGAAATGCGTGCGTTGTTGTACGGAATCCAGCCATTGGTTTGCCAGATTCTGCAAACTGCAGGATGTAGTGCGCCTGTGAGTCGGGCAGAGCACGGAATCGGGTGAAAAGTACCATCATATCTGCGTTCTCAAGCTGCTCCAGACCGTCAATATTGTCCAGCACATTAGGATCTATGTATCCCTCTTCATTCAGTGCATAGCAGACGCTGACCTTAAAACCGTAGTCTCTTTTCAGAATTTTGGCCAGCATGGGCATGGATTCTTCCGATCGATATTCTTCATCTCCAGTTACAAAGACGATATGTGGACTGGTGGGCGTCTGTGCTGCACTGGTTCCAACAAGCAGCAATCCAATGAACGCAGCGAATAGGGAGCGCATGATATTGAAAAATGGTTCTTGATCGTAATGTACGACGTTCGTTGGTAAGATCGGATTAAATGGCTGCTTATTTTAGGGTTCAATTAGAAAACATCTGGCGATCATGTATAGACTGATTCCCGTTTTACTGCTTGTAGCAGCCTGTAATAGCCCCCAGGAAGGTCCTGTCAATGTCTTAGTGTTTTACACGGACGACCAGCGATTCAGCACGATTGGTGCGCTGGGCGATGAGGACGTACAAACTCCCAATTTGGATGCGCTAGTGCGGCGTGGCACAGTGTTCACGCATGCACACACCATGGGTGGTCAACACGGTGCACTTTGTGCTCCCAGCCGGTCGATGCTTATGACGGGGCGGCCCCTTTTTCGATTGCATGCCAGGGGAGACAGCATCCCGCCAAATCACATCATGATGCCGGAGGTCCTTGCGGAATCGGGATACATGACCTTTGGTACCGGCAAGTGGCACAATGATCGTTCGTCATTCGCACGGGCGTTCCAGGCGGCGGATAATATCTTTTTTGGAGGTATGCACTGGCCCAATCAGGGAGGGCATGAAGCCCCTCATCTAAATGAGTTTGATTCTACGGGCGCCTATCCGAGATCGGCGCGACGACAGGTTGAGGGATATTCGAGTATGCTCTATGCGGATGCAGCTATTGATTTTCTGGCCGATGCACGTACGATGGATCAGCCCTTTTTTGCCTATGTATCCTTTACGTCCCCGCACGATCCTAGAACCCCGCCCGAGCCGTACGCCAGTTGGTACCATCCAGACTCAGTTTCGCTGCCACCCAATTATCTGCCGGAGCACCCGTTCGATAATGGCGAATTGTATGTTCGCGATGAGAGGCTTCGTGAGCATCCGCGCACCGAAGCCATTGTACGGGAGGAGCTCGCGCTTTACTATGGGATGATCAGCGAGCTGGATGCCGAAATTGGACGAGTCATGGACGCGCTTGAGGCAAACGGACAGTTGGAGAACACACTCATCGTAGTGGCAGGCGATAATGGGCTGGCGGTCGGCAGCCATGGTCTACTTGGAAAACAGAACCTGTATGAACACAGCATGCGGGTTCCGCTCATTATGGCTGGCCCAGGTGTTCCTTCAAATGAGAGACGCAGCCAACTGGTCTATATCTTTGATATTTTCCCAACCGTTGCAGAGTACTTGGGTATTGCATTGCCCCCGACGGTTGAAGGCGAGAGCCTGCGGTCCATAATAGAGGACCCGCAGTTGCCGGGTCGAGGGGCAGTGTTCTATGCGTACCGTCATTTTCAACGCGGGGTACGTACGACAAGTGGCTGGAAGCACATACAGTATCAGGTGGACGGGGTCCACACTGAGCAGCTTTTCGACCTCAATACGGATCCACATGAGACGCAAAACCTGGCCACAGATTCCACATACGCAGCGCAGCTCCATGAGCTGCGTGAGCTGCTCATGACGGAAAGTGTGTACTGGTCGGATCCGCTGGACCTCACGGCCCCCAATTGGGGACGTTAAGGTCGGATGTGTGTCTCAAAAAGCTTAAGGATTCGACGGTACTCATCCGTCCAGCCGGTGGGTTCCTGGAAACCGTGCCCCTCGACGGGGTAGAGGGCAATCTCCCAATTCTCTTTGCCAAGTTCGATCAAACGCTGACCGAGCCGGACAATATCCTGAAATTGCACATTCAGGTCCACCATCCCATGCGGCATCAGCAGTGGGTCCTCTAGTCCTTCCGCAAAATTGATGGGCGAACTGCGGGCGAAGGACAGGGAGTCAGTCGCAGGTGTATTCAGAATATTGGAGGTGTAGGTGTGGTTATAATGTGCCCAGTCCGTAACGCTTCTCAGCGCTGCGCCGGCGCCGAAGTATTCGGGAGCGGTGAAGAGTGCCATGAGGGTAATGAAGCCGCCGTAAGAGCCGCCATAAATCCCAATTTGATCGGGACCAATGCCATAAGTTTCGGTGATGTATCGGGATGCATCCACATAGTCCTGCAGATCACGGCCACCCATGTGACGGTAGATGGCCGTGCGCCAGTCGCGGCCGTATCCTGCGGAGGCGCGATAATCAAGTTGCATGACTACGTAGCCCAGATCCGTCAGGAGGTTGTGAAACATGTATTCCCGATAGTAGCTGGACCATCCGTCATGGACATTCTGCATATAGCCTGCTCCATGTACAAAGAGCACCGCGGCACCATTGGGCTCCTGTGGTTCAAAGACATGCGCCGGTACCATGGCACCGTCTGAGGCCTCAAACCGGCGTGTCTCTGGTGTACGCCACGGATAATCAAGCCATGTTTCTGTTGGTGAATGTGTTATTCGTGTGGCTTCTTCCGTGGGGACCTGTACAAACACCTCGGGTGGACGGGTAGGGGTTGAATTCAGGACGCCAAGCATATCTCCGTCGGGGCCGATGACCGCTGCATTACGGCCGGCGAGCGTTGTGAGCTGCTCACGTTCTCCCCCCATAACCGGCATCTGATAGAAGTTGCGCACGGAGGATGAACCTTCACTGCTGGTGAAGAACCAAGTACGACCGTTACGGGAAAGTACAGGATCAAACACCTCAAACGGACCGTCGGTCAGCTGTGCAATGTTGCCGGTTTCAACGTCAACCGTATACAAGTGACTATAGCCGCTTGCTTCGCTCTGGAAATAAAAATGTCGATTATCTGGCAGCCATCCACTCGTACTACCGCCCCCGAACCAGGAGATACCGGGCCCGGCGATCCATGCTTCATCATGCTGACGGTCCAGAATGTCGAGCGTGCCTGTAGCTGGATCAAGGCGCGCCAGCCACCGATCCTTGTTATCGTCTGCCCGTACTTCCAAGACGGCGTACTTGCCATCAGCGCTCCAGAATGGACCGTAGCTAAACAGTACTCGCTTGGACTCGGATGAATCCACAGCTGCTCCTTCCTCACGTAGGTATTCCGGCACATCGTAAGCACCTTCCAGTTGGTGCAGGTCAATCTGGTAGGTGGTGTCTCGTTCCAGGTCCTGAATGTAGAGTGCACGGTTTTGTGGTGTGGCCCCAACCTTGGCCCGGGCATTGAGCATTTCTGCATACCCGCTCTCGGTGATCCAGTCTATTGCCCGGGTACGCTTGTTTTGCGCGGGGGAGGAAGAGGTAACAAAGGATACGTAGCGCTCAGTGGGATCCAGTCTGAGTTGGGATATGGATCGTGATCCCACATACCATGTCGGGGGCGGGTCCAGGGCATTTCGGTCCCGTTCACGGGCAGATTCGCGCAGCTCGTCCTCTTCCTGTTCCTGACGAATGATCTCGAAGAGTTCGGACTGTTGGGCCTCAAGAAAAGCATCCTGATCATCGGGATCTGAGTCACTCGGCTCCTGCCCGCTCCTGAGATCGGTGAGCTCCACCAGTACACCTGAATCAAGAAAAAGCTTGTAGAGGTTATTGTCCCTTACGAAAATGACCGCATCTCCCGCCAGCGCAAACCTAGGCGATCCTTCAAAATCACGGGTTTGCGTCAAACGTGTTTGTGTATTGGTGGCAAGTTCAAAAAGGTATAGATCTCCTCCGCGATTGTAAACCTTACGGGAGAAATCGGCGTCATAGACATGTTCGCCGTGTTGCCAGCCGGTAAACACAGGTCCCGGATTGAGTCGTTCATCACGGGAAACCTGTCGAGGAGTCAGGTCATCGCGCGTGATTTTGAAGAGGGAATCACTCTCGAAAGCCCCCATCGGATTCCATCTGAAATAGAGCGTTTGCCCATCTTCGCTCCAGTATGGCGTAGATGGCCAGTCCCCGATGTACGTAGCGGGATCCTGCATAATGGTAGCAACAGAAAGTTCTGACTCCTGTGCAGATGCGGGGAATGCAAGCAGAAGGATCAGAAATGATGTAATGATAGGTTTGGAGGAGTGCATGTTAAAGATCTAGTTCTAGGATGTCCAGAGCACAGAGTGCGTTCACCAGGCGGATTTGGTATGTAGTTTTACAGCTTGATGCCAGCAAACGCGGAGATGCAAAGGCCAGGCTCAAGGCTTTAGCACGGCTCAGTGCTACATTAATGCGCTCTCGGGACAATAAAAAATCCATGCCCCGAGGAGTTTCCTCGGAAGAGGTTGAAGTCATGGATACCAGGGCGATGGCCGCTTCCTGGCCTTGGAACTTGTCTACAGTGCCAACTCTAATACTGTCTGGTAGCATAGTCTGCAGCATATTCACCTGGGCATTGAACGGAGCCACGACAATGATATCCTTTGGACTGATGGAGCGGGTTTTTCCCTCACGATCCGTCCAATTGCCTTCGAGCAGACGATTGATGACCGACCGAATAGCCAGCCCCTCTTCTTCGCATTGCTGCATACGGGGTTCCTGGTGTGTGACCGGCACAAGATAAGCCCCCGTCTCCGGGAGACCAGAAGCATGTATAGCCTGGCGTGCAGTGTCCCGGTTTGCATGGAGACGTCCCTCGTAAAATTGCATGGAAATATACTTACACAGCTTTGGATGCATGCGCCAGGTTTCTCCCAGGAAGATGCCTCGGCCGGGTTTTACCAGACGGTCGTTTCCAAGCATCCACTCCAGGCAGGAAAGGTTGGCCGGATCTGGATGACTGGCCTGAATAACCTGGGGAAGTTGACAAGGATCGCCGATCATGACAATGTTGTCTGCGCATGAGGTCATACCTAACAGGTTGGCGAGAGATACTTGGCCTGCCTCATCGACAAAAAGATAGTCGAACTTATTGGCCATCTCCGGGCGGCACAGGAGCCACGCGGTTCCCCCTACGATATCCGCACTAAAGAGTGCACTATCGTTGTTTTTTTTCACTGATATGATGTTGGGGTGTACGCGCTTACTGGCTTTACGGGATTCTTTGTGTGCGATAGTTGGGCTTCGGGGGGGCTTGGCTGCATCAGCACACCCGATAAGCACATTGCGAATCGCTTCGTGACTATTTGACGACACGGCAACCCGGTATCCCTGGTGAACCAGAGATAGAATTGCCCGGGCTGAAACGAAAGTTTTTCCCGTACCAGGAGGCCCTTGGACCATCAATACAGTGGATTTCATCCCGCTCACGGCCTGCTGCATCCGGGTCACTGATGAGCGTTCATCATCGTACAGGACAGACATGTCGGACAAATTGGGTGCTTTTCGCTCAAGGAGGTCTTGAACTGCGGGGGGTGCGTTTCCATCACAGATTTTCCTAACCAGCCGATGAATGGCATTCTCGATAACGGTCGTGGAAATGGGCATACCAGGAAGCAGATCCAATGCATCGAGGAGAAATTCGGCTGACTTTTCACCAATCCTTAATTTTATGCGGCGTTTCTTCGGGTCAAGTTCCGGGATGCGGACGGATTTAATATTTTCAATGTCCAACGCAACACAGCCATCCTGTTCAGCACTCATCTTCGTAAACTGTTGAGGGTAGGCGTATGCGCGTTCAACTGATTTCTTCACAGGGTATGGAGCTCCGACAGCGGTGAGGCTAGCCAGACAATTGTTGTCTTCAATCAGTTCTTCTGTGGACTTTTTGGCGGCATCGAACACCAACCAGGCCTGGGGTTTCTTTTCGCGGTAATGAAAGAGCCCCAAGGCAATCAGTGTTCTCTTTAGTTTGGGGGATATTGAGGAATTAAATACATGGCCTTTGTAGTTCTCGTTGACTTGCTCCCTTTCGATGGCTCCCTGAGTTTGCGCGCTACCCAGCTGTGCAGGTACCGACTCAACCAGATCGGTCCGCAGTGAGAGCAGCCAGTTACGGAGATTCTCCGTGGACTCGCAATCAATCCGGTTATAGTCTTCAAGCTCCTTGAGATCCTTGTCTGCGGTTGGATCTCCCGCATCCCGTTTGAGCCTCCAGTTGTTGTAAGCGATGATTGATCCGGTTGCGGTCGTAACATCACCCGTTCGGCATTCCATATAGAAGGCCTCCAGGCTTTTGAGCGAGTAATTTTTTTCGGATGTAAAGATGCCGCCGCGCACAACAGCGTAGAGATCAACAAACCTTTTTTCGCGCTGCCAACCGTCAAGCGTGTCTTCTCCGAAGCTATACTTGGTGGTCAGACGGCGGAGGGCAGTGAGTTCGTACGGAGCATAATGGTATATGCGTGCGTTTGGAAACTGCTCGATTTGCTGTTTAAAAAAATCAAAGAGATCCTTGAGTGCCTGCTCCTCCTCAGAATGATTGTGGGCCCAGAGTGCTTTGAATCTCTTTCGATACCAGATTCCGTGAAGGTATTCCAGTTTTTCTTCTCCGTTTTCACGGTAATGTGGATTGCCTTCTATGTCATAAAAGAGGTCACCACGGTCTGGGGCGGGGAGCAAGTCAAATCCTTTTCCTTTAACGTGAGGCCGAAGGGCAGCAGTTGGTGCACCCCCCTGCTTTCGTGCCGCTTGAAGCTGGGCTTGAGTACGTAGGTTCTGGAGTGTTTTTGGGGCCATCTTAGCAACTTTGTCACCCTCTTTGAGAGCCGCAAGGGAGGCCATGGTTTTTATGCCTGCATTCTCGAGACGTACTACCTGTTGCCCCCGGATGCCCGCTACCATATAAAGGCTATCTTCGTCTATCCACTGATCGTTACAACGAGTGCGCCAGTGACAAAAGCTACATTCTGAGCAGCGTCTTGGACGTGTTTCTTCAGGGTGTGTTACAAACTGATCGAGGCGGTCTCGCAGTTGACGGACATAGTCTGCACACTCCGCGAGCCTATGTGTTGACCGATCTCCCCGCCCAAGTTGGAGGTGTCCGTACTCAGGTTTTTTCCCCTGAATTTCAGCCAGGAGGTCTGAATAAACGACCAACTGCAGTATATGCTTGGGGTCCGGGGTACGTTTGAGCTTCGTGTCAACGACTTCATAGGAAAAAGCCCCTAACGCAGAAGGTTCTTCAATGCGTTCTAAAAAATCTACATAGCCCTGCCAGTTCCCACCTCTGAGTGCGCCCTGATAGACAACGTCAACGCCCATCCTGAGTGCTGCAATAGTTTGCTCAACAGCATCGGGGCCACGTTTGATGGAAACCACGTTCTTGCCTGCTTCCTGGAGAGCATTCAGGTATGCCTTTTCATGCTCATCCCCCAGTTGACTGAGCAACTTTGCGTCTTCCGAGTCAGGTTCAGGTTCCAGGTCTTCACCACGCGCTTTTCTTAGATCGAGTTGCGTTGCATGTTTGCATGCTGAAAACCGTTGCAGGTCTGATGCATAAAGTCGAGGGGTACCGTCTGGACCGAGTCTCATGGTGAATACTTTGTCATCGTAGCACAAAGTTAGTGCCAATGGCTTAACTTGACACTAGCATCAATCAATTTCTAGTTGTCATGCGCAAGGCATTTTTACTGGCCCCCGCAGTTTTTCTGTTCGTTGCGGCCTATATCTTTTGGTCAGATGATCTCCCGCTGGATAAAATTCGTCTTCCAGAGGGATTTACGATTGAAGTATACGCCGACAGTGTGCCGGACGCGAGGCAAATGGCATTGTCGCCAAGTGGTGTATTGTATGTTGGCTCGCGCAGAGACGGTACGGTTCATGCAGTCGTAGATTCGGATGGTGACATGAAAGGGGATGAGGTAATCGTGATTGCTGAGGATCTGGTGATGCCATCAGGGTTAGCGTATCGAGAAGGGTCGCTATATGTTGCGGCGGTCAGTCGCATCCTCCGATATGATGACATTGATTCGCACTTACAGGATCCGCCTGAGCCAGTGGTCATTGTGGATGACCTGCCAACGGAGCGGCATCATGGATGGAAATTTATTGATTTCGGTCCAGACGGAAAGCTTTATGTTCCGGTAGGTGCCCCGTGTAATGTCTGTGAGCGCCCGGATCCATTTGCCACGGTCCTACGCATGAACGCGGACGGATCGGAACGCGAGGTTTATGCGCGCGGCATTCGAAACTCTGTTGGCTTTGCCTGGCATCCGACAACTGGGGAATTGTGGATTACGGATAATGGCAGCGATAATATAAGCGAGGATCCTGCCATCACGGATGATTTGCCATCATGTGAGCTGAATCATGCTCCAGAACCGGGTATGCACTTTGGGTATCCCTATTATCACCAGGGGGATACCCCAGATCCCGAATTTGGAGAAGGCCGTACAGCGGATGAGTTTACCCTACCTGCGATCCTGCTGGGTCCACACGTAGCTCCCTTGGGGATTGATTTTTACACGGGAACGATGTTTCCAGAGTCATATCGGAATCAGGCATTCATTGCGGAGCATGGCTCATGGAACCGCAGGGAGAAGATTGGTTACCGGGTCAAGCTGGTTCATTTTGACGAGGACGGACTGGCAACGGGTCAGGAGGTATTTGCAGAGGGTTGGCTGGAAGGAGACACCAACTGGGGGCGTCCGGTTGATGTCGAAACACTTCCAGACGGCTCCATATTGATCAGTGATGATCAGGCCAATGCCATTTACCGGGTTACGTATTCGGAAGAAGAGGGAGAATAACAGGTACCTGTTTAACAGATCTGTAAATCCAGGCTTTTGGTACGTACATCTGGTGCAGTGGGACAATAAAACGCTGCAGAAGCCCCCTACCTGAGCCGGAGGTGTGCCGGGACCAAGTCTACTGATCTGATTCCAAATGCATCAGTTCCAAGTGTACACAGGATAGAAGTGACTCCGGGATGTACACCCCCCTGAATTGGACATACATGTACATTGTTGTCCAATTCAGATTTTGGAATTCTGCGTAGCCTCCCTTATGATCGGCCTCCTGGGGAATTTCTGATGTACTGACCGGTTGCGGTCAACTTTTATTCAGTTCTTCTACGTGGTCTCTCAAAATCTGCAGCGACACATCTATGTCGTTGAGATGCGTTCGGAATGAACCAACAGCCAATCGCAGGACTGTCGTGCTGTGAATGCGTGTTGAAGACACAAAAACTCGTCCATCTGCATGCAGGTTGCGCACCAGTTTCTGGTTGAATAAGTTGGCATCCCCTCTTTTAGGGACATATCGGTACGTAACGATAGACAGATCAGGGCGTGATCCAACTTGAAATCCGTCAAAGCTTTGGATGCGTTCGTAAGCGTATCGAGCCAAGTGGATTTTCTCTGACAGCGCTGCACGGAACGGGGCCACTCCAAGAAGCTTCAGTGGCAGCCACATGCGCAGTCCACGAAAATGCTTTGACAACTCAGGTGACAGGTAAGCCGGTGAGAGTTCGTGTGCATCTGAGTCCATGTCAAGCATGTAGACACCACGGCTTCCGTGAGCCGATCCAAGAACATTCCGGTCGCGCACCAGAAGAGCGCCCGTACCGAACGGCAAAAAGAGCGTCTTGTGTGGATCCAGAACAAGCGAGTCAGATTTATCCATCCCGGACAAAACTGTTTGACCTTCCGGGCAAAGTGCAAAGAATGCACCGTAAGCACCATCAACATGCAACCAGAGGTTGTTTGCACGAGCAATTGACGCGATGTCTTCCAATGGATCGACCATTCCCGTGTTGGTTGTGCCGGCAGAGGCTACAATTAACCATGGATTCAATCCAGCCGCTTTATCGGCGGCGATCCTTTTCTCGAGTGCGTCGGCTGACATTCGGCAGTGACCGTCCTCGCCAACTTTACGCCGCACACAACTGCCCATACCAGCTATCCGGAGTGCTTTATCCACGCAGTGGTGCGTGTGTTTGGTCAGGTAAACAATCGAGCGATCATAGTCAATGCTGCGGAGTCCATGGGCTTCGCGCGCCGTGATGATCCCGGACAAATTGGCGATACTTCCACCAGATGCAAGGTATCCCCCTGCGCCTTTTGGATATCCAACTACTTCCGCCATCCATCGAACCAGCATATTCTCCATGCGGACTGCACCCGGGGCGGAATGAAATACGCCGGCATATCGCCCCCCAATGGCTGCTAGAAAATCTCCGAATGCAGAATGTACCAGGCCACCAGCCGGGATATAACCGAGGTAACGGGGAGACCCCGAGTTTATTCCTTTATGATCGACATGGTCATATAGCAACTGCAGCACCGCATCCAGGGATATTCCCGTTTCTGTTATGGGCGATGACAGCAAACCAACGCTTCGGTCTTTCGAATCAACGAACGCGGGCGTTTTGCCAACATTTGCAATGTGCTGACGGGCGTATTCTTCAACTTTAGTGAAAAGGTTGTCTAATTGCTGCGCGTTGGGTTCCAGTACGCTGGCTCGACGTTCAAGCTCGGCCAAGAGCTCATAGTTAACTGGAATATCGGCGTTGGTATTGGGTTGAGTTTTCGTATTCTTTACAGATCTGAGCATGATATCCTTTATGATTTTATGTTGTGTGAGCTCTTATACTCCGGGCCCAAGGGGAGCACGGGAGTTGAACTCTGGTATTCACCGGAGAGCTTGGCTTCCGAGGATAAAAACAAACAAGTGACGCACAACCACTTCTCACACGCTGGGGTTCACCTCTCTTGGGATGCTGCTGGATCAACGCCGTTGGGAAAGAGCGCAGTAGTCCAGTGGGAAGCATCCCTCCAGTCCGACACCAATTCCATATACGCAGATCAGGACGAAAGGCTTCATAATTCGAAGGTTAATTCTTATGAGTAGAAAAATCCTCACCAGCAGGATAGTTGAGGCGGGTGCGATCGCTATTGTGCGCGTAAGGGAAACATTATCGCTTGAGCCTGCTGCAGAAGCCCTAGTACGTGGTGGAATTACAGTACTTGAAGTCACATGCACAACTCCGAATGCACTCCCCACCATTGAAGCCCTGAGGCGGCGTTACGGAATGGACCTATTGGTTGGGGCAGGATCTGTGATTACAGAACAGCAGGTTAAGGATGTAGTCTCGGCGGGTGCATGCTTTGTGGTTAGTCCGGTTACAAAGAAATGTGTTATTGATGCTACACACGCCTTTGATCTACCAGTTCTACCAGGCGCACTGACACCAACGGAAGCCCAGGTGGCGGATGATCTAGGAGCCGATATGGTAAAAATCTTTCCCGCAGGGCAGTTGGGTTTCAGTTATGTAAAAGCTCTCCTGGCCCCGTTACCACACTTGAAATTGGTACCGACAGGAGGTGTTACGCCCGAGAATGCCGGAAAGTGGATTTGCAGCGGAGCTGCGGCAGTAGGGATAGGCAGTGCGCTAGTCGACGTAGCAGCGATTCGAAGTGGCCAGCATTCCGTGCTTACGGAACGGGCATCCGTTTTGTGCGCAAGTATCGCGGAAGCCCGGCAGTAAGTTTGATAAAGGCAGGCCCTGCGAGCTCATGGGACTGACTACTCATAACGGTACGGAATCGATCCGCCAGGCGTCCCATCCCGGTATCCGGCTGGCAATGAATTGGCCGACCTGAATTCTCGTTCCTAACGTACGCGCAATACAGCAGCCGAAACGAGCGTAACCTCTACGCCAAACCGAAAATCGATCAGAACCGACGCTGCAGGCCTCCCTCGGCCACAGCTCCATGCCCACGGAGCATGCACCAAGGAAGCGGACGACCGTCACCGAAATAGACACGCTCGCGGACAATCCTCCAGGATCGGTCGCGGTCACCGTGACGTTGGTGCTCCCCTTATTGACCCCGGCCAAGCTGACGGTGTTGCCCGAGACGGAGACGGTGGTTATGGCGGTGTTTGACGACTCTGCTGTGTAG
>VXLY01000086.1 GCA_009841335.1 Rhodothermaceae bacterium | reverse complement strand
TTATGTGGCCTGCGTGCCCCGGTTTTTTCTTCCGATGTTCCTGATAAATATAATTGTCGGAACCTACTTTATTGGGGTGAAACCGCAAGTTGGTTGTGCTCATGGCTCCATAAGAGTCAGGTTAAGAACGGAAGGAAGGGTAACGCGTAGAGTAATATAACAATATATTCAACAGTAACGGATCACATTATTATTGCATCCCCGCATACTCCTTACAGGGCACGTTCTAAATGATCGGTTCACATATCTGCGGCATTTACACAACCCCCACCAGCGGAGAGCCGTGATTGCGGTGCTCGGTCACAACTTGCTTTTGTCCGTCATCCCGTCTCCTGACATTCTCATCACGATATCTATACCGACATCCTCCCAGACCGACGCAGGCACTTTGATGACCGCCCCCTCTGGCGCATAAAATAGTTCATCCGGCGTGTCGGCAATGACAACAGATCGTTCGGCCGCCTTCCCCATGTTTTTGGTTCGGTGGCGCGTCATAGCAAGAAGGTTGTATCGTGTCATCAATATCACACCCAAACGAAACTGGCCTGTTGTGGGTTCATCTTCATAAAATTAGTATTTTGTATTATTACGAATTATATTATTGGATCAAACCAAAATTAACAGCGTATCCCCACATCCTTCACAGTCATTCAACATGATATTCGCCAGACATATCATTCTCCTCGGAATCACCCTTGTGCTAGGGAATCTCACCTCTCAGGCCCAATCATTTGATCAGCTGACACGCCCAATGGTCACGTTGACGGATCATGCGGTCATTGAGCAGATTCTGACCGACCTGTTGATCCTTATGCCAGACACGCTGGTGTCCGTGAACTTGGTTGATGTGACTGCGAACGGATACGGCCCCGATGACTTACTGATCCTCAACCCAACTGGGAATGTTCATCATCTGGACGAATACATTCCGGTGAGTCTCCAGGCCCTTATAGCAGAGTGGAAATTTGATGCGGACTACCGGTATGAAGCCCTCCTCTCTGAAACTCCTGAAGCCCTCCTCGCCGCCCACACCACCCAAGACGCGCCCGATGCAATTGCGGGCATGTGTGTGGATGCGATCTCACAGCACTATGCCGGGGGCGATATAAACCTGCTCATTAGTCAGGACAGTGAAACAGTCCGACTGGAGATGTGGGGATACGATCCCGAAGCCCTGCAGTACGGTGGTGCCGGCGAGTCCATTGCCTGCGAAATCAATCGACAAAAGTTCGAATTCGCTCGACCCATCGTGGTGACCGCGTTCCGGGATGGGAATACCTGCGTGGAAGCGTGGGGGGACGAAGGGCAAATACAGACCCGCCCCTGTCCCAACTGAAACAGCTTTTCTTCAAAACCTTAACATACCATGTCAATCTATACGCTCCAACGCTTTGCCAGCCTGCTCATCGGCTTGGCCTTCCTTTCGATTGGGTCTGTCCATGCGCAGACTGACATCACGGCTTCGGTGACGATTACACGCCCCGCGGCTTCTTGTGCCGTGTCGGGAACGCAAGACCTCACTTTTGGCACCTTCACACTCGGGTCCTCTACAGGCTCCGCAACGAGCACCCCGACAGCCACGGCCTCAAACCGCTTTTCAGGTTCACCTTCGGCAAACTGGGGGGGCAGCGAGCAGTGGGGGACGTTTGCCGTTGCGGTCAGCAATACGTCTACCGCGACCTCGATTGCAATCTCGTATCCGAGTAACATCCAGACAAGTGGTTGCGGCAACGCAAATTGCCGGATATCGTTCAGCTCTGGAGCAGTGGCTAACGGCGCCTCCGCCTCCGCTTCAACGTTCACCTCTGGAGCTCCAAACATCGCCGGCAGCGGTCTCGGTAATACCACAAACCGATACTACCGCCTCGGCGGCTCGCTCAGTGGCATTTCTAGCTCAAAAACCACTGGCACCTACGAGGGGGACATAACGGTGACCGTCACCTGCGGCACCTGACGGGCGGGACCGTTTTACCGCTGACCAGCCCCCCGATGAAACCGCTCCTGTACATACTACTGCTGTGGCTCTCGCCTGGCATCCTTCACGCCCAATCTGGGACGATCGCAGCGACGATATCGTTTCAGGATCCCTCCCCCAGTTGCGGACTTTATGGCGCGGATGATTTGAGCTTTGGCTCCGTTCGAGTGCCCGGGAGTGGGACCGTAAGCGTGACGGTCAACGCACAAAATGGTCGTGTAACAACCGTGCCGTCGGGCCACAGCGTGACGGGCGCCTCGGTGGGGGATTTCTACGTCGACGGCGATCACGTCAGCTCCTATTCAATTGGCATGAACACGCAGCTCATGCCAAACGCGCTTACATCCCAGTCGAACCCAAGTAACACCATCCCCTACGCGGCTACGACGGCCACATCCCTTAATGGGACGACATGGAGCAGTGCCCCCACTCCGTCCAGAGGACAATTTTACAGCGGATCTGCGGGAGGTACCTTCTCCAGCTTCCGCCGATACTTTCGGATCGGCGGAACGATCAGCTCCATCCGGCTGACCACCCCGCGAGCGACATACAGCGCCACCGTAACCCTGAGCCTCTCATGTTCTTGACCCGCCTCCTTTCATTTCTTTTCGTGGCCGGCCTAGCGGCTTCCACAGGCGTTGCCAAGCAGCACGCCGCCATGTCGGTCGCCGTGGAGATACTCCCCCCGAGCCTCACGCTGAGCGTTTCGTCTGCGCGGTTGGATTTCGGGCAGATCGGGCAGAACGCAGGGCCGGTCGAACTCCACCCGGAATCGGGTGGCAGGAGTGGAGATGCTTATGGCACACACAGTCTCGCCGGCATCCTCCTGACCGGTTCGCCGGGCACACAGGTGACGGTGCAGGTGCTACCACCTTTCTCGTCTCCTCGCTCTGTAACCCAGCCCTACTTCCGACACAGCTGGGCGCGCAGTCATGAATGCACGCCGGCAGGGTTCGTGCGTCTGCCTGCTGCAACAACCCTGACGGAGAAGATCGGAGAATCTGGATGTACACAGATTCGGGTTGGGGGCACGCTTTTCGCGAATCAGGCCCCACAGGGGCGGTATGTCGGGGAGATGACTGTTCAGATCACGCAACTCTAAGCCCATGCAAAAACTTGCCTGCATACTCGCTGCGACCTTGCTGTTTGCGCATGTGTCCCAGGCCCAGGAAACGAGTGAGTTGGCTCTCAAGGTCACCCCCGCCTTCAAATGGACCACCGACGCCGCACCGTACGGGGATATACAACTGAGTAACCCCGGCACCGCAACCGCTGAAATCACCATCATTGCCACTGGCATTGAGGTGGACCCAGATCGCACGGATGCGCCCCAAGTCATCGGCGACCTGTCCAAGCATCTGACAGTGTTCCCGCCCCGCCTGATCATTCCTCCTGGTGAGACCCGAATTGTCCGCTATGCGGTTATGGATGCGGCACCTCTCTCAGAGGGGGGGTACGTCGCCCTCATCCATGCGCGGATGGCGCGGCGAACGCCGGTGGACCAACTCCAAACCCCCAGCGCGGCTACCGCGCTGCGCATCAACTATGAACTGGTGGTCCCGCTGATTCTACTCAAGGGCGTGGGAGAGCCTGAGATTGTCGTGCAGATTGCGAGCCAGGATGACGAGCAGATTGTTCTGGATCTGCGTAACCAGGGTAATAGTCCCTGGGCTGGAACCGTCCATGTGTCGAGTGAGGACGGGCAGCAATCATTTGGGTCGGGAACGGTTGTCATTTTTTTGCGGCGGGAGCTCGAAATTGCGCTACTGGCACCGCTGCCAGACACTTACCGGGTGGTGTTCGAATCGGATCTCGACTGGATCCCGGAACACAGTCTTCGAACCCCAACCCCGATCCTTGTCTCCCGTTAACCCCCATGCGGCCGCCATGGCACCTCCTGTTCATGCTGTGTCTGTTTCCCAGCCCGCTCCTCGCCCAGTCCATCCTGATGGAGTCGGCGCTTGTGCTGCAAGCTCCAAGATACCAGGGAATCTTGCCAGCATGGTTTGATGGTGATCGGTTCTGGATCGCGGCGGAGCCGTTTATGCAGAGCCTTGGTTATGAAGTCCTGTTTAGTGACTCCACGGAGCTGACGACGCGAGATCAGCGGCGCGCGATCACGTTCAATTACGCCGAGAATCGAATCCACGTGAATGGAGACGAACGAGAGGCGTTTGACTTTGCGATGGTAGGTTCAGATGGACAGATGCTGATCACCATGGAGGCACTAGAGGAGGCGTTCGGGCCGGATCTGGTGTGGGACATGAACGCCCTCACCCTGAGGCTGTCCTCTGCCGCATCTCTCTTTGAACCATCCCGGTTTAGGGAGCCCGCTGGGATGGAGGTGCCCCAGGAGGTTCTCTTTCCGCGCCAGCGCACTTGGCTGGGTGGGGTTCATGTCAGCTACTCGTTGCTCCATGAATGGCATGAGCGTAGGGGCCGAACGTTCACACCAGTAGCCCGGGTCGCGGCTCATGTAGCCGGCGGAACGATGCGCTGGCATGTTTCGCGCACCAGCACCAGCCAGGTTAACTACGCACTGGACTTCGAGTCTCGGTGGCTCAGCAGGATTGAAGCTGGCCAGTATGGAGACGAATTGGGTGTCCGAATAAGCAATCGCCCCCTCCACCCGCGCCGGGTTCACCGTGAAGCGGTACACCAGGGTATCACCATCCCCCACGCGATTGTGCGGGGAAGGGTGTCCGGCACGGTCAGCGAGCAGGTGCAGGCCGACCGTGAAGGGCGCTACACCCTCCACCATCCTGTCTTCTACGGCTCCACGGAGACCACCATTGAGGTCGAGCCGCTAGGAGACGAGCCCCTGGAGGCCATCGAATCCCATTGGCTCACGCCTTACGCCATGCTCCCGCAAGGCCATCTTGAGTACAAGGCGCATCTCAGCGCCAGGCCCTCTGGAGAGATTGCCTGGGGGATGTCGTCCTGGCTTACGCTCCAGGCCTCCGTACTGCACTCCCCGAGGAGCGCTGCGGTCCGAGTCCATGCGCTGCCACTGCCGACCATGAACATGGATGCCGAGCTGGATCTGATCGAGCACAATGTGCGCGGCAATTTCCAGTGGTGGCGCCCGTGGGGCGGTCTGGACGGAGTGGTTCATGTGCAGCAGAAGCCGAGTCAGCGCCAGTTGCTTTCCGCCAATTTTACGCTGGCCGGGGGCGGAGGGAATCTACAGGTCCGTCTAACCCATCAACGGGATGACGCACGTGCACGCGAAACATCCATCCGCTCCGTGCTCGGGTGGCAAATTGCTCAATTCCTCAGAGTACACACCGCGGTGCAGGCCCAATCGGGATCTACGGAGGCCCTCTCGTTCACCCCGCGTCTCACGTACACGCTGCCTCTGGACAACCCTCGCATACATCTCCAGGCCGACACGAAAACCACTGGCCGACAGGTAGATCACTGGCAGGGTGGGGCGCTGGCGAATGGGCGGACGTGGTCGGCACGCCTCCAACTCCGTCGATCTGTACAAACAGAAGCCTTTGAGGTCCATGGGACCTTCCAGGTCAACACGGACTGGGCATGGTTCGATGCCCGCGGGGGATGGGCTGGGGGCGATTTCTTTCATTCCCAGTCGCTCCGCGGGACCATCATGATTGGCGAAGATATTCGTTTGTCCGCACTGTATGAGGAACGGACAGAGGCGGTAATTCGGCTGTACGTGGACAGCAACCTGAACGGTGAACTGGATGCGGGGGAATCGCTATCCCTCCGCCACCGAGTGAATATACCCACCGCCGCGCTGTCCCATCGGGCAAACGGAGAGGTGGTTGCCCGGAACCTCGATCCCTATTTCGCATATTCGGTATCGATCCTTCCCGAGAGCATCATCAACCCGCTTCTCCATCCCGCCACCGGGTACCGATTCGCGTTTGTGGCCACGCCTGGCAGAACCCGATACATTGATGTCCCGCTACAGCTCCTTCCTACCGTGTCCGGCAGGTTGACGAACTGGCCCGGCAGCTATACTGTGCTGCAGGTGCAGCTGCGGAGAGGTGAGTTTATGGAGCAGTCGGAAGTGTATCAGGACGGCGTGTTTATCGCTCAGGTTCGCCCTGGCAACTACCAGGTGACGGTCATCAATCTGCTCACCGGGGAAACCGTCAGCGATACGGATCTGACTGTGGCACGCGGTGAAAACTTTCCCGTCATTTCCTTACAACCGTAACAAATGACGCTACGACAAATCACATTCCAGCTAGTACTCCTTCCTTGTCTGCTTCTGTGCACAGACGCTGCTATTGCCCAGGTGACGGATGAGCAGGACATGACGTTCAACATTACGATTGCCTACCCAGAGCCCTCCTGTACGCTCACCGGGGACACAAACTTGTCATTCGGGACACATTCGAGACAGTCCTTTGGCAGTGGCAGCGCGAGCGGGACGGGGAGCGCCACACTGACGGGGACCGATGTGTCCGAGTATGAAGTGACCCTGGGATCACTTCCTACCAGTTTCCCGAACGTCGATGTGGATCTGAGTCTGAGTTGGAGCGAGTCGTCTGATGGCAGTAACTACACCACCGTGTCCGGCAGCACCGTCAGTGGAACGGGCGGAGGGATCTGGACCACGCTGACTCACTACTTCCAGGTCAGCGGCACAGCATCATGGGACTGGTCCGACATTACATCATCTGGCAGCGACCGGACCTCCATCGACATTAGCGCATCCTGCACACGAACCGACTAAGTCATGATTCGCATATTCACACTCTGCGCGCTGAGCGCACTCGGGGTAACAGGCCTTGTTATGGGTCAGACGGAAACCACGTCTGTGAGTGTAACACTCGGCCTCGTTGCCGTTTATGATGACCCGACCTGCACCATCTCAGGCGGCACCTCCGTCAACTTTGGCACAGTCACCAGCCCACGGAGCAGCCAGGCCTCTGTAACCTCCTCTGGGACGAGCGTGACGGTCACAGGCACTAACGTGAAGAATGTCACCGTAGACATTGAGCACGACAACGTATTCGGGTACATGGAAAACAGCGGCTCCACCCGGATCCCCTATACGACCGCGCTCTCCCGCGATAATTGCGGTTGTGCCAATCATGGGGGGAGCATTCGCACGATAACCTGCACGTGCGATGTGTCGGGAACCGCCAGGATTCCGGCCCAGACGGCGGCAGGGAGTTACTCAGGGACGTCGACGCTCTCAGCCAGCTGCTCCCAGTGAGGAATGAACAACATTCACGAACCAATTTCTCAGCCATGCACAAAAGTAGTGTGATCCCCATCTGCCTGTTAGCCTCCATCCTGGCGTTCCCGGCGTTCGCGCAGCAGACAGCAAAACGCGAAGAGCCACCCGAGCGCCCCCGCCTGGACGAAGGCTCTGGGTTTTCCAGGGCGCCATCCCTGGAGGGGCGCATCCCACCGATCTCCCCGGACGATCCGTCCCGATTTATTCTGGACCGGGGCATCCGCGTGGAAGATCATCCGAACGGAATTGGCCGGTACGCCGCGCAAGCTCCTGGATTAGCGGCGGTCTGCGACCTGGACACCTATCTGCCCTGTGCACGCATTTTGTGGGTACTGCGCTTCCCCCCCGTCTCTGGTGCCACGTATCAAACGCTTGTGCCGGCACGAGTCCAGTTACACGGACCAGGCTCCGAAGCCTGGTGGACGCCGTCGGTACATTGTGTGATCTACGAACCGCGTCGTCTGGCTCGGAATAAAGTCTCTTCCGGGCAGAGCTGCATGCATATCGTGGACGCAGAAACGCAACAAATGGAGTGGCTGATCGGTGGCCGGATCGAGGGACTGGACCCCGATGATTACGGGGTCTATGAGGGATGGATTCCCGTCACGATTACCATGGGATCACAGCAATGGATCGTGGATGTCCCCGTGACGTACGAGCGCTTCAAACGCGTGGCCTCCTGCAGCCTGGAGAGCAGCACGGGAAATCCGTTTATCTCGGGCATTCCTCATCACGGGGATGATGAGGATCAGAGAGGGGGGACCGTGGACGTCAGCCCAGCCTCCGGGGTCAGGTCCGTTCTGGCCCTGTCGGGCGACCTTGCCGGTCGTTGCGGGAGCGACGGTGCGGGCTGCCCCAGTCTCAGCTTCACTACCGGATGGGCGCGGTTCCAGGCCGATGAGGGCACGACCTGGACGTTCGACGTCTCGTCCGTTTCGTTTGACGGGGGAGGGAATACCGAATCCGACTGGACGTGGACCGTCGGCTATTACGATTACGATGCCGACGAGGACGGGGGCCCGTTTGTGATTCAGACCAGCAAATCCCCCTCCTTCAGCGAGTCCGCGGACCCCTGGTTCGATAGCAATAGATACGCCCATATTTTCCTGGGGGGATCCATCGAGATTGAAGATGACTGGGAGGCCGGCTCATACTCCGAAACCGCGACGGTCACCTTCTGCTGCGGCTGTTAGCGGCCCTGTTGACGAACAAATGACAATCCTCTCGGTCATAATGTTACCATCACCGCCCTGGTCTGCGTCATCTCATGATGATAGATCAGGAAAACCCGTTGGTGGGGTGCGGCTCATGCGGCAACTTATACATATTGCCCCCCTTCTCCCGCTGATCGCCTTGGCGGGTAGCCCACTCTTCGCGCAGGAGCTGCCGTGGAGCTCGCTGGTCTATGACCGAGACGTTTACAGGCCCTTCGTGAATATTGATGGCACCATCCAGAACCGGCGTCTTCCTACCGGGGCCTACGGCCCGGCTGTGGTTCCGGATCCCGCAGACGTGAATGGCGAGAGCTGGTACGCGTTCACCCCGGGCCACCTGTGGCACACCAGGGATTTGGGAACGACCCTGCGTCGGGTGTCCCTGGCCGGGTTGGACAATCTGATGTTCTCGGCGTTCGCCGTAGCCCATGACGCCCCCCACATCCTCTATGTGGCGACAGGGATCAACCAATATCAATCCGCGTACCGCGAGGCGCCTTCGCGCGAGATCGCCCGATTCGAGGGCAACGGGGTGTACGTGAGCCGTGATCGGGGCGAGACGTGGGAGCGTCTGCCCTTCTTTGCGGGGGTACCTTCGGGACGTGACCTCCGCGTCCTGAAAAGCATTGCCACATCGGCCGCGGGGGACACGGTACTAGTCACGACCACGCATCGGATTCTGCGTAGTGTGGACGCTGGGCTAAGCTGGTCAGTGGCCCATGAGCTGCCCCGTCTTATGTTGGATCCTGATCTCCAGGAGGATCACAGTATCAGCCATGCCCGCCTTTACTATCATCCCCGCTCGCTTCGCCACCTTTTTGTGACAGTTGGGAGATACGCGCCACGCAGCAACGGACACGACTACGTGCTGGTGAGCCATGACGGGGGAGATACCTGGGACTTTCTGCAGGTGGCTGGCCAGCCTGCCATCGCATCGCTCGAACAGAGGGTTTCCTGGCTATTCGCAGCGGATCCACAAGATTCGAACGTCTTTTGGGTGCAGATGGGTAGACCGAGGTCACGCCAGATCTTCCGCTCCGGTGACGGGGGCCAGTCCTGGGTGGAGGCACCTGTGGTGCGAAAGGAAGGGGCGGATTACTGGGCGGGGACAATCGCGGCCAAGTCGCTCCATGTTCACCCGCAGAATGGGGATACGCTTGTCCTGGGATATTCCACCGGACACTACCAGGACGGCCGTCTCGTTACAGAGGGGATACAGGGCACCAAGCCCATCCATTACCTGGCCCCTGAGCCGAGCCTCTATGACGGTTTCCGATATGTTGAGGAAGATCCAGGTGTGCGAAAGGGGATACCTCATGCCTGGCGGGTGGTCTGGACGATCGACGAATCCCTAGCCGCCCGTGCCATTTTCACCGGTGACTTCCCTCTGTTGCCCTACCTTGGTGACGTGTGTACATCGCCTGTACCGGCGGGGGCAGAGCCTGTCCATCGGTACGTGGCATCCAGGCTGACCACATATCAAGGCTGGCGCGGCCAAGATGGGAGTACCACCACCGTCCCCGCGAATCCGGACCCTCCCTCCCGGACCGCCTCCGACCCCGCCCTGGTCCCCGGGCAGACGCTCTTGCCGTTTCCAGAGCTGGAGCACTCACTGGCCAATCGCAGCATCCATTGTCATCCCCACCGGTATGACATTTTGCGGGGCGGGCAGACTTCCTGGGGCGGAACCCAAGACGGTGGATCACAGGGAGAGAGACTACCTCACCACCCCGATTCCAGCCGCCGCCCGTTCGGAGCGCCGTTTGCGGGGTCAACGCAATCTTCGGGACGCCCGATTACGCGGGCATCCTTTTCGCGGGAGCGGCCCGAGCGCGTCTGGGTAGTCACTAGAGGGGAGCTGTTCTGGAGTGACGACTACAGCGCGACCTTCACGAAACTCAACAGCAGGGATCACTTCGCCACCTCTAAGCCAGGATTCCGAACGATTCACACTCACGCAGCTTCCGCGGACGTGGTGTACACGGACTGGGCCGTTTCCAAAGACGGAGGCCAAACCTGGGAGGCGCGCGATATTGCAGACTCGCTCCGTATTGGAATCTGGGACCGGGTGGTTTCCCATCCCTCAGATACCGCGACCGTCTACTCCTGCGGCGTAAGTGGCGTCCGGAAGTGGGGGGATTATCTCCAGACGCTATCCGAGCTGGCCAGTGCGAGTGCGTATGGTCCCTGCAGGGACCTGTTCGTGTTTCCGAACAACCCGGACCGAATGTGGATGGGCACCGACACCGGACTCTGGGAAACCCTGGATGGGGGGGAGTCGTGGAGGCGCGATAACCGGGGGCTACCCAACGTGCCGATTACCCGCATCAATCTCTCCCACGATTGGGAGGAGCTCTTGGTAACAACCTTTGGGCGCGGACTGTTTACGGTTCCTGCGACGGCCGTGGATGTTATGCTGGTCTCCACCTCGCCTGGCGCAGAGCTTCCTGAGCGCTCAGCGCCGTTGACGAATTATCCCAATCCTTTCGCCGGCGAGACTACACTGGAGTTTGCGGTCCGGAAGCCGGCACAGGTGCGCCTTGATGTGTTCGATGTGCTGGGGCGCCGCGTCGAAACCGTTGTCGATCAGCGCTACCGCATTGGAGTGCACCAGGTGCGCTGGAACGGCCAATCCCTGTCGCGCGGGGTGTACCTCGTGCGGATGGAAGTGGATGGCCAGCCGATGAGGGCGCAGAAGATGATCCGTCGGTAAAGAGCCGGGAAGGGGAGCACGGTCATGCACGATTTCAACTATGGAACTTAAATGAGACGCGCTACATTCTTTGTATTGATCTCGATTCTCGCATTGCCGAGTGCTGCTCAATCAGAGCTCAATCCTCCTGAATTCAGCGCCCTGGGGGCCGTCTTGACAGAAGCCTTCAAGCTAAATATCATCCACGACCAGTTCTTCGCAAACCCCAGGAGTTTCGTTTACTACACACTTGATAATTCCGACCCCACCCCAGAAAACGGGACCCTGTTCGTATGGCCGTTCACAATCGATGAAACGACCGTAGTACGTGCAGCTGCTTTTATGGAGGGGGCTCTGCCGTCCCCGATTGTAACGCATACCTATATCTTTCCAGCTGATGTCATCCGACAATCCCCGGATAATCTAATCGCCATGGGATGGCCTTCCTATGCGGGAGGGGAATTTGTGGATATGGGCCTGGATTCGAGTATCGTTAAGGGGCAGGAGTCTCAACTCATTGCGTGTCTTACGTCCGCTCCTTCTCTTTCCCTGGTGTTGCCGTTTGACTCGCTGTTTGACGGGGGGAGGGGGATTTTCGCCAATCCGGAGAAGAAAGGGAGGGACTGGGAACGCCCAGTCTCCGTCGAGTTGATCTACCCGCCTGATTTCTCTGATGAAATCGGCCAAAATTCCCGACATGGACACCAGGAGGGATTTGCAGTTAATGCTGGCCTCCGGATCCGTGGGGGCGAGAATGGTCGTGCCCCCACCAATCACAAACGGTCGTTACGCCTCTATTTTCGTGGATCCTACGGCCCAAAAAACCTTAAGTATGACCTGTTTGGAGATGAGGGGGTCCATGAGTTCGACAAGATTGACTTGCGGGCTGAAACCAATTATTCCTGGTCGTTTCATGGATCACATCATCACACCCTCGTGCGGGATGTGTTTTCCCGGGACACGCAGCGAGATATGGGGCTCCCGTATACCAGAAGCCGCTACTATCATTTATACCTGAATGGACAGTATTGGGGCGTGTACCAGACCCAGGAGAGAGCGGATCAGTGGCATGGCGAGTTCTACATCCGGGGGGACAAAGATGACTATGATGTGGTGAAGGATGATGGCGGCCGCATTGAATTCGCCGAGGGGACCAAAACCGCCTGGCTTCGCCTCCATACTGAGGCGTATCGGCTTGCGCGGGCGATCGATGAGGGTGCACAAGATTCGTTGTATATGATGTTGCAGGGAAAGAATCCGGACGGGACACCAAATCCCGAACTTCCTGTGGTCCTGGATGCAGACAACCTGATTCAATATATGCTGATCATCTTCTGGACTGGAAATAGAGATGCACCAATACTGGGCGATGGCTCGGCTACAAATAATTGGATCGGTCTGCGGGATCGGAGGGGTGACCAGGGATTTGCTTTCTTTGTTCATGATGCAGAAATCACACTTTTCGGCGGGGAGGATCGAACAGGCCCCTTTGCTGCGGGACACGAAGTCCTGCACAGCAATCCACAATGGATTCACCAACAACTCATGGCGTCGAGTAGATACCGGCTACGGTTTTCTGAACTTGCGCACCAGCATTTCTTCGGAGACGGGGCGCTCAGCGAGTCATCTGTGCTTGCACGTTGGGATGCCAGAGTAAATGAAGTCCGGCCAATGATTATAGCCGAATCTGCGCGTTGGGGGGATTCCAAGAGCGATCCTGCCAAGACCCTGCAGGATTGGCGCCGAGCCGTCGACTATGTTCGTGAGCAATTCTTTCCGTCCAGAACTCCAATTGTTATGGAGCAGCTCAGGCAGGCAAAGCGTTGGGAATTTGGACGTCCAGGTGATTACCTGGTGGAGGCTCCTCTATATGGGGGCATTCGTACTTCCAGGACGATGGACATGGGGATCCTTGAGACAACCTTGGAACAGAATTATCCGAACCCCTTCAATTCTGTTACGGTCATCTCATTTTCGATCCACAGGGAGAGTAAGGTGGAACTCACGATTTATGACATTTTAGGTAGAGAGCTGAGTGTTCTTGTTGACGAGAGTCTCCCCGTCGGAACCCATCAGGTTATATTTGATGCCGAAAATAGGACGAGCGGAACGTACATCTATGCTCTTAGAACGGACGACCGCATTTCTATTAAACGGATGATGCTGATCAAATAACCGGACGGATTTAAATCAATGGCAATTAATCTCTGATTCGTGCTCCCAAATTGTCCTATTTCTGAATGAGCAGTCGCTCCGCTCCTTCATTCACAGCACTTGCTGCTTCATCAAGGCTGGGCATAAGCGTCTCGCGCGTGATATTCAGTAGATTAAGCTCGCTCAGGATGTCATCCTTATTCTGACTCGGTACTTCCCATATATGGTGACCGTAAATAGGGGTACGAGAATTGACGGCTAGAATTTCGTTGCGTTCAAATCGCTCGTGGAACGCTGAAACGAAAAAAGCTCCAGACTGCGCTCGAATGCGTTCGAAAGACTGCCGCGGCTTTACCGCGAAGACCCGATAAAAAACGCGAGGATCGATACGCTCCTCAAAAGCAGGTTTCTCTCTTCGAATCTGCTGGTAGAGGCGGCTCATTGCATGCTCGTAGACGTACTGAAATTGCGGGTACGGTTCTCTTTCTTTAATATCCTCGCCCGTCCAACCTAGAAGCTCGTTTTGGTCTGCGCGTGGCAGCTTGGCAAAATTGGCTATGACCGTAACGGAATCGCTGTTGAACGGCTTGACCAACTCTCTCGGCACAGTGAACGCGTGGACGCGACCGGATTGGGCGTTGTTACCATCTTGACTTGCCCAATACAGTGCTACCAGCGGATTGCGTGTGATGTCAAGAAGCCTGGTCTTAAGACCGTGATGCTGAGCCAGCACCCATTGGTCCAGAGCCGACTGGGTATGCTGGAATTCCTTTGGCCGTTTCGCCATAAGGTCCAAGAGCATTTCACTCTCTTGGGCACGAAGCCTGAATTGGCCATCTTCTGCACACCGCATCACGGATGGTCGCAGGTCCCAATTCCTAGCACCTTCACCCCGGAAATAGAGAACTGCATTGGTATGCTTGGTCCTTAGAGTCTGGCACTCTGAAAGCAAACTAGAAATACAACTAATCCGCGCCGTGTAGTCTATCGCTGTGCCGTATTCGGGCATTGACTGGGCCTGGGGAAACAGTTTTGCTTGCCAAGGCCTAGACCACCCCAGGTCTGCGCAGACAAGGTTGGCACCCGTTAAATCCGCACCTGAAAGGTTTGCACAGGCCAATTTGGCATCCTTGAAATAAGCCCTCCCAAATCCGACATTGGTGAGATCAGCCTCAAAGAGGTTTGTTCCACCAAACCGAGCACTAACCATATCTGCATTGCACAGCTTGGCATTCATCAGGTTCGCCCCGTCAAACCTGGCACCAGTGAAAATTGCACCTTCACACCGTGAATAGGCAAGGTTTGCATTTTGCAAGTTTGCGCGAAAAAACGTGGCCCGTCTGAAGTCTGCTCCGCTGGCGGAAGGTCCGCACAAAGTGGCTCCACTCAAGTCAGCATTGTTGAGATTGATTCCGCTTAGCGATAGGCAGCCACTGCTATCTAGGAGTCCCGATTTGCGAAACTCCTCGTAAACGTTTACTCCCGCAAGATCAGGGACGAACTTCTGGCGAGCGCGTGTTGCATTCCAGCTGTCTACGCCTTCCAGAAGCCACTGGAGATGCTCATGGCTCGGCATGACATTGCTTGGTAGATAATGGTTGGCAGAGGATATGCAATTTTTGCGACAATTGTGTTACTACGATAATCTGAGCACGCAATTGATGCGCCGTAGGTGGCGTGCAGATAATGTGGGCAGGAAGGAGTATCTGATCAGTCTTATTACGGGGAGGCATAGGCGCCGCTGCGTATTCATCCGATGTACCCCTTTCTGGATCTACTTCGCACCATCCTCATCCAATATTGTTGGTAAGGCGTGTTTCGCCTCACCGTTCTCGTACACCTTCCATCTGATAAATTCAGCAACCAACTCAGGGAAGGTATGCTTCACCACCTCCTGCGCACGACTCATCGCAGGCCACAGGGAATCGCCTTTGGAACCATGAATAAGGGCCATCCAGTGGGTAGGATAATAGCGCGCCAGCATTCCGAGAATGTACGACACCATGTAGGTTATACACAATTGGGAGTAACATGCACCTCTTGGAAACGGTTTTGCCATGTGCAAAAAATGGAACCATCCTGCCCCCTTGTTCAAATAGGTGTAGATGAACAACGGAAGCCCTTTCAGGGCCGTCTCCATATCACAGCTCAAGACACAAGATGTCCCATCACGACTCGACGCATTATAGCCTTGGGAGGTGTAGTAATCAATCAATTCTGCGGATGCTTGTTTGTCTACCACAACAACTCTCAACCCATCCTTGTTATTGAAGGATAGATCGTTTGCCAAGGCACAGTGGAACCTTCCGCTCAGCATGGAATAGTCCTCCACATCCGGAATTCTGCGAAACAAATCATCGACCGATATCTCCACGGCTTCATCCGGAATATCATAAGACAGTCCCGAGTTACCGAAGAAAGCCCCCACTTTAAGCAATACCGTGTTACGCGTATGCTCCATAAAATCCGAAAATAACCCGCCGCAACTCCGGATCTTTAGTAGACGCAGGTTCCCCAATCCCGTCGACGTACAACTAGGCAACATCTTCCTCCACCCGACAGTTTCCAGTCCATGGCGTGGTGTCAGGCATTCTTCCCCGCCTTCTGCCCTGAGCAATAGGACGAGAGCCCGACTTAAACTGGCTACACCGTAAAACGTCAAAAGGGGGCGTACCGAGTAGTCCGCGTTACTCGAATTGCGAAAGTATTCGCGGGCCTGTTTGGCCGCTGCATTTATCTCGCGCGCACGACGGGCACTCAGGCCTTTTGCATGGATTCGCTCAAATCGCTGTTGCACAATATCTTGACTCTCCATTGACATCAGATCATGCCAATTTTTAGTATCCATATTACAGGTCTTGGTTTGGGGAATTATATACAATGTTACCCATCGAGATACGGAATATCGTGGCTTGAAAGGGCTTAAGGAGCACCAACAAGCCGAACATCAGACATTATTTGAGGCTTGACCAGGATGTGGGTGCTGTGTAACCTAAAGAAAATGACCAGCTCTGATCCATTTAAGTAATTGTGTGGCATTTGAGCGATGATTCATCTTGCAGCTCTTAAACCGTTGCATGTAACTATTGAATCTTGATGGATTGTGTCTCCTGACGAATCGACAATTTCCACAAAATTGCAAGCATGGCGTATTTTGCCGGGTCGCCAATAAATCGCAAGATACATGAATCCAGTGATTAGGAACTACAGATTAGATTGGTATTCAGCCAGAGAAACGGCGATGCCTAGTAAACATGACACGACGCGCCTAGAATTAATAGCACCGCTGATCAAACAGGCCGTAGAGTGGGGGTTGGAATTAAACGATAAAGCCCGCGTTACTGGCCTCTCATTGTTACTCCCGCCCTTTTGGGAGGAGATGCTTTCTAGGAAGTATCCTGTTGACAAGACTCGTGCTTTGTGTTTCAGCCACCTGTACGGAACGGTTACGAAATATGCTAACGCGATTCTGAGGCTGATCGAAGACTCCTACGGAAGTGTTTCATTTGGTCTACTCCGTTCCGTCATGGAGGCGTACGCCAAGTGCCATTACATCTCACAAAGCGTGGAACGGCATCAGACCATCTGCCATGACTACATTGCGATTAGTCATATGGCGGATATGTACAACGCGTGGGACCGGGAATTCAGGCTAAGACAAAGGCACAACATGCTATTCATGGAAGAAGTGTCGGAAGAACGCTCTGAGACATCCCCTCGCGGAGAAGAAGTAGAGGTATTCAGGCTTACTCGCGCACACATGAAAATGCTGAAAGAACGATTTAAGACATTTCCACACCACCTTGCGTGGGTGAAGCCAAATTCAAAGAATACGTCGAGCATTGCCTCCATTATTGAGGAGGCGGACAAGAAATACGCCAAACTATACCAGTTATGTAACCCCGAACTGCATGGCACGTATTCCGGAATGCCTAGGTTGGCGGTCTTACATCCTGACACCCCCAGACGTCATATTCCGTTTGCGGGCTGGGGCAAAGGCACATTCTTCGAAGACTTCAAGGAGCTCGAGTTCGACTACCTTGTCACTGAAATACTAATTCGCATTACCGAGTTGGCCCCCACTTTCTTGCTCCCGGAAGATAGCTTTACTCAAAGGGCAATAAAACTTGCCAATAGCGGCAATCGCGTGCTCGAGAAGCTGAAGGGAATTTGACCTTTAGACGCTATAGCACGTCCTATCGCGGGTCCTCCCGCTGCTTGTTAATAGAAACATCTTTCACCTCCTCCACCACATTCAATGTCATAGTGGAATACGGGCACCTGAGTAGGTCAGCGATTCCTTTGGGCAGTTTTGATAGGCGTGTGTCTCGTGACGAATTAAACTATGTCCAGGGAATTGCGTAAACTTGGGCGTGGGTACTGAGCCCATTGAGCTTACATCAATTATAGGAGGCATGAATATGGTACCAACCGCGGAGCCGAGTTTTAATCCCCAAATAGATCCGTTTGGCGCTCCGCACCGAACTGTGACCGGACAACAGGACTTCCCATGTGTACCGTCTTCAGATAGGGAGTTGTCGGTGTGTAATGGGTGAGCCAGTAAACGTAACGTTAGCTCCCCAGGCAAATTCAACGGGTACAGGTCGCAGAATTGCTTCCCGCCGCGGCAAGCGCCTTATAGCCTTCGGCTGGTACGGGGGTAAATTTTCGCATCTGAATTTCTTGCTACCGCTCATACCATCTGATGCAACTCATTTTTGTGATGTGTTCGGCGGATCCGCAGCGGTTTTGATAAATATGCATCCTTACCCCGTGGAGACCTACAATGATATTGATTCCGAGCTTGTGAATTTCTTTCGCACGTTGCGTGATCAGCGCTCTAGGTTGATCGAGGCGATTGGTCTTACACCGTTCTCTCGTGAGGAATTGGCACTAGCGTGCAAGCCAGAGCAGAATGTGCCAGAGCTGGAGCGCGCCCGCCGTTTTTATATTCGTGCCCGTCAAACCCGCACTGGATTAGCCCAAACTAGTAGTGAAGGCAGGTGGGCGCATTGTGTCTTGACATCGCGGGCTGGTATGGCGGGCGCAGTATCGCGGTGGCTTGGTTCTGTTGAGGGACTAGCTGAGATTGCTCAACGACTCCAGCGTGTCCAGATCGAAAACGCACCGGCCACTGAGGTCATTAAGCGATACGATACACCACAAACAGTGTTTTATCTGGATCCACCCTATGTTCATTCTGCGCGAGGTGACAGTGCTGCGTACGGCTTTGAAATGAGCGACGAGGATCATGAAGAATTGGCGGAGCTGCTTCACCAAATTCGAGGGCGAGCTGTATTATCCGGGTATCGCACCAGACTATACGACCGCCTTTATGCCGATTGGAATCGTGTGGATGCCGAGAAGCGGAATTGCCATTCAGTTGGCAGGCCGCGCCAGGAATCTGTCTGGCTGAATTTCTAGGCATGAACGACGCGGAAATTAGGGTATGGCTGGATGAGCAGTGGAGGTCTGTACTGGATAGCCAGATTACTGAGCCTGACCCAGAGGTGGATAGGCTTGTAGATTCCAAAGTAGTTTCCATTCGATACGCGGTCGTCACGCAAATTCTGGGCAAGATTGCGGATTCAAACCGTAGCCTATTGTATCTGCAGAGCAGTTCAGGAGAAAAGGGTGCCTGGAATGCACGGAGCTTTTGCGACGCGGTTATTGTTCCGTGGGTTTCTGAGAACCAAAACGTGATTGGTACGAGCAAGGAACCATACGCCAACAAGCCGTTGCGCAGAAAGAAGCTTGAGTTGCAAATGGACGACGTGCGTGACAAGGAGAAATGGAGGTGGCTTGTCGAATTCTTTTTGGAACTTGAAGTCCTTTCTCCAAATGAACTGAAGAAGGCGTTTAGGAGGATACTTGGAGCGTTGGCCCGAAAGATGGAACGGCAGTCGATCAAGTACCCGAAACTCAGTCGGGTGAGTCTGCCAAGTCTGCTAGATGCACTGGGTGAATTCCTTAACAGTTCGAGTGCTGGCTTACGTCCGCTGGCTGTAACTGCGGCACTTCTTAAAGTGTTAGGGGAAGGTTTTTCCTTGTTTTTAAAAGTTGAGTCGCAGGGATTGAACGAGGCTGATGCCGCTTCTGGTATGCCCGGAGACGTAATGTGTTACTCTGAGGACAACAGTCTTGTGCTCGCAGTTGAAGTCAAAGAGCGAAGCCTGACTCTTGCAGATGTTCGGGCCTCTACAACAAAGGCATTGCAGGCAGATGACCAGTTATCACAGTTCCTATTTGCAACTCAGGGCATTCGATCAGGAGATAGGACAGAAATCGAGGCAGCAATGAATAGGGCGTGGGCATCTGGCCTGAATCTCTATCACACCGACATCCTGGAGATCACCGCGGCTGCCTTTGTATTGCTCCACGAAGATTACAGGCCAAGGTTACTTCGGGAAATAGCGGACGAACTGGACCGAAGGGGCGTGCACAGTCATCGTCTTGACTGGCATGAGATTTTGACTGGGATTGTAGTCGGCGGTGGAAGATAGATGAAATCGCTCCACTCCCCAGAGGGGAATTAGAAACGTGAGTACATTAAGTGCAACGGATGAGAACTTGTAGTCGTCAGACCTATTCGGTATCACAGAGATAATGATGCCTCGCTCCGTGTAGTGATTGCGCGTGTCCCATTTATTATGGGTTGGAACGTGACATAGGCGCGACTCTGGAACCCTCAGTCAGTGGCGCGCCGCGTAAGTAGATGTGTCTCTTGTCATAAATAATGATTGCCATTTACGGACGGGTTATGCAGTCTCTAATTTTTTATACGTATACTAACGCTGAGTACCTAAAAACAAACCGGGTAACCTGATGAGTAATAGGTTGATTCGTTGGGCGCATGAATTGCTGCAGCAGCGTGGCAAGGAATTTGACATAAAAGATCTGGCAGGATTCAGCGAAGAGGACCTATTCACATTGATCCATGCGATGCTTGCGGATGAGCGCTGGGACGTATTCCGAATCTGGTACAAGAAACGTAAGTGGCCTAACCCTGTGAGCGTTGGTGTCGGCGCTGGACGTGACGCACGCGAGGGGTTGATTGCTTACTTGGTGAATAATTCCAAGGCTGAGGATGGTACTTACTACGTGTGCAAAGGGCCGGGCGATAAACCGCGCGTAGCCCATCCTTTGGTTGGGGTTCGTCTTGAGGTCAAGGATGAGCAAATCACACAAATTGATTGTAGGTGAGGGATTCGCTGTAAGTCCCTTTATGTGCTTAAGAACATAGGAACCTGTCTTATCTGCCGCGGCTCAGAGTGTTACAAACCTAAGACAAAACAGAAGCCCCTAAATCAGGAGTTCCAGCGCTTATCAAATCTCCTCAGCAACGATCTTCTTGATTGTATTTTCAACTGCTCTCTCCTCTAGCAATTCTTCTACATCCCCCAGAAAGTGCCGGCAGATAGCCAGGTTAAGCCCCTCCATACTCAACTCTATCCCCCGCCTCATCTGCGCGGGAGAGAGGACCTGACGTTGCACATGAAACTCGCGTCCATCATCTGACACGCAAACATGAACGGCATCTTTGTTGACACCTTCCTGGAAGATCTCGGCGTGATATAAGCCAAGTTTTCGGTTATAATCGTCGGCGCAGACATTGTAAAGATTGATGTGTGCGTCAAATTCCTCTCGCACCCGACGGTGTTCTATATCTATCTGCAGGCAATCAGGCAGAAAGGAATTCTCGTCACTGTAATGAGGGCGGGCCCAGGCAAGGAGGCGCTGTCCGATTCTATAGAGCGCCCAAGTCACGAATGCATGAAGATGTTGCCTTAGCCTAGTCATACCTTCCCGGTAGAAGAAAAAAAGACCTCCTGGAGTTGGGCCTCTCTGAAATACTGCAACCAGACACACAATAATATGTTAAAGTATAATACAAAAATACAATCATTCAGTTCCTAACTGAGCGTACGTCAAATGGCGGAGATGGAATCCAGTCCAGCGCACACTAAAGACAGTAGCTCATATTTCACCTCTCATGTCTTTTCCGCTCCCCACTGAAGCAACCACTGGCGGCGAGTTTTCGTTAGCGGGAATGCTGCAGAACGCGATGGACCTCATACAGCAGAACCTAGACGAAGGGGTGCGCGGGTTACTTGCTAGGACTGAGACTAAAATCATTCCCGTGACATCCTTCTGGTGTTATCGGCAGATCGGGTTGGCACGGAACATCCTGCATGACCATGAGCTGGCAAGCGACCGCCAGTCTGTCCAGCTGCACTTGTACCGGGCACAGGAACTGGCCCGTACAATGCCCCCCCACGGTGAGCTGTGTCTCCGATGCGCCCAAGAAGACGAACTCACTGCCCCTCAGGTGGACGGGCAGTTAATCCTTCCTCATCAGCACCAGCCTATGCCGGTCTGTGCGGATCATGTGCACGAGCTGGCAGACCTGATGGGGGTTCAAGAAATAGAGATAGCCCCGCTCACCCCGCTATGGCCACCCTGGGCGGTCACTCAACCTTGGTTTCGCAGAGTGATCAATACGTGGTCCGAGGAGCGCAGCTTCTATGCGTGTTACCAGGCCGCCCTAGGCGAGGATGTAGACGCTATGTTTCAGATGGGCCAGAACTACGAGATCGGACACGGGGTAGCCCGGAGCACAGCTGGCGCAGAAGACTGGTACAACAGGGCGGCCCAGATGGGATACCCGGGTGCCAAGGAAGCGGTAGTGCGGGTTCAGCGCGATGTAGCATGGAAGCCGAAGGCTGAATGGTGGGAAGAATAACCAGTACCCACCACCTGCTTTCCTGCAGCCCCAATTAATGAAGGAAGCCTACCCCCAGTGGGTAGGCTTCCAAATGCCCCACGCTTTTGCCCGTCCACGATAGGGCAGCGCAGTACTAACGGGAACTCAATCGCAGAGGCGTATTCCCTATAGAGAGATCACCCTGCCTCATTCACGGGCGTTCGTGCGCTGGTTGCACTAACGCAACGTGCTCATTCAGGTTTCAGAATCCCACTGTCCATTCAAAACAATAGATTATATGATTATATTTGTATATACTGAAACAATCAGCCCCATCCCTTGTATTGAGAGGAAGAATCAACTCCGAATACTATGGAATCCACGAAAAAATCTGACAATACCCCCGCCTACCAACTCTCAAGTGTTGGCGACAAAATTGTGGTAAAAGCCCCCTACAACAAGGACTTTGTGGCAAAGGCCCGTGCACTGGGGGGCCGGTGGAATGGTGTGGAGCGGGCCTGGCAGTTCGATCCCGCCATGGCTTCGAAGGTGTCAAAGGTATGCGAGGCCGTGTACGGGGGGCGGGGTGACTCTGTGGTCAAGCAGGCAACGGCCGGGATAGGAAAAGCGGTTGGGAAGGCTGTCAAGAAGGCGTTAGACGCCAACCCCAAGACTAAGCCCATCGTCATGGCCTACAAGGGTGCGACGTTCAGTGCTAAAGTATTAGGCTTCGGGATGAATGGCATGAGGGGCGTCTCTTATGCTGCCACGGTGATGGGAGGCACCCCGAGAAAGTTCAGGGGTGCGGGGGTCTCTACAAACTATTCTTTGGGAATGGAGAAGCGCGAGCGAGGATTGCAGCACGGCCTGACAAGGTAAGTGCTTCCCATGTCCAATCAAGCTATCTCGCGCTCCCTTCCCGCTCCGATACCAGAAGCGCCCGCCGGCAGAATTTCTGTCCCTGTGAGTTCCTCGAGACAGGTCAATGTCTCCTTATGAATGCGCAACACCCATACCAAGATTCCAGGTCCGACTCTCCCCGAACGATAAGCGTTTACAGCGTCCGCAAACGGCAGGGGACTTGGCGGGGCACGTGGATACCCATCCCCGCGGAATCTCCTGCCTCTGCCCTCAGGAAGTTTCGAGAGAGCCATGACCCGAGGCTGGCGGGAGACCTGTCTATAGTAGATGTTACACAGGAGAAACGAAAAGCCATCGTGCTTTTTTCGCCGGCCTATGACTATGAAATAAATCCGGAAAGTCGTCCACCTTATTCCCGCCCGCAGTGCTTTGCCCTCCGAGCTCCAGGTCGCCCCCATTTGACACTGGGGGATTTCCTGATAGATTACCGCTCCATTCCGGTGGTGCGCCCCGCCCGGATCAGCCAACACGAGTGGGGTGTACGCCTAAACGACAATCAGGTCGCGGACCTCCGGAATCACCGTATCGTTCGGGTACGGACGCGGAAAGGGGACCGGTGGTATGCAAAGGTGGGTGCTATTGTGCGGAGGACGGAACGGGGGACGATATTGTCCGTCTTGGAATTCAAATTCAGGCTAGAGCAGCAGAAGTGCAAGATGTATCGTGCCTGGACACGGCATGAGCAGCAGGTTGCGCGCGGGGAGATCCCTCGCGATCTCCCCAACGAGCATGCACTAAACCCAAACGAGCGGGTCACGGGATTGCACCAGACTCTCCCAGGTAAGGGCGCTCCTAGTGCCGTGCGGGACCCCGAGGATGCTTCACCGGCACAGTCGGCCGCGTTGCCTCTGAACAAGCAGAATATTGATCCAGTGGAGGCGCAGTTCAGAGGGGATCACACCGAGGGATGGGGGCGATGAATCGGGAGCATCAGGAAGCGGTAGACTGGATACAGTTGGGCGGCGATTCCGAGGGGAATAACTCGAACGTGACGGAATCCCTGCGAAAGAGCGCCCCAAGACGGATATCGGGTGGATGGTGATGATTGCAAGTGCGAAGCACCCCGATATCCCCCAATCCCAGATATATCCAAGCACCGCAACGATGCAGCACTCTAAGGCGAGATGGAGTAGATAGGCATGCTTGAACTCGCACCAAGATGAGAAACCACTTTCCGTATCTCTGCGCAGCGCTAATACTCTGGTCACTAGAAGCTGACAATTCTTGGGGACAGGCTGCCGAAGCACTGGACGATCTTAGCCGACTACTTGTCCGGGCAGAGGACTGGTGTTCCGAATATGACAGGAGCGAATACGAATATCCTCGGGATATCGAGACTCAGGTGATTCGTCTTCAGGGTGGGCTTTTCAGTCCGTACGATGGCACATGTTTCCGAAGCCGCAGGCAGTCAGATATTGAACACCTGGTTGCCCTTGCGGAGGCTCATCGCTCAGGGATGTGCGAAAGGAGTAGACGACAAAAAACTGCGTTCGCCGCGGACCCGTTAAACCTCACACTGGCCACGCCGCACTTGAATCGTGGAGAAAAGCTCGCCAAGGATGCTGCCGAGTGGCTGCCGGAGGAGAATCGATGCTGGTTTGCGCATCGCGTAGTGCAGGTCAAGACGAAGTACGGCTTGTCTGTGGATAGGGCCGAAGCGAGCGCACTGCGCAAGGTGCTCCGTAATTGCCGTAGTACTCAGATGAACCAACCTAAATGTCCCCCTTAATAGGGGCCGCATTATGCGTTTCATAGACTCCGCCCCCATGACGGCATACCGGTTCCTTGCCTCAAAAGACATCACTCCAAGACAATGACTGATCTGCCATTTGACAAATTCAAAGTTGCCCCGGAATTAAAAACCGCTCTGAACAGCACACGAGACACAATTTTGGAATCCGCAACCCTGGAAGCCCGACGAGTGTGGGGGATCACAGGCGCATCATGGACTAATACGGCATTTGAATCAGGCCCCGAATGGGCATATGAGCAACTCACCAGATGTCGTGAAGCGGTGGAGATAACTAATGAGGTGATGCAGAAACACATGGTGTCACGCTTCCAAGGTCCTCCCCCAGCACTAGGAATAGAATGGGAAACATGGGATCGGGAACGGAGGCAAGCCCTAAGCGAAGCCCAAAACCTCTGCAGGGATTGCATCAGAGAGATCA
>VXLY01000013.1 GCA_009841335.1 Rhodothermaceae bacterium | reverse complement strand
TATCTAGCCCATGGCCGATTTTGACCTTACTCAAGTTAGTGAACGTATTCGGATCGAAAGTGCTTTTGTAGACGACCTGCGCACAGAAATTGGACGCGTCATCGTCGGCCAAAACTACATGGTCGAACGTTTACTGATCGGGTTACTGGCTTCGGGACATATCCTGCTGGAAGGCGTCCCCGGACTGGCTAAAACACTCACAGTAAGCTCTTTGGCACGAGCAATTGGTGGAGATTTCCAACGCATTCAGTTCACTCCCGACCTGCTTCCGGCAGACTTGCTAGGCACACTGATTTATAACCAGCAGAAGGGAAGCTTTTCGATCAAGAAAGGCCCGCTGTTTACGAATATCGTGCTCGCGGACGAAATCAACCGCTCGCCGGCCAAGGTGCAAAGTGCGCTACTTGAAAGCATGCAGGAGCGGCAAATTACCATTGGCGACACAACATTTCCGCTCGAGGAGCCGTTCCTTGTACTTGCAACACAGAACCCAATTGAGCAGGAAGGAACCTATCCATTGCCCGAAGCGCAGGTAGATCGCTTCATGCTGAAAATCAAGGTTGACTATCCGACCAGAGAGGAAGAAATGCAGATCATGCGTCGTATGGCACGCACCAAAGCAAGCACCAAGGTGCGAACCGTAGTGCAGCCCGAGAAAATTTTATCTGCACGTCTGGTTCTGAACGAGCTCTATATGGATGAACGTGTTGAAAATTACATCGTGGACCTGGTGCTGGCTACGCGCGATCCTGCCAAGTTTAACCTGCCTGATCTGGTACCATTGATTGACTATGGCGCATCGCCTCGAGCAACTATTAACTTGAACCTGGGTGCACGCGCCCACGCATTCCTTACACATCGTGCTTACGTGACCCCGGAAGACGTGAGGTCAGTAGCCATGGATGTGCTGAGGCACCGCGTTACTGTGACCTACGAAGCAGAGGCCGAAGAAATGGAAGCCGAGACAATCGTGCAGAACATCCTTGATACAATTGAAGTACCATGACGCTGACTTTTCCGGTAGATCACATCTTTCACAAGACTGAAAATTAGAAATCGCATGCTATGTTAAGTTGTTCGATTGATTTAGTTGTCATTTATTAATTACAATAGAGTTATATTGCTCGGGATGTGTGCTAATCCAGGTCACTCGAACTAACCAGTCTCTTCAGGAATGGGATTGCAGAGATACGATTTTAACGCGGAGAACCTTGAATTTGTAGTTAGGAAACCACGCCTGGGCTTGCCTATACGGGTCAGCCTGTGTGTTCTTGGACTTGGGGTTATCGCGGTAACTGCGATTGTACTTTCAACCTCTTTCCAGGACAGACAGTTGGCTGCTGAGAATCAGTCGTTGCGGAATCAGCTTAGCGGATACCAACTAGAGATCTCCGACCTATCGGATGAGCTTTCTGATATTTCAACCAGAGATAGAGAATTGTACCGGGTAATTATGGGGGCGGACCCTATTCCAGAGGGTGTATCCCAGGTTGGAGTTGGTGGTACGGATCCATACAGTCGTTTTGATGGACTCAGCGAATCGGCAGCGCGGCTTCTTCGCCAAAACACCGAAAAATTGGATGAGCTCGAGCGTCGGATTAAACTGCAGTCTATCAGCTTTGAGTACTTGGAGGAGCAGGCCCGTGATCGACCCGAAATGTGGCTACAAACGCCATCCATCATGCCCACAACTACAGGGCAGATTTCGTCTATTAAGGGTATGCGTCTACATCCAATCCTGCGGTACAAGCGACCGCACAACGGTGTGGACATTGCGGTACCAAAAAACACGCCCGTCTATGCCACGGCTAATGGAGTCGTTGCAAGAATTGGATACGAGGCTCGGGGATATGGTCACTACATCGTTCTTAACCACCCGAAAGCAGGGTATCGGACGCTTTATGCACACCTGAATATGGCGCCTCCTCTTTCCCGGGGCACCACTGTTGTCCGTGGAGAACAAATTGGACTAAGTGGTAACTCCGGGCTGAGCGTTGCCCCCCATGTTCACTATGAGGTACAGGATCAAAATGGTACCCCCCTGACGCCCCGTGACTTTTTTATGCTGGGAATGTCGCCTCAGGACTATCAGCAATTGCTCGAAGAATACAGCAAGGTCGGCCACCTGCCATCGCTTGACTGAATTGTTCCACTTACAATACCGTCCCGGGATGCAACAAAATTTGCTCTCAATTGCATAATATCCCTAGATTACCGCGGACATAAATGACGCATTTTTGAAAATGGGATACTGGACACTTGAATTAGCTTCTTATTTAGAAGACGCTCCCTGGCCGGCCACCCGGGAAGAGTTGATAGACTACGCCGAGCGCACTGGCGCCCCTTTTGAAGTAACCGAAAACCTTGGGGAATTGGAGGATGAAGGAGAGCCGTACGAAAGCATGGATGAGGTTTGGCCAGACTACCCAACGGCCGACGACGATTTCTATTACGAGGACGAGTAAGTGGTGTTTTTTTCTCCTTGTGCTGGTCTCGGGGCTAGTACCACCAGTCACTCTTTCTCAATCGCCCACTGAAACGCCCCACGTGGATGCGGTGCGCTTTGTCGGAGCCGCCGATTTCACACATGAGGCCCTTCAGAGTCAGATCCAAACGACGCCCAACAAAAAGCTTCTGGGGCTTCGTGGCATGCACTGGTGGCTGTGGCTCTACCGACTTGGAGAATCCGGTAAACTGGGCGCACGCATAAGCAATGCGTTGATCGATCTGGGGGAGGCGCCCGCTTTTCTGGATGAAACCATACTTGAAGCAGACCTGGACCGACTCAGGGTTTTCTTTGAACGTCACGGATATCGCCAGGCTGTAATTGAACCCCAGGTTGAATTGAGGGGTAAGCACATTTCTGTCACGTTCAATATCACTCAAGGGCCTGCGACGACCGTTCGCCGGGTAACCTATTCCGGATTGAATGGGCTCAGCCTATCACAGCAGCGACAACTGCTGCAATCGTCCGTCCTGCCACCAAAAGTGGACCAACCTCTCTTGGACTATCATGCGATACCGCAACGGTTTACGGAAACTCGACTGATTGAGGAACGGCGCAGAATCCTAGGCCTGTTGCAGAATATGGGCTACGCGGCCGTTACCCGTGACTCCATTAGAGCGCTCGTAATCCCAGTTGCAGAAGATTCATTTGATGTTGAGCTCCGCGTCAGTACCGGTGATCGCTTCCGGTATGGAAGAATGCAGTTTGAAGTGGAGGGACCTGAAGATTCAATACCTTTACGGACGGATACACTCTTCGTCGCAACCGGGGTGCCAGAAGACCCATCCCGACTCGTAACGTTCAGGATTAATGGTGATAGACGTATCAAGAGCAGCCTCTTGGCAAGGGCGCTGAGAGCACATCCGGGAGACTGGTATAGTCAATCGGAAATCTTGGCTACCAAGCGACGATTGGAAGCTACGGGGGTGTTCTCTTTTACAAATATCGTTTCGCTGGCTCCAACCAATCAGACTCTCCCCCACCGTATCACTGTTCGTACTCGACCGCGTCACCAACTCCTGCTTTCTACGTTCATTCGGCAAAGCAGTGGAATTCTTGGAGGCGTCGGCAACGAGTTGGGTAGCGGGCTGGGCGCAACTTATGAGAACGCCAACATATTTGGCAACGGGGAGGTGCTTAGCATCAGTACGACCGGTTCAGTTGCAGCGGATGTGGATACAACTTTCTTTTCGTCCAGTGCAGCAGAATTTGCAACTACGGTCAGTCTACCGTATCTGATGTTTCCATTCCACCGACTGAATTCCTCGATTGATTTGTTCCAGACCAGAACACGCTTCACATTTAGCTACCTCACGGCACGCCGCAAAGACCTGAGCTTAATCATACGTGGACGCGCATCTGCTCGTATCCGGCTGGAGTTGCAGCACAATCTAGATGTCACTTCAATCATTGATCTGATGGACCTGAGCTTGAGTCAACCAGATACACTGAGTGGCTTTCAGTCACGATTCCTGGATCGAGTGCTGGACGCCGGAGGAATTCCGCAAATCATTGATCCTGTACAGCGTGCACAAATTCTTGAAGACTATACCCAACCCCAGATCAACAACGCAATCAGGTACACGCTGCGTTCGGAGAATGTGAATCCGCTGCGCAGAGACAGAGGGTACAGTTATGAAGCTGCCATTGAGCTGGGTGGTACGTTGCCTTATTTGCTTGATCAATTCGTATTTACACCTAGTATCCAGGAGCAACACCTCCGTCTCTTTTCTTTTGCAGGAAGCGACACAGAGGTTATTTACCGCCAATATGTGCGATTCGTGGGAAATTTTCGACGATACTATCGCCTGAGCAATCGAACCGTCCTTGCCATGAAATTTGTTGGTGGACTGGCCCATCCCATCGGAAAAGCCACCGTGGTTCCGTTTGATCGACGTTTTTACAGCGGAGGTGCTTCGAGCGTACGAGGATGGCGACTCAGACAGCTGGGGCCGGGGGCTGCCAGCTTCCGACAAGACGATAATCGCAGGACTGAAACTAGCGTGTTGGGTGGAGATATTAAACTGGAATCCAGCCTGGAATTGCGACAGACTGTGGCGCGAGACCGCCTGGGGGCAGAGTGGATCCTAGCCACATTCACCGATGCAGGCAATGTGTGGTTCGGGCGGCGAAACCCCGGCTTCACCACAAACACGTCCGAGAGCCCGACTGGACATTTTGTTCTTCAGAACCTGTTCAAGGAAACAGGGGTTGGTGCAGGCGTGGGAATACGAGTCTCGTGGGCTTACTTGATTGCAAGACTGGATCTTGCGGTTCGAGTCTACGATCCTGCTACACCGGATGCGGGGTTCTTTCCTACGGGCCTGAACAACTCGGTAGCACATTTCCGACTTGGCCATGCCTTCTGATCAGAAATCCGTGGAAACGCCGGTCGAAGCACGCAGACTGCGGCGGGGAGATGTGTTGGAACTGGTGATGGAAAAAACAGCCGATCGCGGCAAGTGCTTGGCCTACCACAACGGTCAGGTTGTTTTTGTGCCCCATACAGTGGCAGGAGAGCGCGTCCAGGTAAAAGTCGTCAAACGAAACCGGAAGTTTGCTGAAGCACATCCTCTGTCCGTACTTGAATCGTCCCCAAACCGGACTATACCGCGCTGCCAGTATTTTGGCAGTTGTGGAGGTTGCACACTTCAGCATGTAGCTTACGCACAACAGCTTAAGGACAAACACCAACTGATCCGTGAAGTAATGACGCGTCAAGCCGATCTTCCCGATCTGGAAATACGTGCGCCGCTGGGGATGGCTGAGTCATACGGTTACCGAAATAAAATGGAGTTCTCTTTTTCGGCTTATCGCTGGTTGTCCAGAGAGGAGATTGACTCCGACATGATCTACGACAAATCATTTGCGCTTGGGCTGCATCCTCCCGGGAATTTTGCCAAAGTTCTGGATATTAACGAGTGTCACCTGCAGAGCGAAAAATGTGTTGCGCTGCTGAACGGAGTTCGTGAATTTACTCGGAAATCAAACCGAATGCCTTGGAACTGGCGCCACAAGGAAGGTTATCTACGAAATCTGGTGATCCGTGAATCCGCACATATGCCGGAGCTCATGGCAAACCTGGTTACATTCGGCTATGATGAGGAGTATATGCTCGACCTTGGGAGTTACCTGCAATCTGAATACCCTTATGTAACCACGCTGGTCAATACCATCAACACCTCTCATGCACAAACCACCTTTGGAGAACGAATAGAATTAATCTATGGCCCCGGAATCATAAGAGACCGGATCCACGATTTGACCTTCGAGATTGCGCCTGGTGCATTTTTTCAGACCAATACACTGCAGGCCGAAAAATTGATGACCGTCGTACATGACTTGGCTGGTGTCACAGAAAACGACCATGTATATGACCTGTACTGCGGGACAGGGACTATAGCGCTATCGCTGGCCAGAAGTGCTGCGCGTGTAACGGGTATTGAGTTGGTTGAGGATGCCGTCCAAAACGCCAAGTCCAATGCGGCGCTGAACGCAATAGAAAACTGCACATTCATCAGTGGGGATATGCTGAAACTCTTGACACCTACCTTCGCCGCTGAGCATGGCCCTCCGGACATCATCGTGGTTGATCCACCCCGGGCAGGCATGCATCCAAAAGTTGCTGCCCGGATCTCCCAGTTGGGAGCGCGTACGATCGTGTATGTCAGCTGCAATATACAGTCACAAGCACGTGACCTGAAGGTACTTTCGGAATCTTACCGCGCAGTGGTTGCCCAACCTATAGACCTGTTCCCTCATACACATCATATCGAGAACATCGTGCTACTCAAACAGAAATAGTAGCTATGGGCAAAATCGCATTTGTCACCGGCGCAACCGGCTTTGTCGGTAGCCATCTGGCAGAATCCCTTCTGGAGCGAGGATATTCGGAAGTCCGCTGCCTGGTTCGCTCCGAACCCAAGTGGTTGGCCGGACTTGATGTAATTCAGATACGAGGCACTCTCAGTGATGCCACACTGATCGAACAAGCTCTTGAGGACGTACAGTACGTCTACCATCTGGGAGCTATGACGCGGGCACGTACTTGGGACGAGCTGTATTCGGCCAACGTTACTTCCACGATGGATCTTATGACTGCGATCGGGAACGCCTCTGCGAAGGTGACCAAGGTCTGCGTGGCCAGCAGCCTGGCGGTCGTCGGGTACGCCGATCACGTAATGGCCGACGAGTCAACACCCTGCAAACCGGTTTCGCGGTACGGACGCAGCAAACTGGCCATGGAGCAGGCATTGGTGGACGTCAATCTGCCGATGGTCGTGATCAGGCCATCGGTCGTTTACGGGCCGAGAGATCGAGACTTGCTCACTTTTTTTTCAGCTGTTAACCGTGGAGTATGTGTTGTTCCTCGAGGGGATCCTGGACTATCACTTGTACATGTTAAGGACCTCGTACGTGGGATCATTGAGTCTACAGAATCTCCTCGAACGACTGGAGAAACTTACTATGTGAGTAACAGCGAGGTTGTAACCTGGGAGGCTTTGCGGGATGCCACCCAATCCGCCCTCGGCAAACAGTCGACGCTGGTTCGGCTGCCACGCTCACTGATCATGCCCCTAGGAGCCATTAGTGAAATTGCAGGAAAACTGACCAATACGTATCCGCCGCTTAACCTCGAAAAGGCCCGCGAAATCCTACATGCCGCCAAACAATGCTCATCTAACAAAGCAACGCGGGATTGGGGATATTCTTCGCGCATTTCGTTAGAGGAAGGCGTACAGGAAACGATTGAGTGGTATCGTACAGAGGGATGGCTTTAGCAGTAACGGAGGTTGTTTCAGAATGCTGATCATTTTCAGGATTGGCATTTCAGGACAGAGGCCTTTCCCGATTGGCCCGGAAACCTTCATTATCTGTTTCCCTCCCGAAGTTGCCTATGAAATACTCGTACGGACACCTTAATTTCGGTTTCGAGAATCGAATTCCCATTCTAAGCCATTCAAGCCGCAAGGGCTGAGTTCACCTGATAGCCTTCTCTCCATCCTGTAGCCGAATTGCATTCTGGGCCACTCTTGACGATGCGAACTCAGCTCTCTGCCTTACACCCCGCACATGCGGGGGCGTAACGCAAACGAACCTGAGGGGAGCCTCCGCCCGCACGGGCTCCCCGTTGCATTTGGCGAAATATTCGGGCACGCTGCCAAGTTGGATTGTAGCGGACGCAGATCCATGCTGTGCATGTGGCATTTGCTATCCGAACGAGATATATCGAATCTGCCGCTCATTGATCCGCTGCCCGTTGGAGATTGTTGCCCGGCGGGATGGACTCCAGATGTTGCTCAACCAAAAACGGCAGGCTACGCTCCATAGGGTGCGGGTACACAGGCTACCGCCTGCCGCTTGATAGCGTCAATTTGAGCCTCAACCCAGGCTTGGTCACGCTCCAATTCCTGCGCCATGATTTGGGCGACGACTGGTGCGCACTCAAGGGCCGCATTACGGTGCAAAATCAGCACGGGCATACGGCGCACCAACACATCACTGACTGTGCGAGCCATTTCGCATCGGACCGCCCAGTAAACTTCACCTTTGAGATAAGGCAATTCAGGATGAAGAGGGACCTGCCCGTCTTCAACATTACCAATCATATCCTTGACAAAGGGCCGGTCTGAGCCGTACCGTTGTAAAGTCTCCCCATCATCAGTGGGGGCCTGCCATCCATGCAGCGGAAGATTGGCCGTGATGCACGGACGAACCTCAAGCCCGCCGACCTGGGCCGCCGTATTGATGGCGGCTTCAGCCATCTTGCGATAGGTGGTCCACTTCCCGCCAGCAACGGTGATCAGACCTGACTTTGCAATTCGGACGACATGATCCCTTGAAATGGCCGCCGTGTCCTGTTCGTTTCTCTCCTGGACCAAGGGCCGCAGTCCGGCAAAGGCACCCTGCACATCTGACGGCTTAATTCGATGCTCGAGATATCTGGCCGCATGATTTATCAGGTATTCAATTTCGGATAGGCTGGGAAATGGCTCCAACATTGTCTCTTGAACCGGAGTATCGGTAGTGCCCAAGAGCACCCGCCCTTGCCAAGGCACAGCGAAGAGTACGCGCCCGTCTGTAGTCTTGGGGATAAGGAGCGCGTGCCGCGAAGGGAATAAAGACCGGTCTATGACCAAGTGTATTCCTTGACTTGGACGCACCAATGTGGGGATTTCCGGACTGTCCATTCTCCGGATCGCGTCTACGTAAACTCCTGTTGCATTTACGACCGTATGACCGGACACGCGAATTTCCGTGCTGGATTCCAGATCCCTGGCAATTACGCCGGTAACCTTTCCGTTCGCCTTAAGGAGGCCCGCGACGCGGACCTGATTCAAGACTGCGGCTCCGTGCGTGACCGCAGTACGAGCCAGAGCCACTGCCAAGCGGGCATCATCAAACTGCCCATCATGATAAGCCACGCTGCCGCGCAGACCTGATGATTCAATACCCGGAAGATCATTTAGCGTGCGTGCCCGCGAAACCAGGTGTGACTTCCCAAGTGTTTGCCGGCCGGCCAATAGGTCATATGCCTTAAGTCCCATACCGTAAAATGCCGTCTCCCACCTGGAATAGGCCGGAAGAATGAACTTCAGGTTGTGCACAAGATGCGGCGCATTCCGGAAGAGCCGACTGCGCTCCCGTAAAGCCTCGCGAACAAGTGACAGATTGCCCTGCCTCAGGTACCGGACGCCACCGTGGATCAGCTTCGTGCTGCGGCTTGAAGTCCCTGAAGCAAAATCGCTCTGCTCAAGCAGAACCGTTCGATACCCTCGAGAGGCAGCATCCACAGCCGCCCCAAGCCCGGTTGCACCCCCACCAATGATGATTACATCCCACAAACGATCATCGCTTCGGATTCTGTCAATGAATAAGTCACGCCGCATGGATTCCTTCTGACGCTGAAGCCGACCCGCAATTCGGGCTACCAGTCGGGGTCAAGTACCGGAAAGGCCGGACGCAAGGTATGTCCTTTCAGAACTGTAAGACCTGCGCCGGTTGGCGACGACAGGGTTAGCGTGTCCAATACCGAATGGTTTATGGTCACAGGATAACGTTCCCGCAAGCGCAGGACCGTTTCCGGTACGGATTCCCCGTTGCCTCCGAGCTCATCGCTCAGAGCACGATAAACCCATTTGTCCGTCCAGAGAGCCAACTCGTGCTGTACGGACGAATCGTTGTCCAAACCCTCCTCGAGTGCCCGCCTTATGAAATAGTGGTCCCGAAGCGTGAGACCGATCGCGTCGTACAGGTCATTCTCAAAGACCGATCGTGATTGATGGCGCAAGGGATATCGTGCTGCCGGATAAGCTGCCAGAAATTCCCTTATCGTCCAGTCATCTCGGGTAGTCGTAATTAGGATTTCATCCAGTATGACGCGGAGTGAGTCGGAAGCGTTGACATCCAGCAACGCGTCCAGGAGGTTGTGATGGGGTGGCAACTGTGGGTACAACTGCCAAAGCATTTCCCTCAGTGTTCGGTATGGGGCCGACTTCACGCGCACACCCAACGGCCGCATCATGGAGTCAATAAAGTCGCTTGCCCGCGACTTGGCTTTCCTATTGAATACTACCTGCTCCGCAGCACGACGCGCTTGGCCGGACGCTAATGCCGGCTCCCGGCGCACTTCCAATACCTCCAGCAGCAGGAACTGGCCACGAAAAGGGATCGGCGCTGATATTTCGCCCACTGGCAAATTGACGATGGCAGCCATCAGGTCCGGATGCAGATCGTGACTCTTGACAAGGCCACTTTCAAAGTCCGACGAGGACAGGCTATACTCATTCCTGGAAAGAAACGCTTTCGTTGCCGCCGCCAATCCCACCTCCTGCGCTTCGTCGCGCATACGCTCGACCGCCATTCTAGATGTCGCAGGAAGATAACGCAGCCGAAACGAGGTGTGCTCCTCCTGTATGGCCATCATTATGTCCTGCTCTGTAACCGTAACGCTATCATTGACATAGCGCTGGAATACCTGCCCGACCAACAATTCTTCGCGCAGATCCTTGACTAACTGCCTGACTTCCGAGTGATTCAATAGTCCTCGCCGTACTCCCTCCTGCGCTAACAGTTTTTCATCAATCATACGGTTGAGGTACGCCAGTCTGGTGTTGCCGTTGCGGTACAGGTGGGGGTAACCAAATTCGAAATTCAGCACGTAATCTCTGGCATAGATTGGCTCACCATCTACCGTTGCGACTGCAACTCGGTTTTCACCGAAACCGGCAGGGGCATCACGACCACAACCGGTACTCAAAGCTGCAGACATAACCAGAACCAGTCCAGCTTGTGCACATCCACGCATCTGCTATCGAACCAGGACAATGGATTGTCTACCCCGGCGCCCACCCGCATCAATAACCACGAAATAAGTGCCGGCCGCCAGGTCTTTGACGCCCATCGTCACGCGCGAATTGCCTGGCTGTTGCATCGGATATATGGCATCCATAGCCCGCCGGCCCAAAAGGTCAAATAGCTGAATTCTCACCGGAGAACGCTTATCCAGCACATAGGTGATTTCCAGCTGATCCGCCGCCGGATTTGGGAAAACCTGCACGCCCATTTCTGAAGACATGGGCGGGGAAACCGGAGGTCCTGACACACTTACCAGAAGGTCAGATATATTCACCCCGTATACAAAGGGATAAAACGTAGACCACCTGGCTGTACGTTGATAATAGTCCGTACCGGATTCAGAATTCGTCCAGAGAGTCCCGTCCTCGGCGAAAGCCAGATCTTCAATTCCGTGCGGAAAGGTGATGCTGGCCTCCCAAGGGAATATCGCCCCCGGATGAAGGTCAGCACGCTTGAAGCGCAGCACTTCCGCTTCCCGGCTGTTGCGATTACGCGCCATAAAGACGTAGACTGTGCCGCCTGCGACATGAAAGTCAACCCCCTGAATCCGGCGCGGGATGGGATAGATGACAGGCGCGGCACCCGACAAAATCAGGCCGGCATCATCCAGCCCGTAGCCGTACAGGTAGGGTTGCTGTTGACTCGCGGTCCGATAATCGCCGACCCACAGGGTATCCTCGAAGGATGAAACAAAGGACGCCTTGCTCAAGACTCGTTTCGTTCCACCTGTGTCCGGCATCAGATCAACATACTTGCCATCACCCGGGGCATATTTCGGAACAGGATAGCGCTCCAGGATACCCTCGGAAGCAACATACAGGGCTTCGCCAACGAGGGCGATTCCCCCTACATGAGCGGTAGCCAGCAGACCATTGAGTCGAAAGGTCCGGCGCACCCGCCCCCGAATAGCGTCAATTTCGACTACAATGGACCGGCGGGTTTCCAGACGATTGGTGCGGGTTCGATGGTAGTAGGACACATATACGAGTTCCGCCCGCCCCGCCGCATTGCTCAGGACGGCCGTGCCCTGGGGGATGAAGGCGTCATTTACGTGGGGCAGAAAGAATTTCTGGACAATTGGTGTTGCATAGGCGTCTATCCGTTGATCCATGGGGAGATCAAACCCTTCCAGCCCATAGTCATGAAATGCGGGGAGGCCAAAATACGTGCTTCCGTCAAACGGCGGCACTGTGGTGAGATACAACGGATGGGCAACATAGTCGCGTACTACTGCGGCATACAGCAATCCCGTGATGGTGCCCTTGAGGTTGGGAGCGTCCTCCGGGCCGGTGGCTTCAGTGCCTACGAAGAACGGCCTGGAAATGACGTACGGTGTTGTAAGCGCCGCCGGGATAGACTCTTCTGCCTCCAGTTTTCCATCCCGGTAGATACTGAGCGTAAGGATATTGGAGAATGTGTACTCGGCAGTGGCTGCAATCCACACATCCTGTCCCGTAAGGACCTCTTGCGTCCCTTTGATGCGGTAAGTTATCCCGCCAATGCTGACTGCAAAGTATGGTATATGGGAATCCAGTCCCAACGTAAATCCACCGAGCGATCCGATGCGATTGCTTAGTAGCGTCTGATGTGTGTCCGATTCAAACAGTCGTAGCCATACCTCGGCGGTTAGGCGCGGACCGGCAGGCTGGTTCAAGTCTTCCACTGGGCCGCCCCAAAGCGTAGACGACTCACCTTCAAATTCGGCTGCCCAAGCGGCCTCATAGCCCCATCCCCCCGGCCACCGCGCCGGGCGCTCATGCGGATCCAGAAACGGTCCAACCTCCACACGATGTGGATGCATCGGTGAAGACAGCTCCACTGATCCAGGAAGATACCTGAATACCACACCCGCGACCGTGGTCTGGCCAACCGGCATCAGTGCCGCCATCGTGCAGAAAAAAAGCGTATCGCGCCAAGTCCCTACACTCATGCTTACACGAGTCAGGTAGCCGCACCAAGCCAACACCATTTGAAGAAAGATGACCAGCGGGCAGACCTGGTCTGCCCGCTGGTCTGATGGACTACTTGACAAACACCATCTTGCGAACTATATGGGCATCAGCTGCGTGGAGCACATAGAAGTACACTCCGCTGCCCAGGTGATCCGCCCGAAAATCGACCGTGTAGGTCCCAGGGGACACTACCTCATCAACAAGCAAGGCAACTCGCCGGCCCAGTACGTCATATATATTTATCCTTACGTCTGCCGTTTTCGGCACTGTGTACGAAATCGTAGTGCTCGGATTGAAGGGGTTCGGGTAATTCTGTTCCAGCAAAAACCGCTCCGGTACTTCGGCTCCGGAATCTGTTCCAACCAGCGTGGCAGCGTCTACCCAAATGGGCATGGTTGCCATGTCGAAATTCCCGTCGCTGTCAAATCCGCCCAGAGTTCCAGTGAATCCGTTCCCAGTGGCATCTTCTGTAGTTGAACCCTGCCCTTCATCAAGATGCCAAAGTGCCAAGGTCATCGCATCAGGGTCAAACGGAGCCGTTTGGAGCTCAAAACTGTCCGCACCGGAATATCTGTCCACCAGTGAGACGCGGACCTCATCAATCATCCCACGGAAGCCTTCGTACCGGTCATTCCAGAGATCAGACGCCCCATTGCCGATGGCGGCCTGCATCGTGCCTCCCAGCAGCGGCACTTGGGATTCAATTTCCGCTACTTTCTTGCCATCGATGTACATCCGCATTTTGTCAGCCACATTCCACGTTACGGCCACATGGTACCAGCGCGGGTGGAATTTTGTGCGGATATCCGTGTTCTGCTCCAGATTCGTTGTAGTTGTACCATCCTGCATAAAGAACAGCAGGCGACCTTCGCCGCGACGCCAACCCAAACCCAAATCGCCGGGATTGTTGCCACCGAGATTCTTGCCGAACAGATACGTCCAATCGGGATCGTGGGTGTCATTGGTAAGGACTGAGTCGGGTCTGAACCAAAGCTCAACTGTACCTTGGTCCATACGGATTGGGAAGAGCTGCGGAGCATCGCGAATCTCTACCCGGTCACGCTCCCACCAATTGAATGCCATCGCGTACCCGGTACCCCATGGATGGGGGACATTTTTGAATTCATCCAGCCCGCCAACTCCGCCGATGGTGGTAGCAGGCGACCACGGTCCCGCTCCGGTGGTCACATGCTGCACGAAGGGATCCGGCGTAAGGAAATCGCCATCCGGTTCGCGCGTAATGGAGTTGTCCATGTCCGCTTCGGCTGCCGTATTCAAGGTGAACTCCCAGTCTACCGCCGCACCGCCGCTCATAATCACGGGGGCATCCCCACCACTTGCGCTGCCAAAGGCGATGTAAGCATCATATGAACCGTCGGGACTCACAAGTACCGCATGATCTCCAGTCTCATCCAGTCCATCTCCCAGCATTCCGCCGGCCGCAAACACCCGTGACTGGAGTGGATCGTCATTGTATCCCGGCACTGCTGACACATCCCCCCCACCGAACACCGCCACCAATTTGAGCGGCGGAAGGGTAAAGCCATCCATAAATGTGAAGGTCAGCCCACCGGGGTCTCCAACACTCCAGCCGGAAAGATCCACCGCTTCCGTTTCGCTGGTGTTGATGAGTTCAATGAACTCGTCCTCCAGTTCATTGTGCACGCCATCACCGTTGGCATCACCAGCGGCATCGGCCAGGACTTCGTTGATTACGATGGTAACGGGAGGCTGAGGCGGCGGAACCATCGTTCGGCCATCCACGGTAGCACCGGGCGAAAACGCTTTGCTGCTCACCTGCAAATGCTGCACGAACGGGTCCGGTACCCCAATATTGCCATCTGGAAATCGTGTCACCGAATTGTCCGCGCCTGCCGGTGCGGCAATGTCCTGTTCAATCTCAAAATCCGTACCATCCGGGTAGGTACCTGCGGCTGGTCCTCCCATATTGGCATTACTGCCGTAGGCAAACCAGGTATCATAGGAGCCATCGTCAGAAAGCAGCATGAGGATGTCGCCTCCGTTGGCCAGACCGTTGCCGACTGTGCTGTCTGCCTGGAATACGCGCGTCTTCAGGGAGTCCGCATCGTAGCCCGGTACATTTGAAATATCTCCGCCGCCAAAGACCACAATAATGTCACGGGGGCCAACGGTATACCCTTCTGGGAAAACAAAGGCGATGCCTTCATCATCTCCAAGCATCCAGCCGCCTATATCCACAGGCGCGTCACCCACATTGGCGAGCTCAACAAACTCGTCCTGAGATGAGCTGCGTGTGCCATCCATATTGGCATCACCGGCATCGCCTGATGGCGGATCGGCGAGGATCTCATTGAACACGATCGTAATGGGCGGAAGTGGCTTGGGCACTGTGTCGCCGCCGGTAATCGTCTGGCCGGGCGAAAATAGGGCTGTGCTGACCGCGGTATGCTGTACGAATGGATCGTCGGAAGAGATGTCGCCATCCGGGTTTCGCGTCACCGACACGTCTTCATTCGCCGCCGCGGCCACATGCACTTCAAATTCGAACGTAATGTTCTCAACGACAGTTGATGTTGGCGGCCCCTGCCCCGTCTTTGAATTGTAGGCGACGTACATGTCCTCATTTCCATCCGGCGACTGTACCACGATATAATCACCACCGTTGGCGAATCCGTTGCCTACCGTGCTGTCAGCCTGAAATGCGCGCGTCATGAGGGGATCCGCATCGTATCCCGGCACATTGCTGACATCGCCGCCGCCAAAAATGACCAGAAGCGCCCTGGGAGGCAGCATGTAGCCATCGGGGAATGTAAAGTTGATCGCTTCATCATCCCCCACCATCCACCCGGTCAAATCAAGCGTGTCGGCGCTGATATTCGCAAGTTCCACAAACTCGTCCTCCAACCCGCTACGCGTGCCATCCCCGTTGGCATCACCGGGGATATCTCCGGCAGGATCAGCAAGAAATTCGTTGACAATCAGTCGGGGCACTTGCTGCGCCAAGGCCGCACCCGACCCGACAATAACCGAAACCAGGAAAATCACCAATGTCTTCATTTTGGCAGTAAATTTGTTCAACAGTCGAATAATATAGTGTTTTCTGGCAAGGCTTGCCTGCCTCACACAGTGCGGAGCCGCAAAAACATTCGCCGCCACCTTCACTGATTACTTTTCGGACAATTATCTGGCCACAGGTGCCAAGTGTGAAGTATGGCAAAGGCGTCTAAAAGACCACCTGGGTGCACCGCCGGGTCGTGTGGCGTGGACAATGGGCGGCAGCCGCGAATTGCGTCGGATCCGCTCCAATGATTCCGCTGCTGCGTCAGAATGGATTGCAAGAATGCCCGGACCATCTTTTCGCTGCAGCTGATCGCCTTCCAGTAGTACACATAACCGGACGCGACCTCGACCCCAAATCCACGAACCGGACCTGTTAATGCCTGGACTTGCGAAGGCTGATCATGGACGGGCCAGCGTGACCGTGAACCGGTGGGTAGCATTCAATACACCCCAAGTCGCGTACGCGTAGTCAACTATTACGCCCAGCTTTCCCAGCAACTCGTGATGGAGGCCCATGCCAAATGTGTATCCACCGGTACGATCCTTCTCAAAATACGAGGCCAACCCTGCCCGGAATGACACCACGTCCATAAAGGTGTACTCCAGTCCCGCATTGACCGATTCGCTATTGTCTGACGGGTGCAAGACATCGGCGGCAAACGTCATTTGATGCAGTGATGCCTCCACCTGGTAAGCAATGCCGAACCGGAAAAGAAGCGGCAGAGAGAAGGTATCCGTCTGCAGGTTCACATTGAGTTTGTCATTGCTGAAATTACGGGGGTCGTCATCAAACGGACGCCTCAAGTCCCGTCCCTCCAGCCTCATGCCGGTTCCGAAATTTGCCAGCCCGGCCGCTACACTCAGGCCGGGCAGATTGGTGTGATAGGTCATCCCGAGATCAAAGGCAAACGCACGAGCCTGCTCGTTCCACAGGGTCTCCTGGACGATCTTGCCCGAAATTCCCACCATAAAGCGGGGCGTAAGCCGCGCAGCATAGGTCAGCGACAATGCCAGGTCCGATGCGCTGTAAAACTCACCGGTACCCTCCGGCTGCAGGATCGTGCGTACGGGCGCCTGGTCCACAATCTGAAAATTCAGCACACTGATCCCAATAACTCCAATCCTCGGAAGATCAAGGACCGCCGCGACATATTGCAACTGGCTGTTGGCGAACCAGGCCGTATGGTCAAATGAAACCAGCATCGAGCCCTCCAAGGCGGAAGCAGCCGCAGGATTCCAGAACATTGACGAAGCATCGTGCGCCAGCGCAACGCCGGCATTACCCATGGCCTGCGCACGCCCCCCTACTCCAATCTCAAGAAACGCGGCGGCACTCGTACCAGCATTTGTGACATCTTCCACAAAATTGACTGGACGATCATCTTCCTGGCCAGACGCCCAATCAGGCAGCCCCAATCCCGCTACCAGAGTCCACAATAGAATTCGGGTTAATTGCGTGACATCCCGGTAGTGTCTCACATTTTTGAAATCACGCGATACAAGGCGCCCGCTGAACATGATTCGTTACTTGATGAGGGTGAATTTGCCAATCTTGCTGCCTATTCCGGGAGCCTCAACGTGAAAGATGTAGACACCAAAGGCCACCGTGAGACCATCCTTGGATACCAGATCCCAACTCTCGGTGCCATCTTCCGGGGCACTGTCATGCTCCAGTACCTGCACGAGTTTGCCTGACGTAGTGAAGATCCTGATGGTGCACTTCGGCGGAAGGTTTACAAAGTCAATTCGGCGCTCACCCCTGCCTGTCTGGTTAAACAAGGGGCGTTCCCAGGAAGCACTCGCCACATAGGGATCGGGTACAACATAAATGTTGTCAAGGCTGTTTTGGGCCAGCACTTCATCAATCGAGGACGCTTTCGTCTTGAAGATGATGCGGTCGAGTGAGGAAAAGGGCTTGGACACCTGCAGTGCATAAACATCACCCGGCTCCGGCATGATCGCCTGCTCACCTGGCGGCCCGGTGAAAGTAAAGCGCCATCCCAGGTTAAAGCGCAGCCCGCTGATGTCAAATACAATGGTGACAATGTCACCAGCGCTCAACTGGCCATCCGGTTGGGCAGTCTCCTCAAACAGGAATTCCAGCGGCTCACCCGAAGTAACGCTCGTCACACTAAAATTGACCGGTATCCCCTGCTCAAAGGCGAATTGGACAAAGCTGGTGTCCGTTCCAGGCTGACCTATCCGAATCTCGATATCCTCAGGCAGGGCAACACTGCGGCCGGACTCAACAAGATCAATGCTGGCCCGGACATTGCTGGTACCCTGCGTCCAGCCGTACAACGTCGGCGCGGCGGCCTCAGGCGTATAGATCTTGAAGCGCATCCCCTCCCGAATTTGTGTCACCAGATCCAGGCTGTCAAATAGGGCGGCCTCATACACTAAACGGCCCGACAGTTCTTCTTCGATCCGAATTCCCTTCGTAAGCAGTGAGCGCGTGGTGTCGGTAAAGGTGACGGAATACTGCGCATTGTTGCGGATGCTGTCTGGAACGACAACCTCAATATCCACGCGCCCAGTACCCGGTCCAACATGTTCCAATTCCCCCTCTATATTCCCCGCAACGTAGCCGATGGCAGGTGCATTCGGTATCGTCACGGCGGTATTCCGGTCAACAAACGTAACGTTGCCGATCAGGTCGGTCTGAATGATCTTTGAACTCTCACTCGGCGCGATAGGCGTGAGTTTGTCTTTGTTACTGAGACCTCGGGCAAAAAAATCCGTGTCATATCCACGGTCATAGGAGGCAACGGCATAGTAATAGGTCCGACCATTATCAAGCCCCTCGTCGACAAAGAAGTATCGTAGCCCGGTATCGCTTCCCGTGTTGTACACCGCGCCCGACTCGCCAATCTGAATCGGATGCGGACCCGAAAGCCCGTTCTTGAGGTCAAACTGCATGATCGGCTTCCAGAGCGTAGGATTGCCAAAGGCGTCGCTGATCGTCTTGATTGAATTGAAGGACGGATCCGTAGACCGGTAGATCAGATAACCTTCAAAGTCGCGCCCATAGATTGGGTCACGTGAGAACTCAGCCCGATTGTCCCACATTAGGGTCACCTTGCGATCCCCCGGAACCGCCGTTAGTGTGGGCTTGTTGGGTGGCCGCGCGAACGAGTAATCGGCATCATAAATACGCTGCATTGTGCGCTTGTTGCGCAGGATATCATCAAAGTCACGGCCAAAAAGATTGGCGATGGCAAACTTGCGCGTCTCTTCCCGCGGCAGTTCGAAATAGCCAGATCCGTAAATGAACGCCAGGTTGCTCGGCATTGACCCGCCAAAGCTCCCAGGTTCCATTTCGCGCCAAGTACGGGCGTCGTCACTCACGTTGCCGGCCGGACGCAATACGAAACTGGTCAGGCCAATCTGATCTGATTCATCATTGTCGGTCTTGCCGAAGTTCGGTTCGCCTTCATCGGGGATCCCGTTTCCCTCCGTGCCATCGGTGTCAGGGCCGAGATAGCCTTCCGCCTGAGGGGCCAGTCCGTCCGAACCGGTGTCATCGAGAATCAATTCTCCCGCATCTCTTAGCCCGTTACCATTAGCATCCAGATAGGGCACCCAGTCCATGTCTTCATCTCCGGTCCACCACATTCCGCTCTCGTAAGCTGGTCGCAGCGACAAGGCCCCGTAGAAACTCTCAAATTGGTTTCGGTCATATCGGGAATCCACATAGGCCTCAATCTCATCCTGGCCAGCGACCATGATGCCCCGAGGGTTGTCCTGCCGCTCGTCAACGATACCATCCTGATCATTATCTATTTCGTTGAGCGGATCTCCGGGACTCTCCAGGAAGGCGAAGCCGAAATAACCTACTCCCGGGCGGCCGCGATTGTCTATTCCGTCGCGGTCCCACATATAGACAATATCATCAACCTGCTCAAAGTCGGCGAAATCATCTACTGAATCACCCTGTCCTCCTACGGCCGGATCCACGTACATGCCAAAGACAACACGCCTCAGCAACTTGTGGCTGATGTTCTTGATGTCGTAGCGGACAATCAGGATGTCCTCGGCCTGAACGGAAACCCACTGGTATCCGCGAACCCTTACTTCCAGACCCAGACCCCGCAGACCGGACGGAAAATCTGCCGAGTCCTGCGGGCTGCCAATGAACGGGTAGTAGTCAAACTCGTCATTGTTGCGGTCATCCATCACGTAATAGCTCTCCTGATCTGCCCGGACGAAAGAGCCGAACTCCCCATTCCACCTCCCATCCCGAGATCCTGGCGGGCCAGGGTAATCATGGGGCCACGCTCTGGGCCATGTCTCAGCCAAGTGGCTCATGGCAGGATAATTGTGCACATTGGCGGCCCCTGGATTGAAATAACCCGCCAGGGGCTCCCATCCATAGGTATGCGAACCGTCGGGACTGATATCAAAGGATCCCGGATTGGTGTAATTCTCGGATACCACCCTGATAAGTCTCCCGTTGGCATCCTGCACTTCTGCACCAGCCATCATGATGAACTCAAACCCATACCATGTGCCGGAGCCTTTCGGCCATTCCATCTTGGGAGGTTCGTACCGAGATCCCAGGTTGCCGTAATTGGAGTAGCGGGTGTATACAAGATTGCCATCATGGATGCCCGTGCGCCGCTGGTCTCTGCCCGCTTCAGGCCGTGTCTGTGCCCGCGCGTCGTACGCAACAAAAAGCAGCAGGATGAGCAATGCCCACCTGGATGGCCCCGAATACCAGCCCTGAATGCAGGACGCCGAACCCGGCACCAGCCCGTGTGCCCACCTGGTCGGGGAATTGCCACCCATTTGCCACATGCGCCTGTTTAGAAACTAAGTTCAACACCCGCGACAATCCGCCGTGGTTGCGAATAAAAATCCGGCCTCAGATTTATCTCATCCACGGTGAAATTGGGGTTCTGTGCCAGTATCTCGGTTTCTCCAACCGTCCGATAAGGATGCGCTGGATTGCCGGTACTGGAATACACACGGTCCGCATTCAGACGGTCCAGCGCATTGTACACCCGCCCGAATAACTTCACACGCATCGCTCTCCACTGCAAGCTACGATTGAAATTAACGTCGAGACTCACCTGCGAAGGTTTCCGCTCGCTGTTCTCAAACTGCTCAGCCAGGGCACTGCCTGGATCTGTAGGCGTGTAGGGCTGGCCGGTATGGAAGCGGCCAATAAAGCTCAGCGTCCAACTGCCGGGATTGCCCACGATCAGGGTCCCATTTAGCGCATGCCGCTGATCCCAGTCCAGGGGGAGAATCTGCTTCTCACTTTCTCGCGGTGGGCTGGCCTGATGGTCAAAAAAGACCGCATTGGGATCCGAAGCATTGCCGCGGGCAATCTGGTAGGTGTAATCTACCGTCGCCCCGAGACTGCCCCGATACTGCCTAATCAGGGAGAATACGATCCCGCGCGTGTTACCGTAATCCCGGTTGATGTAGCGCGCGTAGATCTTCTTGTCGCGCGTTGTAATGATTTCCTGCCCAAGCAGGTTCTTGATGTCCTTGTAATAGACGGTAAGTTCAAACTTCCAGTCAGCTGCAACGGCCTGCTGCACGCCAACTTCATAGGCAATCGTCCTTTCCGGCTTGAGATTGGCGTTGCCCATCATTGTTTCCAGGTCACCCAGCCTCACCTCAAATTCAGAGTTGGCGAAGATGTACGAGAATCGCGGAATCTGGAAAAAATGGCCGTAGGACACATGGAGCACCCCCGATTCGGCAATAGGGAATGCCAACCCGATCCGGGGACTGAGTTGGGAACTCGTTGCTGACGCTTCAAAGTCCGTATCCAGCCGAATGCCGTCCTCCGGATTGGTAATGGCCTCCAGATCTGTCGGAATGCGGCCCCTTGGATCCCAGAAGTCAAAGCGCAGCCCGGCATTCAGGATGATTTCATCAATCTCAATCTTGTCCTGCACATAGGCTGATAATTCACGCGGTTGTTGGGTATAAAAATCATTGCCGGCCGTATTTTCGGACGGAATGCGAAGATTTGGAGACTCATATACCGGACCATCGGAAATAGTCACCAGTTCGCGAGTCCTGATATTGTGTCGCCGATATTCCATTCCCATCTTTATCAGATTGAACCGGTCAACCTGACTCGTGAAGTCCACCTTCCCGTAGTACAAATCTTGCGTTATCTCCGAACGTCCGTTGCTGGTCCCGCCAAAGAGAAATCCCTGGGTCCCGAATGCCAGCCCCTGGTATCGCGGGTCCAACGGATTATCAAACAGGTGGCTCTTCCTCCGGTCACGTTGAAACGAAAAAGCCATCCTGTAGAAAGTGGATGATGTCAGGGTATGGGTCAGAGACAGGATATGATTCTGTCCCCGGTCGGTGACCGTTGGCTGACCATCCGGGGCAAATCGTCGGCTATCCTGATAGTTCTTCCGATCCTGGACGTTAAGGAACAAGGAATAGCTCACCTTCAGCGCCTGTAGCGGGCGCGCTGAAAGCGAAGAATGCAGGGCATATTTCCTGCGATAATTCATAGCGACCATCGCGCCATCTCCCGTCTGCAGCGAATCTGGAATCCGAATGCCTACTAACGTCTCATGATCACTTGACGTTTGACGTGCCTGACGGATAAACTCCTGGATCGGAACTGTGTCGTCTATCTGGACCCGACGCTCACCGTACAGCCACCCGTCAGAATCAAGGAGACGTGCACTGACCAGAAATGAACCGGACGGCAGAAATGGAATCGGGCCATCAAGCGATACTTCGCCATTAAACTCAGACAATCTGGGTGAGGCAGAATTCAGGAAAACATCGTTCTTCCCCGTCAAATAACTGCCCCCGAAGAACGATGCCGTACCGCCCAGCACGGGGCGCCCTTCTTTAGAGATGACATTGATGACGCCGGACTGAGCCTGCCCGTACTCTGCGTTGAAGGTACCGCTGATCACCTGCAATTCCTGTACCCAACTGTTTTCAATTTCTATCTTGCTTCCGCCGCCAAACTGATCTGTGACCGGGATGCCATCGATCATATAGGCGACTTCGCCATGACGTCCTCCGCGCAAATGCAGGCGCCCAGATGCGTCATAGGCTACGCCAGGCTGCATCTGGAGTAGATCCTGGAATTCCTGTACTGGAAGGCTCTCAATAGACTCAGCAGATACGTAGGACGCTGAAGTCGTGCGATCCTGCTCAATGAGCGGGCGTTGGGCTATCACCAAGATCTCCTCACCCTCAATTACTGCCTCCCGGAGCTCAATGTTGACCCGCGTGGTACGGTCCGCCGAAACTTCAACATTCTCAATCCTAACCGTAGCATATCCGATCATGGATGCCACAATCGTGTATGTGCCCGGCTTGACATTGATTATCGCGTAATGGCCCTCGATATCAGCTGCGTCACCAAGAACTGTTTCTTCAATTCTGACGGCAGCTCCGGGCAAGGGATCACCGGTGTCCACATCCACAATCCGGCCCGCAATTTTGCCTGTTGATCCCGGTTCCGCCGAAACCTGGGCGATATTCAAGAGAATTGCCATCACCAGAAGGGTGGCTCCATACCGCCCCCAACATCTATGAACTGGCTGGATCATTAAAGGCAGCTTGTCAAGGGAGGGTATCCTGTGCTGAAACGTCGGAAGCGTGGCAGCAAGCATCAGGGGGAAATCCGGTTTGCGTTTCATAATACTCTAATTCCCTTAATCTTGGTGCCATGCCTTAGTAATTTACGGCAGCTTCAAACATGTTTGCAACCTTCTGGAGCATAATCGCAGTCCTGAACGCAATCAACCATTTGAGCGTTTGATCATATAGTAACGTGTTGGCCTCAACCGGTGTAATGCATTTCGGTTCAAGTGTATCCTTGCTCCTCCATTGCCTTGCGAAATATTGTACCTTCTCTTATACCCACCAATCTAGATAGGACCCGTGAGCTTGCTTGGATTCAATACCGGTTACGTCGAGGCCCTCTACAAGCGCTTCCAGGACGACCCCTCTAGCGTCAGCGAAAGTTGGCGGGATTTTTTTGCCGATTATGACCCCGGAGAAAGTATTCCTGTTACGGTTGAACCCAAACAGGATCGGCAAACTACCATAGCCAAAGAGCCACCGCGTCCGTCAGGAGACGGCCTGCCGGCCGATACCGCCGTCGCCCCCATTCGTGGGCCGAGTGCAGCTATCGTGGAGAACATGGAGGCCAGTCTGGAGATTCCTACTGCAACCTCTGTTCGAACCCTTTCTGTGAAATTGCTCACCGAAAACCGGACTCTGCTCAACCAATACCAACGCGGAATTGGTGGGCAGAAAGTGTCCTTCACTCACCTGATTGCTTTTGCGATCGTACAGGCACTAAAGGCCTTCCCGACTATGTTCAGCACGTTCATCCGGGATGGGAATAAACCACAGCATGTACGTCCGTCGCATGTGAATTTTGGATTGGCCATAGATACCCAGCGTAGAGGACGCCGATCGCTGCTCGTGCCGAATATCAAGGGCGCGGAGCAAATGAATTTTGCGCAATTCCTGGCATCTTACAATGAAATCATCCAGCGCGCCCGCTCTAATAAGCTTACGCTGGAGGATTTTCAGAATACGAATGTAACACTCACCAATCCGGGGATGATTGGGACGAGTCTGAGCGTGCCACGACTTATGCCCCGCCAAGGAGTGATCGTGGGGATCGGCTCAATTGGCTATCCAGCGGAATACCAGGCCATAAGCGCCTCTGCTGCAAGCAAGGTCGGGCTGTCTCCCGTAATGACTGTTACCAGTACTTACGATCACCGTGTCATTCAGGGCGCAGAAAGTGGCGCGTTTTTAGCCCATGTTGCGAAACTTCTACAGGGAGAGGAGGATTTTTATTCAAATATCTTCGAAGATCTGCATGTACCTCACCCCCCTTATGTACTAAGTCCTGACTCTACGCCGCGCCTAGGCTCCTCTCAGCAGACGGGCATAGAGCTTGATGCGATTCAAAAACAAGCCCAAGTCATGATCCTGATCCGGCTGTTTCGTGTCTTGGGTCACCTGCAGGCAGACATAAATCCATTACAACCCAATTGGAAGTATCACCCCGAATTGGATCCCGCCAAGTACGGACTCACCGTCTGGGACCTGGACCGTGAATTTGTTACTGGGGGGCTCGGTGGTAAGGATGTGCTTCCCTTGCGGGATATCCTGAATATCCTCCGGGAAACCTATACGCGCCGGATTGGCGTTTCGTACATGCATATTTCCAGTCCCCTGGAAAAACATTGGTTGCAGGAAAAAATTGAGCCACTGCGCAATGCCGAAGAGCTTACCCTGGAGGATAAGCGACGCATTCTGCACAAGTTAAATGAAGCGGAGTCGTTTGAGCGATTTCT